>JAXHNH010000026.1:0-28973 GCA_034520725.1 Gracilimonas sp. | reverse complement strand
TAATAAGCTAAAAACCACGGACACGTAATACAGTGTGTGTGGTTTTATTTTTCTATTTTTTTTTGAAAATCTGTTGGAATTAACTGCCAGTTGTTTCAAACTATATTTTAAAGTTTAGAATATTCTCTACTATGAAAAAACTTACAAAGCTAATCCTCAATTTTACTATAGTCATCATTATTATGGGCATATCATCAGGTTCCGTTTCAGCTCAATCCACACTTGACAACTACATTACCTCTTTTGATTATGAGGCCAGAAAAGAGATGAAGGTAAGCAGTGAAGACATTGTGAACTTACTTATATCCGGCGACGCCATTCTTCTTGACATTCGGTTTGAAGAGGAGCAACAATCGTGGGCGATGCCTTATGCCGTAGCGATGCCATTGCCGGAAATTCCCGATCGTATTGATGAATTAGACAAAAGTAAAACCATCGTGGCGGCATGTCCGCATAAAGACCGGGCTATCATTGCGATGATGTATCTGAAAAGCAAAGGTTTTGATGCAAAATATTTAAATGAAGGACTGCTTGGGCTGGCTGAATATTTAAGAGGTGACCGGGCCCGTGAGTTTATTAAAGAATTAGACAATAAGTAGTAAAGATCATAAATCGCAGTTCAATCGGGGGAATAGGTTCTCAGCAGTAACACAACCGCATGAGCTACTTTCAACTGTTTTGATTTAGCTTTTTGGGTCATATACCGCCCTCCCGGTTATGATTCTAAAATAACGGCAGGGATACGAGCATAAAATCAGTGATCAAATTGAAACAGATGGGCAAGATATAAACTACAATCTATTTTGCGCCTCGGGTTACATGGCCGTACTTAAGAAGACCAACAAATATTGCTCCACCCAGAATGTTACCTATCGTTGCCATTACTAAGAACAAAAAGTAGTCCATAAACCCAATCTCAGTAGAGGTAAACAGCCCAAATAGTACTTCGACGTTACCCGCGATCGAGTGCGGCAGATGCAGTATTCCGATTGTTGCGGTAATAATCCAGATGATAAAGATCCGGCTAATTGTTTCCTGTGCCGCCGTAACAAGCCATGCCAGCAACCCCATTAACCATCCGGCAAATATCCCTGCAATCAAAAGCCAGTGAAGAGGATTGGTTACAAGTTTCAATCCAATCGTTTCAAACGCTTCAGGTGCTACCACTCCCAGTCCCGGCATCAAAAGTACAGCCAAGCCCGTGAAAGCTAAACCTCCAACAATATTGCCGACGTAGACAATACCCCAGAGCTTTAATAGCTGTTTAACAGACGCCTGACCATCAATTACCGGCATAACTGCAAGAGTCGTATGCTCAGTAAAAAGCTCGGAACGACCCAGGATAACTAAGATGAAACCGACAGAATAAGCGGTTGCAAGTAGAATTTCCGTAGTCAATTCTCCGAAACCACTTGCCGACAGAGTCAGGAACACCCCCATCAGTAACGGTCCGAAACCAATATCCAGGCCGGCAGAAAAACTGGACATCGACAGGCCTACATAATCCCTATTAAGCTCGTTATTAGCTTTCTCAATAATTGATTCCAAGACTTCTGTCGTAGGCTTCATATCTATACAAGTATTTTTTTTTGATAAGATACTTTTTAACCTGCTAAAAAACCGATTCTTCCCGACTATTAGAAAAATAGATCATGAAGTCTATTTCATAATATTTAAAAACTATTTTGCCTCTAACAGGTTGCAGAATTAAAGTTACTATTATGTAATTACTTCGTGTATCATTTTGAAAGCAATCAGCAGCAATACAACCGCATAAGCTACTTTCACATGTTTTGACTTAGCTTTTTGGGTCATATACCGCCCTCCCAGTTGCGATCCTATAATAACGGCAATAACCACAATTACAGTCAGCTCCCAGTTCATTTCCCCTTGTGCCGTGTGGCCCAAATAGCCCGATGCCGAGGAAAATGTGACTACCATGGCTGTGGTGGCTGCGGCTTCCTTGGTTTTATAGCCCATCATCATCAGAATTGGCGCCACGATAAAACCGCCGCCAAGACCTAACATTCCGCCCGTAAAGCCGGCAAATGACCCCACGAAAAAACCAATAATACTTCGTTTCTTTAAAGACATCATTTTTTGAGGCTCAGGTAATCTTGAAGCCCACAGTGTCCGTAAAGCAGCAGCAAGAACCATTGCCGCAAACAAAATTTTCAGGGTCTGAACGGGTACGTATTCGCTGGTCATTGCCCCCAATGGCGCTGCAATAAGAGCGGTAACGGCCATCACGGCTCCGCCTTTCCAGTCTACCATTTTTTTACGGGCAAAAGGAATCAGCACCAGGGCTGTATTCAACCCGTTCAGTAACAAACCCAGAGGGATGGCTACTTTAACCATGTCAAAACCTGCCCAATTAAGTACCGGCACATATACCATGCCACCGCCTAACCCCAGCATTGCAAATACAAAAGAAGCAATGGCAATAATGAAAAAAACGATGGTATATAGCATGTTTTTTATTTACAGAACTGTGTTCAAGTATTAAGCGCAGTTGCGTAGTATATTAAAGCAGATTCATTGAGTTGTTTTAAATGTATCGTGCCGGGAATGAAGGTATGGAATCAATAATTCCAAAGTTTTCTAATCCCATCAATAGTAAAAAAATAATAGGTAAAATAGGATAAGTACCACCGTTTCTCTTTTATAGATCTCACCGGCAAACGTATACAGTACGGATAAGTCGTAATACTCTTCTCTTTCAAAGTCCCATTCGAAAAAAATGATCTCGAAGAACTGACTTCGTTATCAATGATGTAACAATGGTGATTGAATTTCGGGGGCACTCCAGCCAATATCGGGTAAGCTATAAATTGGCAATAGAACGCAACGAAGTGAAAATGTTTGCCGTATGTTGGCCGCTTTTAAAAACACAAACTTCTTCACTTTTTGTTTGTTTTTAACACATCTTTTTTAGTTCTTAACTGCATAACTGGATGAATTCCGTCCTATAATGCAGTTTAAAACTAAAATGAACAAAGGGAATACATACGAATATCTTAACCGCTACTTGGACCAGCTTCGTGGCAAAGGACGATATACGTTTACGGGTAATGAAGTAATTTCAGAGTTTAATTTATCTGATGAAGCCTATCAAAAAGTGATTCAGCGTTTATCCGATAAAAAACGAATTTCAAGGCTACGTCAGAATTTCTATCTAATCATCCCTCCGGAGTACGCATCCCGCCAGACCCTTCCGTTAGGTTACTTCATTGATGACCTGATGAAATTCCTGAAACGCGATTATTATGTAGGCCTCCTAACCGCAGCTATGTATCACGGTGCCGCTCATCAGCAGCCGCAAACCCAATTTGTTGTTTCCGAGCCTCCATATTTGAGACCGATTAAAAACAAGCAACATTCTATTGTCTTTTGCCTGAAAAAAGGTTGGAATGCTGATTTTGTAACTCAACAAAAAACGGATGCGGGATACATCAATATTTCAAGCCCGGCATTAACGGCTCTTGATTTGGTTTTTTATTCAGACCGTATCGGGGGCATAAACCGGGCCACTACGGTTTTGGCCGAATTAGTCATTGAGTTGAAATCAGACAAACTGGCAAAAACCGCAGAGGATTTCTCTCAAACCACAACCCTTCAGCGCGTGGGTTATTTGTTTGATGAGGTTCTTCAGGAAAGCACACTGGCTGATGCCATACATAGTGTATTAGACAGCCGGAACTACTACCCAGCTCAGCTAAACCCCAAGACAGAAAGCAAAAATCAAAAAGCACCAAACCGTTGGAAAATAATACCGAATATGAATGTAGAGGTTGACGAACTATGATCCCTAAAGCATATATAGATGCATGGAGGTCCGTAGCCCCCTGGAGTGAATCTTCACAGGTTGAACAGGATTTGGTTATTTCCAGAGCCGTTGTAGAGATATTTTCCAATGATTTTTTGAAGGAAAACCTCGCATATCGAGGCGGAACGGCATTGCATAAACTCTACCTGCATCCACAAGCAAGATATTCTGAAGATATTGATTTGGTACAGCTACACTCTGGCCCCGCCAAACCTATGCTTGAAGCTATTCGGGACCAATTAATATTTATGGGTGGGAAAGATGACCGTCAAGTGAAACTCAATGAACATAATTGTACGGTTTACAAGAAGAGTATAAACAAGCTCGGGAACATTCATGGAGAATTTATGACTACCATTTTAAAGAACATGTACTCGAGTACGGCCAACGGTTTGATAAAATTCCTTTCGGGTATGATGAGTATTTAGATCGCAAAGCCGAACAGCGAGAAAAACAAGAACAACAAACATCCATTCGGAAAAAAGGAGATATACAGGGGTTTTCACAAAAATCAAGAAGTCGAATGCTGAAACGAATCAATCAGCTTAATCCCGATAGAAAAGATCAATTTTATCATGTTACATTAACTTACCCTAAACGCTTTCCTTCTGATGGTGTAACTCATAAAACAGATTTAGATGTATTTATTAAGCGTATTCAGAGAAAATTTGGAGAAGGTTTAGAACTTCTTTGGAAGTTAGAATTTCAAAAAAGAGGAGCTCCTCATTATCATATCATCTTGTATCTGACCAAGTCATTTAATATTTAGTACCTAAGGAATTGGATGGGGAAAAACTGGTATGAAGTGGCTCAACGATATTGGGATGAAAAATTGGATAACCACAAAGATCGAGGTGTTGGATGTGATAAAATTGACAGCTTAAGAAAAGCCGGTTATTACCTTTCTAAATAAATCACCAAAAAAGAGGAAGAAACTCCTGAGAACCAAGGAAGGTTTTGGGGTTGTACTCGAAACTGGGGAGAAGTGATTCAAAATAATGTCACCTTAACGGGAAAACAGCTTATCGAATTTAAAAGACTCGTTAAAAAATATGTCAAGAACAGTCCAAGAATGAAAAAAATGGCTACCGCTCCAATGAACCTTACAGTATTTGGACACTGGCAATTCTTTGTAAATGCTTTGAAATGGCTTCAAAAGGTGCATTAAACGACCTTCAATAAAATAGAACCGTCAAGATAAAAAGGGAGTGTAGATGTCTGCACTCCCTTTTGTGCATTAAAAAACAAATAGTTTTAAGCCAATATTAGCATATCAGATGAAGAACAACTAATGCTTATAAATTCGTATACTGCTTTAAAAATGGGACTATGGGCTTGTTTATAGTCCCATATTTCGCTGTGTTAATCAACACTTTGATGAATTCTCTTCTATAATCTCTCTTAACTTGATTATTAGTAGCTTTCTCCAACCCTTTCGATCTTTGAACTCCACAATTTCATTAGGAGTCATGTGTTCTAAATCTAATTTAAATTCACAATGTGTGAAATTACATTTTGTTGGTTTGTGTACTACCCTTAAATATCCTGTCTTAGTTTTACCGTCATATTCATATGGAAGCGCAGCATCGATGAATTCAATCGTATTGAGTTTTATTACTTCTTTATGATCATCGTATTTATATTTGATTTCATTAATACTTGGAGGCTCAGTTCCAATTTCATAGGGTTCATTTAACTCTTGATCTAAGCAAACAAACTTACAGTCATCACAGTTAGATGGCGGAGTTAAATTACATGAGAGCCCTGGAAAACGTTTGTAATATATCTTGCCCTCCATTTATTGTCCCATCTTTATTAAATATAGATCCGGGTTTCTTAGTACACTTTGGATCATGCCATCTTAATAATTTCCTTTCTCTTATAACTTCTTCAGTGTACTGAGCAGATTTTTTTTGGGGAAGTAATCTCTCTGGATAATCTTTGCTCATTTATAATTATGATTAGGCAGAAGTATCTAATTCCAAATCAGTAAAGGAAGGTACAAATTCTCTATTGATATCATCGTCTTCAGAAATATCCGGCGTAGTAATCTTTAGGCGATCTGTTTGCTCAAATAAAATTGTAGATAATTTCTTAAGACTGCAAAGAGTCCCAAATATTTGTTCTGAGCCTTCTTTTATAGTTATGGCAACATCTATATCTTCTAAACTGAAACTGTCCACCTCATCAATAAAAACTTCAAATCTTACTAAATAAGTCTCATCTAGCAGAAGTTTGCAATAAATTGTTCCGTCAGGTGTAATAGTTACAATCTCATTTTGCGTATTTAGAGGTAATAAAGCTGACTCCAAGAATTCCGTAACTTTATTAAATACTTCTTTTTTATCTGCTATTAGATCAGCACTTTTTTCTATCTCAGCCTTAAAACTGGCACTTATCTTGGAAAAATTACCTTCAATCGAATCTCTTAATATATGCGTGACTAAATAATTCCTATTAGAAGGAGTTTGAAAATTCAAATTCTTTTCAATCCTATCATAAATATTATAGTACAAACTATTTGATCTATCTAACCATTTTTTATTAGTTCGATCAAGTGATGAACTATTAAAACTAATCTCATTATCATAATTAATATAACTACGCAAATATTTCATGGAGTTTTTTTTCTGCTAGATTGAGATTTTTTTTACTCTCTTCTACAATATCGAAATCTATATTACCGAGCTTTACAAGCTCTTGCGTTTTATAGTCAAAATTAAAATCTGCAAATACAGAATCTCTATCCTTAAAGTTCTTTAAAGTAATATAACATTTACCTTTTTTATGGCTAAACCGAACTTTTACATGCTCAGGTTCAAAAATGTCGTCATCAAAGTTTATAAGTTTGTCAATTGAATTATTCTTCAATTCAAACTTAAAATTTATACCAATAGCTTTATAACTGACAAATGTTTGATGTTTGCAGTATTTCGCTCCCTTTTCAAAAGGACTGTTATCTACAGGGCTTTTTATAACAAGTTTATTAGGGGTAATATTTATAAATGTTTTATCGATTAAATATATCTCCCCTCCAGCTGGTGTCACAAAAGAATTATCAAAATTTATCTCTTCATCAGAATCAATAATTCCTGAATCTTTAAGAAAACCACTCAATAAAATAGTTGGATTATGTTGAAGTGCCAATATTACAAAGGAACTTTCAATCTTTTTAATTTCAAAACTCATTCTGATAGTTTTATAACGATGTTATAGCATTATGATTGTAGTATCAAATATTAGTACTAGTAACTATAGAAGAGTATAAAACATTATATGGAAAGTAAATATTTATAATTGTTATACCCATACTATACCCCTATAAAATTAAAGCCCTGTAAATCAATGACTTACAGGGCTTTAAAGTACGCCCGGAAGAAATGAATATTCTTCACTCCGTTGCGTTTAAATACACTTTATTGATTATTGGGCGTAGATTTTAGTTTTCCTTTAAGTGGGTAAACAGAAGGGAAATGAAAGTTTTGTTTGCCGGAAATTATTAAATCATTTAAACCTGTGAAGGACTGCCTTTCTAATAAACATCAATGGCCATGCCCACCTTCACCTTTACGCATTTCCGATAACACAAAGAAAGCACCTTTGGTAACTACCTGACTTTCTTCAGTTACTTCTTCAAGCAGACGAATTTCAACATAACCTTCTTCAATCGTTCCGGTTATTACGGGTACGGCTTTTAAATGGGTTCCATGATGTTCCTGCTCCCCGGAGTCAGATGCCTGCTCAACATCAGTGTACTCTTCTTCAACAACAAAGATATAAGACTGGCCTCCATCAGAAACAACTGCTTGTTCTGGTAGCGAAAGAACCGTTTCATTGTCGGTTACGATCATCGCTTCCACGTACATGCCCGGAAGCAGGTTGGATTGTTTTTCCATCAGATGAGCGTGCACGCGCACGGCTTTGGGGTTTTGTTCAAACGCTTTTCCAACTGCAAAGATCTCACCTTCATATAAATCAGAAGTGGGCTGATTGGCATACCTGAAATAAAGCTTCTGGCCTTCCTTTACCCGGTGCAGATCTTTTTCATAAACCATCAGATCGATATGCAGCTCGCTATTGTCCACTACCTCAAACATATGCTTTCCGGGCGTGATGTAGCTTCCTGTATTGACTTCTACTACACGAACAAACCCATCCAGCGGAGAACGAACAGGCACGGAAGAGCTGATGTCTCCTTCCAGAACCTTTTGAGGATTCAGTCCAAGCAGTTCGAGCTTGGATCGTAAGCCTGAAATCCGGGCTTCATTTGAGCGGTAGCGTGAGGCGCTTTCCTGGAATTCCCGCTGAGAACCTACGCCTTCATCCAGCAGCCTTTTCTTGCGCTCGTAATCCTGCTTCAGGTAATCACGTTGTTCGCTGGCTTCGATGAATTCTTGTTGCATGGTGATAATGCCCGGATCTTCAATGATGGCAAGCACATCCCCGGCCTCTACGCGATCTCCTTCGATCACATTGATATTCGAAACCTGTCCGGCTACCAGCGCACTGATGGTTCCTTTTTTCTGCGGGGGAAGCTCGAGCATCCCGTTGGCTTTTACCGTGTTCTTAAGTGGCAGATACGAAAACCCGCCGATCTCAATGCCTACGGCTTCCATTTGCTGCTCGCTGAGTTCAACCGAAAGAGTGTTCTCGGAGTGCTCTTCCTCTTCAGCATGATCTTCTTGGTGGGCATGATCTTCTCCGCCACAGGCCGTTAGAAACAACAGTCCAAAGAGGCTAAATACAAGGGTAATATAGTTGAATGATTTCATGAGGGTGTTTTTTAGATATTTGAAATTCGTTTTTATTGTCCGTTCAGGTATTGCCATTCGGCAACTTGGTGCAGGTATTCAAGCAGTACCTGTTGGTAATTTTGTTTGATCTCGGAGGCCTCATCCAGATAGTTCACATACGTTACATAGTTGATCTCGCCACCTTCGAAACTTTTTTGTGCCGTCTTCATCAGCTCTTCGGCTAAGTCATTCTGCTGGTTTTGGTAGAATTCTACCTGGACTTTAAGCTGATTTAATTCAGACCGAAGCTGATCGGTGCGGGATTGCAGCTCAAACCGGTAATCCTGAACCTCCATCGACAGGGCCTTTGATTCCAGCCTTGCCGCTTTCGACCGCTGATGCTGCGCGGTAAACCACAATGGGATTTTCAATCCAACATGGAAGCCATAGAATCCATCGGTTCCGGCCACTTCCTGCTTTTTATATTGCAGGTTGAGGTCGGGAAGCCACTGCGAGCGCTGAAGGCCCAGTTCGGCTTCTGCTACTTCTGATTGCTCTTGCAGGTAACTAAGTCCGGGATTTGCACTTGGACTACTTCCATTCATGCCGTTAAGGAATTCCTGAGCAAGCTGTTCCAGTGAGGCTTCTTCCACCTGAATCGAATCAGCGGCATAGGTCCATCTGCGAAGTTCTGAGTAATACTGTCCCAGATTCGATTCGGCCTTCATCCGTTCGGCCTCTATATTCTGGAAGCGGGACCGTGCACCGGTCAGTTCCAGTTTTCCGGCTTCCCCGGTTTCGTATCTGAGCTGTGCAGCCTCAATGAATTGCTGATAAATGTCACTCAGCTCATTCAGTATTTGGACTTGTTGATGCCCGAAGGCAACTTGGTAATAGGCCTTTCGAACTCTTTTAATGAGCTCAGCTTTGGTCAGGTTCAGTCCGGCTTTTTGCAGGTCAACCTCGGCATTACCCACCTTGCGCTGATTGATAAACTCGGTGGGAAACGGAAGTTCCTGGCTGATGCCAAAGGATTCCACCCCAATATTTTGATCCGGATCAAATTCGCTTCGGGAGTAGAAGAATTCGGTATCACCGATATCAATCCGGGAGCGACTGAGGGCTCGCTGACTTTGCACCCGCTCAGAGGCCGCCTGAATGTTCAGATTGTTTTGCAGCGCCGATTCAATGGCTTCATCCAGCGTGAGTTGTGAATCCGATTGTGCAAATGCATTCGTATTGGCTCCAATCATCAAACCGATACACAAAATTACGGGTGCGGCTATTTTGGGAGACCTGAAACTCCAGGTGGTCTTCTCATCAAAGATGCGATATAAAACCGGAAGTACCACTAAAGTCAGCAGGGTAGCCGATATAAGTCCTCCAATGACTACCGTAGCCAGCGGGCGCTGGACTTCCGCTCCGGCTGAGGTTGATAACGCCATAGGCAGAAAGCCGAGCGCATCTGTGATTGCGGTCAAAAGTACAGGCCGCAATCGTTGCCGTGTTCCTTGCAGAATTCGTTGATCAATATCTGTCACGCCATCCTCCTTGAGTTGTTTAAAAAAGCTGATGAGTATAATTCCATTGAGCACTGCGATCCCGAACAGGGCAATGAAACCGACGCCTGCAGAAATACTGAACGGAATGCCACGAATCCACAACGCAAATACACCGCCAATAGCTGCCAGCGGAATAGCAGTAAATACCATCAGGGTTTCCTTGACCGAGCTAAAGGTGAAATACAGCAGCACGAAAATGAGACCAAGCGCAATGGGCACCGCAATCGAAAGCCGGTCTTTGGCCCGCTGCAGGTTTTCAAAAGCGCCGCCATAAGTAATGTAATAGCCGGGCGGGAGCGCAAGATTGGCTTCCAGCTCCGTGCGTATTTCATTCACCAGCGACTCCACATCACGATCCCGTACATTCACCCCGACTACAATTCTGCGGCGGGTGTCGTCACGGGAAATCTGTGCGGGTCCTTCCTGATAGCCAATCTTTGCTATCTGCTCCAGCGGAACCTGCTCTCCATTCGGCAAGCTGATGTACAAGTCTTTCAAATGCTGAATGTCTTTTCTGAAAGGTTCTTGTAATCGTACAACCAGATCAAATCGCCGTTCGCCTTCAAACACAACGCCGGTTTTGCCACCGGAGAAGGCCGTTTGAATTGCCTGGTTTACATCTTCGATGGCCAGACCATACTGAGCAATCTTATTTCGCTCATATTCCACCACCATTTGGGGAAGACCGGTAATTTGCTCCACGTTAATATCGGCTGCCCCTTGAATGCCGCCGATGATTCCGGCCGCTTCATTCCCTTGCTCAAACAACACATCCAGATCATCCCCATAGATCTTTATGGCGACATCGGATCGCACGCCGGTCATGAGTTCATTAAAGCGCATTTCGATGGGTTGAGAAAATGCAAAGCTCACGCCGGGCACCACGCTCATGGCTTCCTGCATTTTCTGGCCCAGCTCGTCTTTGGTTTCCGCTTTGGTCCAGTTCTCCTTGTCGTGAAGGATAATAATGATGTCCGACATCTCCATCGACATGGGGTCGTTGGGCACTTCCCCTGTTCCGATTCTGGATACTACTTGCTTTACCTCATCCGGGAATTCATTTACGAGAATCCCTTCCAGTCGGGTATTAGTCTCAATGGTTTGGGAAAGGGAGGTTCCCGGCTTTACAAGAGGGTGAATGGCGAAATCGCCTTCATCCAGCTGGGGAATGAATTCACCGCCCATCCTCAAAAACAGAATGAGTGCTGCAATGAATAAGGCTCCTGCAACGCCCAGCACCAGTGACTTACGGCGAAGCGCAAATCGTATGGTCGGTTCATAGATGCGGTTAAAGAAGTTCATGATCTTTGCAGAAACTCCATGTTGTTGCTTCAGATCTCCTTTAAGCAGCACCGATGAGATCATCGGCACGTACGTAAGGCAAAGGATCATCGCGCCAAGCATCGCAAACCCAAAAGTCAGTGCCATCGGAGTAAACATCTTGCCTTCAATGCCGGTCAGCGATAGAATAGGAATGAATACAATCAGGATGATGATCTGTCCAAATATGGCCGAGCGCATCATCCGGCTGGAGGACTGGATAGTAAGTTCATCCACCTTCGCTGCGCGTTCAGCTCCAGTCAGTTTGTTCAGCACATTGGATTTTGAAGTGAGCTGATACAAGGTAAATTCAACGATGATCACAGCCCCGTCAATGATGATCCCGAAGTCGATGGCCCCGAGGCTCATCAGGTTGGCTGAGACTCCGAACAGGTTCATCATTCCTAAAGCAAACAACATGGAAAGCGGGATCACCGATGCCACGATCAAGCCGGACCGGAAATTTCCGATCAGCAGCACCAATACAAAAATCACGATCAGTCCGCCGAGAATCAGGTTTTCCGAAACAGTAGCGGTCGTTTCACTGATAAGTTCACTTCGATCCAGAAACGGGACAATCTTCACACCTTCGGGCAGTGACTGCTCTACCTGCGCAATGCGTTCTTTAATCTGCTCGATTACTTCGGCGGTATTTTCTCCTTTCAGCATCAGGAGCTGTCCGCCTACTTTTTCGCCTTCACCATTGGCAGTAATGGCCCCGTACCGCACGGCGTGACCGAATTGTACCTCAGCTACATCGCCTATAGTAACCGGAATGTTGTTTTCGGTTTTGATCACTGTTTTTCGAATGTCATCGAGCGAGCGAACCTGTCCCTGTCCGCGAATGAAATAGGTTTCCGAGCCTTTTTCGATGTAACTGCCGCCGGTGTTTTCATTGTTGCTTTCCAGGGCTTCATAAACCTCTGTCAGCGTGATATTCATGCTCCGCAGCTTTTCCGGATTAACGGCTACTTCGTACTGCTTCAGAAAACCGCCCCAGCTGTTGATCTCAACCACACCCTGAATCCCGGACAATTGTCGCCGCACGATCCAGTCCTGAATAGAGCGCAATTCCATGGCATCATACTGATCGGCATATTCCGGTTCCACATCCAGAATGTACTGGTAGATCTCCCCAAGGCCGGTAGTGATCGGTGCCATTTCAGGCGTTCCCATTTCGGCGGGTATTTCTTTTTCTGCTTTCTTCAGCTGTTCTGAGACCAGTTGCCGGGGAGATACGTTCCCATGTCTTCTTCAAAAACAATGGTAACAATGGAAAGTCCCAATTTAGACACCGACCGCATTTCCACCACACCGGGGAGGTTAGCCATCGCCAATTCCACCGGAAAGGTGATAAACTGTTCAACTTCCTGGGTAGCTAAATTTGGCGAAGTTGTGATAACCCGTACCTGGTTATTGGTGATATCCGGCACGGCATCGATAGAAACCTGCGTAAGTGAATAGGTACCCCATGCGGCCAAAGCGAGCGTAAGCAGCCCAATAATGAGCTTGTTCCGCACAGAGTAGCGAATTATGTTGTTAATCATATCCGAGTGATATAGAAATTTTGTGATAAATGAATGAAATGAATCAGGCGTACGAAATCCCTGAAATCAATTTTTATAGAAGAGAAGGACAGATAAAACTCTGCCAAGAGAAGGGTATTAAATAAGGAGGCGGGTAATCCGGAGTTCTTGATAGACAGCCGGAGGGGGTAAAGAGTACTCCTGAAGGGTAACAGGACGGAGAAATCGTTCAGAATGAAAGTTGGATTCAATCCCTTCATTATCATAACTCAGCGGAAGGTTGAAATCGGCTTCCTGCTTTTTGAAGGTCAGCGCCAGATCATCAAAACAACAGGAGTTGTGAAAGGAATGAGCATCATTCTCTTCATCCATCAGATGAAACCCTTCGGCATCTTGCATGGTGATCAACCACCAATTCAAAACAACCTTCATCGGCATTAAATACGGAATAGATGGAATGGGAGTCCGCAAAACCCAAAATCTTTACCGGAAGCACAATAGCCATTAACAGCCATGACAGGATGAAGCCTCCTGTAGTGAGCCAGTTAATTCTATTTATATGAGAGCGGATAAAATTCATTACACCTTAAGTTAAGTAAATTTCAGAACTCATTTTCATGAATATGTGGTGCTTTGCTTATTAATATATGACAGCGGAATCAAAAGAGAGGGCAAGGTATGATTTTGGCAGTTGGCTATAGTGGAGCTGAGAAGCACAAATAGGTGTTCCCAACCGGGGGTGTGCTAAGATTAAAATTTCAATTACGCAATAGAGCGCATTTAAGTGAAAATGTTTGCCGTATGTTGGCCGGTCTCAAAAACACAAAAGCCATAAGATGTTGTAAGGTAATATCTTATGGCCGCTTTAGTACGTCTAAGTACGCCCGGAAGAAAGATTACTTTTTCACTTGTCTGAACATAATCGACGCTTAGATACCTTTAAACTAATTTTCTACTGAATTATAGAGGCACCTAAAAGCAGGTTTATGAAAGATGTTGGACAGAGTTTACTCGTCCTGCCACCTCAAAATTGGATAACCACTCGTAGTCTTCCAGATGTTCACCCAATCAAATTCAGGCATGTTATTTTCTGCGTTTGTACCTGTTCAGGAAGAAGTTGGATAACCGGTGATGTTATCGGAATTACCACGACCGACACCATCACTCTGACCACTGGCATCAGTATCCCAATATACATCTTTCTAAGATCCCACCGTTAACTCCGATGAAACCGCCTACGTCTGTAGTTCCTAATACATTTCCTGCTGAATATGATCGGTTTATAACACCGTCATTATTAGACGCTCCAACGAAACCACCAACTTCTTCACCACCTTCAACATCACCGAAAGCGTAAGAGTCAGTTATATTACCACTGTTTTTTCCAGCCAGCCCCCCTACACTTTCTTGACCTTTTACATCAACAGATGCAAAAGATCGTTCAATTGATACAGTATTATTCCCAACAAGACCTCCAGCTGACCCTGTACCAAATGGATCAGAAGCCGTAACATTACCTGTTGAGTACGAACTTATTACTATAGCCCAATTGTTGCCTACTAAGCCTCCAACATTATTGGCGCCAGTAACTTCTATTCTCTGCGCTTGATGATTCGATTTGAGCACCAAAAGCATTTTGACCAACCAATCCACCAACAGCAGTCGTGCCTGTTATATTTCCCGTTACCGTTGAGTTGAGTATTACAGAGTTACCGCCAATAGTACTTTCGTGCCAACCGACTAAGCCACCTACATATAAATCACCTGTAATATCAACATTCTGGAGAGTTATATTTTCCAGAATACCTTCCTTAACGTAACCAAAAAGTCCGATATGACTTTCAGATCTATTAATGTAAAGGGAATTAATTTCAAACCCATTTCCATCATACACGCCGCTGAAGTTTATTGTTTCATCACCAATAGGAATGAACCCATTACCACCATTCCAACTTTGAGTCACAACGGCATCAATATTAGATGTTTGCAAAAAGTTTGAATTGGCATAATTTCTAATCTCTTGTAATTGTTCTACATCCTGTACTTGATATGGGTAAATCTCCGAACCATCACCACCTGCAAAAGGACTCTCATGTGTGTGAGCAGTTGCGTTTACATCCCCTTCAATCGTTACTTCAATGGGATTATCTTCCCCATCAAATTCCCCACTCCAATGAACAAAATTCCAATCTCCCTGTGTTTCGACCGTAAGCTCTACAACTGATCCAAACATATAACCATTTCCAACAGGTTCTCCACTTAGAAGCTGCTCACTTACTGTACCCTCACCATCAAAGGTGACATCGATGGTATACTCAATCGGTTCAAAGACTGCTGTTACTGATCGATCCATATCCATCTGAATTGAAGATGGATTATCAGTCCCCGATAGATCGCTTTGCCACTCCACAAACTGCCAGCCATTTTCGGGAACAGCCTCAAGCTCAACCTCTGATTCATACAAATACCCTGCTTCAGTTTCTGTTCCTGAAAGTAACTGTTCGTTTACAGAACCTTCACCTTCCACGTCTATCGCTAATGTATATTCATTTCGTTCAAACTCCGCAATGACGTTCATGTCTTGTTCAACAATAATCGTAACTGGATTATCCGTGCTGACAATATCACCCTTCCAACTTGCAAAGTGCCATCCGTCATCAGAAGTTGCTGTTATTTTCAACTCCGATTCATATTCATATCCTGCTTCAGATTGATTCCCAGACAGCAGTTCAACACTATAGTCTCCACCGCCTTCAACGCCTACCGTAAACTCGAAGTAATCACGGACAAAAACGGCCGTTACCTCCTTTGGCATTATCAATCTCAATTATCGATGGATTCTCACTTCCTGTTAAATCGCCTTCCCAATGGGAGAACACCCAGCCTGTGGCCGGAGTGGCCGTTAGCTGTACCAGTGTTTCATAAGGATGAGATGTGGTTTTGGCCTGAACAACTTCTTCAGCCACCGAACCCTCACCTTCAACCGTAACCGTCAGATCATAATCTTTTCGTTCAAAAATAGCCGTTACTTCCTTCTCTGCATCAACAGTAATTACCTGTGGGTTGTCCTACGCCCTGCAAATCGCCAGACCAGCTCTACAAACTTCCATCCCTCGGATGGGTTCTGCGGTCAGCTCTACCGTGGACTCATAGGCATAGTCTCCTTCTTCATTTACATTACCGTCCTGCAGCACCTCACTGACAGTTCCTTCTCCCTCATACGCGTAGCTAATGGAAAAGTAGTCGCGAACAAACACGGCTGTCACCGTTCTTGGCATTATCAATCTCGATCGTTGACGGATTCTCCTGCTCCGGTCAGATCCCCCTCCCGATGAGAAAGGATCCAACCTGTTGAAGGGTTAGCTGTTAGCTCCAACAACAGTTTCATAAGGGTAATCCGTTGACTTCGCCTGAACAACTTCCTCAGCAACAGCTCCTTCACCTTCTACGGTAACGGTGAGTGCATAATCCTTTCGTTCAAATACAGCCGTAACCGTTTTCTCCCCGTCAACTTCAATGGTTACCGGGTTCTCACTTCCCTCAATATTTCCTTCCCAATGGGAGAACGACCATCCTTCATCGGCAACTGCGGTGAGTTCCACAACCGTGCCGTGCTCATACTCTGTTGATCGAGTCTGAACCACCTCTTCCTGAACCGAACCGCCTCCATCAACATTAACGGTCAGCGGATAGTCTCTTTTGGTAAAAAGTGCGGTTACATCCTTATCGCTGTTCATCGTCACATTGGCCGGGTTACTCGTTCCGGTGTGATCACCCTGCCATCGGTCAAACACCCAGTGCTCATTCGCATTGGCTGTAACCTGAATGGATTCTCCCTCTTCAGCTTCTGCACTTGATGGTGAGACAGATCCTGCTTCCGATGGCTCGGCAGAGGTGGTTAAATTGTAAACAGGAGTTGGTTCTGTTGAAGAGTCAGAACATGAGGCAAAAATGACAAAGAATGATAGAAGTAGTAATGGATATCGCATGTGTCCCTAATTTTTTGAATAGATATTTAACAAACGCAGCTCTCTTTTTTCGAGCCGAACGTAGATGATTACTTTAATAGTAAAACTAAAAAACAGTTATCAGCATGTCCAAAAAACATCTAATAATCAGTTAATCATCATAATTTCGTGTTATCTCTTCAGTTAGTTCTAATGAGGGAATGATAGCATCGTATAAGAAGCCTGATCATAAACTCATCAAAGAGCATTACAAGCAGTCTGGTTATTTACTTAATTAGTCTGTTTGAATAAGCCAGGTTGAATTTCAGCCTTAATGTTAACCATTCTGTATAATTCATCAAATATTACAGATTTGGGTTCACCAAAATCTAGGTTTAATCTATTCCAAGCAATGTCTGATATGCCTTCTTTTATGATAGGTAGTACATCATATCGGTTTGATACTTTATCCTCTTCAATAAAATATTCAAGCTCTTCTGTTAAGATCATGAGAACATGTCTTTTTAATACTTCCTCATTATCATAAAGAAATTTAATGAGCTCTTCTGCTGCCTTTCTTTGATCTTCATCGTGTACTAAGAACTCAGTATCACCTTCACTGACTTCGACATCAAATTCTACTTGTAACTTGTACTTTTTCTTATTTTCCATATTCTTCTATCTATTATTGTTTCCCATCAAAAGTGTCTTCAATTCTATCAATATCTCGTATAAGCTGTTCAAATTTAGCCCCACCACATCTAAAGCATATACCATTTTGGACATGTTTATATTCTGGAAATTCACCAACTCCATTGCACCTATAGCAGGGCATCATTAATAACTCTTCAGTCATACTATCATCTGCATAAAACGCAATATTTTCAGCTTCATGAATTTTTTGATGGCATTCTGAACAAACGGTTATTAGAGCATCGTCACTATATTCCAGGGAATTTCTTATGGATATAATACTTGTGGTGAACATGCAGATATGTCGGATTTGGGTTTTTAACGAGTTTTCTACTAAGCGACATTTTAGACCCAGCATCCTGCCCGTTGTAGGTAAGTGATACTTCCTCTACAATTTCTTGAAAGTCATAATATCCTTTACCTTCTTCATTGCACCTCTGGCATCTATTATTATCCCGAGAGATGATTTCTTGCCGTTTAGATCTCCACTCTTTCGCTAATAGTAGCTCCCGGTAAGGAATAGCATTACCATATTTATCTTTTAGTGACTCAAGTGTAACCATAATTATCCCGTTATATCTCTATACAACCACTCCTGAAACCCAACAAACATCTCTCTGATTGAAAAAATATCTCCAAGCTGTTTTTTAGCATCAGTACCATGCTCATAATCTGTTGTCTTTGATTGGACAACTTCCTCCTGAACCGATCCACCACCATCAACATTAACGGTAAGCGGATAATCTCTTTTGATGAATAGTGCTGTTATATCCTTATCGGAGTTCATCGTAACACTTGCAGGATTGGATGTACCTGAATGATCACCACCCAGCTTTCAAAAACCCAATGTTCATTAGCAGATGCCGTAACCTGAATGGATCCGCCCTCTTCAGCTTCTGCACTCGAAGGATTTACACTACCAGCCTCACTCGGTTCAGCTGAAGTAGTAAGATTATAAACAGGTGAAGGTTCTGTTGAAGAGTCAGAACAAGAAGAAAAGATGACAAAAAATGACAGGAGTAGTAATAAATGTCGCATAGTGTCCCAATTTATGAATAGATATACGGCAGAAGCTGAAAATAGTATTTATCCCATAGCCTAATCCATTTCATCGACAGAAAAAATTGTGCTAATTATTTAATAAAACTCAGCAACGTTAAAAATATCGCTAAAACCGCAATGAAAAAGCTAACCTGATATTGCACTCTATTCACCCGGTTTGGTTGTTTAAAAGGCGCAACAATAAAACTTTGAAACCAATTTGCTTTCTTTATTATTACTTCTGTGTTTTCACCTTTTTTTGAAGAAAAATCTAATTCCTTTCTTGAATCATAATCAAGAGCCAGGCAAATTCACTATTAAAATTTTTCACACTGGTTCCTTTGATAACCCTGTAGATTTTCTTTTTTCCCACTCTCGACTCTTTACCCAGCTATTTCTTGGAAATTTTTCAGCAATTAAGCTTGTATGGACTTTTACTTCGTGTTCCTTCAGGCGTTTTCTGCCATATGATTCTTTTAATTCTTGATCTTCATTATATCGGTACTCTTGGAGAATATTGCAGTTTAGCTTCTTTTTTCATTTGTGAAATTAGTAATAAAGTTCCTTTTCTAATGAATGATATTATCTACTCTACCTTCCCATCTAAGAATGGGAAAACTATCTGTAACCATCCATATATACTCCAATCAAATTCAGGCATGGTATATCTTGCATTGTTACCAATCATATCAAATTCTTCATATCCAACAACATTTGACCCGCAAAGGTTCAGTTCATAATTATCGCTACAATTAGGATATTCATATGGGTTGTTTGTAGAGTTATAATAAATATTTTCAAGCGTATATCGTTTCGTTGCACCACTTTCATAGGCCTGTAGTAACCTATCGATGCACCAACTCCATCTGTTATAACTCTGTCATACCGATTTAGCACTTCAACCTTAACATCCGAGTATGAATTTGAAATATCACCCTCGCCTTCATTTCCATCACCGTGCTGACCAACCAATCCCCCAATGATTCTAGGACTAACAACAGTGTTAAAACCCGCTGCATTTACTCCCTTCACATACCCACGATGCATATGAATCTTTTATCCACCCAAGATTATAGCCAACTAAGCCACCAATCTCCTTATTACCTACCACCCATCTATTATCAGCTACTGATTCCTTAATATGTCCATAATTATAACCTACGATTCCCCTACAGCTTGACGACCAGAAACTCTCCCACTTGATTTTGATTTTTCCGATTAATCCACGGATTCAGATATTGCTATTAAACCTACTCCTTGTTGTTCCACTTTTTCAAATGATATATTTAAACTAACGAATGAATTATAAATATCTCCCTCGGTTAGAACCTACTAAACCTCCAAAAACCTCAGCCTCACCGCCGTCAATTTTAACATTTTGAACTCAGATTGTAATTAGTTCCTACTAAGCCCCCTACACTTTTTAAATTTACATTTTCAAACTGTATGTTTTTCAACACTCCATAATTGTTCTCAAATATGCCTTTAGCTTCATTTCTTAACATTACAAAATCGTAGATTTTATAATTATTTCCATCATAATTGCCGGTAAAGTCAGCAATAACTGGTCGGAAATCTCTTGCCCAACATCCCAGGTTAATGCTACAGACACGTTAATGTCATTAGTCTGCACAAAGTATGCTTCTGGATATTCTCTGACTAATTGAAATTGGTAGATGTCAGATACTTTGTAAGGATATAGTTCACTACCATTTCCACCATTAAACAGTCCAGACTGTTCCTCAAAGTTAACAGTGATCGATAAATCACTGTTAACAGTAAATGTAATTGGATTATCGTTTGAGTTTACATCTACAGACCAGCCTAAAAATTGCCAATCCGGTTCTGGAACTGCTGTCAAAGTGACCTCAGTTTCATATTCATATTGATCTAAGGTTGGTGAAAATTCAACCTGCCCACCTCCTATAACATTTATATCAATTGTAAAGGTTTTTCTTTGGAACAAAGCTGTTAATTCAACATCACCATCAACATAGTCTGGCAGTATTATTGGTAGACGTGATTGAGCCTGTCCACTCTACAAACTCCCAATCCTCTTCAGGTTCAGCTGTAAATTCTATTCTTGAGTTGTAGGAATAACCGTCTTCTATTTCACTTCCACTAATCAAATGTTCTTGAAACAGATCCATTTCCTTCAATATTCAGGTTCACTGAATATGGAATTTGAGAAAGGTTAACTGTATTGCATTTGATGGCCTACTTCGTGAATTATTTCTTGTTCAGCACTGCTAACAGTACCTGACCAACTCTAAATTTCCATCTCTCATCAGGTATTGCATTTAATTTAATTTCTGAACCAAACTGATATTTACCATCCAACTCATTGCCAGAAAGTAATTCAACCTCAAATGAACCTTCACCGCCCACTTCAATTTCCAACGGAAAGTAATCCTTTCAAAGACCACTTTAATTTCCATCTGCCCGTCAACTTGAATCTGCGATGGATTCTCCCTCTCCGGTCAGATCACCCTCCCGATGGGAGAATACCCAGCCGGTAGACGGAGTGGCCGTTAGCTGCACCAGCGTTTCGTAAGGATGAGATGTGGTCTTGGCCTGAACCACTTCTTCAGCCACCGTGCCCTCGCCTTCAACAGTGACCGTCAGATCATAATCTCTTCGTTCAAAAATGGCCGTTACTTCCTTCTCAGCATCAACAGTAATCACCTGTCGGGTTGTCTATGCCCTGAAGGTCCCCAGACCACTCCACAAACGTCCAACCCTCGGATGGTTCTGCGGTCAGCTCAACGGTGGATTCAAATTCATAAAGTCCCTCGGCATTCACTTCGCCCGTCTGCAGCACTTCACTGACAGTTCCTTCTCCTTCATAGCTGTAGCTGATCCCGAAGTAATCGCGAACAAATACAGCTGTCACATTCTTGGCATCATTAATCTCGATCTGCGATGGATTCTCCTCTCCGGTCAGATCTCCCTCCCAATGGGAGAATACCCAGCCGGTAGACGGAGTGGCCGTTAGCTTTACCAGCGTTTCGTAAGGATGAGATGTGGTTTTGGCCTGAACAACTTCTTCAGCCACCGAACCCTCACCTTCAACCGTAACCGTCAGATCATAATCTTTTCGTTCAAAAATAGCCGTTACTTCCTTCTCTGCATCAACAGTAATTACCTGTGGGTTGTCTATGCCCTGAAGGTCTCCAGATCACTCTACAAACTTCCATCCCTCGGTGATCTGCGGTCAGCTCTACCGCGGACTCATCAGGCATAGTCACCCTCTTCATTAACGTTACCGTCCTGCAATACTTCACTGACAGTTCCTTCTCCTTCATAGCTATAGCTGATCCCAAAATAGTCGCGGATAAACACGGCCGTCACATTCTTGGCCTCATTAATCTCAATCGTCGATGGATTCTCCTCCCCGGTCAATATCGCCTCCCAATGGGAGAACACCCAGCCTGTACTCGGAGTGGCCGTTAGCTGCACCAGCGTTTCGTAAGGATGAGATGTGGTTTTGGCTTGAACTACCTCCTCAGCCACCGTGCCCTCACCTTCTATAGTGACCGTCAGGTCATAGTCTCTTCGTTCAAAGATCGCTGTAACCTCTTTGCCCGTATCTACGGTAATCGTTTGTGGATTGTCCTCTCCCTTGCAAATCACCACTCCAGCTTACAAACGTCCAGCCTTCGGAGGCTTCTAGCAGTCAATTCTACCGTTGATTCAAATTCATACTCACCATCTTCATTTACATCACCTGTCTGTAATGTTTCACTTACAGTACCTTCACCTTCAATTGTGTAGTTGATTACAAAGTAATTACGAACAAATACTGCCGTTACATTTTTGGCATTATCGATCTCGATCTGTGATGGATTTTCATTTCCTGTCAAATCACCATCCCAATGAGAAAAGGTCCATCCTGTTGAAGGGTTAGCTGTTAGCTCCACAACAGTTTCATAAGGGTAATATGTCGACTTCGCCTGAACAACTTCCTCAGCAACAGCTCCTTCACCTTCTACGGAAACAGTGAGCGCGTAATCCTTCTCTCAAATACAGCCGTAACCGTTTTCTCCCCGTCAACTTCAATGGTTACAGGGTTCTCACTTCCTTCAATGTTTCCTTCCCAATGGGAGAAATGACCATCCTTCATCGGCAACTGCGGTGAGTTCCACAACCGTGCCTGTGCTCATACTCTGCTGGATCGAGTCTGAACCACCTCTTCCTGAACCGAACCGCCGCCATCAACATTAACGGTCAGCGGGTAGTCTCTTTTGGTAAAAAGTGCGGTTACATCCTTATCGCTGTTCATCGTCACATTGGCCGGGTTACTCGTTCCGGTATGATCCACCCTGCCATCGGTCGAAACACCCAGTGCTCATTAGCATTGGCTGTAACCTGAATGGATTCTCCCTCCTCAGCTTCTGCACTTGATGGCGTAGACAGATCCTGCTTCCGATGGTTCGGCAGAGGTGGTTAAATTGATAAACAGGAGTTGGTTCTGTTGAAGAGTCAGAACAAGAAGAAAAAATGACAAAGAATGAAAGGAGTAGTAATAAATATCGCATGTATCCCGAATTAGTGAATAGATAATTGACAGACTCAGCTCTCTTTTTAGTAGCCGAAACGCAGATGTATTTTTTGTTTATTCAAAGTAATTAATTGAGATAAGTTTATCCAATTAATTAGTTGACTATTACTTGACAAATAGTTGACTAACAAGTGATGTAGGCTATGGACATTGATTTTTCAATAAATATTAAAAAATCGAAATGTATAAATCGGTAGTTCAATTAGACCATGACAAAGCCAAAATCATAAAACTCTCACCCTTCGAAAGGGTCCGTTTTCATCAATCAGAAACAAATAAACCTTCAATTCAAATCTTCGGCACTTCACTAAATCCATCCACCTGTAAGATTTTGGTGTAAAGTATTTCTGCTACCAATGACTCAGGGCATTCAAAGTTGCGATGAAACTTTTTGACATCCCAACCCTCTTTTTTTGCTCTATCGCCAAACGATTCCATGCACTTTAGGAGATAATTAATCGCATTCGTTTTTGGCGCTCGGGTTCTTGCCAGCCATCTGGCTGTTGTTTTCATTTCCAGATGTTTAAATCAATGATCCAACAACTCAATCTTCATTAGTTTGGAGCTCTTGTTACCGAATTCAGATTTTTACTTAGTTGAATGAGATGGAAATTTAATTTAGAAGGGCCTCGAAAAGTCGCAGGTGAGAACAAAATGAGCAATATGTTGGACAAATATTGGGCAAGTTCAAAAACACAAAAGCCATAAGATATTGTAAGATAATATCTTATGGCTTGGCGTTAGTACGTCTATGTACGCCCGGAAGGATTCGAACCCTCAGCCTTCTGATCCGAAGTCAGACGCTCTATCCAGTTGAGCTACGGGCGCATTTGTTATATCAGTAAATAAATAAATCGTTGTTAATTTCCGGATCAAAACTTCTGATCCGAAGTCATCCCGACAGCCGTCGGGACAATTGAGCCCACTTGCCAAAGCTTCAGCGTAGGCAGGCTACGGGCGCATCAAAATTTTACTTAAATAAACCGATTCTGCTTATTGAGCGAAGGGTTTAATCTCAAATTTTCAAGACTTAAAAGTTAACCGTTTTTATACTTCGATACAACCATACCGGGATAGTTTTTCTCTTTCACGCTCTTAATCCATATTGTATTATAAACAGCATGGAATAACCTCTTTATCATCGATGTTTTTCACAATCCTATTTAAAACGTAATCATGAAAAAGGAATCCTTCATCATCAAAGCTTCCAATGATATGGATCTGTACTGCCTGCAATGGCAGCCTGACGGTCCACCTATTGGCGCAGTTCAAATCGTACACGGCATGGCGGAACACGTTGACAGGTTTCATGAATTTGCTAAATTTTTAACCGATCAAGGATTTACAGTTATTGGTCATGACCATCCCGGACATGGTAAATCAACAAACGACAGGCTTGGAGTCGTACCGTCAGAAGACGCGTTTCACACACTTGTAGACGAAACTCACCGGGTCTACTTTACCATCAAGCAGAAATATCCGGAGCTGCCCGTATTTATCTTCGGACACAGCATGGGCTCTTTCATCACCCAGCGAATGATGCAGCTTCAGCCGGTTCAACCCGATGGTATCATCTATTCCGGGAGTAACGGCAAACCACCCTTACTGCTTCATTTCGGGATCTTTTTATCAAAAATACTAAGTCGAACCATGGGACCGGATAAGAAGAGTCCGCTCATAGACTTTCTGACGTTCGGCAAGTACAATAAAACTTTTAAACCAAATCGTACAGACTTTGACTGGCTGACCCGTGATGAGGAGATCGTCGATCAATATGTAAAAGATCCGGATTGCGGTTTTATTTATCCGGTAGGATTTTATCGCGATCTTTTTCTCGGATTAAGAACACTTCACCGGCATGAACCATTTTCAGGATATAGCAAATCAGTACCCATGCTTCTGGTGTCCGGTGATCAAGATCCGGTTTCTGATATGGGTAAAGGGGTTCATCAGCTCAAATCGCTGTTGGAAAAATCAGGAGCTGAGTCTGTGGATATAAATATTTACCCGGGAGGCCGTCACGAAATGGTTCATGAAATTAATCGGGAGGAAGTGATGGATGATATTCTTTCATGGATACAAAATCATCTAAAACGATAGTTTCATCGTCTTTCAATTACCCATAAATCATCTTTTGAAACGCACCTTAAATTAGGATAACGTCACCCGGGCAGGTTCGATATCGGAATAATCAGTAAAAAATTTACGGAATCGGATCGTAAGGCACCATTCCGATACTGCTTTTCTCAGCTCTGTCAAATTCAGCTTCTGTTGGCCGGGTAGTCATAACCGGTTTTGACAGATTTTGAACAACCTTTTCTGTCATTGACCCCAGGAACAGATGGGCAAACCCACTGTGTCCGTGAGTAGCCATCACAACCAGATCTGAGTTTTTATCTGCATATTTTTCAATTTCATAATGAACAGAGTATCCGGCAATGACGACCGTTTTCAAGGGTATGAATTTCTCTGAATCTGCGGTACCCGCTTTCAAACTATCCAGAAATGACTTATCACTCCTTTCTAACTTTATACCTTCTGGTTTCCGGTCCTGCAGATAATAATCCAGCCGGCTCATTAACTGTTCGTATATTTTCTCTTTCTGATGAGTCTCGGGGTTAAAATCAGAATCCTCGGTCACTCCCCCGTGCAGTTCCATCACGTAGAAAAGTGACACTTCCGCACCGAATGCGTGAGCCAGTGCTACGGCATGTGGCAGAGCGCTTAATGAGAGTTGTGATGAATCAGTAGGCAGCAATATACGTTTGACATCTCCGGCTGTGGTCCCTTTATCTATAGCCAGAACCGGGACCTTGGAATTTCTGAGTGTTCGCAGTGTGGTTGAACCTCTTTTCAAAAAAGATTCATCTTCACCTTTAGAGCCCATCACAATGAGATCATACTCTTCATCATTTGCATAATGAATAATTGAATCGGAAGCTTTTCTATTCTTACCTATGTGTATTTTGCCTCGAATAGGATCTTCGATGCTTTCCAGTATAGTATTTAATTTTCTTTCTGTCTCTTTGACAATATCGGGAATCACATTCTCATCCGGATCAACGGCTACCGGTATTTTTTTCAATGTTTCCCTCAGGTATTCACCGCTTGGCAATACATGCATCAGATCTATTTTTCCTGTAAACTTACGAGCTAACTGCTTTGCTATTGCATATGCAGCCTCAGCTCCGTTTGAAAAATCTGTGGGCACCAAAATTTTTCTATACTTTTTCATACTACTCCAACACGCTGTTTATATCGTATTAACCGTTACACTTTATCATCTATCGCAATGTCGATGAGCTCTATAACATTTTCGTAAGCTTCGTCAACTGTCTCCCCTTCAGCACTCAACTCCTTACCCTTACTGTTTTTTACGGTAACTTTTACTCCGTCCCATTTATCGCTTCTTTTAGCTGATATGACTGTAAATCCACGATATCCCTCATCTTTCAGGCGATTTACTCGTTCCTGAAGTACCGATTCTGAATTACCATTCATCATTTTATTCATACCTCCTCCTGTTTGATTTTACAGCAAGTCTACTTACAAAAAAACGATTTATCCTTCAAAATCATATACAAATTTGACTGAATACTTACTAAGGGATTTCCTTATACCTATTTCAAAGTAACATTAGTGGGTGAAAACAACCTGATAGAATTCACCCAGGTGATATTTAGTTCAACATTAAATAATTATATATCATATATAACAATTCAGCATAACAATGAGTACAGAAACTTTAACAAAATGGACAATCGACACGGCTCACTCTGAAATAACTTTCAAGGTGAGGCATTTGGTGATATCAACCGTTACCGGAAAGTTTAAAGAATTTGACGCTTCACTTGAGTCTGACAATGAAGACTTTGAAGATGCGCAGATCACCTTTGAAGCTTCAATCAACAGTATCGAAACCGGCAACGAAGATCGTGACAACCATCTCAAATCGAACGATTTCTTTAATGCAGCTGAATATCCAAAGATGATATTTGAGTCTACTTCCTTTAAGAAAACCGGCGACGGCGAGTACAAATTAATTGGCGACCTGACAATCCGCGACAACACCAGAAAGGTTGAACTGGATGCGGAGTATGGCGGAACCGTGGTTGACCCTTATGGAAATACCAAAGCAGGATTTGAAGTAACAGGCAAGATCAATCGAAAAGAGTTTGGGTTGACCTGGAGCGCGGTAACTGAAGCCGGAAGCGTAGTGGTTTCAGATGAGGTAAAACTGAACCTGAATGTTCAGTTCACCAAAAGCTAAAATCCCATATTTAGGGCTTCCTCCAGACCTAATCGTAAATTGCAAATATAGCAGGTTACGCGTTATTTTCGTAGCTTTTAATGCAGGGTTTTTGTACCTTTTCGGTAAATAACCTTGCATATGATAAATTATACATCTCAGTATCAAACTCAATTTGAGCATTTTTCCAATCTCTGCCAACTCGAATTAAATCCGAATAACCGCTGGATTCAATTGGGAGCTCTGCTGCCGTGGGATCGAATGGTTGAGGTCTACGTCAAACGCTTTTCGCCCAACATGGGCGCCAAAGCAGTGAATCCTCGCTGGGTCATCGGCGCCTTCATCATCAAACACAAGCTGCGGCTTACCGATGAGGAGACCCTGCTAAGCATCTCGGAGAACCCCTACATGCAGTTTTTCCTGGGCCTGCAGACCTACCGCCCCTCCCAACTGTTTTCGCCCACACTATTCGTTGAGTTGCGAAAGAGGCTCGGTGAGGACACCTTTGATGAGTTCTCCAGAACGTTGATCACTCTGTCGGAGGACGTTGCGGGAGCCTCTGGCGCAGCCGATACTCCGAAGGGAAAAATCAAAATTGATGCCACCGTAGCCGATCAGTACATTCGCTTCCCTACCGATCTGTCGCTTGTCAATGAGGCGCGGGTGAAGACCGAGCGCATCATCGATGAGCTTTGGGAGCTGGCAAAAGATCAAGTGCCGGTCAAACCACGTACCTACCGAAAGGTGGCCCACAAACGGTATTTGAGTCAGTCGAAAAAGAAAAAAGCATCCAAGGCCAGCCTGCGTAAAACCTTGCGATATCTGCTCAATTGTGTGGAGCGTAACCTTGGGCATATCGATGACATGCTGGATATGCTGGGTGACAGAGCGTTTCCGCTGGCCCACAAGTATCAGCGTCAGCTGTGGGTCATCCACATGCTGTACGACCAGCAGCGGGGAATGTATGATGCGGACAGCCGCCGGTGCGACGACCGCATTGTGAGTATCTCCCAGCCGCATGTTCGCCCGATCGTCCGCGGTAAAACCGGCAAACGCGTAGAATTCGGTGCCAAGCTGGGCCTGTCGCTGTTTGGCGGCTATCTGACCCACCAGACGCTCAGCTGGGACGCCTACAACGAGGCCTCAGACCTGCAACAGCAGGCCGAGACATACCGCCTGTTGACTGGCCATTACCCTGAATTGATTCAGTGCGATAAGATTTACCACACGAACGACAACCGAACCTGGTGCAGCGAGCGCGGCATTCGCATGACGGCCTTGTCCAAAGGTCCAAAACCCAAACTCAGCGCTTACCAGAAGAGAAAACAACGCGATGAATACGCCGAACGAAACCATATTGAGGGGCGCATCGGTAATGCCAAACAGGCGCTCTCGCTCAATCAAATCAAAGCCAAACTCCAGAGTACATCCGGAGCCTGGATCGCAGCTACTCTGTTTGTTCTGAACCTCTCTGCCTTCGCCGCCCGCTCAGGCGTGACTTTTTGAGGAAGCCCT
>JAXHNH010000025.1:0-272022 GCA_034520725.1 Gracilimonas sp. | reverse complement strand
CGAATTTGCTTTTGTTATCAAGTAGTTCAAGTCCGCCCTTTGCCAGTGCTTTATTGAATGTCTCCAGTTGCGCTGTTGTAACATCATCCTGAATATCAACAGACCCCAATTCTACACTAGAGTATTTGATCCCAATGTTTTCCAACTCGCTTTTAACGAACATCTTACACCGTAAACTCACCATATATTTAATATACAGTTTCATGTATCGCACATTTTTAATCCCACAAAGATGCAATATGTAAATAATAAATTGGTTGTAACTAAATAGTTGAATTTACACCTCTTGTGCTTCTACTAAAGGTAAATCTTTTAGCTTCAAATTAGTCTATATAATAATAAATACTATGCCATATTACTTATTAAGTATTATATAAAAGGTTACATATATCACAGTATTTAAAAATTTTTGAAAAAAAATTAAGGTGCCAGTAGTTATAACAACCAATTTAATATTATGACTAAGTTTCAGGTTACTGCTAACTAGTAACTAATTATAATATATACAGATATTTTGCAAATTAGAATAGTAAGCAAACCAGTTCATATCAATTTAACGGAATATTAAGGAGTTTGTTTATCAGGTGTGGTATTAAGGTTGTCATCCAAAACACATTTTTAAAGTGAAAATGTTGACTTAGAGGAATAGCTATGTACACTTTGGTCCGGTAAGCGAGTGTAGGTGGTAAACCGAAGGATAAATGGAAGTAGCGGCTTAATGGATATTCAGAAAATCACTTGAATGGAAGCAGGAACCTATCATGACCGGCAAAGGCAGGCTTCCCGGATTGCATCACCAGGCCGAAACTTAGAGAAGAGTGAATATGTATCGAAATTTCTATAATACGTCTCGTCTGTTATATTTCTCTTAAATAATTAATGCAACTATTATATAGGAATCTGTAACCATAAAAAGTATACAAGTATCTGCATCTTACCAGGTGATAAATTCATCCTAAAAATCAAGGAGATCGTTTTTATATTAAGATGTCTTTTGCTCGTGTGAGGCAAAAAAGAGAGGTTTTCACTGGGTGAATATAGTTTATTAGGGAAGTTTTTTTTTATGATGAGTATTACAGATCCGTTAATTGGAAATTTCATTCATACCGACTGGTACTATAACTATTTAAGCTACGTTTTGAAGAAGAATTAGATTGAAAACACACACAATTTTAAGTACGTTGAATTATGGAAAATGCAAAAGATTATCAACCAATCCGTCGTAAACTAAACATAATTCTGGCTGAAGATGATCAATGACGATCGCCTCCTGTTTGAAGAAGCCATAGACGAATTGCCGGTATCTGTTGAAGCTCATTACATTTCAATAATGGTGATGAACTTATGGAGTGGCTCATGATCAATAAAAACAAGCTTCCCGATGCTCTTTTTCTAGATCTGAATATGCCCCGTAAAAACGGATTTGCAGCTTTAGGCGAAATAAAGAGAAACACTAAATTGCAGGATTTGCCTGTCATCATTTTTTCCACAGCTACCAATAAGGAAATGATAAAGCAGGTTTTTAAAGACGCTGCACACTACTACATCCGTAAACCGGTTCATTTCTGGGAACTTAAAGAACTGATCTATAAATCACTTAAATTAATAGCAGATAATGATATGGATCTTCCGGGTAAAGAAAGCTTTATGCTAACTACAGATTAAATAAAATGGCAGTGAAGTCAGAAAAAGTCAGCTGACAAGGAAAAGAAGTAATAGAACCTGAAATCCTTATTTCCTGTAGTTGCTATTGGTGCATCAGCCGGGGGGTTATCTCCTTTTAAAAAATTACTCAGAGCCACCGGAGAAGAGCCCGGCATGGCTTTTATATTTGTACAACATTTAGATCCGGATCACGAAAGCCTGCTGCCCGAAATACTTCAGAAAGAGACAAAGATGCCGGTAGCAGAATTATCGGAGAAGTGTAAAATTGAGCCCAACCACGTTTATGTGATGCCCAGTAACAAACTGATGAAGGCATCAAAAGGTGAATTACAGCTCACTGATCGGCCCGAAAAGAAAAAATTAGAACGTATTCTTCCCATCGACCTGGTATTTTCAGCTATTGCTGAAGTTTATGATTCACGTGCCATTGGAGTGGTACTATCGGGTACGGCATCGGATGGTACCAAAGGTTTAAAAGCCATAAAAGATGGCGGGGGCATTACCTTTGCGCAAAATGTAGAGTCGGCAGACTACGATGGAATGCCCGGCAGCGCAATACAGGCCGGGGTCGTTGATTTTATACTCCCACCGGAAGAGATCCCAAAAAAATTACTAGAGATAAAGCACTTTATTAAAACCGGGGATGCTTTAGAGACCTCTTCAGACGATGATGATGAGAGTGTCTTTATGCAAATTATAACCCTGTTGCGGGTTCGGAAAGGCACTGACTTTACCTATTACAAACAGACCACGATCCGCAGAAGAATACTTCGGAGGATGGCGATCAACAAAATTAAAAAGGTGTCCGCCTATCTTGAATATTTAAGAGAAAACAAAAAGGAACAGAATACCTTGTATAGTGATTTTCTGATCCCGGTTACCTCATTCTTCCGTGACCCGAAAATATTTGAAAATCTAGCCAACCAATTTTTACCGGATCTTATAGACAAAATTCCCGACGATAAAACCATACGGGTATGGGTGGCGGGTTGCAGTACAGGCGAGGAGGCGTATACTCTGGCCATTCTGTTTAGAGAACTATTAGAATCCCGATCTATGAGAAACCCCGGAAAAAAAGTACAGATCTTTGCATCTGATCTAAGCGAACCCGCAATCGATAAGGCACGTTTGGGTACGTATTCTTCATCTGAATTGGGAGGAGTGTCTGAGAAACGAATAAAGAAGTACTTCACCAAATCAAATGGAAATTATCAGGTAAACAGACAGATTAGGGATATGTGCGTTTTTGCCGTTCATAATTTTTTAAAAGACCCTCCATTTGGCAAAATAGATTTAGTTAGCTGTCGTAATGTGCTTATCTATTTTGAACCCTATTTACAGAAAAAAGCACTTACCACGTTTCATTATGTGCTGAATCCAAACGGGTTATTATTGCTCGGTAAATCGGAAACAACCAGCGGGGTTCCCGACCTTTTTTCTGAAGCTGCCAAAAGTGACAAAATATATTCACGTAAAGATGCATCCAGTAAGTTCGTGCAGGTGGTTAACCGGAGATCGGAACTTGATTATAATGAGAGAGAGAAATACACTACATCGGCAAAGAAGAATCCCGACTTTCAAAAAACGGCAGACGAGTATTTGCTCAAAAATCACACCCCTGCCGGTGTAGTGGTAAATGAAGCGATGGATATTGTACAGTATCGGGGCAAAACCGGCCCATATCTGGAGCAAACGTCAGGGAAACCGAGCCATAATCTGATGGCACTGGCAGTGCCGGGCCTGGCTTTTGAACTGCGAAATGTTCTGCATAAAGCAAAACAAGGGAATGAAGAAGTAAAAAAAGAGAACATCCCGATCAAGCTAAATGATGAACTTCATACGATTTCCATTGAAGCTATTCCGCTTCCCAATACCATAGAGCCACATTTTTTAATCCTGTTTCACGATAAATCTTCAGAAAAAGACAAACAGGGGGCTGAAACGGAAGGCGCAGAAACAGACGAAGCGCCGGATACCGACAAAGATGATCGCATTCAGCAATTAGAGCAAGAACTTGTTGACACAAGGGAGGACATGCGAAACATCACGGAGGATCAGGAAGTTGCCATTGAAGAGCTCCAAAGTGCCAACGAAGAGCTGATGAGCAGCAGTGAAGAGTTACAGAGTTTAAATGAAGAGTTAGAGACCAGTAAGGAGGAACTTCAAAGCACGAATGAAGAGCTGATTGTCCTGAATCAGGAAATGAGCAGTTTGAATGAACAGCTTGAAGCTGAAAGAAATTATTCTGAATCGATTGTTGAAAATATTCGCGAGCCGCTGCTGGTGCTGAATAAAAACCGCCGGATAAGAACGGCTAATGATGCCTTTTATAAACAATTTAAGCTTAAAGAAAAGGAAACCGTTGGGTCACCGATTTATGATCTGGGTGATAAAATGTGGGACTTTCCTGAAATTCGGGGAATTGCTTAAAGATATTATTCCCGATAACCCTACTGTTGTTGATTATGAAGTCGTTCACACTTTCCCCGGTATTGGTGAGCTTCATCTGCTTCTGAATGCACGGGAAGTTGCGAAAGATGATGAATCTGAAAACTTGATCCTCTTGTCAGTAGAAGATATTACTGAACAGGTAAAAGCGAGAGAAAAACGGCGTGAAATTCAGGAGAAACATACCAAAGAGCTGGAAGAGAAAATAGAAGAACGGACCGTTGAGTTAAAAAATGCTGTTGAGGACCTTCAGGAATTGAACGAGGAATTGGTGGAAACGAATAAAGAGCTGGAAGCTTTTACCTATATATCCAGCCACGATCTGCAGGAGCCGCTCCGAAAAATTCAAACCTTTGCAGGTCTGGTACTCGAAAAAGAGAATAAAAACCTTTCCGATAAGGGTAAAACCTATTTTACTGTTATGCGGAGCGCTGCAAAAAGGATGCAGAAACTTATTGATGATCTGCTGACGTTCTCACGCCTCAATACCTCAGAGAGAACGTTTGAGACCATAGATCTGGGTACTATTGTTGAAGAGGTTTTAGCAAACTTCAACGACGTTATTAAAGAAAAAGATGCTAATATTGAGCTGCAGGAAATGTGTGAGGCAGATGTCATTGTTTTTCAGTTTCGGCAGCTGATGCATAATCTTATCAGCAATGCGCTCAAATTTTCAAAACCCGGAGAACCCCCACACATAAAGATCAAAAGCAGTATTGTCGATGGAAGTGAGCTAAAGGAAAAAGGCCTCTCACCGGATCAAAACTACTGCCATGTTTCAGTGTCTGATAACGGTATCGGGTTGGATGAAAAATTCGAAGAAAAAATATTCGAGGTATTTCAAAAACTCCATTCAAAAGATGAATATCCGGGTACGGGAATCGGGCTGGCAACGGTGAAGAAAATTGTAAATCATCATGATGGAGAAATATTTGTTGATAGTGCCTTGAATAAAGGCACGACATTTGATATTTATCTTCCTGCAGAGACTCAAAAATCGACCGAAAAATGAACAGCCAAAAAGCTCCACTTCGCGTTCTTCTAACTGATGATGATGAAGACGACAGGCTTATATTCAAAGAGATCCTGAATGAGATGGATAAGGATATCATCGTCGATATGGTGAATGATGGCAAACAGCTGATGGATTTTCTCAAAACAGAAAGTAATCTACTTCCGCACATTATTTTTCTGGATCTCAATTTGCCGAATATGAGTGGCATAGAATGCCTGAAGAAGATCAGAGGAAATGAGAAGTACAGCGATATATCAATTGCAATCTACTCTACCTCAACGTCTAAAAAAGATATCGATGATACATTTTCTAACGGAGCCAATATTTACATCACCAAACCGGGTGCCTATAATGAACTCAAAGATGTATTGAGAAAATCCCTTACTGCTGTCAGTTTGAACCGGGATTCTGAATTCGACAAGTCAAATTTCGTGCTTAAGATTTAGCTTCGGTTTTTGATATCTCATCCTTGTTGCTTAGTTCCGGCTTCCGGGAAAACAACCTGCCTCCAAAGATCTTTTAAGTTTTCAACTTAAAAATACAAGTCCTGACCAGGTTAGACCTGCCCAACAGGTATAACCCGACAAGTCTGTGACTTGTATCATGTTTGGTGAGATTGACATGTGTATCTGTAATCTCCTTCCTTGTTCTTTTGTACCGACAAAAGAACCAAAAACTCCCGGCTGCGAAAAAAGAGCTAAAGCTGACTCCATTCCGCTAAAATAAACTAAAGCTCCATCGCGAGAAGTTGCCGCTTCTGAGTTGCTCAGCGGAGTCATCCCTCGTTGCTAGTCTCGCTGAGCAACTGCAGTCTGGAAAAGCTCCAGCTTCCAGTGAAGTAGTAAGCTAATAGCAAAGGCCAACATCGGATTTCCAAAAAAAAATTGTAGGGAATCCCATTCTTTTCGATTCGCTCTGGACTACAAAAAAAAGACGATGGGTAGAAGCTCGATACAAACAACACCAACCTTGGTATTCCGACCCGCTTACCAGCAGTTTCGTACATGATTGATCCTCTATTCGCCAAGCCGGAGATTGCACATACACGTCATCGAGGCTATTAAGCATCATCAGCCTCAAAACTAAACTCCAAAGTGAATGCCTGGCGGCATCACTGGAAAATCACTTTCACCTGATTGCCGGGGCATGACGAATTAGAAAACATGTAGCAACTAAGCATCAAAGTCGTACTGACGGCTAAGCAAATCCTGGATTTCCTGAAGATCAAAGAATCATCAGCTGGTATTTGAAACAACTGGCCTTCTCACGAAAACGAGGAAAAAAGGAATCTGTATTTCAAGTGTGGCAAGAAGGTTATCATCCCAAACAAATCTCTACGCAGAAGATGTTGAATCAGAAGATCGGTTATGAAACATTTTAACCCGGTTAAAAGAGGGTATGCGGGACAAACCGGAGGACTGTGCGGATTCTTCAGTGCGCGGGATTATTTGGGAGGAAGCGGGTTAAACAGATATCCGAAGATAATCATTTGAGGGGAAGCTGGAGCTTCCCGGACTGCATCACGAAGCCGGAGCTTCGTGACGAGTATTACCTGCCTCATCCAACAGGACCCTAACCCTGTCCCTTTCCCTACGGCACGTAGAATTTAATAACGAAACTCATTTCACCGCCGCAGGGCAAGGGGACGCCTTGATTAGAAATTGGGCAGGTGTGCAAGTTCATCCCGATGTTCGGGACAACGCGGTCCAAACATCTTTTAAGTTTTCAACTTACATCTTGTTGCTAAGCTCCGCTTAAGAATGCAGTCCCGGAAGCTCCAGCTTCCCGTGAAGTATCAAACCGAACAGTAGCCTCAATATAATCTCGTTCCGGTGCTCCGCTGCGGAATGCCCTACTGAGGCTCTGCCTCAATCTAAATTGAATAGATGCTCAATACCCCGCAGCCTGCCCATCCACCCTCGATTCCGAAGCGCCAAAATAGACGCCCATCTCATGATCGCGCATGATGGCCTGGAACCGACCGAAGAAGCAGTTGTTTATGTGTATGTCAAGTCCCTTTAATCTCATTCCCAACAACCTGTTTTTGAATACCTATTCGGACACCTTGAGATTACATAGCTGATCAGTACACCATTTTTTTAAATTTGTTTGATCCAGTTATAGAAATAAATACGCATACTATTATGAATTAAAGTGCCAATGCAAAATATTGTTACTTGCAAATTGACTGTTATGAAGTACAGTTTTTACCAAAAGTGAGGTTTTTCTAATGGGTGTATCAAAACATTTATTTTCCGGATATGTGCTAAAAGTGATTAATTTTATTACTGGTGACTTTACTCTATTAGGCACCGTAATTATTACCATTTTATTTACTCTTCATAACAATTTTACTGCTCCAGTAGCTAATGATGACACCTACACCATGCGACCCAACACAACGCTGAGCGTGGATGCGGAGTCCGGCCTGCTGGCCAATGATTCTGATCCCGACGGAGATCCGATCCGGGCTATATTGATCGGGAGTGCCGAAAATGGCTCAATAAATGTCGTAACGGATGGATCGTTCACGTACACCCCGGATGAAGATTTTGTTGGAGTTGATAGCATGACAGTATACCATCAGCGATGGGCTTGAGGAGGCAACGGCCACAGTGACCATCGAGGTGGTCAATGAGCCCCCAGTCGCCAATGATGACAGCTATACCATGCGTCCCAACACAACACTGGATGTGGATGCGGAGACCGGACTGCTGGTCAACGACTCTGATCCCGACGGAGATCCGATCCGGGCTATATTGATCGGAAACGCTCAAAATGGCTCAATAAATGTTGTAACGGATGGATCGTTCACATACACCCCGGATGAAGATTTTGTTGGAGTTGAGCAGATACAGTATACCATCAGCGATGGGCTTGAGGAGACAACGGCCACAGTGACCATTGAGGTGGTCAATCCGCCGCCAGTCGCCAATGATGACAGCTATACCATGCGTCCCAACACAACACTGGATGTGGATGCGGAGTACCGGGCTTCTGGTCAATGACTCTGATCCCGACGGGGATCCGATCCGGGCTAGATATCGACCGGGAGCGCTCAAAATGGCTCAATAAATGTAGTAACGGATGGCTCGTTCACGTACACCCCGGATGAAGATTTTGTGGCAGCCTAGAGCAGGTGCAGTATACCATCAGCGATGGGTAACCCCACCAGACAAACGGCCACAGTGACCATTGAGGTGGTCAATCAGCCGCCGGTCGCCAATGATGACAGCTATACCGTAAGGCCCAACACAACACTGGATGTGGATGCGGAGTCCGGTCTGCTGGCCAATGATTCTGATCCCGACGGAGATCCGATCCGGGCTATATTGATCGGGAGTGCTCAAAATGGCTCAATAAATGTAGTAACGGATGGCTCATTTACGTACACCCCGGAGGAAGATTTTGTTGGAGTTGAGCAGATACAGTATACCATCAGCGATGGGCTTGAGGAGACAACGGCCACAGTGACCATTGAGGTGGTCAATCAGCCGCCGGTCGCCAATGATGACAGCTATACCGTAAGGCCCAACACAACTCTTGATGTGGATGCGGAGTCCGGACTGCTGGCCAATGATTCTGATCCCGACGGGGATCCGATCCGGGCTATATTGATCGGGAGTGCTCAAAATGGCTCAATAAATGTAGTAACGGATGGCTCATTTACGTACACCCCGGATGAAGATTTTGTGGGAGTAGAAGCAGGTGCAGTATACCATCAGCGATGGGCTTGAGGAGACAACGGCCACTTTAACCATCAATGTTGAATCTGGAACAAATGCACCTCCGGTAACTGAAAATGATAGTTACACAACTGAATTCAGTACGTTATTAGCAGTGGATGCTGAAACAAGGCGTGCGGCGCGCATGCTCTGGCTATCTGATGGCGATGATCTGGAGGTAGTGTCATTTAAGGAAGCTGAAAACGGAACGTTGAGTATTGAGCAAAATGGTGCATACACATATCAGCCATTTGACGGATTCATCGGACAGGAATCAATGGAATACACTGTGTCTGATGGATTTCTTACAGCAGCAGGCACGCTGACAATAGATGTTGAAGACACGCCTCCCATAGCGGGGAATTCATGCGAGATGTACGACCCGCAGCCACTCTCAAGAGGGTTTGGCGGAGTATGGATGCAACAGGAGGATGAACAGTCAGCGAGTTTTTATGTGCCAGCCAGCCAGCGTGGCGGAGGAATCATCAGAGCAACCCTTAGTGCTGGGAATGCTGAAATTACACCAGACTTAAGGGTGTGTATTGACAGTAACTGTACCGGAGGTTCTATTGTTACCCATACTGCTATCGAAGAAAACGCGGCAACAGTTGAATTTCAGGCGGCCGGCGGTCAAAGCTATCATTTTGATATTCTCCAGTTCAGTAATGCGCCGGAAGAGGATTACCCGGTTGAATATAGTTTGTCAGTAAATTTTAGTGACAGAATCGACTGCTGGGAAAAAAACAATAGTGTAGATGTGGCAAAGCAAATAAATATCGGGGAGACGATTGAAGCCTATATGATAGAAGGGTTTCAGGATAATGATCTCCCATCCGGTGAAGAGATGCAGATTGGTATACCTTCCAGCTGGAAGAGGAAGCAATTATCGAGATAAATGTACCTCAGCCATCGGGATTGCATTTAATGAGCTTAAAACTTTTTGATGAGCCGAGTGAAGATGTTGCGGATGTACTATTAGAAGGTCAGCAGGAAGAAAAAGGAGAGCCTTTTGTTGCTACGTCAACACGGGCAAAAGCACCCGGAAAATATTACCTGCGGGTAGGCGTGCTGCTCAGCGAAAGTGGAACCGTCAGCGGGCCTGGAGATCAACCGGACCATTGGGATCAGAAATATGAGATGGCTGTTAATACTAATACAGCAACCTCAATTAACGAGAATCAAGCGTTGCCAGAGAACTATACGCTATCTCAGAATTACCCGAATCCATTCAATCCAAGTACAACAATATCATTTTCTTTACCAAAAGCAGAAATGGTTCGTCTGGATGTTTTCAATTTGCTAGGAAAACGTGTATCAAAGTTATTAGATAAATCAATGCCGGCGGGTAACCACAATGTAAAATTTAACGCTTCAAATTTGCCAAGCGGAATTTATATTTATCGGATTGAAGCAGGTAGCTTTACAAAATATAAAAAGCTCACTCTGATTAAGTAGATTGAGCTTTTGAAGTCTAATCTCGTTCCGGTGCTCCGCTCGAAGCCCACTGAGGCTCTGCCTATAAATAATAGATGCTCAATACCCCGCAGCCTGCCCATCCACCCTCGATTCCGAAGCGCCAAAATATACGCCCTTCTCATGATCGCGCATGATGGCCTGGAAACGGCCAAAGAAGCTGTCGCCGATCTGAACATTATGTCCCATCTGTCGGAGGGCCTGAACCACTTCAAAATCTACACCGGATTCAATGCTTACCTGTCCAGAATTGGTAAGCTTATCCGACAAGTCATCAGTAGGCTGGGTGGATCCTGAGTGTTCCCATCGGAAGGCATCGCCCGCCTGCTGAAGATTCATCCCGAAGTCGATCACGTTGGTGAGAATACTCACATGACCGATCGGCTGATATCCGCCGCCCATATTGCCAAATGCCATGATCGGTTTTCCGTCCTTCATCACAAAGCCCGGGATGATGGTATGAAATGGTCGCTTGCCCGGGGCATAAACGTTTGGATGCTTCGGATCGAGAGAGAATAATTCTCCCCGGTTCTGAAAACTGAATCCCGTTCCGGGAACCACAAAGCCGGTACCCATACCCCGAAAGTTACTTTGGATGAGTGAGACCATGTTACCTTCCTCATCGGCGGTGGTGAGGTAGATCGTATCGCCATCTTCCAGGACTTCCACTCCGGTAGTCAGATCTCTGCGAGCACGATCGCCGATCAGCTCACGTCGCTCGGCAGCATATTCTTTGGATAATAACTTGTCATAAGGCACTTCATGAAAATCAGGATCGGCGTAATGTTTGGCGCGGTCTTCAAAGGCCAGTTTCTTGGCTTCTATCATCAGGTGCAGTGTTTCGGCGGTACCAAATCCGGTTTCGGAAAGATCATATCCTTCCAGAATATTAAGCATCTGCAGAACGGCTGTTCCCTGCACGTTTCCACCTACCTGGTATACATCATAGCCGCGATAGTTCACGGTCTGCGGTTCGATCCACTCCGAGTGGTGTTGGTCAAAATCTTCGTAGCGGAGATAGCCGTTATTCTCTTTCATCCATGCATCTATCTTTCTGGCTATCTCGCCCCGATAAAAGGCATCGCGACCTTGTTCAGCCAATAGTCGGAAGGTATTGCCAAGATCAGGATTTTGGAATACTTCACCTTTCTCAGGTCCACGCCCGTCGATGGTGAAGGTCTCCTCAAAAGCCCCGGGTTGTTCCTTCAAAAACGGAACACTGCGTCTCCATGAGGCAGATATTGCTTCACTGACCGGAAACCCATTTTCAGCATAGTAGATCGGTTCAGAAAGAATTTCACTCATATCAGTGGACCCAAATCGCTCATGCATTTCGAACCATCCATCAACTGCTCCGGGAACTGAAACTGAAAGCAGATCATAAGACGGAATATCATCTTCTCCCTTTTCCTTGAGGATCTCCATCAATTCATCGTACGATAATCCGCGCGGAGATCGCCCACTGGCATTGAGGGCATAAAGCTGCTCACTTTCGGCATGCCAGATTATGGCAAAAAGGTCACCGCCGATCCCGTTGCCGGTCGGCTCCATGAGACCCATAGCTGCATTGGCTCCAATGGCGGCATCTATAGCGTTACCACCATTACGGAGGATCTGCAAACCCACCTGTGTTGCCAAAGGCTGACTGGTAGCCACCATGCCGCGCTGGGCGATCACTTCAGAACGAGTGGAGATCAGATTCCCGGCTTCCCGGTCGATCTGAGCCATTAAATTTCCAGCCGGTATCAAAAGTAAAGCAAGTAGGAATGGGGCGATCAGTTTGTGGAGGCGTATCATGAAGTTTGGTTTTAGTTTGGCATGAATTGATTCTGGACTCTCAATACCCAGAAGGCCTTTTACAAATAGAAGCTATATCATCAGAGTTTGGTTTTAGTTTGGCATGAATTGATTTGGATTATACAATCCCAGAAGGCCTTTTACAAAATAAACCGTTCAGTATGTTTTTAGGACCTCTTTTTTTGAACCGAAACGCAGTGAGTAGGCTTTAGGTTTTATTTACTCACTCACTCATTCATTTAAACATCTTCACTATGGGAAATACTTTAGAGTCACAAACTCAACAATCGAAAAATATATCATCCTGGCGTTCAAGAAAGGTAGCGGTTGTCGGCGCCGGGGCAGTAGGTGCTACTTTTGCCTATGCAATGGCACAGAACGGTTCAGCTGATGAGATCTGTCTCATCGACATTAATGAAGAGCTATGTAGGGGACAGGTTCTGGATCTGGCACACGGTCTTCCATTTTATCCAACCAGCGAGATCTACGTCGGTTCAGTGGAAGATTACCGGGATGCAGACGTCATTGTGATAACAGCAGGGGCGGCTCAAAAGAAAGGGGAAACAAGGCTCGACCTTCTGAAGAAGAATAGCTCCATCATTGAAGGTATTGTTGATGAGATAACAGCACAGAAGTCTGAGGCTGTTATAGTTGTAGTTACAAATCCCGTGGATATACTCACTAAGATCGCTTTGGAGCGTTCCGGATGGGATCGAAACCGGGTGATCGGTTCAGGTACGGTACTCGACAGTTCACGCTTTAAGTACTTGTTAAGTGAATTTTTTGATGTGTATGTGGGGAGTATACACGCTTACATATTGGGCGAACATGGGGACAGTGAATTTGCAGCCTGGTCGATGGCCAATATTTCAGGTGTGCAACTCGATGAATACAGCGACCAGCTTGGAATTGAGGACTGGCAACAGAAAAAACAAGAGATGGAACAGGAAGTGAGAGACTCAGCTTACCACGTGATCGATTACAAAGGAGCCACCAATTTTGGGGTAGGACTTGCTTTAGTTCAAATCGTGGAGGCTATTTTAAAAGATCAGAGGAGGGTGCTTACTGTATCTTATCATCTGGAGGGAGAATATGGGATCGATGATGTCTGCCTCGCAACACCGTGTTTGATTTCACAACATGGCGTGGCATCTATCATTGGGACAGAACTGACTGAATCAGAAAAAAGAAAATTGATCCATTCGGCCAGTATCCTCGAAAAGGAGTATGTGGATCTGAAAGGCTGAGAATATTGAAGTTCCTGTATATGTAAAGGGTTTAGCTGCAGGTAGACTGTTTTATTTTATGGATTAACACAGATATGCGATGTTGATCCGTGATCAATTCCTGCATTTTAGTTTTAACCTTGAACTAAATGCTGATCCAATGATGAATAGAATTATCTTTTTTCTGTTACCTGTCTTAATGATCTCTTGTACTCAAGACGATAACAGGTCCATAAAACTTGGCGTAGACCAAACTGTAGAAATACCGGTTGAATATGTATCCGTCATAGCATCCCTTCAACTTGAAGGCTCCGAGGCTGCCTCGGTAGAGAAGAAAGGCTACGAAACTCTTGCAGATGCTGTGGCCTTGTTGAATAACCTGGGGTATGAAGGCGATGATCTCGAAATTAATTCAGGTGAAGTAAGCAACAGAAGTTACCGGGACAGAGAATCCTATCATTACAACTCATCCATTCAATTCGATATTTACGACCTGGATAAGATCGACACCTTCAGACGGGCCTTAACAGAAAAGGGCGTCAATACTTTCAGAATAACGAAGTACAAAAACATGAAAGAAGACTCGTTGTATGATGTGGCTTACCGACAGGCGATACAGCGGGCAAGGGAAAAAGCCCAGCAGCTGATCATGAATGAATCTGTAGAGATAGGTGAGATCCTGAATCTTAGCGAGAATGTTAGAGAGACCATTACATTTAATGAGTACGAACTTGAGGAGGTCATCCAGACCAAACAGGTAGCGGAGATGCCGGCACCACCTGTCGATCCACTATTCAATAAACCAACCTATAACCGGCAGATAGAATTTACTATTGAGTTTGCATTGCAATGATCAGTAAGTGTCTATTTAATGATGGTATTGAGGTTAATTATGCTCATTAAATTATTGGTGTTTAATTACTTATAAGAATTTCAATGAATCTTGATGAGGAAACATATCTGTGTATCTTTCGTTGAAAGGTGTAATCAGCACGGAAAAAAATCCTATATGAGTCGGAATATATTAGCAATCACTAAAAGTGAGACTGTATACAAGACTGTTTCTAAAATTCTAAGTGGAACAGAAATACCATTAAATGAGATCAGGAGAGGAAAAAGTGAACAGTCTTTTAAAGCTAATTTAGCAGAGAGTTCAGTCGACCTTATTATCATCGACTTATCCGATTTAGAAATATCTGGATATGAGGTCATAGATAGGATAAAAGAATTTGATCCTTATGTACCTCTGATATTGATAAAAGAAGATTTTAAATTGGATGAGGCAGTTAAACTCGTAAAAGCCGGGGTTACCGATCTGATCGAGAAAAAGGAGTTGAACGTCAGGTTGGTAAAATCAGTAGAGGCCATTTTTTGTAAGAAGTTTGAGTTTGAGAAACATTTAAAGATCTCAGATCTGAATAGTGATCTGGAAGAAATTCTCAACAATCATATCATAAATAGTTTGCCGGGCATTTTTTTTGTGATCGATAAACAGGGTCAGATCATAAGTGTAAATAATCGCTTCAGGGAAATATTTGAGTACAAATATGGTGGGGATAACCATTACACAAATTTCGTATCTGAGGAAGATTTTCAGGTTGCTGTTGAGAGTTTTGATATAACCTTGCAAAAATCCTCAGATGAAGTTGAGTTATACCTAAAGACCAAAGAAGGATGCGAAAGATTCCATTATCTGTTATCCGGTATTACAACTACCGTTAACAATGAAATGATACTTGTGGGAATCGGGGTCGATATAACAGATCGTAAGGAAGTTGAGAAAGAATTATTGAACGAGCAATCCTTTATTGATAAGGCGTTGGATTCCCTTCCCGGCTTATTTTATGTACTGGATGAGGATATGAATTACATTCGGGTTAATCAGTTTTTTATTGAGGTTTTGGGGTATACCTGGGAGGAGATTCAGGATATGCATCCCCATGATTTCTATTTTGAAGAAGATCACGAACGGATAGACAATGCGATCAAAAAAGCTTTTGAGGAAGGTTCTGTAAGTATATCGGCCAGGGTAAAGACCAAATGTAGTGAACACTCCTATTTCTTTTTGACCGGTTCATATTTTTGTCAGGATGGGAAGAAATTTATTTTGGGAACCGGTGTAGATATCACTGAAAAGAAACTGGCTGAGGAGAAGGTTAAGGAATCTCTGATAGAGAAAGAGATTTTACTGAAGGAGGTTCATCATCGGGTTAAAAATAACCTGGCACTGGTTTCAGGAATGATGCAGCTACAGGCCTATCAGGCCGATGAGGAAATTGTGTACAAATATTTGAACGATAATCAGAGTCGTATAAAGTCGATTGCACTTATACATGAACAGTTATATCAGCATCACGACTTCACGTACGTGCATTTGGATGAGCAAGCAGAAAACCTGGTTAAGCATATATCAGATTCCATTGACAATGGAAAAGATATAAATACTAAGCTGGATCTGGATGAATTAGAAGTTAATATCAACCAGGCTGTGCCCTTCACGCTGATCTTGAACGAAGTGATAATGAATACCTACAAGCATGCTTTTAAAGATTTAGATAAGGGGCAGATCACAGTAACCCTTAGTAAAGTGAATGGGCTGATCTCCCTTGTCGTACAAGATAATGGAGTGGGATTTCCAAAAGATATTGACCTTGAAAACCCGACCACTCTCGGTATGACTCTCATTAAAACACTGTCTGATCAGTTGCATGGAACACTTCAAATTGAATTCGATAACAACGGTTCAAAGATCAGTTTGGAGTTCGAAAAAAACGATAGCTTACGGGGTGCCTCCAGCGCCCTGATATGAAAAAAGCCGAACCTCATGGTCCGGCTATAATGTTTTACCATTCATAAAATCAGGGAGTAATGATCAGTTTCCCTCTGGTGTGCAGTTTTTCAATTTCCTGCAGGGCTTGTCCGGCTTCCTCCAGTGAATAGGTGTTGGATACCGGTACTTTTATCTTACCGTTATCGGCAAGCGCGGCAATATGCTCGAGCTGTTCTGCATTCGGTTCTACAAATACATATTTAAATTCAATATGATCGCTGATATCGGGTTTACTCTTGGTTATAGAGGCAACTTTCCCACCGTCTTTCAATACATCAGTTTCCATAACTTGTGTGAAAGAATCCCCGCGTGAACAATGAAAAATAAGATCAACCCCTTTAGGTTGGGCTTTTTTAACTGCCTTACCCACATGATTATTTTTGTAATCGATCGTGATATCAGCCCCGAGTTCTTTCATGTAATCATGATTGGCTTCACTTGCCACTCCGATTACATTTGCTCCAACAGATTTCGCTAATTGAATAGCTAATGTGCCTACCCCACCTGAAGCGCCTAATATTAACAAGGTTTGCCCCTTTTTGAGTTCTCCAAAATCAAAAATGGATTGATAGGCTGTTAATCCCACTAATGGGATCCCGCCGGCTTCTTCCATAGAAATATTGGTTGGCCGTTCAGCAAGGTAAGATTCCGGTAAGCTCACATATTCTGCGAACGTTCCGTGTTGAATTTTGGGACGTCTTGCATAGGCATAAACTTCATCACCGGAACTAAAACGGCTGACCGAGTGGCCGGTTTCTTCAACAACACCCGCTACATCCCAGCCCGGAATGAGTGGGAATTCACCGGGAATGGCATCTTTAAGCATACCTTTGACAACTGCGGCATCTACAGGGTTGACACCTGCTGCTTTTATACGGATCAGTACTTCTCCTTCACCGGCTTCAGGTTTATCCAATTGGCCTGTTTTGATGTTATTCAGGTCACCGTATTCTTCAATAAAAGCGGCTTTCATTTGTTCACTCATTGTATTTTTGTTTTAAAATATTGACTGTTTATTTCTCTCAAAAACAATTGGCTGGAAGAATGAGTTCGAAGTGAAAGGTTGGTTCACCCTATCAAGGTGATGCATAAAATTGAACGATGGCCTCTACTTTACAGATCTTCGATCGTTTTAACATCCACTGCAGAGTACCAGTCCCTTTTCATGAAAAAGAAGGAGGAGATCACGAACAGACCGGCTGCAATGGCCGCTGCATAAAAGGTAGCGTTGAGGCTGATTCCCGGCATAAACCAAGCCTAGAAGATACGGTCCAAGAGCCTGACCGGTACGCATCACCACCCAGTTGACCGAGAGAAAGGCTGCGCGATATTCCTTGTCAGCATACCCGGTAAGGAGGTTCAGGATACTGGGAATATTGATGCCCTGAGCCGCCCCAAAGATGACAACCGGGATCATGAACCACCAGATGTTCGTGACCTGAGGGATGATCAGGAATATGGCGAGATACAACACAGCCGCTGTTCGGATCAGGTTGACCTCAGAAAATCGCTCGGTAAGCTTACCCAGTTGGGAGGATGCATAAGCGGTCATAAATGATGAGCCGGAAAGGATGATCCCTATCCAGAAGGAATTCTGATCGAATCGCTCGTCCAAAAGGATCGTGAAAAAGGTAATGTATCCTCCATAAAGCATGACAAAGGTCAGGAAGATGCCAACGAAAAGGGGAATCACTTTTTTGGAAACCAGGGAGGAAGCGACGTTCGAAAAGATCTCAGAAACATTAAGCCCACTCGAAGAACCGGTCTTCTCGAGTTTAAGAAGCACAAAAATGCCGACGGGAATGGCCAGCAGGCTTAGATAAAACGGGTAGTACCAGCCCAGGATCGCAAGTGCTCCACCCACAGCGGGATAGAATGCGGTACCGATACTGAGAACACTTCCATTATATCCCATGGCTGTTGCTCTTTGATTTCCGGAATACAGATCACCGATCAGGGTCAGGTTCAACGCTCCTAATGAGGCACTGCCCATTCCCTGTAACGCCCTGAATAAAAGCATCTGATCGAAGGAGGTTGCATACGCACAGGCGGTTCCGGCTACACCAAAAAGAAAGAGGGAAGGAATCAAAACGACCTTCCGTCCAAAACGGTCAGCCAGCAGACCAAGTATCGGCGTGATGATGATACCCGGGATGGTAAAAAAGGTGATCAGAAGCCCGATGCGCTCTGTTGAAACATCAAGAGAATCTGCAATGGTGGGAAAAGCCGGCGCAATGGATGAAACACCCATCACTGCGGTCAGGGTGATCCCGAATATGATGTAAATATTTACATCGCGCAGCAAAGGTTTTGATTCAGATTCTGTATTGGAAGACAAAGTCAGTCAATTCGGAAGTTAAAGATTCTCGTGAAAATTTAAGAGGCTAAAGGTACTGATAATTACGGGTATCGACCACAAATCCAACCCGTAGATATTTATTGAATTGAAGTCGGGATTTAGTGATATTTTCGGAGTTGGATTTACAGGGCTATGCAGTAATACATTGTGTTTGAGCAAATCATTCGCTTCCTATCGATCCGTGTACAGTGGAATGTTTTAAATCCGCAGAGTTGTTGGCTAAGTATTGAAAAACTGATAAACAAAATTAAAGCACAAAGTTGAAAGCTAAAGAGAAGATCCTTCCTGATATTTCAAATCATCGGTATACGGTGACTATTGCATCTACAGATTCAGAAATTGAACAAGCTCTAAAACTGAGATACGAAGTTTTTTATAAGGAGCTTGAAAGAGAATTTGAATCATCTAAGACGATCGATGAGGATAAATACGATGAACAGTGTCATCATCTCATTGTGAAGGAGAATCAAACAGGTAATGTGGTTGGCACGTACCGTCTACAGACCTATGCACAGGCGGCAGCCGGAGAGGGTTTCTATTCTGAAAGTCTGTTCAACCTGAAGGAGTTACCTGAAGAGGTTTTGACAAAAAGTTTTGAGGTCGGCCGGGCCTGCATTGAGGAAGAACACCGCAGCGGACGAGTTTTGTTCCTGCTCTGGAAAGGATTTGCCGGATACCTGCAAGCTTTGGATCAGCGGTATTTGTTAGGCAGTTTGGGCATTCCGGCTGAATCGGCTGAGGAAGGAATCGCTATTTACAAAGAGTTGAAAGCCCGTGGTTTCATTCATGCGAAATATCAGGTGAGTGGTACAGAGTCTTATAGATTGGAGGAAGCAGATTTTGACATAGAACGCAAAAAGGACTTTGAGATGCCGGGACTTCTTCAGAATTATCTGGGTGTGGGCTGTGAGATCATCAGTAAGCCGGCTTACAAAGAGGACCTGGAGTTGTTTTATGTGATGGTTTTCCTTGATATCGAAAATATATCTGACCGAACCCGAAAAATGTTTTTCGGATAACATACAGTTGGAATGATTATGAACAGGATCCGCGGATATTTCAAGCTTTTCATTCTGTTGGTCTTTAACCTCATCACATTTGGTATTTACTGGGTAGGGTTGCTTGTTCCTAAGGTTTTCGGCCAAAGATACGAGCCATGGAGAAATCTCTTCATGCGAACCTGGGCTGTAGGCTCAGCCTTTATATTAAATGTGGAGGTTGAGATTGATGGTGAACCGCCGAAGGCCCCGTTTTTCCTCGTTTCCAATCATCTGAGTTATCTGGATATCGTCCCACTTTACCTGAGTCTTCGGTGTACTTTTGTGGCCAAAAAGTCTGTGCGAAACTGGCCGCTTATAGGTTATATGGTACATGCAGTCGGGGTGATATTTGTGGACCGAAAGCGAAAGACGGATGTAAAACGGGTGAATGAGGAATTATCGAGATCCATGAACGAGTATCAGGGATTGATCTTTTTCCCGGAGGCCACCTCTTCAGGCGGTGAGGGTATTTTACCATTCCACGCTTCCCTGTTACAATTTCCGGCTGAGGAAGAGGTTCCGGTCCACACCGCCTCAATCTCTTATGCGACCGCCGAAAATGACGAACCGGCGCGCGACAGTGTCTGCTTCTATGGTGCCCGCCACGGTTTCATGGAGCATCTGATCAAACTTTCCCAAACCCATAAGATCTATTGTAAGATCAAATTTGGTAAGAGAACTGAACAGTCATCGGATCGCAAGGAACTGGCCATTAAACTGCGTGAGAATATTGAAGGATATTTCGAGCCGACTTCTTAACCTGGGTTTGATTATTTAATCACCAATCTTGTAGATGTCAGATATTTCGATAACCGAATTTTAATCCGCTTTTTATAGGCCACCGGCAGGGTCTGTGTTATATTTCAATCGAATTTAGGCCATTAGGCTAATATAATACGCTATCTAAAACCTATTCCTCATCCGCTTTCGGATAATCAATATAACCTTCAGTACCCGGGGTATAGAAGGTGTCTTGATCCGGTTCAGCTAGGTCGATATCATTTTTAAGCCGGTGAACAAGATCCGGATTTGAAATGAATTGTCTGCCAAATGCGATCAGGTCTCCCTTATCGTTTTCAAGATCATTGTTAGCTTCTTTGGCATTGGTGTAGCCTCCGGAAAGAATGATCACACCATCCTTGAAAAGATCTTTAATGGTTGCTTTGATGGAAGCCGGTACCTCAGGCGTACCCATAGATGAGTGATCTACGATATGAATATATAGTAATCCCAGATCGTTAAGGGCTTTGGTAAGTTCGGTGTATTGTTCGTCGATCTTATCGTGAGGTTTGATACCACTAAACACACCATAAGGGGAAAGTCTGATCCCGGTTTTTTCTTTACCTATGGCATCGGCTACAGCTTTTGATACTTCAATGGCAAAACGGTTTCGGTTTTCAATGGATCCGCCGTAGTTGTCGTCTCTATTATTGGTATTTGGTGCTAAGAACTGCTCGATCAGGTAGCCATTGGCACCATGTATTTCAACCCCATCAAAACCTGCTTCTATAGCGCGTTTGGATGCATCCACATGCTCCTGAATGGCAGACTGTATCTCGTCTTCGGTCAAACTCTTAGGAACCGGATAATCTTGAGGCCCTTCCTGATCGGTATACATTTTATCGTCCTCGAACCGGACGGCACTTGGTGCCAGAATCTTTGCATCATCAGGCATATTCAGTTTATGAGAGATACGCCCGGTATGCATCAGTTGCATAAATATCTTACCACCGTTTTTATGCACTTTTTCAGTAACCGGTTTCCATGCATCACGTTGCTCATCATTATAAATTCCCGGAATTCTTGGGTATCCGACACCATTGGGAGACGGGGCAACACCTTCTGTAATGATGAGTCCGGCATTCGAGCGCTGCTCATAATAGGTGGCCATGATATCCGTGGGAATATGATCTTTAGTAGCCCTGCTGCGGGTCATAGGAGCCATGACCACACGATTTTGTAATGATATTGGGCCCAGGTCTATTTCTTTAAATAATTTAAGTGAGGTTGTCATATTAGGATCATAAAAAAGTTAAATTCTTGTATCCCTTTTAAACGTTAAAGTACATAAGGCCATTCCTGTTTAGCTTAAAGAAAGAAGGGTTCTATCAGGATTTATTAAGTGGATAAGTATCTGATACTTCCCAAACCTCACCGTTGTGTTTTAACAAGTATATATGATCGGTTAAAAAAGTTTCTTCAATGTCCCGCTCTTTGAATTCATCCCAGGCGTTATAGAAGTTTTCTTTTGAGAGGTCCTTAAAGGCAAGCGTGACATGTGGATGAAAAGCGCGTTCCTGATAGTTATAACCAAAATCTTCTTCAGCGCGGATCATATTCTCAATCTTTTGCTGAAATTGTTTAAGGGCTTCGGAAATTTTTACGTCAATAAAGATCACTTTTGGAGGAAAGGTGGCAAAACCTTTTAGGTGTACCTGAAATGGCTTGTTGCCCTGTGCATACACTTCTAGGATCGAATGAAGCCTGGATACATGTTCTTCACTCACACGAAAGGGACTGATCAGTGTAATGTGAGGCGGCGCATTGAGTGAGTGTGAACTTTGAAATTCCTCAGCCACCTCCAGCTTTAATTGCTGTATCTGTTCCCTGAGAGGATTTGGTGGAATGAGGGCAACGAAGTAGAGTTCCTGATTCATCAGCTGTGTAATCGATTCTGTATTGATCCGTACAAATAATCATTTCTTTGGAATCCTTCAAATTATGAGCAAAAATCGCACTTTCCTGTTATACTATACGTTGATATGACTGCTATGAAATATTTGATTGGTTCACTTTTTATTGGAGTCCTGTTAACAGCAGGTGGCCCGGCTATGGCTCAGATACAGACGGAAGATGAGATCGCCGGAAAATCAATGTTTATACAGGGGTTGGAGGCTTTTGAGAACGAAGAATACGAAAAAGCCGAACAGCTTTTACTGGAAGCTAAAGAATACCTGAGTGGATCAACCGGAGTGGATTTTGCCCTGGCGGATGTGTATTACAGTAAAGACAATCTCCCGAATGCCGCTCTCTATGGAAAACTGGCTGTTGATGGGGAGCCTCAAAATAAATGGTATCGGCTGAAACTGGCTCAGATCTATCGCAGTGCCGGTCAAAATGATGCGACCCTCAGGGAGCTGAATACGCTGCTGGATATGTATCCCGAAGATTTCGATGCCCTGTTCATGCTGGCAGATACCTATAAAGATTATGGAGAGTTCGTTCGCTCCAATCAGATCCTAGACGATATTCTGAAACTCAGAGGCGGAGATATCTCTGTGTTGTTGATGAAATTCCGAAACTATGAAGCTTTGGCTGCTCCTGACTCTGCCATTGCTCAGCTTGAGGAGATCCGCGAACTCGATCCTGATAATCTTGAAATGCTGAATTTGCTTGGACAGTACTATGCCAATTATAGAAGTGGAAATGAGGCCAAAGAAATTCTGAGTAACGCTTTGGAGCGAAATGCCCGCGACCCACAATCACTGATAAACCTGGCAAGCCTGTATCTGGACGAACAAAAATGGGACAGTGCCGGAACCCTGCTTTCAAATTTTGTATCTGATCCTCTGATCCAACCTGAACAGAAAATGAATATCGCTCGCTTTTTGTATTCAAGGGCACAGCAAAATCCCCAGAATGTTCAGCTGCGTATTGAAACCGAAGGGGTATTGGATGCTTTTACAGGAACAGATCAGGATTATGGCCCTGCCTTTAGCTTATCGGGCGAATTCTATGCCCAAATGGAACAACCCGAGCGAGCACTGGAGCTGCTTACAAAAGCCAATGAACTTTTGCCTGAGGATGAGATAGCCTGGAGACAGCGATTGCAGTTGTTGTTGGGTCAGCAGGAATATGATAAGGTCATTGAAGTCGGGAAGCAGGCGCATGAATCGGTTCCGGAAGATGCCTTTATTCAGTTCTTTGTGGGAAGTGCCTATATGCTTTCCGATCAGAATGAGGTAGCTGAGGAATGGCTCGAGAACGCAACTCGAGCACCTGCACGCAGGCCTTTTAAATCTATCATATACGGTGCCCTTGGTGATGTCAGGGGAAATCTTGGGAAACATGAGCAGTCAGATGAGGCCTATGAACTTGCCCTTAGGTACGATGCCGAGAACGATAACGCCATGAACAACTACGCCTATAATTTATCGGTTAGGGAAGAGAATCTGGAACGGGCCAAAGAACTTGCATTAAAAGCGGTTGAGGTTGGCCCCGATAATGCGGCCTATCTCGATACAGTGGGTTGGGTGTACTTCAAACTGGAAGATTATGAAAGGGCCCGGCGCTATATCAAAGCATCCATTGATACGGGAGGAGCAAGTGCTGAGGTTTACGAACATCTTGGCGATGTCTATGAAAAGCTCGGCAATATGGATGAGGCAAGAAAGTGGTGGGAACAGGCGTTAGAAAACGACCCTGAACGAATTCATTTAAAAGATAAAATCAACGGATAGATTTGAGATTCCGATTACAACAGAACCATTTTTTATTAATAGGACTGGCATCGATATTTCTGTTCAGTGCCTGCAGCAGTACATCAGAATTGACCACGGAGGTCGACTTCCGGCCAAGTAAGGATTCCATTGATGAGGTTGTTTCTATGATCCCTAATTATTCGGGGAAACTTGAAACAATGTCCGGTAAGGGTCGTGCTATTGTAAGTGAACCGGGAAACAGCGACAGGGTAACGATCGATTTTGCCACCAATGAAACCCGAAGCCTTCTCACCATCCAAAACAGGATCGGCATTGAAGGCGGACAAATGCTGGTTGAGCAGGATTCCATTCTTATCTACAACAGGCTCGACAAAGAAGCCCAAAAGATATCTATTTATGATGGAAGGATGACCAGCCTGAATGAGCTGACATCCATCAATATGCTGGACCTGATCAACTTTAAAGTGGATGCCGAAAATGTAGATGCATTACAGGAAAACGAAACCTCCTACAGACTGTTAATGAATAATGGATTACGTGTGGTAATTGACGGCGATAATGGTCAGGTTCAAAATGTAGAACAAACCATTCAGCAAAATTCCCCATACTCCCGGATCTTCTATGAAAGTTATGGCGAGCTGAACGGGTTCATATTACCAAGAAAAATTACGATATTCAGTGCAGATGAACGCTCCAGAGTCGTGTTTTTAGTGCGTTCACTGGAAACAAATCCCGACCGGATCAACTTAGAAATTGATATCCCGGATAACATAAAGATCCAAAGACTATGAGATCGAAAGGTACTATTAAATATATCTGTTGTTTCCTCATTCTCTTGGTTTCAGCCGGTAACTTGTTTGCACAAACCTATCAGGAAAGGCGGGAAGAGCTATTAAAGCGTCAGGAAAACACAAGAGCTGAGATCAATGTTCTGGAAGCGCGGATCAAGAACTATCAGGACCGCGTTGATCAGGCTGAAGAGAAATTCGATCGATCCTACGAACAGTTTCAATCACTTAATAACCTCATTGCCCTTCAGGATGACAAGATCCAAAACCTTCAGAACGAGCAGTTACAAATTGAGGCGGAGATAGAGCTAACTGAAAACGAGCTGGAGATTCGGGAGGCAGAGCTTGAACAGCTCATGGACAATTACCGTAAGATCATTATGTATGCCTATAAAAAAGGAAGAGCCGGAAACCTGGAACTTCTGTTGACTTCAGAATCGATCAATCAAATGGTGGTGCGCTCCAATTACCTACGCAGATTTGATGAGCAAAAGACCAAGCAGGCCAAAGTGATCCGTGAAACCAAAGAAGAACTGGATCAGGTGAAGGCAGATCTTCAGGACAGTTACGAGCGGAACAGTCAGGTGATAGAGGAGATCAGGCAGGAAAAAGAAGAACTGGGGGTTCAACGCCGGCAGCAGGAGCAAACGGTTGAAGAGATAAAACAGGAACGCAGCAGCTGGCTGGCAGAGCTCAGAAAGACCCGTGAACAGAAAGAGAATTTAGAGAATACCTTTACCAACCTGATCGGTGCGGAAGAAGAATTACGACGTCAGGAAAATGAACGATTGCGCAGACTAGAGCAGGCTCGGAATATTGCAGATGCTGACCGTCGGGCTGCTGAGGTTGAAAAATATTCGAACTCGGTGTTTCGTGATAACTTTGTAAGTGATGATATACTGCTTACCTATGAAAATGAATTTGTGCAATCAAAAGGGTTACTGCCATGGCCCGTGAACAGTAAAACGGTGGCTAAGAAATTTGGCAGGGTACGGAATCCATTATATGGCACGAGTACAGAACATCCGGGCCTTGATATTGTAACTGAAACCGCTGCCCCTGTTTCAGCTGTTTCACCGGGTTACGTATTTGAGATCTTACCACTTCGTGGATATGGGGACGTAGTATTTGTAAAGCATGGGTCCTATTACACGGCTTACGGAAATCTTTCAAGTATCAATGTACAGGTTGGCACCGTTCTTGACCGCGGAGATCAGATCGGGAATTCCGGTACCGCAGAATCTGAACTGGGTGAAGTGCTTTTCTTTGCGGTCAGAGATGGTAATCAGTTCGTAAATCCGCAGAACTGGTTATCTGATTAACCTATAAGTGCAGAAATTAAAGCATACTATTGCACCTTTTAACCATTCCACATGCGGATATTGTTGTATTTTTACGTTCACATCTGAACGTGAGAACCTTAATTCTTAAACCTTAATCACACTATAGTTTTGGATAACATCCCACGGTTCGCATTTTATGTATCTGGTGTTTTTATAACATCAGCTGCCTTTACACTGTTTTCTTCTGAATTTTTAGTCAAAATAACGGACCCATCCTATGTAGGAACCTTGTTCCTGCTTGGCTTTGGTCTGGTTTACCTGAACATTGTGTTCGTTACCGGTCGCCGTTTCATGCGAAGACTTCAGGGTGTGAGTCCGGTTCCATATATTTTTGGTTTACTTATCGCTATCCCACCTTTGGTTTGGGTTCAGATCTATGATGCAGGTCTTGGAGATAACAAACTAACCTTCATGTTTGTGATTATCGTGGCTTGTGGGTTAGGAGCACTGTTAGGTCACAGAGCCGGATTGAAAGCTCAGGTTCAGTTTCAGGAAAATCTTCAGGAATATCTAAAACAAGAAAGAAATTTACACAACAACTCTAATAATGATTGATCCTATGAAAGTATTTAAAGCTACTATTTTAAGTCTTGCAACAGTTCTGTTTGCGATGGGGGGAGTCATGGCTCAAACCCTGCAGACAGAAGTTTTGCGCGAGATCGGTGCGGCTCCGTCAGCAGAACGAATTGAAGCTGATATTACCAAACTTGTTGGTTTTGAAACACGTCATACGTTGTCAGATACAACGTCTGAAACGGAAGGCATCGGCGCTGCACGCCGCTGGCTTAAAGCCGAATTTGAGCGAATCTCAGAAGCTTGTGGCGGTTGCCTGGAAGTCTTTTATGTGCGTGACTACGTAGGTGGCGAGAACCGAATTCCTGAACCGGTTGAGATCGTGAATGTGATCGCCATCCAAAGGGGAACAGCTGACCCAAATCGTTTTGTAATGATGAGTGGTGATATCGATTCCCGCGTCAGTGATGTGATGGACGGTGAATCTGTTTCTCCCGGCGCAAACGACAACGCGTCCGGTGTTGCCGGTGTGCTGGAAGCGGCTCGTGTGTTGAGTCAGTATGAATTTGAAGGGTCTATCATGTACGCTCAGCTTTCAGGTGAAGAGCAGGGATTATTTGGTGGACAGATCCTGGCTGAATATGCCAAAGAGCAGGGCTGGGATATCAAAGGTGTTTTGAATAATGATATGATTGGAAATATTCAGGGTATCAATGGAGTGATCGATAACACTTCGGCCCGTGTATTTTCTGAAGGAACCCGGGCGGTAGAGACTGAACGTGAAGCACGTATTCGCCGCTTTACCGGTGGAGAAGTAGACTCGCCATCCAGAAACCTGGCGCGTTATGTCGACAAAATGGCCGATCTTTACATCACTAATCTTGATGTGATGATGATCTACCGTTTAGATCGTTTTGGTCGCGGAGGGCACCATCGTCCATTCAACGATGCCGGATTCCCGGGCGTGCGTATTATGGAAACGAACGAAGATTATGTACGTCAACATCAGGATCTCAGAACCGAAGATGGTGTTGAGTATGGTGATGTTCTCAGTGAAGTTGAATTTGATTATGCCGCAAAACTGACCGGTTTGAACGCTGTGGTTATGGCAGGAATGTCGTGGGCTCCGAGTCCACCAGCGAATGTAGAAATTTCCGGAGCTGTACGGCCGAGCGCCACTCTTAGCTGGAAGGCGCTTGATCCCGATGAGAATCCTCAGCTTGCGGGTTATAAGATCTACTGGCGACTGACAGACTCCAATCAATGGGAGAAAAGCGTATTTGTACCTGCTGATGTGACTGAACATACCCTTAAGAATGTGGTTATTGATAACTACTACTTCGGCGTTGCCAGCGTCTCCAAAGACGGATTTGAAAGCCCGGTAGTATTTCCCGGACCTGCCGGTTCTTTTGGTGACTAATGTAAGGTGAAAAGAAAGTGCTCCGACGCAGAGCGTCTGATCTCGTTGAGTAGCTCCGCTGCTCAACGACCATAGGAGGCTCTGCCTCCCTAAAAGATAGTAGGGAACGCATTCGCTAATCTCGCTCCGCACGCTCCGCGTTGGAGCGTTTTTGTTTGGGGGGTAGTGTAGAATTACTGAGCTATGGTGACCACCACCCTCACCTTTGTTTCCTCTCCCGGGAGAGGAAGACGCTTTGGTTAGATTCCATATCGTTATCGGATTTCTGGCCATTGGAAAAATTTTCTTACTCAAGCTCATAATAAACCAAAGAGCTTCCCCGCTCGGGCGGGGATTGAGGGCGGGTAAAAGGTCACCAAGGATTATGAAAGCCCGACAAACAACCGCCCAACTCAATCATGTCGCTCAAAATCCACCTCTCAATCCCAAGAACCACCGCCTCAGTATTCCGCTTAGCATCAGATTCACTGAACCTCAAAAAGCTCACGCCAAGTTGCTCAATTAAATACTGTCTCTCTTTATCCGCTTCAATTTTAAAGTCATGGGATCTGCCATCGATCTCAATAGCGAGTTTAAGTTCACGACAATAGAAATCTACAATGAAACGATGGATGGGGTGCTGCCTCTTCTAAGCTTAGAACCCTAAAATTTGTCTGTGTTTGATCTCTTTCCATAACCTCAATTTCCCCCGGTGTTGAAACGCTTACGCAAGCCATCGGGCTCTCCACCACCTCTGACGGAGAATTGGAAGTTTTTTTGCCATTGTAACCCCTGTTTTTTTATAAAAAATGGGAAAATAGTTGATAAGGTCAAGTAAGTTTAAGAGTAAATGCTAGTGGCTATAGTCTTTCATTTTAGATAGTAATATTCAAGGCGCCTCCCCGCTGGCGGGGCATTGAGGGTGGGTTGAAGGTTGCCAAGGATTCTAGTAAAACCTATTGAATCCATTAAGTACGTGCCAAAATCCACTTTCGTCAATGATCAGCGGAGGTTGAATACACCTTTCAATCCTTGGCAACCACCACCCTCACCTTTGTTTCCTCTCCCGAGAGAGGAAGACGCTTTAGTTAGATTCCATATCGTTATCACAAGTCTAGCCATTGGAATAACTTTCTGTATGAAGTCAGAATAAACCAAAGAGCTTCCCCGCTCGGGCGGGGATTGAGGGGTGGGTAAAAGGTCACCAAGGACTCGAAAACCCATTAATTGACCACGAAAGATCCATTACCCCAAACCCGCCTCAATTACCCTCTCTATCTTCAGTTTTTTGCCGGTAATCTCCTTAAATAAGCTGGATTTCCGTTCAGCTCCCCAGATCTCAAGGTAAGGCTCACCTTCCGTTCTGATATTTATTTTGATCTCCTTTGTCTCCTGAATAAACCTGCAGGTCCTTCACGTTCTGATAGTGACTTCGGTCCAGGCCATCAGCGACCCGCAAAATACCTGATAGTTTCTTGATTCGTTTTCGAACAGCAGGTTTCAGTTTCCAGTATTCACCATGTCGTTTTTTTGGGGTAGAACGCCTGTGATAACGTGCAACATTGGCCATGATCTCGATCTCCTCCTCTTTAAAACCCTTCAGATCTGCATGCCGGATAATATACAGGGCGTGTTTATGATGTTTGGAATGAGAAATGTAATAGCCGATATCATGCAAATACGCTGCATATTCCAGTAATTCCCGGTCTGATTCTAACAGGCCTATCTCATCCTCAAGGGCATCAAAGATTGTTAAGGCCATATTGGCCACATGGCGCGAGTGGTTTTCATGCCAGTCCGTTTTACGAAGCAACTCGAAGACACTCCGTCGGCGGGGGTCAGACATCTCACCGGTCCAGGGTAGGCCGATCATTTCTTTTTTCAGATAGCGGATTACGATGCCTTCACGTAGTGCCTGAGAAGAGATGCGGATCTTTCGGATCCCGAATTTACGGATCAGGTAATCAACCAGCACCACTCCGGTGTTGATGAAGCCAACGCGCTTGGTTTCAAGTCCCGTTACTTTCTTGCGTTCCTTTCGGCTCAACTGGATGAAATAGTCGTAAAAATCCTTGAATTCCTCAGCTGTAAACTCGAGTTCGTTTAGGGTCACATCCGTTGGCTTATTCTTTCTGGCGGCAATCATCTGGGCGATGTTTTCCATGGTGCCTGATGAACCGATGATAGTATCCGTTCTGTGCTGTGCAAAAGCCTGAGCCACATCCCGGAGTTCTTCTTCATAATGAGTTTGAAGCTTTTGAATGTCATCATCTGTAATAGGATCTGAAGGCTTAAAAACCTCCGTCATGCGTGAAACACCGATCTTTTTACTGGCCAGGTAAAAGAAGTCACTGTCATTACCGATGATGAACTCGACACTGCCACCACCTACATCCGCCATCAGGGCAGGTTTTTCGGTAAGCTTCATACCGTGCCTAACGGCCAGTCCTATGAGTTCCGCTTCCACGCGGCCTGGAATCGCCAGCATTTTTATACCAACATCATCAATACTTTTTTGGATGAACTCGCCCCCGTTTTCAGCTTCCCGGATGGCGCTGGTGGCATAGGCCAGTATCTCCTCACATTCATAACTGTCTGCCAGGCGTTTGATATTTTTCAGGGCTGAAAGTCCGCGCTTGAAAGCACCCTCCGAAAGTCGTTTTCCCATTCCACCTTTGGCCATTTCAACCATTTCCTTGAGTTTGTCCAGCGTACGGAAACTGCCATCCGAAAAAACATCGACGATGATGGCATGGAAGGAGTTGGTGCCAATGTCGATGGCGGCTATTCGTTTTATAGGGACGATCTGATTGGCGCTGTTGCTGCTAATGATCAAAGTAAAAAGCGGGTTGGTTGAGGTCTCCTTAAGCATAACCAAAAGTACGGAGTTTTTACAGGTTTAAAATTGATACACTTAAGGAGGTTAAGTATGGTATTTTTCCTCAATTAAACTCACGCACATCCCTCTGGTTTCGAGCTAAAGCTCTCAACCGGTCTCCCTTCAAAGGGAGAATTCTGGCCTCTGTGCTCGTTGAGTAGCTCTGCTGCTCAACGCAGTTAAGAGGCTCCGCCTCAAAAAAGTTTGTAAGGGATTCTTTTAAGCTGATTACTACTAAGTTTGTAGTTTTCAGATACAATTTTATCTCGTCTTGATCAAATTCACATTAATTTCTATGGTTTAATAAGTAAGGGTACTGTATTCGGGATATTTATTTGATTCACAGTGTTTGTCTACTTCAGATCCTGCAGATAAAAATTATTTAGGATGTACAGGTTACAGAGCTAAAAAAACTTTTGTGAGTTATGTGGATGATGAGGAATTGCTACTTGGAATGCTAGTCAGGCTAAACAAGCATGGCGGTGCTAGCCATCTATTCATTCAGGATCTGCCAAAATGGGGAATTACTGAGATTGATGATATAGCTAGCGGAGTTATTTTATACACACTGTATTATTATGAGATATAGACTTGTATGACTACTACTAATTGTGAGTTCCTGCACTTCTTCATCAACTGAAGGTGATCTCTCTTTGAAGCTGGAAGTACTCCAAAACGCTGTCCCAATTTCGAATGAAGGTTTTACAAAAACCAGCAAACTTACTTTCGGAAACAATAATTGACAATAAAAATAATGAAGTAGTATTTGGAACACTTTCACAAATTGAAATTGACAATGCAGACAGAATATATCTAGGGGATTTTTTGCAAAAAAAGATCCACCTGTTTGACAAAAAAGGAGATTATATAACCAGCCTGGGCCGAGAAGGAGTTGGCCCGGGAGAGTTTCAGGGCTTCAGTCATATGAATATTACGGGAAACAGGTTATCTGTTTTTGACCGCTGGCAGTTTCGAATAAATGAGTTTAACCTGGAAACGCTGAGCTGATTTCGAAATCCACTGACCGTCAGGCGATATCCTCGAAACGGAGGAGAGCATGAAGAAATAGAAGGGTGGATACCGATGTATACCATCCCACGTACTGACAGTACCACACTCGCCGGTCACAATTGGCACACCCCAAGGACACACGCATAGGACTTGAAACCTATAACTTGGCTGAATACCGGGCGCGATAAATATTATCACACGAACTATCGAGGGAAAGATTATCAGCGACCAGCTATTCCAAACGCGGGATCACTGAAGATTTAATGGCCACCAGTCGATGGTAAACATTCTTTCGAAAAGAGGTTCAACCTGCTCCATTTCTTGGGTAACAACAAGACTGAGGGGTAAGTCCGGAGATAAGAGATCATCTCAGTGTGGACAAAAGATTTTATCATTAAGGTTTACAGCAGTAATGGGTATTATGAGCGGGCTTTATATTATGCAAATCATAATAAAAGATTATTAAGACGGGAAGAACTGATCACTTTATTCGATGAAGATGATTCGTATGATTGTCGTTATTTCAACATGCAGATTTGCCTGAATATTGGCCCTCAATATTTACGATAAAGCTTGATGATAAAAACCGAATTTGGGCAGGCGGTTAATCTAGGGGAGCAAATTCTAGAATGGTGGGTTATAACACAGCAAGGAGATTTAGTTGCTAAGGTTCAAATGCCCGAGGACCTGTCATTGGAATGGCTGATGTTTGAGCCATTGATAGCAATAAAAGGCGATTATTTTCATGTGAGCAAGAAAGATCCTGATACTGAACAGGAAATAGTAGTTAAATACAAATTAAAGGTAGTAGATTAGTTTCAAATGGTGTTTTATTTTGTAGAGCAGCTATTTCTGTTGAGTAGCTCTGCTGCTCAACGCCCTGAGGAGGCTCCGCCTCAAAAAAGTTTGTAAGGAATCCTCTTGAGGTTGCTCTAACCAATTAAAAAAGTTATGGGCAAATCAAGATACAAGTTTATTGATCAGAGCTACCCCTATTTCATCACCTGCAGCACGGTAAAAGGGATCTCGCTATTTGCTTATCAGGAAATCAGCAAGATCATAATTGAATCCATAAAATATCTTCAAGAAAAGGATAAGGTAGTTGTATATGCGTATGTGGTCATGCACAATCACATCCACATGATCTTTGAATCTGAACACCCTGCCGATAAAATGAGAAAGTTTAAATCATATACCGCAAGATGTATCATTGATCATTTGAAAGAGCAAAACAGAAGGTATTTTCTTTCCGAATTAAAAGCGTTTAAACACTCGATGCATAAGGATAGCGAGTATCAGGTTTGGCAGGCAGGAGTGCACCCCAAACAAATTTCCAATGCAAGAATGATGAGGCAGAAAATTGAGTATGTGCATTATAATCCTGTGAAAGCGGGGTTTGTAGAGTTGCCTCAGCACTGGAAATATTCATCAGCACAGAACTACTTGGGTGAGGATGAGGTTGCTTAACCGGCCGGTTAAAACCTGTTTTTCTGGCTAGAGGGAGGCAGAGCCTCCGGGTGGCGTTGAGCAGCGGAGCTACTCAACGAGATTGAAGGTGGGTGATGAATTGAAAATGACTTCCGAACCACAAATCCAGCTTACACCATTACAAAAAACCCCTTGCCCAATCCTTTTGTAATAGCTACCATGGGCTAACTTTTTAATCAACCCTATGTTTATGCGATCCTTACTGTTACTGATATTCCTTCCTGCATTAATTTTGGTGGCTTGTCAACCCAAAGAAACTCAAATTCCGCCATCTCCGGATGCGGTTGATGCCGTGCTCGACGACTGGCACACTGCTGCGGCTGAAGGAGATTTTGAACGATACTTCGATCACTTCGAAAACGATTCCTCTATTTTTATGGGGACCGATGCTACCGAGCGGTGGACGGTTGCCGAGTTCAAACCCTGGTCCAAATCCTATTTTGAAGATGATGGTGTTGCATGGACCTTCACTCCAACGTTTAGAAAGATCTATTTTTCGGACAATGGTAAAGTTGCCTGGTTTGATGAAGAGTTGGATACACCTAACCTTGGACCGAGCCGTGGATCCGGGGTTTTGGTAAAAGATGAAAATGGGTGGAAAATTGCCCATTACAACCTTACTATCCCTATCCCCAATTCCATTGTTGATGATGTGGTTGAACAAATTGAATCTGAATTAAATAAATCGGCAGAATAATGAAACGAAGTTTATTGCTAACACTACTCTTAGGCTTATTCCTAAACCTTCCGGGATGGGCTCAAATTCAATCTCCGGCTGAATATCTGGGATATGAGCTTGGAGATCAGTGGACTCCCCACTATAAGGTACTGGGATATTTTGAGCACGTGGCTGAGGAGTCCCCATTGGTAACACTGACTCAATATGGAAAGACCAATGAGGGTCGCGAGCTGGTTTATGTGGTGGTGACATCTCTTGAAAATCAGAATAACATCGAAGAGATCAGGCAAAATAACCTGAAGCTGACCGGACTGGTTGACGGGGAGCCGACAGCAAATCAAAAAGCTATTGTGTGGCTGAGTTACAATGTGCACGGGAACGAAACCTCATCCAGTGAAGCGGCCATGAAGTCCATTCATGAGCTGATAACTGATAAAACAGCATGGCTTAACAACACTGTCGTGATCATGGATCCTATGATCAATCCTGACGGTCGCGACCGGTATGTGAACTGGTATCGAACAGTGGTTGGAGAAGAATTTAATCCGGATCACGATGCTCGCGAACACGATGAACCATGGCCGGGTGGGCGTACAAACCATTATCATTTTGACCTGAACCGCGATTGGGCATGGCAGACACAGGTAGAGAGTCGCCAACGAGTTAAAGCGTATCAGGAGTGGATGCCACACGTACATGTTGATTTCCATGAGCAAAGCTACCGCTCCCCATATTATTTTGCTCCGGCTGCCGAGCCATTTCATAATGCTATCACTGCCTGGCAGCGAGAGTATCAGACCATGATCGGTAAGAATCACACCAAATATTTTGATGAAGAAGGTTGGTTATACTTTACTAAGGAATCATTTGACCTTTTCTATCCTAGCTATGGAGATACATGGCCCACTTTCAATGGGGCGATCGGTATGACCTATGAGCAGGCCGGTGGCGGTTTTGCCGGATTGGGTGTTTATAAGCCTGAAGGTGATACTCTGACGCTGAAAGACCGTTTGCTGCATCATCACACCAGTGGTATCTCAACGGTAGAGATCACTTCTCAGAATCACGAACGCGTGATCAATGAATTCAAAACCTACTTCGATAACACTATCGAGAATGGATCGGGTCAGTACAAGACCTTTGTGGTCAAGAAAAGCAGTAACCCCGATAAAGTATCCATGTTGCTTCAGTATCTGGTGGAACAAAAGATCGAATTTGGGATGGCCTCCAGATCATCCAATGCCAATGGATATGATTTCTCAACCGGTGAAACCGGACGTGTTTCTGTGGAAGAAGGGGATTATGTGATCAGCACCTATCAGCCAAAAGGTACCTTGGTGCGGGCATTGTTTGAGCCAAATCCTGAACTGGTCGATTCGCTAACTTATGATATCACGGCCTGGGAAACTCATTATGCCTACGGACTCGACGGTTATGCCGTAACGGGTAGAATCGATACAGAGCCTGTTCAGGCAATTGCCGAAGACGAATTGACACCGGTTATCGAAAAGCCATACGCATACCTTGCCAAGTGGAATTCCCTGGATGACATGAAATATCTGTCACAGATCCTTAAGAAGGGTGTGACAGTCCGTTATGCTGAAGAAGCCTTCACCCTGAATGGCAATAGTTACAAACCGGGTACTTTGATCATTACCAGAAACGGGAATGAAAATTTAGGAGATCGGTTTGATCAGATTGTTAAGGATGAAGCTGCATTATTGAACCGAATTGTAACTCCGGTGGCCACAGGATTTGTGGATTCCGGCAAGGATTTTGGTTCTTCATCTGTACGCCTGATCGAAACCCCTAAGGTTGCGCTCATTTCCGGTGAAGGAACAGGTTCAAATATGGTAGGACACATCTGGAATTTCTTTGATCAGCAGATCGATTACCCTGTTACAATGATTAATACCGACGATATTGGTTCGGTTGACTGGAGTGATTATCACGTGATTGTGATGCCAAATATGTATGGCAGTGCGACAAGTGATTCCAACCTATCGCTGGTCAGAGAGTGGGTCAGAAACGGAGGGACGCTCATAGCCATGGATGGTGCAAACAGTGTATTGGCCGGTAAAGAGGGTTTTGCACTAAAAGAAAAATCTTTGGAAAGCGAAGATGAAGCAGAGGCTAATCCAAATGATAAACTACAAGTGTATGGTAATGCGGAACGAGATCGCGCTTCAGGTTCTAATCCGGGTAGTATTTATGAGATCACGATGGATACCACTCACCCACTGGCCTTTGGATATGATGATACCTACATGTCTCTAAAATTGGGTACTGATGCTTACGAATACCTTGACAGCGGCTGGAATGTGGGAGCAGCAAAAGCCGGTGCTCACCGAAGTGGATTTACAGGAAGTGAAGCCAAGGAAGAACTGGAAAATACCCTGACTTTCGGAGTTCAGAATATGGGCAGTGGACAGGTTGTTTACATGGTTGATAATCCCCTTTTCCGCGGATTCTGGCATAACGGAAAACTGTTATTCGGTAATGCTCTGTTCTTTGTAGGGAACTAATGGTGTTGTGGTGCGAGTGTGTTTAGGTGTTACGGTGTTATAGTTGGTATATCAACTTATAACACCGTAACACTTTCGCACTTTAACACCCATTTCTTTGGATAGAATTAATAAGAGCGATCAACAAAATAGTTAAGGGAGAAATTTATCGGCATTTCTGTAGGAGCTCCTGAGCATAATCCAGGTTCAATAACTAAATTATTTGCTACATTTTGGGTGACTTTTGTCAGCTCATGATGTGGGGACTGTTCTACTGATAAAGTTTCAACAGCTCCAGTATCACTGATAAGCAATTTAAGAGTGACTCTACCTTCAATACCTCTACTTCGTAGATCTGCCGGATATTCATGATGAGCATTCATAGCCTCTCTCATATTTGTAACCTTTGGGGTTGTTCTTGGTTCTTCACATCTCTCAGGAAAATCAAACTGTGACTTAGATGCAGAAGATTCACTGCTTGCACAAGCTGAAAGAAGAAAATGACAGACTTAGTATCGATAACAGATATTTCATAGTGATTTTCAAACTAGTTGTAGGTGTTAATGTGCGAAAGTGTTTAAGTGTTACGGTGTTTTAGAAAATTCGATCTAAAACACCGTAACACCATCGCACTATAACACCAAAAATCTATTTAGCTATTTCAGCTTCACTGGCGATATATCCAAACGCAGCCCAGTTATCTGAATCATAGACCTGCTGCCAGATCTCGTTGGCTCTTTCATGACGCCCGTTGATATCGTGCCAGAAGCCCAATCCGTATCCAAGGGTTGAATTATCGAGCTCAGAATTATCACCTTCCAGGATCTGATTTTCAGTAAACACGCCCTTGAACACCATCAACAATTCGTGGTAGCTTGTATTTTCGATCATGGTCATACCCTCAGTTACTTCTTCAAGGATCTTTCCGGCTTCAACATCATGACCTGCTTTCCGTAATGCCATGTACTGCCAGTAAAGGAATGCCACTTTCATATCGTCGTTCGTCGTTACCTCTAATCCCTTTTTATACGCTTCATTGGCCTGGTCATATTCCCCTTTCAGATAGTGAGCCAGTCCCAGGTGGTACCAGGTGTTTGTGTGAAGTGAACTCAATGGAGTGTTTTGTGCATTGGGAAGGCCATCCTGCTCCACTACATCTTCATTCCCCTGAAATAATTCTGCAGCACGTTTGAAATCCTCTATAGCCAGATCAAATTCTCTGAGGGTGATATATCGATGTCCACGATGACGGTAAAGCCTGGCTTCATCCGGGAATTCAATAATTGCCGATGAAAGCTGAACCACAGCTGTTCTGTAATCTCCGGTGTAGGCCGTCTTGCGAGCTTCCCAGATATAGCTGTCAACCGGTCGGTCTTGCTCCAGTGCCAGAGCACTCAGGGAATCAATTCTGTTTGATAACGATGCAGGCAGAGAGTCAATGCTTGTATAAAGTGTGTCACCCGTCAATGAAATAGTTTGTACCTGACTGGGTAGGTCTTCAAAATGGGTTTCTTCTGTTTTGGTCTCACATGCAGTGAGTAACAGGATCATTGAGAAAGAGAAAATAAATAGATGTTTCATTGGATACAGCCGGTTTGTTTAATTTTGTGTAGCCAAATATAAAACGGTCTCAACCAACTTCAACAATGAAATAAAAAATCGACTGGAAATAACGATAAAGACAGGAAGTAGAAAAGTAGAAAAGAGGAGGTGACAATGAGAGATGGGCATAAAAATAGCCCGCCGATTAAGTACCGTGGGCTTGAATTTTTTTAACTGCTTTCAATATACGGCGGAACGGGTGCCTCGACCAAATCTATTTAACAATGTATAACTAATAGCAATTAATACACTATCAATCTAGTATAATAGAAGATTAAAACAGTATAAGATGGTTTTAATTTATCACTTGGAAATAGGGATAAGCGGCATTTTCTAGGAAAGAGAATTGCAAATGAGCGGTTGGTAAGTAAACTTTGACCGCTCCAACGCAGAGCGTCAGGAGCGAGAAGGTAGAAGAATTAAACTCGTTGTGATGTGAGAAAAAAGCGATAGCTAAACCTTCACTTTGAATATTCGTCTGTTTGATACCTGCCTGCAGGCGAGGCAGGTTCAATATTCTACAGCACATCTTCCACTTCATCCAGCTTAACGCCCACCAGGCGTGAAATACCGGTTTCAGGCATGGTAACTCCATACATCATCTCAGCTTTACTCATGGTCTGTTTATTATGAGTAATGATAATGAATTGAGTGTCTTCACTGAAGTTCTTGATCATCTTGGCAAAACGTTCAATGTTAGCATCATCAAGCGGTGCATCAACCTCATCCAATACACAGAAAGGAGATGGTTTCACCAGGTAGATGGCAAACAGCAGGGCAATGGCCGTCAGTGTTTTTTCACCACCTGAAAGCTGTGAAATACCGGATGGACGTTTACCTCGTGGCTGAGCCTTTATCTCAATACGAGCCTCCAACGGATCTTCAACGTCTTGTTCAATAATAAGGTCACAGTAATCATCAGCCTCAAACAGTGTTTTGAACACTTTCTGAAAGTTGACGCGAATTTTTTCAAAGGTATCGTTGAACCGCTCAGTGGCTGTTTCATTGATCTCATCAATGGTTTCAAGAAGCTGCTCTTCCGCTTCCTCAAGATCCATGATCTGCTCCTCATAAAAATCGAGTCGCTCTTTTTCTTCCTTGTATTCTTCAATGGCCAGCGGGTTAACCTCCCCAATCCCGTTAAGCTTTTGCTTTAACCAGCTGATGCGTTCTTTGGCGGCTTCAGGTGTTTTGTCTTCCGGCAGTTCCTGGGTCACCTGTTTCATCAGGATACCGTACGTTTCCCAGATATGATCAGATAGTGTCTGAGACTGCATTTCCATTTTTTCGCGGGCCATATCAAGATGGTGCACCAGCTCCATGTTGACCTCTTTACGGCGGCGCACTTCTTTCAGTTCTTTTTCGATCTCATTGATCCTGCCACGCTGTTTGGCTGCTGTTTCTTCAGCTTTGGCCAGAGCTTCGTCTGCTTCTTTCTTCAGCTCACTGTTGGTCGTAATGGTTTCCTGAAGTTCTTTGGTGCGGGAAGTCAGCGTTTCAATTTGTTCCTTGCTTTCTTCTGTAAGCTGCGTTCGGTTTTCTATTCGTTTCTTCACATTCTGGATCCCGGTCTCAGCCCGTTGTACATCCCGCTCCAGATTGTCCACCTTATTCTTCAGATCTTGATGCTTCAGCTGAGTGTCGTTGTAACGGCTTTGAGCAATCGATCGCTCGTCTTCAAGCGTTTCCAGAAGCTCCTTTTTTTCCTGCTGTTTCTCGTCCAGCTCCAGCATTTTTTGCTGTAATTCCTTCTGTTTGGGCTGAATAGAGTTGAGTTCCTCCTGTGCGGAACCCTCACTGCTTTTCAGATGATCTTTACGGTTAACCAGCTCACCGATATTCTTTTGATATACAGAAACTTTGGAGCTCAAACTTTGCTGCTGCTGTTCAAGTCGGCGCACTTCCTGCTCTTTTTCTTTGAGCATCTGGCTGAGCTTGCCAATATCCAATTTCTCATATTTTTCAACGATCTGCTGAAGATAGGCTTCCAGCTTCACGATCTCTTTGGATGTTTTGACCTCTTCCTTCTCCAGCTTTTCGATCTTGTCCTTGAGTCCAACCCGGATACCGGCATTCTTCTTTTTACTGCCGCTTTGGAAGAATTTGTTGTTTGTGACTACTTCACCGTCAAAGGTAACACCGATCGCATCCTTTTCAGATCGTGTGCTTTTGTATGCTTCTTCCACAGAATCAAAAACCATCACATTGCCAAGCAATAACTGCTTGAGAGCGGAATATTCCCGCTTGGATTTCACCTCATCAAACAAGCTTCCATCCTTAACCGGATAGGTTGCCGCAAGCTGATCGAGTGGGATGAAGGTGGCCCGGCCTTTTTTATTTTCTTTGAGGATCTTAGCAGCACGCTGCGCTTCATCGAGGGTTTTAACAACCACGAAATTAAGTACGTCACCCAGCACAGCTTCCAAAGCCACTGCATGATTTTGATCGGTATCAAAAACTTCGGATACGGTTGTCATATCCTTGAAGTCGAATCGGTGATTTTCGATCAGGTATTTGACGCTTCCCGGAAAAGCTTCATTGGAGCTGGCAAGGTCATTCATCAGGCGGATCTCTGACTCCAGAGATTCTTTTTTACTCTGAAGGGTTCTCAGCTCATCTTTGATCTCATTTTGTTTGTCGGCAAACTGTTCACGCTTTTCGCGGGCAGTTTCCAGCTCAACTTCCAGTTCATCACGAACACCAACCAGTTTGTCCAGTTTCTTTTCGATGAGACCCTGCTCACCGTTCATGTTCTCGATCTCGTCATTCAGATCGGTGATCTCATCATCAATACGTTGAAGATCACCTTCGGTATTTTCAAGGCGACTCTCAATTTTGATCCGCTTGGTCTGCAGCTGATTCAGCTCATTATTGGTTGCACTCAGCTGAACTTCAATTTCATACAAATCGCTGCGCTCACGGTTGTACTGCTGCTGTATCTGGCCGTATTTCTTCTTGGAATCTTCGAGTGCCTTGCTCGATTTTTCCATTTCATCATCAAAGCTTTCAAGCTTGTTACGGCTCGATTCCAGCAGGTCATTTAATTCCTCAAGGTCGTTTTGCCCGCTTTCAATATCTTTGGCATACTCCGTTATCACCTTCTTCTCATTCTCAATCTTTTCACGGGTAATGCGGAGATTGGTATCAGCTTCGCGTAATGCATTATGTAATTGACTCACCCTGCGCTGAGCTTCAGCCTGCTGCTTTTCCTTTTCGATCAGTTTGGCACGGGCTTTTTCATCATTGGCCTCAAGCTCTTCGATTGCCTTGGCGATCTCCCGTTTCTCCTTATCGGCATTTTTGATACGCTCCTTCAGCGGTTCCAGCTCCTCCTTGATCTTATTGAAATCATGGAGAGTCAAGGCTTTATCAAGCTGCTCAAGTTCATCTTTGTAAACTTTAGCCTTTTCAGCTTTTTCAGCCTGAATTTCAAGCGAGCGAGCTTTCTTTCTCAGTTCAACCAAAAGGTCATCTACGCGCTGAAGATCCTTTCGGGTGGATTCCAGTTTACGCAGCGTCTTTTTGCGCTGATCCTTGTACTTGGTCACACCGGCTGCTTCTTCAAATAATCGCCGGCGATCGTTATTCTTATCATTGAGGATCTCTTCAACCATTTTAAGCTCGATCACAGAGTAGGCATCAGAACCCATACCGGTATCCATGAAAAGCTCCATGATATCCTTGAGTCGGCAGCTGGTTCCGTTGATCAGGTATTCACTGTCACCGGATCTGTACAACCGTCTTGAAATGGTAACCTCGCTGTACTCAATGGGAAGAATGCCTTTATCATTCACAAACGTGAGGGAAACTTCAGCCAACCCGAGTGCTTTCTTTTGTGCCGTCCCGTTGAAAATAACGTTAGCCATAGCCGATGAGCGCAGAAGTGAAGGTCTTTGCTCTCCCAAAACCCAGCGCAGGGCATCTACAATATTAGATTTACCACACCCATTCGGCCCCACGATCGAGGTGATACCACTGTCAAACTTCACCTTGGTCTTATGGGCAAAGCTCTTAAAACCCTGTAATTCTAATTCGGATATATACATTGAATGGTGTTACGGTGTATTAAGTGTTACTGTGTTACAGTGTTAAGGTGTAAAGTATATTCCACCTTAACACTGTAACACCCATGCACTGTAGCACTTAAACCGTCATGATTTCTTTTTCTTTTTTCTCGAGCATGTCTTCCACTTTGGCAGTGTAGCTATCGGTTAGCTTTTGAATCATATCTTCAGCCTCATATTTAGAATCTTCGGAGAGGGACTCACTTTCTACCGTCTTCTTTACGGTATCATTTGCATTACGGCGTGAGTTTCGAATACTTATCCGTGCTTGCTCGGCGATATCCTTGGAGTGTTTTACCAATTCTTTACGACGCTCTTCAGTCAACACAGGTAGGGGAATCAGGATTCTATCGCCGTCATTACTTGGATTTAAACCCAGCCCGGCCGACATGATCGCTTTTTCGATATCTTCCATAGCAGAACGATCGTATGGTTGAACTACCAGTAATCTTGGTTCAGGGGCCCCAACGCTGGCCAGCTGCTGAAGAGGCGTTTTGGAGCCGTAATAGTCAACCTTAACGCCTTCAAGAAGCGCAGGGCTGGCCTTTCCGGCCCTAACATGGGAAAGTTCTTTTTTGAAGAAACCGGTGGCTTCTTCCATATGCATTTCAGCTTCGTCAATAATTTCTTGTAATTCTTGCGGTATCATAATGCCAGGGCTATTTTAGATAGTGTTTGACTAAAACACGAAGTTAATAAAATCATAAGTGAGGACAAACCCCCAAGAAAGCCGAATTTGGGCATAGGAATTTGAACGTTGTATAAATCAAAATGGTCTTTGCCTGTAAAGCTCTGTGATTTGGAGCAAAAAAAGGCAAAAGGTTGAAAAAAGCGCTTTTCTACTTTTTTAAAGTACGATACTAATTTTGAACTAATTGGAATAATCCTGAACTTTAGGGTCAGTTAAAAATTTCCCAAACCGCCTTACAGGCAGCAAAACAAAACAATTTTATGGCGAAGGTAGAAGTGGTAATGCCCCAGATGGGCGAATCAGTAATGGAAGGTACCGTAATTGAGTGGGCCAAACAGGTTGGTGACACTGTGGAAGTGGACGAAACGCTGCTCGAGGTTGCCACTGATAAAGTTGATACCGAGGTGCCATCGCCGGAAGCAGGTGTGCTGGTAGAGATCCTTGCTGAGGAAGGTGATGTAATTGAAGTAGGGAATGCTATTGCCATAATTGAAACGGATGCTGATGCTGCCGGTGATGTATCATCCGGTGGTTCATCGGATGAATCTGATTCTGAAGATACTGAAGCACAACAAGAAGAAGCTGAGACTGAGACTCAGCAAGAAGAGTCTGTAGAAGAGAGTGAGCCTGCTGAACAGGAATCTGCTCCTGCTGCGTCGGGTGGTGATGAAGGTGAACGGATTGAAGTTCAGATGCCTCAAATGGGTGAATCGGTTGTAGAAGCTACCGTTATTGGCTGGAATAAGCAGGTAGGTGATAAAGTTGAGGAAGATGAAACACTTCTTGAGATATCGACTGATAAAGTTGACAGTGAAGTGCCATCACCGGCATCAGGTACTTTGGTTGAGATCTTTGCAGAAGAAAATGACACTATTGAAGTGGGCCAAACCATTGCAGTAATTGCTACAGGAGAAGGCGCAGTTGCTTCTTCCGGAAGTGCCCCGGCTCCAAAGAAAGAGCAAAAACAGGAAACTTCATCTGCTGAAACGCAAAGTCAGCCTGCCGCAGCTTCTTCTAATGGAACTGCCGGTGGTTCAGAACCACAAAGAATGGGCAGCGACGGAAGATTTTATTCTCCATTGGTTCGTTCTATTGCAAAAGAAGAGGGAATCAGCCAGGAAGAACTTGAAAATATTGAAGGTTCCGGTCAAAATGGCCGTGTTTCCAAACAGGATATTCTCTCCTATGTAGAAGACAAGAAAGCAGGTAAGGTTTCTGCCCCTGCAGCACAGAAGCAGGCCGCTCCATCCGGTGGTGGTTTGAGTAAGCCGACCTCGAAGTCTTCTTCAGATTCAAGCGATTCTATCTCTGCCGGTAAGCTTGATGTCAGACATTCACCATCAGGTGAGGTGGAAGTCATCAAAATGGACCGCATGCGTAAGATGATCGCCGAGCACATGGTCAAGTCTACGCAGACCTCTGCTCATGTTACTACTTTTGCTGAGGTGGATGTTACAGATATGGTGAAATGGAGAAATGCGAACAAAGTTGAGTTTCAGGAGAAAACCGGTACTCGTCTGACGTTCACTCCATTGTTTGTTGAAGCCATTATCAAGGCGATGCTTGAGTTTCCACTGATCAATAGCTCTGTAGTTGGAGATGAAATTCATGTTAAAAAAGATATCAACTTCGGACTTGCCGTTGCCTTGGGTGAAGGCGGTGATGGCGGACTTATCGTTCCTGTTATTAAGAAAGCTCAGGAGAAGAATCTGGTCGGACTTGCTAACTCCGTGAACGAAGTAGCTATCAAAGCAAGGAGTAAGAAATTAAGTCCTGATGATCTGGTAGGTGGTACCATCACAATGACCAATTATGGTAGTGTTGGAAACCTGATGGGAACTCCGATCATAAATCAACCACAGGTTGCTATTATTGGAACCGGCGCTATTGAAAAACGCCCGGTTGTGATGGAAACTGAAGACGGTGATGTGATCGCGATTCGTCAGATGATGTTCTTGTCCATGAGTTATGATCACCGAATTATTGACGGTGCCCATGGTGGAGCCTTCCTTAACAGGATCAAGGAGATCCTGGAAGACTTCGACAGGAATCGTTCGGTCTGATAAGGATTACACAAAGAAGTATTTAAAAGCGCTCTGCGAGGAGCGCTTTTTTTGTTTTAAAAAGTGGCTATACCTTGATGTCTTTACTTCAGTAAATAAATTCTTACTTTAAGCGCCCTTATAAAAAGTAGCACGTTACTCACTCACATTACTCACTTAAAATTGTATGATACAATGTAAGACCATTGATGAGATCAGGGAACAGGTCAACCGCCTGAAAAGAGAGGGAAAAACAGTAGCGTTTGTCCCAACAATGGGAGCCTTACACAGAGGTCACCTTTCCCTGATGGAGTTGGCCAAAGCACATGCCGATGAAGTGGTGGTTTCCATTTACGTAAACCCGGAACAGTTTGGCCCAAACGAGGATTTTGAAGATTATCCCCGACAACTGGATGATGACATTAAGTCTTGTGATAAGGAAGGGGTTGGTATCGTCTTCACTCCAAATGATGAAATTATGTACGGTTCCGGTAAAAAGTACCTATCCATTAAGGTGCAGGAACTCAATAATTATATGGACGGAGGGAGCCGGCCGGGATTTTTTGAAGGCATTGTTCTGATAGTAAATAAGCTCTTTAACATTGTTGAACCTGATTTTGCTGTTTTCGGCCAAAAGGATATTCAGCAGGTTCAGATCATCCGGCAGATGGTCAAAGAGTTCAACCATAATCTTGAGATCATAGTAGCTCCGATAGAAAGAGCAGAGGATGGACTGGCTTTAAGTAGCAGGAATGCTTACCTGTCGGAAGAACACCGTAAAATAGCTCCACTACTCTATCAGGCATTGAAGCGTGTAGAGAATGAGATCAGGAATGGAGTTTTGGAGCCTGAAAAGTTGTTAAAAAAGCAACAGGATGAACTTGAAGCGAAAGGCTTCAAAAATGATTATCTTAATATGTTTTCCCATCATACCATGGAGCCGGTTGTAAAGCTGGAAGAAGGAAAGACATATATATTAGCAGGCGCGGGTTATTTGGGTAAAACGCGCCTTATCGACAACATAATTTTAGACCTCTGATATAGTATAATGAAGATCACGATGTTCAAATCTAAACTGCACCAGATGGCAGTTACTGAAGCTAACCTGATGTACGAAGGCAGTATTACCATAGATCAGGATTTGCTGGATGCAGCTAATTTACTGCCTTATGAGAAAGTGCAGGTATTGAATATTACCAATGGTGCACGACTTGAAACCTATACCATACCCGGTGAGCGGGGAAGTCGTGTTTGCTGCCTTAATGGAGCTGCTGCTCGTCAAACTCAGGTTGGCGATCGAATCATTGTGATCAGCTATGCAGAAATGACTCCGGAAGAAGCCAAAGAGCATAAACCAAAAGTGGTTATTGTGGATGAGAACAATGACCCTAAGGAAATTCTGGAGAACACCACCCACGGCACATCCTACGATCTGGAAACAGGTTTGGTTGATAATACCTTAGTAGAATAGCGGAAGGCTTTTCTTTTTTCCGTAATACTATGATTAGTGATCTGTTTTACAATAAGTCTTGCAGGCCTTGTTTTTCAATTTTTAATAACTAAGGGTGCAAGTTTACTCGTTGATTGGTATCTACTTTGGTGATTGAAGTCACTTAAAATTAAAACTAATTTTATAGTATATTCACCTGAAATGGAATGCTATAAATTCCGGATCATTCAATTAGAATACCTCGCATGAAGAAAAAATATTGGATACCAATAAGTGCACTTGCCCTTTTACTCGTCAGCTGGATGATGCTTGGGGGTAATGCAGACGACTCAGTCGTGTTAACCACGACACCAAAAAGTGGAGAGTTTGTAGTTGATGTAATGACCACAGGAGAATTAAGGGCAAAAAATTCAGTAGAGATACGTGGCCCGCAAGGTGGACGTGATGTGCGATTATTCAACCTGACCATACAGAGATTGATACCTGAAGGAACTATCGTCGAAAAAGGTGACTTTGTTGCAGAGCTTGATCGCTCAGAAATTACAGGCCGTCTTCAGGATGCGATGCTGGAATTACAGCAGGCTCAATCGCAGGTTACTCAGGTTTCTTTGGATAGTACGCTTACTCTTTCTCAGGCCCGTGATAATCTGATCAATCTTGAGTATGCGGTTGAAGAGCGACAAATTGTTCTTGATCAGTCAAAATATGAATCCCCGGCAGTACAAAGGCAGGCAGAAATTGATCTGGATAAGGCCCGTCGCCAGCTGGAGCAGGAAAAAAAGAATTACGTTACCAAGGTTAAACAGGCCGAAGCACAGATGAGTGAGGTAGAAGCTGATCTGCAGGAGGAACAAAACGAAGTGGATAAGATCCGCGCTCTGATGCAGGAGTTTACAGTTCTTGCCCCGGCTAACGGGATGATCATTTATCGAAGAATGAACAATAATTCCAAAGTTTCCGAAGGAAGTGAAATAAGTGCATGGAACCCAACCGTGGCTGAATTACCTGACTTTTCAGTGATGGAATCGGTGACTTATGTAAATGAGGTAGACGTTCAGAAGGTAACTTCAGGTCAAAATGTGGTGATTGGTCTTGATGCCATTCAAAATAAATCACTGACCGGAAGTGTAACCAGTGTAGCCAACATTGGCGAGCAGCGTTCAGGTTCTAATTCAAAGGTATATGAGGTTGTGGTTGAGATAAATGGGACAGATTCTACTTTAAGACCCGCTATGACCACAAGTAATCGGATCATCGTTGATGAGTTGGATGATGTCATGTTCGTTCCGTTGGAGACCATTCATGTTCAGGATTCAACAAGTTTCGTGTTCAGGCAATCAGGGCTTTCTGCTGTTATGCAGCAGGTAGATCTTGGGCTTATGAATGAAAATGAAGTGGTTGTTCAGCGGGGATTATCGCTGGATGATGTGATCTATCTTTCAGTGCCCGACGATACGGCGGGTATTGACAGGATCTACTTGGAAGAAGCAATCACATCAAATTAAAGGTCTGTCTTGTTCCAGAAAATACTATATAACTTTGACATTGCTCTTGAAGCTATTCAGCGAAATAAACTGAGATCTTTTCTGACCTCACTGGGTATTATTTTCGGAGTGTCATCTGTGATTGCCATGCTGGCGATAGGTAACGGGGCACAGCAGGAAGTTCTGACACAAATGCAACTGCTGGGTACCAACAACGTGATCGTTCAGCCGGTTGTAGAGCAAAGACAAGGCTCCGTTGACGATGGTGAGCAGCAGCAGTCCACAAAATTCTCACCCGGACTCACTATGGAAGATCTTATAAGCATCAGGGAACTGGTACCTGAGATCGAAAAATTGAGTCCCGAAATCGTTTATGAAACCAGCTTTATTCGTGAAGCAAGAATGAGAACCGGTAAACTTGTTGGGGTGAACACAGATTATTTTGACATCAGTAACTTCAACATAGTAGAAGGGAGTAATTTCAGTGAGATCCAGATCAACGAGGCTGATCCTGTATGTGTGATCGGGTATGATGTGAAAACGCGTTTCTTTGCCGGTGAAGATCCTATTGGCAAAAAGATAAAGGTTGGTCACCTTTGGTTGACGGTAGTTGGAGTACTTGAGAAAAAGGAAGTTTCTACTGAAAACATCGAAAATCTTGGTATTCGAAATTTTAACCTGGATATCTACGCCCCGGTAACAACCGTACTTTTGAGATTCAGAAACCGTGCGGTAGTGACTTCCAATGACCTGCAACAAAGTGGTAGTTCAACGGTGGTTATGGGCGGTGGAATGATGATCTTTTCGTCCGGTGGAAATTCTTCAGGAGATAGCGGTGATGGAAACTACAATCAACTCGACCGGCTCATCGTAAAAGTTACGGATACAAAATTCAGCGGCACCATCGCAGAGATCCTATCCCGAATGCTAAAGAGAAGGCATAATAATGTGGTGGATTTTGAGATCATAGTGCCGGAACAGCTTCTGCAACAGGAACAACAAACAAAACGCATTTTTAATATTGTACTATCCACTATTGCCTCTATTTCATTGATAGTAGGTGGTATTGGTATCATGAATATTATGCTGGCTTCTGTAGTTGAGCGGTTCCGCGAGATAGGTGTGAGAATGGCTGTTGGTGCACAGAAAAAGGATATAGAACTGCAGTTTTTGACCGAAGCTTTGACCATCAGTATTACCGGGGGATTTCTTGGAATAGTGCTGGGATTAGCTTTCAGTTATGTGATTGAGGCAACCGCTGATATTGCAACCATCGTTACACCAATTTCAATATTCATATCATTTGGAGTGGCCGTATTGATCGGAGTGGTATTTGGTTACTATCCCGCCAAAAGAGCTGCTATGCATGATCCTGTACACGCTTTGCGCCATGAATAAAACCTTATTTTTTATAATTGCTTTAGCCGGATCTCTTGTATTGTTAACAGACATTCAGGCTCAGACACAAAGAACCCTTACCCTTGAAGAAAGCATCGAGATCGCCAAAGACTCGAGTCCGCTTGCGAGGGCAGCAAATTTCGAGTTGATCTCATCCAAATGGAGATACCGGTCATTCCGGGCAGATCTGTTGCCAAGTCTTGGTTTAAGCGGTGAAGCCCCTAACTATAATAAATCCATCTTTTCCAACATTCAGGACAATGGATCGGTCATATTTTCATCCAGAACACAGTCTGAGGCATCGGTCGATCTAAGTATTCAGCAAAGTATTATGCCTACAGGTGGTAACTTATCCTTATCGAGCGGAATAACCCGGCTTGGTATTTTTGAGGGGGAGAATACTTATTTATGGCAAAGTACTCCATTGGTGGCAACCTATCGCCAGCCATTATTTCAATTCAATAGCCTGAAATGGAGAAACCGGACTGAGCCTCTGAGATATCAGATCGCTCAAAAACAGTTTGTGGAAGACATGGAAGATCTGGCTTTTAATACAACTCAAAGTTTCTTTGATTTCCTGCTGGCCAAGATCAATATAGAAGTGGCTGAGTTTAACGTGACTGTTAACGATTCTATTTATAACATATCCCAAGGGCGTTATCAGGTTGGGAGTATAGCTGAAAATGACCTGCTCCAAAGTGAATTACAGCTGCGCAATGCCGAAACATCATTGACCACTGCCACGCTGAATTTTCAACGAGCTGAAGAAAACTTTAAAGCTCTTTTGGGAATTCCGGATGGTGTTGAAATAGAGGTGTTGGCCCCGGAAGAAGCACCGGAACTGAATATTGATGTGGATAAGGCACTTGAGCTGGCACAGAAAAATAATAGTACGGCCCTCGAATTTCGGCTGAGTGAAATACAGGCGAATCAGTCTTATGATCAGGCCAAAAAAGCCGCGGGTTTTTCAGCGACCATACAAGCCAGTTATGGGTTGAATCAAACTTCGGAAGACTTTGATCGATTATATGAGGATCCTCAAAACAGGCAGTTCTTCTCAGTAGGTTTTCAGATTCCGATATTTAACTGGGGAAAGAATACCGCGGAAATACAGGCTGCCAGGAATCAGCAGGCTGCAACGGCAAATATGATCACCTATCAGAAACTACAGTTCGATTTGAATGTGAGAAGTACAGTGCGAGAGTTTTCACAGCTTCAAAATCAGGTAGAACTGGCAAAGCAGTCAGATGAGATCGCAGAAAGAAGATATGATGTGGCTAAGAACCGTTATCTGATCGGTAAGATCGATATAACGAACCTGTTCATTGCTCAGAATGAAAAAGACAGTGCCCGACGCAGTTACATTCAGGCACTCCGAAATTACTGGACGGGCTACTATAACCTGAGACGTCTTACACTCTACGATTTCCAGACCGATAGTCCCATCGTCTTAAACGAAGAGAGCTGATCACGTTCTTATTTAGCGTATTCAGGAAGAATCTCGAGGAATCTTGCTGACGTTTTAATACCTCTGTGGAAATCTTTGATCGCAAACTTCTCATTCGGTGAGTGTATGGCATCACTGGTTAGACCAAAACCCATCAAAATGGATTCGACGCCAAGAACCCGCTTAAAATCAGATACGATAGGGATGGAACCACCTTCACGAGAGAATAAGACTTCTTTATTGTAGATATCTTCAAAAGCTTGTGCACCAGCCTTAAGTCCGTAGAAATCCAGATCTGTAACCGATGGATGTCCTCCATGATGTTCAGATACTTTGACCGTTACGGTATCAGGTGCCAGAGATTGAAAATGTTTAGTAAATAACTCAGCGATCTCTTTAGGATCCTGATCAGGTACCAATCTCATACTGATCTTGGCGTTGGCTTTGGATGGCAACACGGTTTTAGCCCCTTCTTTAGTATAACCGCCCCAGATCCCATTCACATCCAGTGTTGGCCGGGCAGAAGATCTCTCCAAAGTACTGTATCCTTTCTCACCGTGTACAGCCTCAATTTTAAGTGACTTCATATATTCCTCTTCATCAAAAGGAAGTTGTTTGTAGGCTTCTCGGTCAGCTTTGGTCAGTGCTTTCACTTTATCGTAGAAGCCCGGTATCTGGATCACTCCGTCTTCGTCTTTTAGCTTGGCTATCATCTCACACAGAACATTTAATGGATTCTCAACGGCTCCACCATACACACCGGAGTGTAGATCACGGTTTGGTCCCACCACTTCCACTTCCATGTAGGCAAGGCCTCTCAAACCGTAAGTAATGGATGGCTGATCTTCTGCAAACATGGCGGTATCAGAGATAAGCACCATATCGCAGGCAAGCATGTCTTTATGCTCTTCAAGGAATGGTATCAGGTTTGGTGAACCGATCTCTTCCTCACCCTCCAAGATGAATTTCACATTGACAGGTAACTCAGTGCCGGTCTTTCTGAAAGCTTCAACAGCTTTGATGTGAGTGTATGATTGCCCTTTGTCGTCACTGGAACCGCGGGCATATATATCGCCATCACGCACAGTTGGTTCGAAGGCCGGGGAATTCCATAACTCATCCGGGTCGGACGGTTGAACATCGTAGTGACCATAGATCAGAACCGTTGGCTTATCATCATGCGGGCAAAATTCAGCATAAACAATAGGGTTTCCGGGAGTCTCAAACTTTTTGACCGTATCTAATTCAAGACCTTCCAGCTGATTGATGAGATAATGAGCCGCTTTTTCGACCTCACCTTTTTTATCAGAATCGGTGCTTATGCTTGGTATGCGCAACAGTTCAAATAATTCAGTTAAAAAACGATCGATGTGTTGATCAATGTAATCTTGAGTTTTGCTCATGGTCCTGATACGTGTTAATAATTTTCTTTCAGCTAATTTTCTGAAAATAAAGAATAATCGTGAGTAGTCCTGAGGATTAGTCAGTCTACAAAGTTTTAATTCCGACGGGTTTGGTCCACCCATACTGGCCGTTACCTAAACGAACATGGATCCAGCCTTCTGCATCTTCACTTTCCCAATGATCCACAGTTACATCGTAGCCTTCGTAGGCAATACTTACCAAAGAACTTTCTTCATTCGGAGACTCCAAAACCCGCTGAGAAGATGATACCAAAACTGCTTCATCATAACGTTGGTTCACGTAATCAGCATAAAAAGCCAGTAAAGCCAGGGAAGACCCAAGGATAATCAGGGTAAGCTGAGTTGAAAAAGTTTTACTGAGCGGGATCTTCTCTATCCAACCAAGATATAAAAGTGTTAACCCGGCTATGGTGAAAAGAAATCCGATCAAAAATAATCCAAAAGCTGTTAACTCATCGTTGATCCAATCAACAGCACGATCCCATGGAAGTTTCGGTAAGATGGCAGATTGCCGGCTGAATTGAGAATTGACATAATCCAGTGCTTCATCTGCCTGCTCCCGGGTGGTTGGAAATTCAGACGCTTTCAAAAAATAAAATTTTGATAGACCCAGGGAATCAAGTTGCATAGCCGTGATGCCCATGTTCAGGTAAAGAGCCCCTGAGACAGTCCCATTGCTTTCTATACTTCTATACGCGGCCATGGCTTCCATCGGACTTCCACTCTCCAACAAAGTATTTGCTTCATCAAAAGCACCTTGCTGCGCAATTATATTTTGACTGAAAACCATTAAAGTGGTTAGTAGAATCAGATATCTGATATTCATGAGAGCTTACCTACTTTTTTGGTGATCTCTCTGGTTTTCTCGATATCAGAGGCTAGCGTCTCTTGAGTAGCATTAGGCGCATAAGCTATGGTTTCACACTTATCCAGGAGTTTTTTGAGACTATTGGTTAGGTCCGAGTCAGAAAATTTATCTACTGCATTAATCAGATCAGAATGGGAAAGACCCGCCGGTGGCAGATTCAGTTTATCAGTGATGTATTGCGTGAGAGCCTTTTCAATAAGGTGATATCCGGTTTTGATATCGGTCGATCTTTCTGCTTCTTCAAGTGTTTTTTCAGCTTTATCCGAGGCCTTTCGCGAACGGGCAAAAGCTGAATCGGTTTGCATGCGGTCATTATATTTTTTGAAACCATAGGCACCAATAGTCAACATGATAGGGAAAAAGATCATGATCCAGACTAACGTCCGTTCAGATAGCGGGGTAGCAGCCGGACTCTTCCAGGTAGCTAATCCGGTAATGGGTTTTACGTTGAACCTTAGATCTTTTTCGGTGAGTAATGGTGCGTTGGGGTCACGTTCTACATTAAATGTTAATTCAGGCAGGGTTATGATCACATAATCAGATCGATTGGGATCATAGTAAGCCACCCGTTTAGCGGGAATGGTATAACTCCCTTCGTTTCGTGGTATCACAATATCTCTGAAATTTCTGCTTCCGGTGATCTCACGATTGTTACGTTCAACATTTGAAGTTTCTTCAGGATTATATCTTTCCAGTGTTTCGGGGAGATCATATTCGGGTTTATTGATCAAAGGAACGTTTCCTTTACCTGAGATTTGTGTGCTGATCTCTATGCTTTCGCCTACAAGGGCATCTGTTGTTGAGATAGAGCGGGTTATATCAAAATTTCCAACGGCTCCAATAAATTCTGCGTTATCCAGTTCAGGTAGTTTATCAACATCAAGTGTAACCGGGATAGATTGCAGGGTCATTCGTTCCTGATTCAATCCAAATCCAAATGGATCTGAAGAACTGCGCCTTGAGCGAACAGAAACAGTGATTTCAAAAGGACTCAGAGTCAGTTCACCTGATTTGGTAGGGAAAAGGGCATATTGAATAAGTCTCGCCTTCTGATACCGGACACCGTTCACGATGGTTGAGGAAGTTTGGGCTCGTTGGGGATAGTTTAGTTCTTCTTTCCAGAAACCCTCTGCTTTCCATCCCGGTGTGGGTTGATAAGATGAGACTTCCACGCCGTTTTTAAAGTAAAGTACTACATCGGCAACCACCTGTTGGCCAACTACAGGGTTGTCGGTATCAGGCTCAATCCTTACGTAAATATCCGGGGCCCTTTCTGCATCACCGGATTCGAGTGAAGCCGGATCCAGAACTGTAAAGGAAATAGGTTTTGTTTGGTAAGTGTCATTTTCGACGGTTATGGTGATGGGAGGCAGGGTGTAATCACCGGGCGACTGTGCAATCAATACATAACCAAAGGTATAGGTAACGGATGGTTTGCCGTTTATGATGGTGTATTGAGTACCGCGTGAAGTACTGCCCTGAAGCCATTTCAGGCCATTGATCTCAGGAAGTTCAGGCTGCTGAACCGAGCCCATGGTATTACCGCTGACACTGACTTCCAGTTTGACCTGTTCTCCGTTATAGATATTGGTTTCGGAAAGCTCGGCATCAACCTTAATATCCTGTGCTAAGGCCAGACTGGTGATGCCACAAAATAAAAGCAGTATGAAAAAGAAGTGTTTCAGTCTACCAATCCTTTTCATGCTTGGCCGATCCTGTAGATTTTTTCTTTTTGAATTCTTTAAGCAGTTCCTTTTCCTTTTGAGCTAAAGCCCTCAATATCTTTTCAGCTTCTTCCTTACTTATCTGCTGCGATTGAAGGTTTTCAGGATTTACTTCCTGAGGTTGTTGCTCACCCTGTTTTTCACCTTCACTTTCCTGTTGTTCCTGATCCTCTTGCTGTTGCTGGTTTTGCTGATCTTGTTGTTGATCCTGTTCTTGTTCCTGATTCTGTTGGTTCTGCTGCTGCTGTTCTTGCTGCTGTTGCTGCTGTTGTTTTTCTTGCTCTTCTTTCAGCTTTTCGTAGAGAGCGTTCAGTTTGCGGTCGTTTGGATAGTTCACTAATCCTTCCTCAACATAGTTCAGGGAAGTTTGCAGATCAGCATTAATGAAAAACTGAGCTCCGTTATGAAAATATTGATCCGCTGACTGAGCCAGAACCGGAACAGCTAATAATGTCATAAATGATATCAGTAGTAATCGTTTCATAGGTCAGTTTGAGTTAATTTCTGATACATTTCTAATGCGTTCAATAAAATCGTTAAAAGCCCGAACCGTATCGTCTGCTTCCAGGGCTCTTTGCATAAGGTTATAGGCATCCTGATATCGCTGTTCAGCAACGAGTTTTTCAGCCTGATTTTTCATGGCAATAGCATATTCACTTGGTTCAGGTGGGGGTTGATTCTCCTGATTTTGCTCGTCTCCGCCTTCATCCTCTTCATTCTGGATCTCAGCAAGAGCTCTTTCATAATTATGTTTGGCATCAAGATCAGTTGGATTCAACTTAAGAGCATTTTTGAAATGAGTGGCTGCAGGTTTCCATTTTTGATCTTCAGCCAGTAAGGTCCCAATATTATACTCGGCCATTGATTTATCTTGCGGATTTTCAGCCAGAGACCGGAATTCCATATATGACTCAATGGCCTCTTCGACCTTGCCTTGTTTAGCCTGAGCATTCCCCAGGTTGAAATACAGTTTGTAATTATCTGGTGAAGCCTCGATGGCAGTTTTGAAAAGTTCTTCTGCTTTTTCGTAATTACCCTCTTCAAAGGCAGAGTTAGCCTGTCGGGCATCATCGTTTGTGAAGGCCGCGAAAACTATAAAAAGTGTTAAGTAAACAAGGTTTCGTTTCAAGAGACTAGAGGTTTTCAGCGATGGTAAGGGTTTCCTCATCCATCAGCATGTTAGTGAATACATTATTCACATCATCATTTTCTTCAAATTTATCCATCATCTTCAGGTTCGACTCCGCTGTGCTTTCATCTACCTTGGTTTGTGTGACTGCTTCTCTTATCAGGGTTGCAGACTCGATCTTAAAGCCTGCTTCTTCAAGGCGGTTCCTCACATCAAATAATTCCTCTCTGCTGGTATAAACGACGAACATTTCGTCTTCAGTATCTACATCCACTGCGCCGGCGTCAATAGCCTGAAGCATAAATTCCTCATCATTGAGTCCGTCTGATGATACCTGGATCATTCCCTTTTGTTCGAACATGTATCCAACGGAACCGGAGGTTCCCATATTACCTCCGTGTTTGGTAAAAATATGGCGGATGTCACTTACGGTTCTATTATTATTGTCTGTAGTAACCTCAATGAAATAGGCAATACCTCCGGGACCGTAACCTTCAAAGGTCGCTTCTTCGTAAGCTGCACCGTCAGAATCTTCACCGGTACCTCGCTTAATGGCACGTTCAATGTTATCCTTTGGCACATTATCAGCCTTGGCATTATCAATAGCTAAGGATAGTCGAGGATTTCCATCAGGATCTCCGCCACCTTCACGGGCTGCAACAGTTATCTCCTTGATGTGCTTGGTGAAGACCTTGGATCGCTTAGCGTCTTCTTTAGCTTTTTTGTGGCGAATGTTCGCCCATTTCGAATGTCCTGCCATATTTTGTAGGATAAATTAATTACATTTTACAAGCCGTGTAATATACAAATAGACTAAGTGGATTAGAAAGTAAATAGCACAATTTTACGTCAGCCGTACAGAAGGTGATCACATTGAAACCTATCTGTTAAACCTTGTGTTGCAATGTTTATCGGATTAGTACTTTGAGTATTTTTAAATTGAAATGAACATAAATATCAGCAGAAATTAAATGAATATAGGTATAGCATGTTATCCCACATTTGGTGGGAGTGGGGTGGTTGCAACAGAATTGGCAAAGAATCTGGCGAAAAACGGTCACAACATTCACATGATGAGCTATTCCCGTCCTGCCCGCCTGGATACGCTTGAAACCGGTATCACATATCATGAGGTATCGATAAATTCTTACCCACTTTTTGATTATCCGCCTTATGCCCTGGCCCTTGCTTCTCAGATGGTAAACCTGATCGAATATGAGGACCTGGATCTTTTACACGTCCATTATGCATTGCCTCATGCAACCAGCGCTTATCTGGCAAAACAAATCATGTGTGAAAGGGGAGTAACAGTGCCAATCATAACCACGCTTCATGGTACGGATATCACCCTGGTTGGCCGGGATCCGAGTTATAAGCATGTGGTCGAATTCTCCATTGATAAAAGTGACGGTGTGACAGCTGTATCCGAATACCTGAAGCGCGAAACCTATGAGCATTTTGAGATCGAACAGGATATTGAGGTGATCCCGAATTTTATTGATCTGGATAGATTTCAAAAATCAAACAAAAGTCATTTTAAGAAAGCCATTTGTCCCAACGACGAAAAAGTAGTGGTTCATGTTTCCAACTTCCGAAAGGTTAAACGCGTACCGGAAGTCGTCACCGTTTTTGCTAAAATTCTGGAATCGGGAATTGAATCTAAGTTACTGTTGGTAGGTGATGGCCCTGATCGCCAAAAAGCTGAACAGCAGTGTCGTGATCTGGGCATCTGTGATCACGTTCGTTTTCTTGGAAAACTGGATCAGGTTGAAGAGGTGCTATCCATTGCCGATCTATTCTTGATCCCGTCCGGGTCAGAGACATTTGGATTGGCCGCACTTGAAGCTATGAGCTGCAGTGTACCGGTTATAAGTTCCAATATTGGTGGTTTGCCGGAGGTTAACGTTCACGGAGAAACAGGTTATCTCTGCGATCTTGATGATGTGGAATGCATGGCCAATTACGGGGTGAATATACTGAGTGATCCTGATCTGCATGAACGTATGTCTAAAAATGCACGTAAACATGCTGCGACTTTTAAACAGGAAGAAGTAGTAAAGCAGTATGAGAATTTTTACGAAAAGGTCAGTAAAAGAATGAAAGTGTAAAAAATTAGAATAATCCCATTTCTTTTTAGCCGATGCTTTACGTCTGCTAAAGGATTTTTTTAAAGTCCAGTTTTTGGTCATCAACAACTGATTCGTCTTTGACATAAGCTATGGCAAGAAGTACATCTCTCATATCGTTAGCAACAGTCTGGCTTTTCTTTTTAGTACCAATGACAATATAATTTACTTCTGTATTTATACCCTTATTTTTGTCAATCCAAACAATACTTTTTCTAATTTAACTATAAAGTAATCGGGGCGCTTTTCCGGATTTTCGAACAACTTTTGCTTGTATCGGTAATTGGTAGTTTAATTCTTCCGGTCCACTTAGATGTTCGAGATTTCAATAAAAGGTTTCATGCTGTAATGTGATTTATTACTGATTGTACTATAAAAAGCCTGATTCAAGTTATAAATCAGGCTTAGTATTACTAAATTATTTTAAAGTAATCCACTGCTATTTCAAGCAAGCACTTTAGATACTTCTTCAGCAGCTTCTTTGAGTAATACAGCAGAGATCACATTCAGGTCACTGTTATCAATGATCTCTTTAGCTTCCTTTGCATTGGTTCCCTGAAGACGTACAATAATTGGTACATTTTTCACTTTTTCAGCGATCTCAGGATCTTTAACGGCTTCGATCACACCATTAGCAACACGGTCGCAACGAACAATACCACCAAAGATATTGATCAGGATCGCTTTAACATTCTTGTCTTCCAGGATGATGCGGAATCCATTCTTCACGGTGTCAACATTTGCTCCACCACCAACATCAAGGAAGTTGGCAGGCTCTCCGCCGGATAGTTTAATGATGTCCATGGTCGCCATTGCAAGTCCGGCACCATTCACCATACAACCCACGTTACCGTCTAGCTTTATGTAATTAAGGTTGTACTTTTGGGCTTCAAGTTCGAGTGAATTTTCTTCTGACTCATCCTTGAGTTCAGCAAGATCCTTGTGGCGATACAGTGCGTTATCGTCAAAAGTTACTTTTGCATCCAGGGCAAACACTTTGTTATCAGGAGTTACAATAAGTGGATTGATCTCAAACATATTTGAGTCTGTTTCCTGATACGCATTATAAAGGGCGTGAATTATTTTTATCCCATTTTTAAGAGCCTCTCCTTCAAGACCCAGAGAAAATGCGATTCGGCGAGCCTGATTTGGCTGAAGATCCATTCCCGGTTCAACCCACTCTTTAACGATTTTTTCCGGAGTTTCTTCGGCAACTTTCTCTATCTCAACTCCACCTTCGGTAGAGGCCATGATCACATTCTTGCTTACCGCACGGTCAAGAAGAATACCCAGATAGAATTCAGATTCTATATCAACACCGTCCGTTACATACAGTCGTTGAACCAGCTGACCTTCTTCTCCGGTTTGAACCGTCACGAGTACATCACCTAAAAGATTTTCAGCGGCTTCTTTTACCTCATCAATAGTTTTGCAGAGGACAACCCCTTTTGCATTATTCTTTTTGGTGCGGCCTTTACCACGCCCACCGGCATGGATCTGAGCTTTCACTACAAATAGTGAAGATCCCTTCTCCTTTAATTTTTTAGCGGCTTCAACGGTCTCCTCAACAGTCGTTGTAGCAATACCGCCAGGTATGGCTACATTGTATTTCTCAAGAATTTCTTTGGCTTGATACTCGTGAATTTTCATGGATACAATTTTAAGTATTAAAAGCGATTTTTTGGGAGACAATAATACCGAGATTACGTGCTAAAAGAAAGGAAGTGCATGATTCTTTACATATCACAAAACAGCAAAATGTGTAATGCGTAAATAATTATTATGCTCAGGTTTTAGCTTTGGCATTAATTCTTACAAACACTAACTTTATAACCCATCAAAACAAAGAGGTAATCTAGCTTGAAAGAAGCCCGGATCATGACTCCAGAGGAATTAAACCGCACTTATCAGCGGTTTGCTCATCAATTTCTGGAACCCTATGATGATTTTTCCAGACTTGCAGTAATCGGCATGCAAACCCGGGGAGTTCATATGGGTAAACGGATCATTGAAGAGATCCGAAGAAACTTCAGCACGGAAATAGACTTTGGAGTGCTGGATGTGACTTTTTACCGGGACGATTACCGCTCAAAACTTAAAATGCCTGAAGTTCAGGTGACCGAGATCCCTTTCGATCTTTTTGATCGTGATGTGGTTTTGGTGGATGATGTTCTTTACACCGGGCGGACGGTCCGCTCTGCAATGGATGCGATAATGGCTTATGGCCGGCCAAGAAGCATAAAGTTCTGTTGTATGGTAGACAGAGGTCACCGTGAGCTGCCAATAGCTGCTGATTATATGGGAATCTATTTACCAACTTATGAGAATGAGGAAGTGCGGGTGAAAGTAAAAGAAATTGACGGCGAAGACGCTGTCTACCTTGTGGAAATGGAGGAGGAAGTGGATGAGTAAATCTCCTGAAGGATATCAGTTCGATCAAAAACATCTGTTAGGACTCACAGATTATTCCAAAGAAGATATTCAGTTCGTATTGGAGCAGGCCAAATATTTCAGGGAGATCCTGGACAGACCGGTTCCCAAAGTTCCCACTCTTAGAGATAAAACCATTGTAAACCTGTTTTATGAAAACAGTACGCGCACACGGCTCTCTTTTGAATTAGCCCAGAAACGTATGGGTGCTGATGTCGTTAACTTTTCAACCAGTTCCTCGAGTACAAAGAAAGGGGAGTCACTGAAGGATACGATCCAGAATATAAGCTCGATGAAAATTGACATGGTTGTGGTTCGGCACGAAAGTCCCGGGGTACCTCATTTTCTAACTCAATGCGTGGATGCAGCTATTCTGAATGCTGGAGATGGCGCTCACGAACACCCGACTCAGGCTTTGCTTGATATGTTTACCATGCAAACTATCCATCCGGATTTAACGGGTAAGAAGATCGCTATCATTGGTGATATTTCTCACAGCCGGGTGGTACGTTCAAATATCATTGGGCTGAAAAAACTTGGAGCTGATATTGTTCTGTGCGGTCCAAAGACCCTAATACCTGTTTATGTGGAGGATATGGGTGTTGAAGTTTCTTACAATCTTGAGGAAACCCTGGAATGGTGTGATATTGCCATGGCACTTAGGATACAGCTTGAGAGACAGGAAGGTGCCACAGAGCTTTTTCCATCCCTTCGAGAATATCATGAACGATTTGGAATTAAATTTCATCATCTGGATAAATATCCCGATTTCAAAATTATGCACCCGGGACCCATCAACAGAGGTGTGGAAATGGAAAGTGAGGTTGCAGACAGTGACAGAGCTGTAATTTTGGATCAGGTAACAAATGGTGTAGCCGTGAGGATGGCCATATTGTATCTGCTGAGCGGGGGCACCAGAGTCTGAAATAACTGATCGAGTTATTTTGAGATATTCGTAATATTATAAAATGGGTTTTGAAATAAAGAAAGATTAATCAGGTAGGTCATCAAGTATCGAGAATAAGCCAACAGTTACTATCGGAATTCCGGTTCTGAATGAAGGGCAACATATTGAAAGGGTTGTAAGGGGATTTCTTGCTTCAGATTATTCTAATCTGGTTGAGATCCTGATCGCTGACGGTGGTAGCACAGATAATACAAGGGAGCTTGTCGCAGAATTATCTGTCAAAGACAATCGAGTGAAATTGATCGACAACCCTGACAGATATCAATCGCATGGATTGAACAAAATGATCGATCAGGCAACAGGTGAGGTGTTCCTTAGAGCTGATGGACACTGTATTTACCAGGCTGATTATGTGGGAAAGAGTGTAGAAACACTGCTAAAAACAAGGAGTAAGAATGTAGGGGGAGCACAACGGTATGTTGCAGATACCCCGGTTCAAGCCGGTGTTGCCATTGCTGTTAAAAGCTTTTTGGGAAGTGGCGGGGCCAAATATATGGATGAAAATTATGAGGGTTATGCCGATACGGTCTTTCTTGGCTGTTTCTGGACCAGTGACCTGAAAGAGGTTGATGGTTTTAATACGGATAACATAACCAATCAGGATTCAGAACTAAACCTGCGCCTCTATGAATATTTTGGGAAAAGCATATATGTGAGCCCTGAGATAAAAAGCTGGTACTACCCCAGAAATTCTTATTCAGGTTTATTCAGGCAATATTTTAGATATGGCCGGGGGCGATTTCTTACCAAAACACTGCATCCCAAAAGCTCCCCTGCCAGAGGATTGATCCCCTTCTTATTTATCTGCTTTTTGTTGGGCTATGGGATCCTGGATCTTATCGTAGAACAGGCATTATATTTTCCAACCTTCGCACTTTTACTGGGAGTTTTTTTTATTGCTGAATCCTTCAGAGTGGTGCTCAGTTTAAACCAAAAATTTAAGGACGAGATCTGGCAGTCAGATAAAAAACAGCCCGGCATATTTTCAAGATGGATACATGTGGTAGTGAGCCTGGTCATCATGCAGGTGGCACATTTCAGTGGCTTTAGTTTTCAGTTATTTAGAAGACTGTTATCCGGTAAAAAAGGTTGGTAATACTTATCAAATCATGGAATCAAATCCGTTAGTTTCTGTTGTTATACCTACTTATAACAGACCTGATCTACTAGTCAGAGCGGTTGATTCTGTGCAAAACCAAAGCTATTCTAATATTGAGATCATAGTAGTAGACGATGCCTCCAAAATTGAACCTGGGAAAGTTTTGAGTGGTTACAAAGGTCTTTATTTCTTCAGGAATTCTGTAAATATGGGTGCTTGTTACTCAAGAAATATAGGTTTGAGTAAGGCAAAAGGGGATTTCATTAATTTTTTAGATGATGATGATGTGCTGTGTCCTGAAAAGATCGAAAAACAGGTAGATCTTTTCCTTACTTCAAAAGATGATTGTTTAGGGATGGTAACCTGTCACTCAAAGGATGAGAGATCAGGAAAAACAAAAATAAAATACAACAGGGTAAAAGGAGATATCTACAGAAAGTTATTGGACAGATATACTGTATCTGGAACTGAAACTTTGCTAATTATGACTGAGGCGGTAAAAAATGCAGGAGGTTTTGATGAGCAACTGCAATCTAGCCATGAGTATGACCTGCTGATCAGACTAGCAAAAAATTATACCATTGACTTTGTTGATGAGGTGTTGACTAGAGAATACAGGTCTGTAAATCAGATCAGTACTAATTTCGATAAAAAGATTCAGGGTGCCAGATATTTATATTCCAAGCATGATCACCGCTTTAAAGAAATTGGATATGGTTTTTGGCTAAAAAAGAAACTTAAACTTCAGATACTTTTAATTAGGTTTTATATAGGTAAGATGTTTGGTGAAAATGTGTACCGAATGCTTCTAAGAGAATAGAAAGTTGCATGGATCAATGGAGATTGGCATACAGTTTTTTATGTTCTTCAACGTAGCGCTTTTTGCCATAATTTTCCTCAATGTATTTGTGCTGTCCTTCAGCATCAAAAGATTTTAGTTCGATCATTGTTTTGATCGCTTCTGCTAACTGATAAGGATCATCAGGTTCTATAAGGTAACCCCAATCCCCTTTTAAAATTTCTTCTGGTCCTCCACTTTTCGTAGATATTACAGGTAATCCGCATGCCATTGCTTCGATCAAAGAGATGCCAAATGGTTCGTTTCGGCTTGGAAGCACAAAACCGTCTACTACCTGCATCCATTTTATTATTTCGGTCCTGGATTTTGGCCCATGGAAGTATAGATTCTTAAGTCCTAAAGCTGCTATTTTCGAATTTACGTTTTGTTGAAATTTTGGTTCCTCATCTAATCTTCCAATCAGATGCACTTCAAGAGTGATATTCTTTTCTATTTGTGATAGAGCTTCGACAAGTACATCTATTCCTTTTTTATGTCTAAAATTTGCTACACATAGCAATTGAAACCCGGAAGATTCAAGTTTTAATTCTTTTCGGTATTTTTTTTTCTGATTGGGTATAGCAGGTTTGAAAATTGACGTATCCACATAATTATTAATAGAAAGAAGTTTACCCTCTATATGTGGAAACTGGGTGGCAATATCCTTTTTAAGTTGTGGTCCAACAGCAATAATAGAGTCAACTTTTTCTAATGACTTATTTAGGATCTCCAGAAGTGCAGGGTTATTATATGTATGATAGAAATCGACCCCATGTATGGTCAGAACAACAGGGCAGTTAAGCCGTTCTTTTAAAAATGGTATGGCTATACCGCAAGGATACAGGAAGTGAGTGTGAATGATATCCGGTGGGTGGTTTTTCATTTGGTCATAAAGACTTTGAGACAGTGATCTTCTGATCAAAGAAGGAAATTTCTTCTTTGGCAGAGACAAATAATAGCATCTTTCACCTTTCGCACTATCAGGCAGAATTAGATCCGAATGATTCTTTTATGGCGGTTTGTAAAAGGTAAAGCGTAAGGAGTTGGCACCATGATATGAACATCAAAATCGGCAGCTAAAGCAACAGCATGATCACTGACAAAGGTGGCATCGAAGGGAGCTACACTATTAGGGAAGGAGTGAGATATAATTTCTACAAATGACATCATTGGAGACTAGTTCGATCATTGCTAAAATGTAGCTTGAATGTAAGTAAGGCTGTTACAGCATTAAATTTGCCTTGCACATTATAATTGAACACATGTTTGATATTATGCCTCAGTTGTTTATTTCTGATCATATTTATGTGGCTTGTAAAGGACTGATCAATTTCGGACTGTAGTTGATCATTTTGCTTAAACCACAGATCATATGGATTCATTAGTTCATTACCGTACCCGAATTTTTTTTGAATAAAACGACGGCCTTTTTTATAAAACCGAAAAATATTAAATGATATTGGGTTTGAATATTTGGTCCCCGTCATATCCAATGGATAATCTAAAAGTTCAGGATGTTTTTGAAGCATCCATTCTAAATAGATTAGTTTTTTTTGTTTGTACTTGTCGGGTAAATTGTAGCAGTATTTAAGTAGTGCTTTGTTATAGAACGGAGAGCTTACATCAGTGAAATGTGCGATAGTTTTATCCCCGTCCATTGTTCCGTTAATTTGTCGCTGTTCATAGGAAAATAGTTCAACATCATTATCGTATGACTTTGTCAATTCAGATAAAATACTTATCTGGTTCAATATTTTAGGATCATTTATCGATCCGAGTTTACCTACATCAGACTCTAAGTCAAAACCCGGTTTAATAAATGACCCAAATAAGACATCCCCTATTTGGCCACTATGCGCCAAACCTTTATCTGAATAGCTGAAGTTTTCAATAGCACGAAACATATGAGCTGCTCGGTTTAGGGTTGTCATACCACTATTAGCTTCAACCAACCGTTCAAGTTGGTTTATAAAATAGTGTCCTTTATCAAGTTTATAGAAGGTATAGTTAAATCCTTCTTGGTCAGCAATTCTTTTTGCTATAGTATGATCAGGAGCACCGGTTTGAGAGAAATTTAAACATACAGAAGGATGAAAGCCCATTTTATCTGCCAGTAGTACATTTACCCGGGAATCTAAACCACCACTTAAAAATGCAAATGATGGTATTTCATATTCCAGATCTTTTCGCCATTCATTTTCTATAGATGAAAGTACTAACCTATCAATGTTTTCAATGGATTCTTCTTTGGAGGGGCTAATTTTCTCTTTTTTAAGACGAAAGTATCGATTCTCAGAAAGCGTTCCTGTTTTAATATCAAAGCAAAGAATTGTACCAGGTTTAATTTTTTTAATGGATTCTACCGGTGTAAGGTCATCCAGCATATAGCCAAAACTTAACAAACAGTTAAATCCGTCAATACTGGGATTCAATGAAATATCATTGTCAGAACAAGCTTTAGTCAGCACTTTTAATTCTGATGCAAAGAGAAAAGAATGAGTTAATTTGTCGTGATAGAAATAAAGTGCCTTAGTTCCAAGATGATCCGTAAAGAGAAATAATTTTTCAAGCCTTTTATCAAAGATGAAACCGGCAAATAAAGCATTATCTTTTTTTACAAAATCTATACCTTTGGTGGTATACTCAAGTTCTACATTATCTTTCCAATTTTTATTTTCATAATTGATTCCTTCAATACAAATGATGTTGTGATCATTTTCAATAATAAACCTGTCGTTGTTAAATTTATTTAGAACAGACCTGCCATAAAGAAATGATCGGTATTGCATATCCTGATTTATAATGTGGTCCATATTATTAGAAAAAAAATACTCTGAGTAACTTTTCTTTTCTAAATCAGATGAACTATAAAGACCATAAATTCCAGCCATTAGTTAGCCACCTTTGCAAGTTTAAAGATCCATATGATGAGGTAAATCTGGACAAGAACGCCTACTGCTGAAAAGGCCGCGATTGATAATAAAGCACCTCCAAAGAAGTATCCTGATACCAAGGCCACTATTCTTAGTACTAAGTAAATCAGATCAATTATAAATGCTTTTCTATGTTTGTTTAAGAGTAAGGGAATGTAGGTTAGTGGTGACACGACAAACACTAAAAATAAAAAAGGTGTGAGTATTTGCGTGTATGTACCTGCGACTACCCATTCGGGGCCAAATATAATTTTAAATAGCCATGGTGCTGCAAGAATAAGTACAAGAAAAGGAATGATGCCGAATAAGAATAATTGTAAAAATATTTCTTTTGTGATAGCATAAATACTTTTTTCTTATTTGATCTTTCCGTGACAGATCTGCTGAATACTTGTTGTACAGAGCTGGAAATTAATTGTACTGGAGCAAAACAAATGCGGTAACTTAAATTGTAGAGTCCAGCAATGGCAGGTGTGAATAGTGTAGCCAGAAGTATATTAGGCATGTTAGTAGAAGAAGTATTCGTAATTGCATGCAGTGAATTTATTTTTGGAAAATTGCGATGTTCAAAAGCCTGTTCTTTTAATATTCTGAAATCATATCCGGCTTTTTGTAACATGTTGTTTTTTCTTGCAATCCAGATCCCATAAATGGTATAAAATAAATCCCCTAGTAATTTTCCCAAGATTAGTCCGTAAATGGTGAAGCCGGTAAAACCCCAACTGAGTTGGCCAATAGCCGTTCCAGTAGATCGGCTAATTTTTGCAATAGCTATTTCACGGTACTTTTTTAATCGATTTAATAAGGCTATGAAAGTTGCGGAAAAAGCAATCAGAATAATACCCAAAGGTAAAAGATAAATCAGAACCGAAATTTCAGTAATACGAAGCCAAGTAATAAGTTGGTCACCCAAAAAATAGAATATGAAAAAGACCAATACTGAAACGACAGAAGCAATTAAAATTGAAAGTATTGCTATGTTATTGGCTTTTTTGTGGGTATCAGGAAGAAGGATGGCAACATCATATCTTCCCGTAGCAGCAACACCAATAATTGAAGTAATGGAAAGAAATAAAGCAAGAAGACCAAAATCCTCGGGGGTATATATTCTGGTTAGAATTGGTGAAATGGCTATTGGAATTACCTGAGCTAGACCAGTGCCTCCAATCAGAGTGATAATATCCTGATGTATTTGTTTTACTGAAAATATTTGTTTGAAAACATTCAAATCAAAAAATAATGGGATTATTTGTTGTACAGATATTTTGATGTCAGGATCTGAATTAGCCAAATGATCAATAATCTAAAAATAACCGTAGTTATTGAGTGAAAATAGAATGAATAGAAAGACATCAAAGCAGCAAATATCAATGTAATGGCAATGCCCAACCTGATAAAGGAAAATTTATTCAATGCGGCTTGATTAGTGAGTTTACATAGTGCACCAAAAACGAAACTAAATATCAGTACACCTGATATTCCGAAATCCTCAAAGAAAGATTTTATATATGTGTAGGTATTAATACTTATGGCAGGGGTGACAAATGTAAAAGGCTCATGGACTGCCTTTAAGTTACCTTCATCCCACATTCCCAATTGAATGAGCCACCTAAAGATACTTCTGAAACTTGATTGCCCATAAACCAAGGAAAAGTCTTGATGTAGAAAATTATCTAATGCAGTAATTCCACCTGTCAGGTATAAATAAGATGATTTCAGAGCATATTCTTTAACGGCATTCTCTGTACCAAGGGTTGTCCTGAATTCCAGTAAAATGTAAGTGAAGAATCCTAAAAAAAAGATAAAGGCAGCAGAGTAGGTCAAAATTTCTGCAAGCCTTTTTTTTCTAAGCTTCGGTTTCAAATAGTAGGTGGAAATGATGTAGGCAAAGATGAAAAAGAAAAGACTGTTTACAAGCGTATATCTTCCAATACTGACAGTAGAAGCAAATATAAAGGCAGGTATGATCAGGATACCGAAGATTCGGAATTTATGATCCAGGGAGAATAGAACCCCACCAAAAATTGTTCCCGCAAAACCGGTGTTGATCAAGTAATTACCAATTTTGAACGAAAGCGGTGGTGGTGTGAGAGGATTATTCTGATAACCCGTAAATAAATTTCTAACCCTTATAGGCGTATCGAAGTAGGCATCAGCTCCTCCTAGTTCCATCGAAACGGTGAAAACAATTAGTGATGCTCCAAGAATTGTTGTGATGGACAGGCCAAGAACAAGCCAGGCGATGGCAGACGGATTTAACCTTTCAGAGATGTTATTTTCCGCGACTTTTAACCCATTTACATCAAAAATTGTGAATATGACATAACCAAGTGCAAAAGCTATGATGCCAAACAGGATCAAATATATAGTGGAAGCAGAAGCCGTGTATATATTAAATAGCTTTAGATTGTAAAAGAAAAAGACCAGTCCCCATATACCCAAAAAGACATACAGCGGTAAATATTTATAGAAAGACCGGAGTACCATGCTAAAGCATTTCTTTCAATGATTGATAATGATCCTTGTAAAATACTTTTGCACGAATGTATATGAGGGATAGCAAGACTGTAAAGAACATAACGATGAAGAGGATCCTGGTTCGCTGCGGCTTATATTTTTTTTCAGGAACGGATGGTGGATCTACCAAATATAAGTTGGAGTTGATCTTTTGTTCATCCAGCAGAGCCTGTTCATATTGCAAGCGCAGGAATTCAGAAACTTTTTCACCGATAAGAATATCCCTTTTTAAGCGAAGGAAATCAGCTCCTTGTTTTGGAAGGGAATCAATGGCTACAAGAACTTCAGTACTGTTTTTTTGCAGATCGGTGATCTTGGATCTGATGGCAGAAATTCTGTTGTCGATTTCATTAATCCGATTGTTATCCTCAAAAACATTCTTAACGTAATTTTTTTCTATTTCCAGACTGATCTTTTGTTTTTCCAATTCGGCAATACTCTCAATAGCCACTTCGGTTTGTTTACCCAAATCAAGTATGCCTGTTTCAACCTGAAATCGGGCCAGGGAATCTTCATCTGACTTTAACTTTGAAGTTATTTCTGAGTAGTAGTTCTCAACGTATTGTCTGAAGTTTGATGCTTCAGCCCGGTCAACCTCTAAAGCAATTTGATCCAGTTCTTTAAATATAAATTGAACGATATCGGCAGCTTTTTCCTGATCCTCCTTGTATAAATATGAGATATTGAAGGTCTTATTTTCATTATCGGTAACGTCAAGGTTTTCAAAGATGGCTTCATAGGTGTCTTCAACGAATTCAGTTTCATAAACCTTATCCAGGTCGAACTCTTTGATCAGTCTGTCATACATTTTTTTTGTATGGGCATATTCTATATAGGTGGCTACGTTGTTTTCGCCAAATCCCCCCAGTCCAAAGGCACTGAACTGGTTGAGCATACTTGATATAGCTGATTGGTTTTCCTCTAAGATAACCACGGTTGCCTCACTCTTGTACCATTTGGGTAATAGTAACAAAATAATGACGGTCAGAAGGCCTACACCTACATAGATCCCAATTAGTGTTTTCCAATTACTGATCAACAGTTTTAGAAAAAACATCAGGCTGCTTTGGGACGTTTTTGAATCTTTTGAGCTCATTTTGAATGGCCTGTTTACTCTAATTATTTTGAATCGCCACGTAGGTGGTAATAATTCCTGTGATGGTTGCGATGCCGGTCATGATAAGTTGAACTCTGGAGTTTTTGATCTGATCCCGTTGTGTTTCATAAGTTCGCTGGGCATTCAGTTCGTCATATGGAATTCGGTCCACAAAGATACGGTCTCCGGTTTCCAGTTCCGTTTCGTCCGGCCGATACCAGGTATTACTTCCGGCTTTTATGATGAAGATCCTTTCCTTGTTTGCAGCTAAAGAAAAACCACCGGCACGGTCAATGTAGTTGTAGGTGCCAGATGTGCTGCTTCCTGCCGGATAATATCCCGGATTGTTGACTTGCCCAAACACGAAAATCGTATTTTCATCACGGGGTATGAAGATCCTGTCACCGTCAAAAAGCTTTACATTTTGTAGCTGATCGGTATCATTCAGGTCTATATAAACCTTGTCACGGCTGACCTGACTTTCCATCTCCAGGTATTCTCTTTCCTGCTGGATCTGATCTGAGGTCCGGCTGATTATCCTTGGGTTTAATTTGTTTGGTGCTTCATTCTCAATGTTTCCTGCTCTCACAAGGTATGCAGCAGATGAAAGAGCCTGACCGGTGAGGCCTTCAGAGTACTGCAGTAAGTCATATGCGGTGGTTTCACCCTGTTGAATTGGGTAAATGCCGGGCATAATCACCTCTCCTTCAATTCGGGCCGAGGCAGATATCTGCTTTTCCGGATCCTTTGGAATTACAATTCTGTCGTTAGGCTCAATGTTGAAATTTTCCCATTGTGTGGACCTTACCTCTATCTTATCGATAGAGTCATTATTCTCCCTGTAAACAAATGCTTTTGTAGTGTCAGCCTCAGAAGAAAGTCCACCCGCAATTTCAATTAAAAGATCGGGTGTGTCGGATGTAGAATATTCTATTTCCTGCGGTTTGATGACGGCACCTGAGATACTGACTCTTGGAGATCTTCGGGATAAAGTTCGTAAAGTGATTTGATCCCCTAACTGGATACTCGGGTTTTTATCAATGTGACCTGCTTTAAGAAATGAGATCAGATCTGCATTGGTTGTACTACCATCCGTGTGTTTTATCGTAATATTTCTAAAAGAATAACTTCCGTTGCTGAGAATTTGTGAAGCAATTACACTGTCTTTGTCATAGCTGCCATTTAAGGAGACCATAATTGCATCAAATATCCTTGAGAATGCAGGGAGGACATGTTTACCCGGACTTTTCACGTCTCCGGATACATAAAATGAAATGTGTTTAGCCCGTTCTAAAGTAACGTTGACCTCTGAAGACCTAAAGACCAGATCTGATTTATTCTGTATTGCCTGCTTTGCTTCCGTGATGGTTAAACCGGCAAGGTGAACCGTTCCCAATACAGGCGCTACAATATCTCCTTGAGAGTTAATCGGTACAGCCCTAAGAACCAAGTCGTTATTGGCATTGATCTCAATGGATAGCACATCATCCGGGCCAAGAACATAAGTGGAGGGGTCTATCACTCCATCTGCAGCAAGTAGTTCTGCTCCCATCATTGAGCCCAACGGATCCTGATAATAGAATGTGTTAAAAATTTGATTGAATTGCGCCCCGGCTTGCTGATTACTCTGTTGAGCCGCTGTTGGTGAGAGTGCAGATACCATCAATATACATATCAGTAAATATAAAGTGCGGTGATAGTAACCCATGTTTATGAATTGTATGAAAGTTTAGCTTGCTCTGCTTTTGTCTTTTTTCGAGCCAGAATGATACCTGCAATAACCGAGGATGCCCCAATATATTGAAGAACTGTGAGTTCTTCACCTAATAGTACAAGCCCAAATATTAAACCCAGTACCGGCACCAAATTCTGATAAGCTGCAGTTCGTACAGCTCCGATCTTTTTAACACCATTATTCCAAATAATGTATGCAATTCCTATGGACAAAGCACCGCTGTAAAGAACCCCGCCAAAACCGATCAGTGAAATTCCACTCCAATCCAATTTGATCAGGAAAGGAAGGCCGATCACCGTTAAACTTATCAATCCGATCATAGACATGAATGCTGAGTACTGTAGCGGACTGTACACTCTGAGGTATTTCCTTGAAAGAATAGTATAAATACCCCAGCAGAATGCGGCTGCAAGAGTGATCAGATTCCCTAAAAAAGTTTCGGACTCAAACGAAATGGTCTCTTCTCCGCCAATAATAATGAAAGCTACTCCAACAAAGGCGAATAATACACCAAGACCTTTAAAGAGGGTAAGTTTTTCATCTGTAAAAAATTGAGAGAGCAGGGCAACCCATATGGGAATGGTTCCGAGCATGACCGCTGCGTTGGCAGCATAGGTATAGTTGATACCTATGATGAAAAAAAGCTGGTAGAATAAATTTCCTACAATACCAATACCAACTAATTTCCAGAAGTGCTTTTTTCTGACCTTTATCGAGTATCCTTTTTTTCGTGCGAAATACCAAAGTAAAGAGGTTGCAAAAATGAATCTCAGAACATTAAAGCTATAAGGATCAATCTCACTCAGTGAAACTTTTACGATACTGAAATTTAGTGCCCAGATAATGGCTACCAGAATAAGGCTAAGGTCAATTAAATATGGTCGGCTCAAGATTAAACAGCTAATACTTTAATATTGAAAAACAAAAAGGTACGGTGAAAACCACTTTAAACCGAAATATAACCTTGGTTGCTTTTTATATTATATATAAAAGAAGGGCTGTTTTAAAACTTGTTTACATCTGATATTATGAACAATATCAGTCGGGCTTTTTTAATGCCTAAAACTTTTATCTTTAGAGAAAATTTTAAACAAACATTTGTTCAGTGATACAGCGAATCCAGACAGTCTTTTTAGCGTTATCATCCGTTCTTAATCTCATCGTTTATTTTACACCCGTGTATGATAAAGCTATGAGTGACCCTCAAATTTGGATCGGTTATGGTTTGGCTATTGCACTTCTACTCCCGATGGTCCTGAATATTTACGCTATCTTTTTATTCAACAACAGAACTTCGCAGATCTCATGGGTCAAAAGGTCTGCCCTTCTGCAGGTTATTGCTCTTGGATTTGGGGTTGGTGTTTTACTTTCTCTAGGTGGGTTTGGAACGTATATGTGGGATGAAGCCCTCGGTTCCGGTTTGATCTTTCTTGGATTGATCTTTCAAATTTTAGCAATGAGATATATCCGCAAGGATGATGAACTTGTTCGTTCAATGGATAGAATTCGATAGGAGTATTTTTTGGATCAGCCGTATTCCAAACTAAAAGTATATGCGTTTCTCGCGATTGGGCTGACTACCTTTGGTATTGCTCCGGTTCTGGTAAAATTTGCAACTGATTATTCTGCACTGTTACTGGTTACCATTCGTACGGTTGGTGCTTTTCTCATGTTGGTTCCGGCATACTGGTATCGAAAGAGAAGTAAGAAGTACGACCTGAAGGCAGCCGGAAATGAAAGCTGGCTAATGGCAATGGCGGGTATTGCGCTGGGACTTCACTTTACGCTTTGGACCAGCTCCCTGTATTTTACATCAGTGGCCTCTGCTTCTGTTTTGGTGACTATCCATCCCATCATGCTGATTGTGGCGGAGCGTGTTTTATACAAAATGAACTTTCCTGTTACTGTTTGGGTAGGCGTGTTTATTGCCTTTGGAGGTTCCGTTCTGCTAGGTGTTTCAGACTATAATGCTGAATCGACTTTTTCAAATCCCGTATTGGGTAATGCTATGGCCTTTACAGCGGCAGCCATATTTGCCGTTTATTTTTTGATCGGCAGAAAGATCAGGCAGAACCGTTCGTGGTTAGGATATGTATTTCCTGTTTATGGTTATGCTGCAGCAACCTGTTTGATCATACTTTTGGTTGTGGAAGGAATTCCGACTGAAATCGATGCTACGGTTATTTGGATAGGACTTGCTCTTGCTGTTGGGCCCCAGCTTTTAGGCCACGGCTCTCTGAATTACGCTGTGAAGTTTGTATCACCTACACTTCTATCTACCTTGATCCTTACAGAACCTATTTTCGCCACCATTCTTGCGTTCTTCATATTGGCTGAGTTACCGGCCATACTTTCAGTATTTGCGATCACGATAATATTGATCGGGGTAACATTGACGTGGAGAAAAAAACCAAAGATCCGGAGATCTTTAGACAATTGATTATTCAATTCTAAAGTTTGTAAACACGGATCTTATGCTTTTTTAAAATTTTAGATCCATTATAAAAATATATAATTCAATGGGTTAAATATGGCCCTGAACCATTTTGGATCTTGTTTCGTTATTTGCTTCGTATATATTAGACCTCACTAAGATTTGAGGAATTTTAAAATATTACCTGTATAATGCAGAATAGCACAAAGGTATGCGTTAAAGCAAGGTTGAGAGAAAGAAGAACAAAACCAACATATGCTTTTAAATGAAAATCACATTACTGGAGTCCAAAAATATATTCTGCTCAGTGGAATAGGGATCGCATTGCTTGCCGGTTGTAGCACGGAATCTGATACTGAAAAATCGGTAGAACATTCCTTGCCAGTTACTTTTAGCGAACCAGTTGAGAAAGATCTCGCTGAAATAAAGCAAAACGGGGTCTTAAGAATGATCACCAGTTACAGTTCAAATTCTTACTTCCTGTATAAGGGAATTCAGGTGGGCTTCGAATATGAATTGCTTAAGGAATTCACAAAAGAAAATGACCTGGCCTTAGAAGTTGTGATCATCGGTCCGGATGAAAGTCCCTACGATCTGTTGAATAGCGGTGAAGGTGATATTATTGCGGCTAACTACACCATCACTCCTGAAAGAAAGCAGGTAGTGAAGTTTACACGTCCCTATAACTTGGTTGACCAGCTAGTAGTCGTTTCTGATGATCTGGGTTTTGATCCGGAAAGTATAAGTGAGCTGGAAGGGGTCGCCATAAGTGTAAGGAGAAACAGTTCTTACTATGTTAGACTGGAGGAATTAAAAAAGGAGGGTTTTCCTATCAACATCAATGTAATTCCAGATGATATGGATACTGAATCCGTACTTTTTCAGGTGGCTGATGGAAAATATGATGCAACAGTAGCTGACAACAATATGTTTGATGCGGCGTCAAAATATATGAATGGTCTGGTTAAAGGACCGTTAATTGCAGAAAGTGATTCCATTGCCTGGGCAATTCGCCAAAATGCACCAGACCTTGAACATCAGCTGAACCGTTTTTTATATAAGCATTTTAGGTTTGATGAAAACGGCGTTCCAAAAAGATCAGCTTTCCTGAATATTCTCCGCAAAAAATATTTTGAGTCAGGAAATCAGATAGCTGACTATTTCAGTCCAAATTACCAACAGGGAGGGCAGGCAGGTACGATCTCTCCTTACGATGAAATGATCCGGCAGGTAGCTGAGGAATTTGATTTGGACTGGGTGATGATGACTGCTATTGCGGCTCAGGAATCCCGGTTCAATCCATCTTCGGTAAGCTGGGCCGGCGCGGTTGGCATCATGCAGGTTCTTCCACGTTTTTCTGAGATCTCTTCCGATTCACTATACATACCTGAGGTAAATATTCGGGAAGGAGCAAAGATCCTTTCAGAACATTTGAAGCATTACTCCTATATGGATTCAACGAATCAGTGGTCATTTGCCCTCGCTACTTATAATGCAGGAATGGGACATGTAGCAGATGGTCGCAGACTCACGATCGATCAAAATAAAGATCCGAATGAATGGGAGCACGTTTCAGAATCAATGTTGAAACTTATGCAGCGCAAATATTACCAAAATGCGCGCTACGGTTTTACAAGAGGAATTGAGACTGTGAGATATGTGAATGAGATCATGAATCGGTATGATACCTATCAGACAATACTGGCTTATAACGAAACAAAAAGTACCGGGAATTCAGGAATGTTTGGGCTTCAAACGCTCAATTAACCTTGATAACCAACATTGTGATGTCATCATACTGAGTGTCATCTGAAAATGCTTTGATATCTTTGATCACTGCATTCATTATTGATTGAGAATCTTTATCCAGGTGATTCTTAATACAGGCTTCCAATCGCTCCTCACCATATTCTTCAGTATTGTCAGGATTCATGGATTCAGTAACCCCATCCGTGTAAAGCACCAACACATCATTTTTCTTCAGTTCAACGGTCTCAGACTCATAGGGTGCCAAAGTTTCTATCGCTCCCAATATGACCCCACCTTTGTCGAGTTCTACCGGTTCATCCTTGCCTTCTCTTAACAAAAGCGGGTTATTATGTCCGGCGTTTACGTATTCAAAATACGTGCCGCATTTCGAGATCTTTCCCCAGAAAAAAGTAATGAACTTATCAGCCGGTGTATTGTGATGAATGATGTTATTTATACTATTGGTGGCTTGCGACAGGGTAATATCGATCGGTGCCAGTGCGTGTAACATAGACTGAAGATTAGCCATTAGCAGTGATGCCGGCACACCTTTACCTGTTACATCTGCAATGGCAAGAATATGTCCGCCATCAGGTGTTTCAACTATATCAAAGTAATCTCCCCCAACCTGACGTGAGGAAATGTTTGTCGCCTTAAGGTCAAAGCCTTCGATCTGAGGTACAGGTGATGGAAACAATCCCCGCTGAATGGTTCGGGCCAACTCCAGCTCTTCTTCCATTCGTTTGTTTTCAATACGTTCCTCAAGTAGCATAGTTTTTTGAATGGTGAGAAGGGCAAGGTTTCCAAGTGACTGTAAAAAATCTACTTCTTCCTTACCATACTCAGCTTTATTGGCCGGTGCACCAACCCCCACTACGCCGATCTTCTCATTCTGAAACCTGAGTGCAATGACAAGCTTGATATCATTCTTATCCAAAAAAGGACAGTCATGACCATCTTCACAGTAACTGACATCTTCCAGTTCATATAACTTCTTTAATTCCTCTTGAGAAGGTTTCTCTTTCAAACCACTGCTTGAGATCAGTGATTTTTCTCCATCAATATCCAAAGCAAAGAAAAAAGTACGGATGAGCATTTGCCCAAGCATGGCAAATTTGAATGTCCGGGCAATATCATCCTGATCTACCATAAGGTTGAAATCTTTGCTCAATTCGAGCAATGTGTGGAGGTCATGGACTTTACGATCCAGTTTTCGGTTGATGAGCCGCAATTCCTGAAACATACGTGAGTTTGCAATTGCTACCGATGAGATAATGGCAAGGCTCTCAATGAACTCAAGTTCCGAGGGAGAAAGCGGTTGCCCATTGCCTTTGGCTCCCAAACAGAGAAAACCGAGATGATGGTTGGTGGTCTTCAGATTAAAAAGTAAAGCCTTTTCAGTAAGACCGAGTTTCTCGACTAATTCAAGATTATCGGCTCCTTTGATCACTGATTTTTTGAGGTTCTGATCATTTACCGGGAGAGTTATAAGTTCATCCTCATTAAGCGCGTTCTGACCTTTAATCTTGCTGACACGGTAGCTGTTTTCAGCCCCGTTCTGAATCAGGATGATGCCCTTGGTTACCAACAACTTGCCCATGGTGATCAGCAGTAAATTGTTTAGTACAAAATCAGGATCCTGGGATTCAACCAGCATTTTACTGGTTTCAAGAAGGGTGCGTAAAGCAAATCTGCTTTGTCGTTCTTCGTTATCTATGGTGGTATGTTCAGTTTTCACGAGGCGTCAAATGTTTTTGACCATTCGAATTTCGTTGCTCTTACCTATTCGGTTGTAATGAACCTGATCCATCACTTTTCTGATGAGATACACGCCCATGCCACCCCGTTTTTTTTCTTTAACGCGTTTCATTAGATCGGGCTCACGGTAGGAATCAGGATCGAAGCTTTTTCCTCTGTCAATTAAGGTGATCCAAAGTTGATCATCATCAGAACCGATCTCAATATTCACCATTTCTGAGGCATCATTCCCGTAAGCATGTTTGATGATGTTTGTATATGCTTCATCGACAGCCAGGCGGATATCAGAGATGGTTTTTTGATTAAGACCAATATTTTCAGCGTGTGAAGCAACAAAATTGCGAACTTCTGCTAAATGCTCTGTAGAAGCTTCAACAGATAGAGTGTGTATTTGTCTGGTTCCTGCCACGTCTGCTTTTATTTAATTGCCGAAGCTTTCCAGAGCTTCCTGTTCACTATCCAGAATATCATATAAAGTTGGGAATCCAAGCAGGTCAAATACATTATATACGCGATCATTCATATCGGTGAGCTTAATATCACCGCCTAAACTTCTGACATCTTCAATGTAGGCCATGAATACACCTAGTCCTGCGCTGGCTATGTAATCTAATTCTGAGCAATTAACTACAATAGAGTAATTCTCGTTATCAATGAGGGATTTAAGCTCATTTTCCAATTGAGAAGCCGTATGTGCATCCAACTCGCCGCTGATATCCAGTATACTTACGTTTTGATTTTGGCGTGTAGTGATACCGAAATTTTTCATTCCGCTGATATTGAAGTTTTTAGATCATATATATGTTGTGAGTACATAATAACGTAAACCACAGAATTAGAAAAGTTTTTGCATCCATGGGTTACGAAAAGAATGAAAAAAAGATACAAAAAAATAGGGCATTGCATTATTCATATGCAATGCCCTGACTATTCATCAAGAGAGACGCTACTTGAGCGCACCTTTAATTAAGCAAATGCTTGGGAGAGAAGCAACTACTAATTAGATTGCCTATTTACCTTCGAAACCCAGTAGCCTGTATTCAATTCTTTTCCAAGCTCGGAACCAAACGCTTCAGCATCAGCTTCGTTGGCAAAAAAGCCAACCCGTAATCTGAACCATATATCACCGGTTTTTTCATCTCCAACTTTTACTGTGTAAACGCTTGGGTAATTCCTGTCTCTTAGCTTATTTCTGTATGAGTTGGCTTGAGTTTCAGAACGGAAAGCGCCCACCTGAACGGCATAATCACCGTTTTCAGCAAAATTACCGCTTTTTTCCTGTTCTTCTTCTTTTTCCATAGCTTGCTGTTCTGCTACACGTGCAAGACTGTCTTCACGAGCCTGCATTAACTGATCAATGCGTTGTTGCTCAACCTGTCTGAGTGAATCAAGGCGAGCCTGCTCAGCAGCACGTCTTTCTTCTTCGCTTGGCCCGCAACCCTGTATACTGATCAAAGCAAAAGCGAACACTAAAGTGTAGATGCCTAAATTTTTCATAATAAGTGTATTAGTTTGTTATTGATATACGTGATAAACCCTCAATATTTTAAACTTACATCATACCAATCTGTTTCACAAATATTCACCCATCAAATTTTTCAGAAGTATTGGAATAGTCCTTATCTTATGTAGACTGAATCTAAATCTAAGTTATTTGGTTCAGCAAATATATGGAAAAACCTCTTCTACACATCACTGGACTTACAAAAGCATTTGACCAAAGCGGGCCTGTTGTTAACAATGTAGGCTTTGACGTTGGTAAAAATGAGATATTTGCGCTGCTGGGCCCAAGCGGATGTGGAAAAACTACGACCCTTCGCCTGATTGCGGGTTTTGAGCAATGTGATAATGGGGAAGTTTACATTGAAGATGAATTGGTTGAAAGCCCGTCGGTGCATTTAACACCTCAAAAGAGAGAAGTAGGATTCGTGTTTCAGGATTATGCGCTTTTCCCTCACATGAATGCTCTTGAAAATGTAGCTTTTGGGTTGAGGGAAGTGGAAAAGAAAAAACGTCCTGTTCTGGCAGAAGAGGTTTTATGCCGAACCGGAATGGAAAAATATAAGCACCGAATGCCGGATGAGCTTTCAGGCGGGCAACAGCAACGAGTAGCTTTAGCCCGTGCCATTGCGCCAAAACCACGATTGGTTTTAATGGATGAACCGTTTTCAGGACTGGATGCCATGCTGAGGGATTCGACCCGTAAGGAAGTCAGGGCTATTCTCAAGAAATCGGGTATGAGTGCTATTCTTGTTACTCATGATCAGGAAGAAGCCTTGTCATTTGCGGATAGAATAGCCGTGATGAATAATGGACAGATCGAACAGATCGGAACTCCTGAAGAAGTTTACTATCACCCCAAAACCCAATTTGTTGCACAATTCTTAGGACGTACTAACTTATTTCGTGCCCATGCCGATGGCAGCAATAATGTTGAAACACGGCTTGGACCGGTTAAGATCAATAAAGAGGCTGAGGGATTGATCCTTTGTTCTATCCGTCCTGAGCATCTAACTATTGAGCGTTGTGAGGCAAATGGTAATGAAAGCGGGATCATTGTTGGACGTGAATTCAGGGGACACGATATAACCTATCATGTTTTGTTCAAGGGAGATAAATATATTGTTCACACAGATAACAGGCTTTTGTTTGATGTGGATGACCATGTGATTGTGAAACCTTTGGAACCTGCCGTAGTATTAGAACAAAAGACTTAACTGAACAAAAAGAGGTTTATATAATGTCATTATTCGGATTCCTTTTACTGCTGTTGATCGCTGCAATTTGTGGCGGAATTGGTCAAAGTATAAGTGGGTACAGTTTTGGTGGTTGTTTGATCTCAGCCGGTGTCGGTTTTATTGGGGCCATAATTGGAAAATGGATTGCCAGTGAGTTAGGCCTTCCAGAGTTGTGGACTATTGAGATCAGCGGAAGTCCATTTCCGATCATATGGTCAATTATTGGTGCTACTTTATTTACAGCAATTCTTGGTGCAGTTCTGAGAGGTAAGGAAAGGGTGAAGTAGATCTTCATCTATTTTTAAATTGATAATATTTGTGAAGCCATTTCCAATTCCCGCAGGTATTTCGTAATTAGCAGCTTCTTATTAATTAATGCTAAAAACGGATATATGTATAAGTCATTTATTTTTCTGGTGATTCTATTTCTAAACGTGGGCGGATTCACTGTTATGGCTCAGCAAAATGATGAGCTGCCAAAGCGGAGTGATAACCTTGAAGTTCTTTCTCATGTTCCTTTAGGTGCTCCATTGAGTGTAACAGATATTGTAGTTGAACAGGAATTAAGCCGCCCCTATGCTTATGTGGGCAGGATGCAGGCAGAGAAAGGATTTGATATAATAGATCTGTCTAATCCGGAAAAAGCGGAAGTGATTTATCGCTGGAGGATGCCAAATGAAGAGCTGCATGTTGGGCTTGGCGGAATGGATCCTAAATACTTTAAGCACAACGATAGATACTATGTGGTTCAGTCGCTACAATTTTCTCAGGGCGGACCCAATGCAGATGCAGGAGCTGTTGTAGTTGATGTAACCGGCTTGCCGGATGTCAGTAAAGTCGAAACAGTTGGCTATGTGCGCAACGCGGAACATACTGGTGGATTCCATAATATATTTATGTATAAACATTCTGACGGCCGTCCACTTTTGTTTGCCACTACATCGGGAGATGATGCATACGTTTATGATTTGGGAAAATTAGTTGAAGGTGAAGAAGATATTCTGGCCGGCACAGTTCCAAACCCGGATACACCTGCACGTACAGCGGGTGCCTCACTGGGTTATCATGATTTTTATGTGGGCTATCATCCGGATAGTCAGCAGGACCGCTTTTATGGCGGTGGAGCCGGTGGATATTTTGTCTTTGACGTGACCGAAATGGATTCGGTTAGTTTATTGGCTTCTGTGACGGGAGTCAGTGGTGTAGTTTGGGGACACACGGTTACTCCATCTCCTGATGGTCGCTATATAGTAGGTGAGACAGAATACATGCATGCGCCTCTGCGTATTTTTGATCTGAAGCCTGCTTTGGATGGCGATGTTCAAAATATTCGTGAGCCGATAAGTTCATGGAATTTTGACTATGAAAATCTGGTGCATAATCACGAAGTAAGATGGCCATACTTGTTTGTTTCCGGTTACGAAGATGGGTTGTTGGTTGTTGATCTGTTCAGTCCGGATGAACCTAAAACAGTAGCCTACTATGATACCTTTTTGGGTAAACACCGGTCTGGAATGTGCGGCGACAGTACCTGTAATGGTGCATTCGGCATAGATGTACGGAATGAAGACGGCCTGATTGTGGTAAGTGATATGGGAACCGGTTTCTGGGCTTTTCGCCTGGATGATTTTCAGGGCTGGAATGGCCGTGGTTGGGGCATGCCAAATATCTCAAGTGCGCAAAACTGGGATGAAGGACCTGCAGCAAACTAAATCTTGAAGTAAATTGATTAGTTCTAATTATGATCAGAAATAGAAATTTCATTATAGCATTATTAATCGTCTGTACGGCCTTCGGTTCTGAGCTGAAGGCCGAAACAGATCCGGAAATAAGTCCGCCAATACGATGTGTGGACACCGGATCGGAATACTATACGATCGATCTCGTGACCACCAAGAATATTCCCGGAACCGGACAGGCTACGGGCAAGGCTGTAATGAAATTCACTCCCAATCCTTTTGGTATTTCCATTGCTAAAGATGGATCGTACCGCCACCAATTAGATATTCAGATAAATAGAGCAAATAAACCACAAAAATGGGACATTTGTAGCTTGGGTAACGACTCCATCATTAGACAGGGTTAAATTACTTGGCCCCCTGGATAAAGACCTGAAGGTGAGTGGAGTGGTGGATTGGAATAAGTATATTGTCGTTATCACGCTGGAAGAAGAAGTTCCGGCCAAGAATACCAATATGTGGTCAGGGTCCATTGCTTTTCGTGGTTTATCCAGAAGTGGCTTGATGCACACGATGGCAGGTCATGGCCCTTTTGCCCAGGAACCTTGCGCTAAATTTGGATATTATTAATGTTAAAGCTGTACTCGAAGTTCTTTTTTCTATTCCTGATATTATCAGGACTCTCCCATCCTATACAAGCCCAGCACGAACATCATAACATGGGCGGTCAAGCCATGGATATGGATTCTTCCAGGGCAGTCTGGAGAATGCCGCCGATGAATATGGAAATGCCCATGATGCCCGGAATGCATAATGAGTTACCACCGGTTGAGCCGTTTTTAGCCGGGATGGGACTCAGTAAAGAAGACATTCCCTATGCAAAGCCCCGGGAGATACTGGAACTGGCAGACGGAGACACCGTTGCCCTGCAGGCTTCTATTGTCCGGCGCAATCTGGAAGGAAAGGATTACGTGATGTATGGCTACAACGGCCAATATCCGGGCCCCTTGCTGAAAGCTCCTCAGAACAGTTCCGTGGTGGTAGAGTTCAATAATCAGATAGAGTTGCCGACTACCGTTCACTGGCATGGATTAAGACACGATTACCGCTTCGACGGGACCATGTTTGCGCAGGATCCGGTGCAGGTCGGGGAATCATTTACCTATGAACTGTTTTTCAGGGATGCAGGAGTGTATTGGTATCATCCGCACGTGCTGGAATATATTCAGCAGGATCTTGGATTGTATGGAAACATGCTGGTGGAACCACCGGAAGAGGATTACTACAGTCCTGTGAACCGGGAGGAAATGGTGATACTGGATGATATCCTGATCGACGATCAGGGATTGATACCCTGGGGGAAGTCGAGTCCAAGCCATGCCCTGATGGGGCGGTTCGGAAACGTGATGCTGGTGAACGGGAAAACCGATTATGAGCTGAAGGTGGATAAAAATGAGGTGCTGCGTTTTTACATCACCAACGTGGCCAACACCCGAACCTTTAACATGGTATTTGAGGGAGCCAAGGTAAAAGTGGTCGGTTCCGATATCAGTAAATTTGAAGAAGAAGTTTATACGGAAAATGTGCCCATTGCGGTGGCTGAGCGTTATATTGTGGAGGTTTTATATGAAGAACCGGGCACCTATCCGATCCTGAATTCCATTCAGGCCATCAATCATTTTAGGGGAGAGTTCTATCCGCATCAGGATACACTTGGGATGGTTACGGTTTCAGAGGAAGAGGTGGAAGAATCCTACACGGAAGCTTTCAATACCCTGAGGGTGAATGAGGATGTGAAAACAGATATCGCTGAATTCGAACCCTATTTTGATAAGCCGGTGGACAAGGAGCTGGAGCTGACCGTTGCGGTACAGAATTTACCGATCCCGATCATGCAGTCTATGGAGCTGGATACGGCCTATGTGCCTCATCTGGAATGGAATGATACCATGCCCATGATGAACTGGCTGTCGACGGGGAATCAGGTGGAGTGGATCCTCCATGACCCGGCGACCGGCAAAAAGAATATGGATATCTACTGGGATTTCAAGAAAGGGGATATCGTCAAACTCAGGATCTTCAACAACCCGGATACCTTTCACCCCATGAATCACCCTTTCCACATTCACGGGCAGCGCCACCTGGTACTGAATATTGACGGAGTGGAAAATCCCAATATGGTCTGGAAGGATACCTCCATCATACCCGTTGGTTCTACGGTAGATCTACTGATCGAGATGTCAAATCCCGGAAAGTGGATGATGCACTGCCACATCGGCGAGCACCTCGATGCCGGCATGATGATGGGTTTTGAGGTGGGTGAGTAGGTAACAATTCTGCCACTATAGTATTGATCCCAAGGTATTGTTTAGGCATTGATTATCAAACATCCCAAGAAAGGGAGTAAGGTTAAAATAGATACGATAAAAAAGAGATTTCCGATTCTAGAATATTTACTACGAAAGCCGATTTTGTATTTGGCCTTAAATCTGAATACAAAAATGACTGTTTTAATCTAATTGAGCTTCAATGTTTGAAAATAGTAGCTCTAAACCGATTCCTGATATAAGACTAAAGATCGTAGAAGATCCATATGACAAACGGATCTATATACACAGAACTCGAGATTTATTTGAACATGAAGAGACCTATAAAGCAAAAGTAGAAGACAGAAGAGAGGAGGCTGATAGAGTAGTAGAGCTAAGTAATGAAGGAAAAAGCTATAGAGAAATTGAGGAGCTTACTGGTATCTCTAAATCTAAGGTTGGAAATATGGATTAATCGTAGAGACTAAATGAAGTGTCCATTGTAAAATGGTATGGGTAATTGGACGTGACAAATTTACTTAATCAGTGTCATCTTTTTAACAGAAGTGAAATCTCCTGCTTTTAGGCGATAAAAATAGATTCCAGTTGTTAAACCTGTTGGATTAAATGAAAATATTATAAGATCCTGCGGATTGTTTTTCATCAAGTAAAGTTGAAACTTTTCGCCCGTTTATATCAAAAATCTCAATTTTAACATTGGCAGATTTGGGAATTGAATAAGAAATTTTTGTACTAGGATTGAAGGGATTGGGATAATTATTTTGCAATATTAAATTCATTCGGTGGTCACCTAATGGAATAGATGTGCTAACTTGGCTATAAATCTATTTTTTCAAAGATCCCTGTTGTGGTACCATAGTTAATAGACCTAACCCTAATACTTACGGTATCTGGTAAGTTAGTAACGGAGGTACTAAAGGTAGAGTTATTTAATATCTCAGATTGAATAAGATTGGTGAAATTGCTATCACTATGTATTTTTGTAGATAATTGTATTCTGTATTTATGTTATCATAACTCCAATTTACAGTAAAATTTGAGTTTAACTCATAATTAATGTTGCTAGGAGTTGCAATATTTGAGGCTTTAAATGAGGTTTTACTAATGGTATTTAATTTGACTAAAGTATCCCATCACATAGTAAAGCTGATTATTATCATATCTTAAGAAACTGTCAGCACAGAATCAGATTAACTGGTATATCGTCTAAGTTAATATTGCGAAATTTGTGGTCGTAATTATTTGTGATAGTAATTCTCATCTCTATGACTTAATGTTAAAGCGCCTGAAGCTAATGCATTAAAGATTCCCCCAGTAATGTTTACATTGTCGTACGCCCCCTCCACCAAATTCCAAGTTCTTAAGTTGTTATGACATATAAAAATAGTGTTCCACTATCGGAGTTAATCAAGTAGAAATTACCGCGCTCATCATATGAAAAATAGGTGTAAGGTGGCATAAAATCTAAAACTTTGAATTTACCTATTTTCATAGAGTTGTAATCTTTCACCACCGGTTAAGAATAGACTATCATCTTTTACAACAAAATCATTGCCATAGGCTTTTGGGTATGTTTGGATCACACTAGCTGAGTCAACAACAATAATAGTTTGTTCATTGTTGAATAAACCTGCCAATAGATAATTTGAATCATAGTCTATAAATGAATCTATTCTTTTTGAATTTCCAGAAATATCAGCTCTATCTATGAATTCATTAGTATTTTTGTTTATGTAATCAGGCCATCACTATGAGCTATTAGTAGCTCTTGTTGTTTAAAACTTTAGAACCTATATACTGATTGAACCCAAATTCATTATTTGAATAAATTTTTTTGTAAGAACTTTCACCCTGTTGCTTATAATAGATTATGTGATTGGGGTATGTGACTGAAACTAATGTATCATTGTTAATGATATCATAGTATGCGTACCTGTGACCTTTGAAATCTAAGGTTTTGCTTATAACATTTAAATTTGTATCAACAAAATAAGTTTGGCTATATGTCTTATATATTAAATTGGTTAACTTTCTCAAGATTAGTGTTATAAGCTATTAGTTTTATTTAGAATATATCTCTGTAAGTTCATTATTTATTATTTTATAACCAGTTAATGAATTATTAGTAGATAGAAATAAAATATCATTAAGAACTAGAAATCATTATGGCCATATGTATTAGGTATATCCTTTGAAATCCATGTCCCATTTGAATAAAGGATAGTTTAATTAATTCATATTTATTACTATCGGCTTACCATTTAAAGATCTAACATCTACTATCTGTAATCAGGATTTAAATTAGCTAGGATGTTTTGAAAGGCTTAATTGACTCATTTGTTGATAAATAGACAGTGGAATAAAACCCACTTGTAATAATAGTGTCACCTTTCACTAAGATTTCTGGACGGTAATTATTAATCAAGTATTCCAACTTTGGCCGTTATCAGTACTGGAATAGATCTGAGTTGTAATATGAGTAGAATACATTCGACTTAACTTCTACAATTGGGCCATTGCTAGTTCAGTAAATGTAGATCCATTATCAGTAGAAAGGAATGACTTTTGTTGAGGCCTACAATTATATCTCCATTTCCATTCAGAAACAACATGGGTAAGGTCTGTAAATTGCTGTCCAAAATAATATGAGTTTATAAATTTGTTTTGTGCTTTATCAACTACATATAAATAATTGGCTGATGTAATGAAAACTATCTTAGAGTATTCATTGGCAGCGATTTCCATCGTTCTGCCTCCATTGGGTGATGAACTTGTTCCCAAGTTGTATTTCCATATAATAGTTCAAGCCCTAGATCCTGTGAGCTAGTAATTTTTGGATACAGCAGGAGCAAAAAAATGAAATAGATTGAATAACTGTTTGTAAAATTGGATATGTACCACATAAAATATTATCTACCCCTTAATAAACCGATTTTCTACATGTAATTATTAGAAAATAAGTTAGTGATTTAACTAACTATTTTCAAAAGTCTACTAGTTACTCAGAGTGATATGTTATTGATCTATTGGAATCGGTCTATCCTATTTTTAGTACTACTGTCTTCAACTAATGAATCAAGCATATCTGCAAAGTAAGAATATCATCGAGATCAACTTTTATTAAGTCACCTTCCTGTTTTTAACATCAGATTCTTCAACCTCGTCTATATCTAATAATTTAGATATTCTATATTGATATTTTTTATTTCAGAAGACTCTATTATAAAATAGTGACCTTCCACATCATAATATCTGGGGTCATTTTTTATTGGTAGAAGTTGTTTGTTACTCTGTTTATCATCGCCTTCAGATAATATTCGTGAGTTTCGAAAAGTAGATCCTATCCAATCCCCCATTCTTGTTTAAAAAATAGTCACTCAACAATCCTCTGTATAGGTAGGAATTACCACCCTGATCAGCCAAAATTGAAACGTATCGGTCTACTTCTTAAGAAACTCCTTAGTCATCCCATTTGAGTCAATGTTTTCATCGAAAAAAGCTTTTTCTCCACACAAAGATAAACCAAGGGTTGTCAAGCGAAAGAAAGAGTATTTATGATACGGAAATATCTAATAATTTTAAAAGAAGCTTTACCTAAAGAAATACCCAATACACATTAATCATAATGAAATAAAGAGCAATTTGTATCGGATAATCATAAATAGATTTTAGTATTTGTTCATTTGAATCAATACCAGTCAATGAACCAGTAAGTAATATTGTTATAATTCTGAAGTCGATATTGTAGTTGTACTTAAAAATGACTTGTACAAGAGCGTGTATTGAAATACCGATAAGATGTAGCATAAGAGCAAGAAAAATCCCTTTGCTATCTCATTTTGAATATTCTCTAATTTAAGCGGGATTTTAAAAATGGGATCAGATTGGCGAAAAATCAAATAAAATTCCAGGAAGGACTATTAATATTATAAGTATTAATGGGAAGGCTAAGTTCAAAACAATCTTTATTTAACTCGGCTATATAGAGCTACCTTATCAGAATCTACTGGAGAATATTTAGGGTTCACATAATTTTTATGTTCTCCTTTTGAATTCATAGTATTGACCTTTATATTCGATAAAAAATTCATTCTTATTTTTATCTAAGAAAACCTCATTAATTTTACTAGCAGTTTATTACTTAGTAATGCTTTTAATTCTTTTGATATCTTTGCTTTCATAAAGATATAATATTTGATTGCAGTATAAAAAAACTCGAACACTTAATCAGAGTTAATTATTTGTACCTTTAATTGTACTAATTATTATTAAGTAATTGTTATAATATAGTTATTGTATATTATGTGACCCCGCCGGGAATCGAACCCAGATCTAGGACTTAGGAGGTCCCTATTCTATCCAATTGAACTACAGGGTCAGGTCAAAAGGTTATATCAGTTAGAAAAAGATACGTAGCTTAGCGTAACTATTCACCTCTTATGTAGTAAAAGGGGCATATTAATTCGTCCAAAAAACCTGTAGATATGAAGATCAAGGCCTTAGTAATTGTCATCCCTGTCATTCTCCTAAGTTTAACATCACTAAGTGCACAGCATAAAATTGAGGGTCGTATTGCCGATGCTGAGACAGGAGAGCCTTTGCCGGCTGCTCATATAGTGATCAAGGATACCTATAGAGGAACGATTTCAAATCAGGATGGGGAATTCAGTCTGATCGTAAATGAACTTCCGGTTATCCTGATCGCTCGTTTCATTGGATTTGAGAATCAGGAGATATTAGTTTCAAGTTCAGATAGCCCGGTGGATTTTCTGTTGCGTCCATCGATAGCTGATATGGGAGAAATCACGGTAAGTGGCGAAGATCCGGCTATTGCCATAATGCGGGAAGTTATCAAAAGGAAAAAAATATGGCGGGCTGATCTTAAAACCTATCAGGCAGAAGCCTATACCCGTCAGCAATTAAAAAATGACACGGCCATAATTTCAATATCAGAAAGTGTATCGATCGCATATTGGGATAAGGAAAAGGGCTCAAGGGAGATACTGAAGTCAAAACGCCAAACAGCCAACATGGATGAGGCCTCGAATTTTGCGGGTGTCAGTTATCTGCCCAACTTCTATGACGACAACCTGGATATTGCCGGGTTTAATGTAGTTGGTGTTACGCATCCGGAGGCTCTTTCCTATTACGATTTTACCTTAGAGGATATGCAGTCTATTGATGGACAAGTGGTGTACGAGATCTCAGTTGGATCGAAACGGAAATTTCAGCCCTTGTTTGAGGGAACCATCTTCGTTTTAGGAGAACAATATGCTTTACTCGAAGTGGACTTGAAGCCCAATTCCGTAGTGGTATTTCCACCACCGGTTCAGGATTTCAATCTGTCTTATTCTCAGCAATTCAGCAATTTCGGGGGGGATTACTGGTTGCCAGTTGATGTGAGAATTGACGGCCTGGTAGAAGTAGGAGTGGTTGGTTTAAGGTTCCCACCTATCGGATTCAGACAAGTGGCGAAATTGAACGACTATAAGGTCAATATTGAATTGCCGGATACGCTCTTTCAAAAGGATGAAATGCTAAGCGTTGATTCAATATCAGTGGCCATGGATGATTCAATATTTTTCAAGCAGGTTGATGTGATTCCACTGGATGAACAGGAGGAAGTAGCCTATGAATCCATTGACAGTACGGCAACACTTGAAAAGGCGTTCAGACCAACAGGTTTCTTTACACGTTTCATAGATTGGGAAGAAGAATCTGACTCAGACGGAACTACAGTATCTGTCGGATCAGACGGTTCAGGCAGAGGTGGTGGCTCACAAAGATCTGTACTTTCAAGAGTGACCAGAAATTTTACTCCACAGGCACGGTTTAATAGGGTAGATGCTCTCTATCTTGGATTAAAGCATGAAAGGTGGTTCGCTGACAACCGATTTAAGTCAGAACTTTTTGGAGGGTATAGCACAGGTTATGATGATGGTACCTTCTCATATGGTGGAGGGCTGACTTTTGCACCAATCAAGAATCACCGAAGATTTAATCTGTTTAGCAGATATGAGCATATTACAGATACCCGGTATAATTCAGACATGTTCAGCCCGGTGATGTCCAGTTTAACACCGCTTTTTGGCTTTGCTGACTATTTTGATTACTTCAGAAATGAGCGTGTTGCGTTCGGTTCTACATACTTTTCGAGACAGGTTGGAAGAATTGAATTGTCATTTCAAATGGAAGAACATTCTGCCATTGATTATTCGACCAGTTACGACATTTTAGGACGAGATTTTATCCAGCGACCAAACAGTTATATCGATGAAGGGCAATTAAACTCCTTTGAGGTATCTATATCAAGAGGAAATGACAGGAAAGCTTTCGGGGCGGTAGGTGCAAATGATTATCTGTTTGCTGTCGAACATTCGAACTCGGTTGTGGGCAGTGACTGGGATTTCACCCGTTTTAAGATGGATGTGTATCGAAGTTTTGAAACGTTCTATCAGCGCCGGTTCTTCCCAAACACCCTTGAAATGAGATTGAATGCAGGCTCCTATATTGGTGATCTGCCGATTCAAAGAAACGAGGTTCTTGATGTGGCTAAGGGAATTTTCACCCCTTTTGGAGCTTTCAAGACTAAGAGATATATACCGTATGAAGGAGCGAGTTACGTTGCTTTGAATACAGAGCATAATTTTAAGAGCGTACCGCTTGAAATGCTGGGATGGAGAAATGCTCCCCAAACAGGTTTAAGCGTGATAGCATTTGGCGGGATAGGTAAAACCTGGGTAAGTGATCGGCAGATCAATGAGTTTCTGAACCGTTATGGGTTCTCACCGGTGTATGCTAAAGACTGGCACATGGAGGCCGGGATTTCATTAAGTAATATTTTCAATCTTCTTGGGGCAGCATCGTATACCGCTTATCAGTGATATAGGAGTGACCCTCAGTTCTATTTATATTGGATGTATGAAAGGACTAGTGGTCATTTCGCGGCGTATTCTGTTTAATAGAGATCTGAAAATTGATTCTCTGCATAAAAAAGAGCCTGCAGTTATGAGAACTGCAGGCTTTTTTAAATTGTCGTATAGCTTGAGTAAATTTGCAAGCTTTAAAACTTAGCTCTTAGTTATTTCTTTCGTACTTAAGAGTACTTACCGGATAAGACTCGGCACGTCGGTTTCTTTCGCAACCTGGAGTGTTAGCATCCATTTCAGCTTCTGTACACTCAACTGGTGCTTTACCTAGTCCGCGAGATTCAATTCTGCTTTCGGAGATACCGTTAGCTTTGTAGTAATCTACTACAGCGTTTGCACGGCGCAGGCTCAAGCGTAAGTTGTACTGATCGCCACCAACGTGATCAGTGTATGCATCGATACGAACTCTGAATGCAGTAGCATCTTTCAATACTTCAACGTTTTCCATAAGGATCGCTTCAGCATCGCTACGGATGTTGGAACGGTCGAAGTCAAAGTTAATAATATCGAGTGCGTCAGTATCAAGATAAACAGGATCAGAACCATCATTAGGGTTAGTACCCATGTCTAATTCTTGCATGTCTGTGAATCCGTCACCATCAGAATCCGCATTATTTGGATTTGTATCGTGAGTCATTACTTCATCGTAATCGTTGAGACCATCGTTGTCTGAATCAGAATTGTTCGGATCAGTGTTATACTCATTCACTTCATCACCGTCAGAAAGGCCATCGTTATCTGAATCAGTGTTGTTAGGATCGGTGTTGTATGAATTTACTTCGTCACCGTCAGAAAGGCCATCACCATCAGTATCAGCACTTAATGGATCAGTTTCATGCGTATTTACTTCGTCACCATCAGTAAGGCCGTCACCGTCAGTGTCAGCATTCAATGGATCAGTTTCGTACTCGTATAATTCCAGATAGTCGTTAAGGCCATCAGAATCAGTGTCTAAGGTTCTAAGAGTTTCTGCATCTAAAGAACGAAGGTATTCAAGCGTACGCTCGGATGGTGCTAATAATTCATCTGTTCCGGAACAGCTTGTCATAAAGACAACTGCAACGGCGACAAACGAAATGTGTAGGATAGATTTTAAATTTGTCATCTTCTTGGATTGTGGTTTAAATTAAACTTGGATGTTTGATATTAAAATAGCGGTTTAGTAATGAATTAAAAAGAGTTTTTTATGAACTTACAGCACTTATTGTAAATTAAATTATAAGACAGTATTACTTTAATTTACAATAAATAAATTCATGGTGTTATTTATATTTAAAATATCTATTTTGGCCGTCCTTGTTTATGGGGCTATAGCTCAGTTGGCTAGAGCGCTTCGCTGGCAGCGAAGAGGTCCGGGGTTCGAATCCCCGTAGCTCCACAAAGCCTTTTTCAATATTGAGAAAGGCTTTTTTTATGTTCGAAATTGTTGTTTTTCCAATCATAATCTTTGATTAGGAATTCCCTTCAAAACTTGTTTGTGAATTTCTATTACTTTAAAATGTGGACATCAAACAATTACGGGAGTCAAAATGAATATGAGATGGTGTAAATGTTACGTCTCAATTGTCTTACTGATCATAATGGCTATTGTTCCCATAAGAAAATCTGTTGCTCAGAATATTTCTCTTCAATTGGAAGCAACCTCATTACTTGAAAATACTCAGCTTGTCAGTTTCACAGATCTAGGTATCGACAACTCAGGAAATGGCCCTGTTTTGATAACGGGCTTTATAGAAAATATGAGTCCTGAACCGGTAAATAATCTGTTTCTGGAAATTAAGATCAGTAGTGCAAGATCGGGTAAATTGGTTGAATTACGATCTTTTGCTGATCTGCCATTCTTATTGGAACCCTATCAATCCCTCTATGTAACAAATAACGACATTGCGAGAAAAAGGATTCCGGGAATTGATCAGAGAATTGATTTTTCGGGAGGTCTGACTCCTGAGGGAGAGGATTTATTTGATAGATTATCGGGGTCTACTACATTACCCAGAGATGTGTATTCAGTAGAGGTTATACTTTTTACAGTAACGGATGCTTTTGGTCGCGAAGATCTGGCGAGCGATGTGGTGGAGTTTGGCGGTTCAGCTTCAAGAGTTTTTGAGGAAAGTGAAATATACCTAAAGGCACCCGGTGACCAAGTTGGTAGCAGGTCAGAAATCACAAACCCATATCCCCAATTTAGCTGGGAAGGCGAAAATGATATCAGTTATCGCTTAGTGGTGGTAGAACAGAACAAACAGGACAGTCCCGAATCATTAATTGAAAGTGCCTTCAGTACTATGGCGGTCAATAATGGCGGTTCTTTACTGGAATATGAAAACCTTGATATGTTGGTGACTGAAAGTAACTATCAATTTCCAACTTCGGGCGCTCAGTCCCTGGAGCCCGGTAAAACATACTACTGGCAGGTTCAAACCTCGCTACAACGCAGCGGAGATACGGAACGTGTATCATCAGAGATTTGGACCTTTACTCTTGGTGGTTCAACTGAAAATTTGAATACTCCACCAATTACCCCTGAAGTTGAAGACGCTCTAATTGCTCTGATCGGGGAGGACGCTTACAGGCAGTTGCAATCGGAGGGATTTGAACTGACAGGAATTGAGTATGATGGACAGGCATTCACGGGACCTGCCGCAACGGTAAAGCTTGAAGATATCCTGCAATTAATAAGAGATAAGAAACTCATCCTTGGATCAAATTGATCGGGAGAAAATGGCTTTTTAAATGAAATTACTTCGAATATTCATACCGGTAGTACTCATTGTGGGAATGGCTTCAATGGAAGCAGAAGCCTTTCAGGTTGAGCGTGAAATTGGAATTGTCAGACGGTTCAAGCCGGATGTAACAGTCACGAATCTCGATAAAGATAAGTATAAAGAATTGGACCTCTCTGAGGATATTGGAGAAAGGCTATACTCTGGGGACAGTTTATATACCGATTCAAAGGGCTTTGCACTGGTATATTTTATGGATAAAAGCATTGCGAAAGTAAAACCCAATTCTCTGCTTATCATAAACGGTGACGTTGAGCTTTCGAGTAAAGTGAGCAATACTATGATAAATCTACAGCGCGGAGAACTCTTTTTACAGGTTCAGCCCCAGGGTTCAAATGAATTTGAGGTCTATACCTCGCGATCGCTGGCTTCTGTAAAGGGAACAGATTTTGGGTCTAGATCGGATGGATATGTTTGGGTTGATGAAGGTCAGGTGGATGTAACAGCTTTGAATTCCGGGGAAACGATCTCATTATATGATGAAATGTATGCACAGGTTGATGAGGGTGGTAATGATATTGATTCTGGGATGTTGAGTCAGGCTCAGCTTAGAAACCTGAACACCGGCTATGATGAAATGGATACAGATCTGATCCCGAAAGAGATCATCCTGAAGTTCAGGGATCAAAATGGACAGCTCAGAGAGATCAGGATCGATGTATTCGAAGAGGGTCGAAATTAAATGGAATTAACTATGATCGTTACGAAATCTATCATAAACACATAATATAAAAGGGATGCGGGTACTGTTTAAGTGTATTGGGGTAATGTTGATTCTGTACATTGGGGCAGACTCTGCAATGGCACAGTACAACATTCAGCATCAGCCCCCGGTAGCCATTGAACGAAATAGCATCACACAGCTGCAATTCTCTGTTCCGGGACTTCTGGAGTCAGATATTCAGCAGGCTCGTCTTTTTTACCGGTACGATGGTGACTTCAGTTACAGTCAGATGGAAGTCTATTTTCGGGAGAATGATCTGGTAGCTGATTTCTCAGTGGATAACCCAAATGCCAGTGTCGTGGAATATTACCTTGAGGTAGAGCTCATATCCGGAGATGCAATATACTTCCCGGCTATACTACCATCTGAAAATCCTGTAAGGGTTGAGATCGTTGAAGGGCTACAAAGTGATAGTGATAAGCCCAAAATAGATGGCATTGATTACACCATCCTTTCACCCCAGCCAGGCAATGGCCTTACCAAAGATGATGTACTTATTGCCATTGCTTTATTTTATAATATAAATGTTATTGAGCCAGGGGAATTCAAGCTGTACCTCAACGGTATTGATATGAGTGAAGAAGCAGACGCGAGCGATTATTATGTCTCCTATAAACCCAAAGGTCTCAGATCCGGGTTTTATACGGTTGAACTTGCTTACGAAACATCTACTGAGGAATATTCTGTGGTACAGTGGCAGTTTTCTGTGGTTGAACCGGGTGCCGCTTCCTTTTCCGGCTTTGGCGAGAATAATATTCCGCAAATATCGGCTGAATTGACAGCAAGAAATCAGGTTATATCCGATGACGTCAACAATGCCTACACCGGCAGAACCAGGGTGTCAGGAAAATACGGTCTGTGGAAATATTCCTTGAATGGATATCTGACCTCACAGGGATCGGATAGGTTACAGTCTCAGAACAGATATGGAATTGACCTTATGTACAGTGACTGGTTTATGTTTGAGGCCGGGCATGTGTATCCGACAATGAGTGATTTCACTATTACGGGACGAAGGATTCAGGGATTAAATACGAACATCAATGCACTGGATGAAAAACTGCAATTTCAATTTATGTATGGGAAATTGGATAGGAGTATCACGAATCTATATGACAGCCTGGTTGTGCGTGATGTTCTGAACAGCACAGGTGATGTAGTAAGTAAAAACTATCTGCTCACCTATCAGGATCAGGGGAGAGGAACCTTCAACCAAAAGTTGATCGGGGGTAGAGTCAGTGTAGGTGACGAACGAAAATGGCAGATTGGTTTACATGCCATGAAGATTCATGATGATACGACTTCCATCCTGAATGCAAGGAATTACCTGGATATTGTGAATTCGGGGCTGGACCTGAATTCAGACCTTACACAACAGGACCGTGACAACTTACTGAGTGACCCTTCACGACTTGCGGTGGATGGAGGCAATATCAAACCCAAAGAGAACGTGGTATTGGGAACCGATCTGAAAATGGGCTTTATGGGAAACACCCTTCGTTTAGAATCTGATGCTGCCATCAGTGCACTTAATAACAATGTGTATGGAGGACCACTTACCACAGAACGAGCTGATGAGCTCGGTTTTGATATAACCAATGATGCAGCCGATTTTTTGGATCGGCTTTCATGGCTTATCATTGTAAATGAGAATATGAGTGCTCTGCCATTTAAATTCGATGAAAATGAAAACGGGGACCTGGTTGGTGATCTGTTTTTGCCGAGCAGTGTTTTTGCGACGAATCATGAGTTGTTGTACCGTGATCAAAACAACAATGCCAGATTACAATATCGCTGGATCGGTCCCAACTTTTTCTCACTGGCAAACTCAACGATCCGTCGTGATCTTGCCGGATTTACGGCAAGCGATCGTCTCAATTTATTATCAAATCAACTTTACCTGACAGTTGGTTTTGAGCACTTGAAGGATAATGTGGCAAATACCCGGGATGCGACCACTAAAACTATTACCTACAGAACCAATGCCAGCTGGTATCCCGTTGATCGATCGCTTCCACGAATTAATGTAGGGCTCAGATATAGAACCAGGGATAATGGGGTAGATCGTCAAAATTATCTGGTATCTTCAAACCTGTTGAATTCTGCAGTGCTGAACATCAGGCAGGAAATTAGAACCATTAATGGTCAGGATACACTTGTGACTACTATTACGCCCTCACCAAGACAAAACCGGACAGTTAATTTTACATCAGGGGTCACTCAGCAATTTGAATTCATGGATGCAAGAAATGATGCATCTTTGAACTTTAATACCTTGAGTACCACAGATGATGTTTTTGCTTTCGGAGATGTAACTAGCTCTTCCCTTTCACTGAATCTGAATTCAAGGTTTTATGAGCTTCCGTTGGAAAGCAGGCTTGGGTTAACCTATAACTATACAACTTCAGGGAGCGGACAAAATGAGATCCGTATAACCGGATTATATGCAGGTGGTAATTATCGGATCCTGGAAGAAAAATTTTCATTGAATGGCAGGTTGGCTTTCACGAATAATAAGGTAAACTCCAAAACTCTGGAGATTAACGAAAACGGCACATCGGAAGACCCCAAAGATGATTACTATGAATTTGGGTCTTTTACAGATTCTGATAACTTTCAGACTTACGTATTACAACTCGGAGCGCGGTATGATTTTGATCAGTTTCATGCCCTTCTATTTGACGCAAACCTTACCAATGTGAGTGGCGGCGATCGGGCTAACGACCGGATCATTCAACTCAGATATCTTTTCAGGTTCTAAAACATGAGTCCAGTTAATAAAAAACGGAGAAGGCATACTCAGGTTATAACAATAGCCTTGATAGCGTTTGCTGTATCTGTTTTGCTGATCTTCTTTGAACCGGTACAAATCCTTGAACTCAGGCATCATGACTTTCTATTTGAGATGAGAGGTGAACTGGATGTATCAGACTCTCCGATCGTTTTGGTTGCCATTAGTCAGCAAGCTGATGAGGATATTCCTTACAAATATCCGTGGCCAACAAACTTGCACGCAAAACTGGTAGATAATTTGAATCGGGCCGGTGCGAAGGTTATCGCTTTTGATGTCATCTTTGATAATCAGGATACCTACGATCTCAACAACGATTCACTGTTTGCTGAGTCACTTAAAAAGCATGAAAATGTGATATTGGGAGGGGAGTTGCAGGTAAACCCTAACGCCGTATCTGAGTTGTATTCCCCCCTTTTCCCAAACACCGTTCTATTAAATTCTAATCCTAATAAGCCTGGTTTGGTGAAGGTTTTTCCAGATTTGGACGGGGCGATTCGAACGTATAATTTCGGTCATACTCACAATGGTGAAAGTTATTACAGACTTGGACTAGAGATAGTCAGGAAATATAAGGGGATACCTTATGAAGAAATAGATGACATCAATCCGGATAATGAACAAGAACACTTTTCACTTGGACCTTTTGAGATCGCGAAAGTCCGGTCAAATTCATTTTTGATCAATTATTACGGCCCGGAGGGTATCTTTCCTGAAGTATCGTTTGAGGAAGTCATAGATGATTCTTCGTACACCACGGTATTTGAAACAGGGCTTGGTGCTCAGGTCAATAGTTTTGATGATCCAACAATCGGCCACCTGAACCTTGGTACGTTCCAGGATAAGATCGTTTTGGTTGGAGCAACTATGTCATTATTAAAAGATTTCTATTCAACACCATTTGCTAACGAAGGCAATAACGACAGGCCCGGTTATCAGATACATGCCAATGCAATTCAAACCATATTGGATAATAATTATCTAACCTATTTCAATAATTGGTATACCCTGCTCATCATGTTTTTCTTTTGTTTGGTGCTGGCATTTGTGAACCGGTTTACAAATGCTGTCGTGGGGTTTTTGATCGCACTTATTCTTGCTGGTGCTTTCTTTGGAATTACCTATTGGGCATTTACCTCCCTAAATATCATTATGATGATCACGGGTCCTGTCATTGCTTTATTTGTAACGCAGAGTGGCATGGTTGGTTATGAATACTATATGGAGCAGAAGGAGAAGCGTAGGATCAAGAATATGTTTTCGTCCTATGTTTCACCAGAGCTGGTTGATCAAATGGTGAGATCAGGAGAAGAGCCCAAGCTTGGTGGGAATGAAGTTTTTATCACGGCATTTTTCAGTGATATCGTTGCGTTTTCAACTTTTTCAGAACAGTTGGAGCCTCACCAGCTTGTAAAGCTCATAAATGAATATCTGGATGCTATGACGGGAATCATCAACGAGCAGGGCGGAACTCTCGATAAGTACATAGGAGATGCCATTGTCTCATTCTTTGGTGCTCCGGTTAAGATCGTAGATCATGCATTCAGAGCTTGTAAAACAGCCTGCCTGATGCAAAGGGAACTCCAAGGGCTTTCAAACAAGTGGGAAAAAGAAGGTTGGCCTGAACTGGTCGTCAATATGAGGCAAAGGATCGGGATAAATACAGGACTAGTGATAACCGGGAATATGGGGTCTTCTAAACGGTTCAACTATACCATGATGGGGGATAACGTAAACCTGGCTGCAAGATGTGAAAGTGGAGCTCAATACTATGGTGTGGATATCATGGTAACAGAATCTGCTAAAAATGAGGCTGAGTCATTTTCTGATGAATTGGTTTTTAGAAAGCTGGATCACATCGTAGTTAAGGGAAGAAGTCAGCCGGTCGAAGTTTATGAACTGACGGGTTTGAAGAAACATGTTTCCGATTCATTGATCGTGAGAAATCAAATATTTGAGGAAGCACTTACGAAATATTTCAACAGGGAATGGGTAGCAGCACAAAAGCTATTTCTTAAATCATTGGAGGCGGAAGTCCACAAAAACAATCCTTCTGCGGTATTTATTCCACGATGTGCAAAAATGAGAAAGGATCCGCCACCGAAAGATTGGAACGGGGTTTACGTGATGGAGCATAAGTAGATTAAAATGCGGAGAGGGAGGGATTCGAACCCTCGATACCTCGTTAGAGGTATACTCCCTTAGCAGGGGAGCGCTTTCAGCCACTCAGCCACCTCTCCAGTTGAAGGCTCCAAATATAGTGAGCTTTAAGGACTAATAGCAACCTATTATCACTTAAAACCCAGACGAGTTTTCTATTTGTTCTTTTACCCCAACGATAAATTTCTGTGTGGAAGTTTAACAATAAATGAAGTGCCTTTTCCGACCTCAGATTCTATCTCTAGTTTACCGTCGTGAAGTGCAATCATTTCTTTACAAATCTGTAATCCCAACCCTGACCCTTTTTCATTTTGTGTGCCTTCACGAGAGTCATTGGAGTCGTTATGCAGTAATTTTTCCATCATATCTTTTTCCATGCCGATCCCATCATCTTTAACCTTAATAACAAGGAATGAATCTTCTTGTGAAATATGTAAGGAAACGATACCTCCCGGCTCGGTAAACTTAATTGCATTTGAAATCAAATTTCTGAAAATCGTTTTCAACATATTCCTATCTGCGTGAAGGTTGATTTCGACACTCGATACATAAGAAAGTTCAATATCTTTTTGTTGTGCGTTGTCTTTAAAAAGCTTCAGAATTTGAGTAACCAACTTATCGATATGAATATCTTCAAGTTCAGGTCTCATTTTTCCATTTTGTAAAGATGCCCAGCTAAGTAAATCTTCTGCAAAATTATGTAACCAACGCGCTGAAGAATATAGATGATTAACGTTTTCTCTGAGTTCAGGATGCTTGCCCTCATCCATATCCATTAAGAGCAATTCTGTAATCCCCACTAACCCCTGAAAGGGAGTGCGAAGATCATGGGCTATTAAAGAGAAGAATTTATCTTTTGTTTTGTTGCTTTCCTTTAGTTCAGCAGCTTGCCGTCTGATGATCTCGTTCTTAACCTTAAGATCATTTCTTTCCTGTCTCAATTCGGTTGTTTGTTCCTGAATGATACTTTCCAGTTTACGTTGTTTGTTTACTAAATATTGATAGCGGATCTGGGTTGCACCGAAATAACCACCTGTAATTAGAGCCAGGACAAGGATAAAAAACCACGGCTGTTCGTAGAAAAAAGGCTGAACGGTGATCGAAGCAATCGCCGGTTTCTCACTCCATATTCCGTTGTTGTTTGCGGCCAGAACTTCAAACGTATAATCTCCGGCCGGAACGTCATTATAAGATACCGATCGCTGGCCTGATACTTCATTCCAGGAATCATCAATACCTATCAATCGATATCTGAATCTTGCTTTTTCACTGGTGGGAAATGTGAGAGCATTAAAATTGATGGCGAAGCTCTTGTAGCCTTCATCGATCATAACTTTATCGGAGGTGTAAGAATTTCCTCCCGCTGTAATAGAGTTGATCAATACTGTTGGTGGGAATGCCAGGGTATCCTCACGATCCTGACTGAAGATGGCAACTCCTTCCTGAGTCGCAAACCAAAAGTCTCCATCACTTGTCCTGAGTCCTGCTTCCTGAACCGAACCATTCCCTTCCGGATTACGCATTCCTTCGGCGCGTCCGTAATGTAAGAGGGTAAATATTTCAGACTCATTGTCGAGATAGGCATTCAGTTCAGACTTGTTGATCTTGAAAACCCCACGGTTTGAGGACATCCAAAGCCATCCGTTGTCATCTTGTGATATCCAATGTATGATATGATCTGGTAAACCATCTTCCATATTTATATACGAGATATTTCCGTCTTTTAGGCGGTTGAGCCCATTATTTTCCGAACCTATCCAGATAGTGCCGGCATCATATTCATCAATATAAATAGATCGGATATTGTCGGAAGAAAGCCCGTCTTCAGTAGTGTAATTCGTGAAAGTTCCTTCATGAAATCGGGATACTCCACCATCCAGGCTGCCCGTCCAAATTGCTCCATCGGGCGCTTCAGTAACATATCTTATCTTAATTCCGGTAAGTCCGTCATCTTTACCATATACTACATGATCTGAGCCTGAAGGATCGAATTTGATCAATCCGCCATAAGTACCAAGCCACATTTCTCCATTACTGTGTGTATAAATAGAGCGTATATCATTGATCTCTACATTATTTCCAGGAACATAATGCTCTAAACCATTTGGTGTGATCTTATTTAGTCCTTTTTGATGATGCCCAAACCAAATATTCCCGTTTCTATCTTCTCCAATAGCCTGAACGAATTTTGTTGCGGCTCCATTTTTTACATCATAATAAGTGATAGAATCCCCGTCAATCAGGTTCAACCCGGCGCCCCGGGTTCCCACCCAATAGCGTTTTCTACTGTCTTCATACATTGCGAGAATATTATTACCTGAAAGCCCTTCCGGTGTACCTAAGCTTCGAACTTTACCTTCACTTGCTGCAATAAGGCCGTTTGCGTTGGTTCCAAACCATATATTGCCTTCACGATCTTCGAAAACACTGTTGAAATAATAATCACTGATGTCAGGTATTTCTGTAAAAGAGCGAATTTCGCCCTCTTCGAATAAAGAAAGTGAACCGGAAGTTCCTATTAGCCAAAGCCTTCCGTTCGAATCCGAATAGAAGTCCTTAAAATATTCAGTTGGTTTTAAATTATTGGATTGTAGTTTTACAATTTGGTTCTCCCCTTTGTAAAATACTTCCCCCACTGCTAATAATAATGTCGTATTCTCATCATTGTATATTTTACCGATAGCGTAATTATCGGCAGCAGCATATTTATCAGTTTGAACCAGATCTCCATCCTGTAACTCATACACGCCTGCATCGGTACCGGTTGTGATGATCCCGTTACTGGTCCTAAGCACTTCCCAAAAACGATTGTCTTGCTGTATAGGGCTTTTGTGATACTCAGCTAACAGATCTCCTGCAGGGTTGAATTGGAGAAGACCGTTGTTCGTAGCTACCCAGATACTTTTATCATGGTCCTCAAAAATATCGTGAAGCTGATTTTGTGCAGGTTTATCGCTGTTGTAGAACATTGCAAACTTTTCCCCATCAAACACATACAGGCCTGAATGAGTAATGAAGAACATCCTGCCGTCTGAAGACTCAAATATTTGTGTAAGATCGGAATCGGTGAAGTTAGTTTGGCGTCCAAAATGGCGAAAATTTCCATTTTCCTTAAGAAGAACACCACCATATTCCAATGACACCCACAATCGGTCTTTGTCCTGAAGATACATTAAGGTGGTACGATTGTGAGGCATCTCGGGGGTATTGGAATAATTATAAATATTGAATTCCAATCCATCGAATCTGACAAGCCCGTCATATGTGCTGATCCATAGGTACCCAAGACTGTCCTGAGTGATATTCCCGACGGTATTAACAGGAAGGCCGTCTTCAAGTGTCCAGTTTTGAGCAGTAAGAGCGGGTTGCTGATCAATTATAGAAAGCTGAATGGCTTGTGCCGGCACACAAATACATAGTAAGCCAAGTAGTAAAACGCCTTTTCTAATCATATTAACAGCGATCTAAGCACCTATTTATGCACCATTAAGGTGCCGCTATTTAGCTTTGTTTATTTATCTATCACATAAATCTGAGATAGATTACGTCCTTCCTGAGCGTAATCCAAGCCATATCCCAGAACAAAGGCATCCGGAATTTCAAATCCTACATAATCTATTTGCACATCATATTTGGTAGCATCTTTTTTATGAAGCAATGTGCAAACTGAAACCGATGCCGGGTTGTTTTCCTTAATGCGCTTTACCATATAATTCATGGAAAGGCCGGTGTCAATAATATCTTCTATCAAAATAACGTGCCGGTCTTCAATCTTGGCATCAATGTGCTTGAGTTCGGTAACCTGCCCGGATGATACTTTTTCATCACCATAGCTGCTTAATTTCATGAAATCCACTTCACAGGTGATACTTACATGACGCATTATATCAGCGAGGAAAATGAAAGCTCCGTTAAGGATACCAATGAAAATGGGTTTTTTATCCTTAAAATCTTTATCAAGTTGATTGCCGAGCTGATTCATACGCTCATCAATTTGCTCTTTTGTGATAAAGATCTTGAACTTCTCTCCATTACAGTATACAGTATCGGGCTGGTAAAATTTAGAGCTCATGTTAAGTAAAGTTAATCGTCAAGAAAGTTTCTGTTGTTGATTCATATTTTGCTATTTCTGAAATAGCTCCATGTTCTCCATTGGCTGACTGCTCCGGGTAAATAATGGCGTAAATAGTACCATCTGATCCGCACAATACCAAGGCTTTTTTACGGGAAATAGTGGAAATCTTGCGATTGGTAAGGTGATCAGAAACGTTTTGAGTGCCCTGCAAACCCAATGGTTTTATAGCGTCACCCTGCTCCCAATTTCTGATTTCCAAAGGCCATATAAGTTTGGAAGCATCCATTCTCAGGTTTGGAGAAGCCGGTTTTTGAACGGAAAGACTGAGAGTAAAATGTGAAACTTTAAAACCTGAAACCGCATCAGATTTAGAAATGATGTGTGACTGATGTGAATCACTTTTAATGTCAGTGTGAAGCTGGAGAAGGTCACGGTCTCGAGTCAGTTTATGTGTTCCGATCCGAATGCTTTTTCCGGTTTGGAGTGATTCTATATTGGCCAATTCGTGAAGCTGAAGTTTAGAATATTTGCCTTGAAGTCCGTGATCGTCGAGAAAACGTTTTAATACAGCTGTTTGTAATTCAGAGTCAAGATTAGACAGTTCATTCAAACGAATGACCCTGTCATCTGAGATAGTATTTGTAATATGTTCAATAGCTGATGAGTAGGTAGCCCCAAATGTATTCAGGTCAATTAGATTTTGTTGCCATCCGGGAAAAAGCATATTCATTTTTTCAGAAAACTCATTGCGGATAAAATTCCGGGCATAATTAGATTCTTCGTTACTGGCATCCAAACGAAATGGGACGGCTTCAGATTCACAGAAGTCAAGTATCTGATCTTTATCAAAAGGCAGGAGTGGCCTCAGTAACTCTCCATCCCAGACGTTCATGCCTTGCCATGCAGTGGGGGCACTGCCACGTAGAATCTTTTGAAGAATAGTTTCAACCTGATCGTCTTTGTGATGAGCGGTAATGATAGCAGCGGCGTTATAATTCTTTTTGAAATCACGAAAGAACTGATAGCGCTTGCTCACGAGCCCAGTTTTGAAAATTTTGGTCTTCTGCTTCAGCAGGATCAAGTGATATAGTGCAACTCTCGAAACCCCATGAAAAGGCCATTTGTTCAACCAGCTCCTGATCTTTGTCTGATGCTTCACCTCGCATACCGTAGTTTACGTGAACCACAAAGACCTTACGTTGCAGTAAATACATCAGGAATAACAAAGCCATAGAATCAGGACCTCCACTTACTCCCAGGATGAAAAGATCATCATCGGAAAAGTGTTCAGAGAGGACGCTCTCAACATGGTCCCTGATATTTGTGCCTAAAGATTTTGCCATGTGAAAAAGTATGGAAAATTAGAGGAAGATAGAATGACCGAACAGGATTAGAGGTATTCTTCAATATCAGGCAGATCGGTTTTAAAGGTGTGATAAAAGCATGTATCTTTGAAGCCGAATTTTAAACAACAACTATTATGTTTGCAGACAGAGAGTGGATCTATCACCACGATGAACCTTTGACCCGATATTCATTGGGGCAAAAAGGTGAAAATCCGTTGATATGTTTTGGGGTGAATCCAAGTACGGCTAAACCAAAAGATCTCGACCCAACTGTGGCTTCAGTCGCCCGGTTCGCCAGAGATCATGGCTATGACGGTTGGTTAATGTTTAATTTATATCCTCAGAGAGCCACCAATCCGGATCAAATGCACAAGCATTTTCAATTGAAGATTCACAGGCAAAATGTTGACGTGATCGCTGAATTGACAAAGGGGATCTCAGGGGATATCTGGTGTGCTTGGGGAACTTTAATCGAGAAAAGGGCGTATTTGTCAAGGTGTCTGAATGATATCTACGAAGTGTTAAGTGACAATAATTGCAAATATTTTAAACGGGGTCGAATTTCAAAAGCGGGCCATCCCCATCATCCACTTTACCTCAAAAAAACCGCTCCACCTGAACCCTTTCCAATGAAGGAATACATTAACGAGATTTTGTAGATCAGATTCAATTTGGGTTGGCAGCTGTGAATCAGATGATGTAGCTTCAGGCATCAATATTTAAAAAACTATTGTCCCTATGTTGAAATATCTTTTATCATTTTTAATGCTGCTATCAGCATGTGTCCCCAAAAATGTTGAAACAGTTGAGTGGGATGAATCTCCCTGGCCCGAGATCAGAAAAGAACGAATATCAACACTGCTGCCTCAGGCTATGGATGCTGCCGGGGTTGACCTTTGGCTTGTGATCTGCAGGGAAAATGACAATGATCCAATTGCCGATCATATTGGGGGAGAGAATGCGGGTGGCACGGCAGCTTTTATGTTTTATAAGGATGAAAGTGGTTTTCACTCCATGGTTTATTCTCCGGTAGGAGAAGCCACTGCTTTGGATGAATTGGATATTCACGATGAGGTAATTCCGGTTGAGCGGGGGAAGTCAGCCATTGATGAAGCAGTAGAATTTATTCGTTCTAAAGATTTTAATGCTATAGCCGTGAACTCATCCGAAAACAACGCGCAAGCCGATGGGTTGAGTTATACACAAAGAGTAGAGTTGGAGACAAAACTAGACCCAACACATGCCCAAAAGCTGGTGTCGTCTGAAGACCTTATCTACGAATGGTTATCAGTTAAACTGGATGAGGAAGTTGAGATCATGACGAAAGCAGCTGAGCTGACCGCGAAGTGGGAGTTAGAAGCTTATGACATGATCATTCCCGGAAAGACAACGGATGCAGAAGTTGCTGCCTTTTTAAAAAATAAAATGGATCAATTTGGAGTGAAGGATGCCTGGAATCCTAGTCAGAACCCCAATGTAAATTCCGGCCCTGACCGAGGTCATTCCCATGCAACTAACAAAGTGATCATGCCGGGTGATGTCATTCAAACTGATTTTGGTATCAAACTATACGACAGATGGGTAAGTGATATTCAGCGGTTTGCTTATGTACTGAAGGATGGAGAAACTCAGGCTCCTGAGGATATTCAGTTTTACTGGGAATCAGCTAAAGCAGGTAACAGAGCAGCTTTTAATGCTATGGAGCCAGGTGTAAAAGGTGTTGAGGTTGATGCTGCACAAAGGGAACTGATGAAGCAAAATAACTCAGAGTACGTCATGTGGAGTACCGGTCATCCGGTAGGATATGTCGCCCATGACACCGGCCCAAACCTGGGAGGCTCACAATCACCCTCCATTCGTCCGGCCGCAGAGAAGGTACTGAAACCCGGGATGGTGTTTGCCTTTGATGGGTTCCACAGCTGGGCATTAACTGACAGCACATATAAAACGATTTCAGTCGAGGAAATGGCAGTGATCACTGAGAATGGTGCCCGATACCTGATCGAGCCACAGGAAAAACTGATCCTTGTTGAGTGATTTACATATAAAAGCATTGGAGTTGAAACATTTTTGAAGATACCTGTGGTTCCACAGGAAGTTAAGTTTCATTCAACTTCTTAATTAATTTTGGCTAAGGCACCGTTGTTTAGCAGTGCCTTTTTTTGATTCAAAAGATAATTGAATAAATCAATTGATAGTGGTATATAGACACAGTTGTTGGTAGTTTTTGAAAATAAATGGGGAATAAAACGGAAGGAAAATTATCATGGGTGCAAAAACTGAGAATACAGAGCTATTCACTGAAAAATCCAAGTCGTACGCTAAGTACAGATCAGGTTATCCGGAGGAAATGATAGAACGGATAATAGAACCGTTCAGATCACAGGATGTCATTAAAGCAGCAGACATTGGTGCCGGTACAGGGATTTCCTCAAGGCTTTTGGGAGATGCCGGGGTTGAAGTGACTGCAGTTGAACCCAATCGTGCAATGGCTGAAGCTGCTGAAAAGCACCCGAATGTAAAATTTGAGATTGCTCCTGCAGAATCAACCGGGCTACAAAGGGATTCATTTGATTTGGTGACATCGTTTCAAGCGTTCCATTGGTTTCATTTCAAAGAAAGCCTCAAGGAATTCAACCGGCTATTAAAACCGAAAGGTAAACTGGCCTTAGTCTGGAGTTATTGGGATGAGACGGATGAGTTTACGGGTGATTTCATCAAGCTCATAAATAAAGCATCTTCAAAATTTGAAGAAAATCATCTACCTTATGATGGATTTCCGTCCGGGTATATTAAAAAGTGGAGAATTCGATCTGCTACTGGAAATTGAGTTGGCTTCCAAATTTTGGATCTGTCGAAAAGTTGCGATTTAGTTATAACCAACACTTACAAAAGAGTGACCTTATTGGTTATGCAGCATCCCAAAGTTTCATAAAGCATGAAGGGGAGTTATGGGATGAGTTATGCAACGGTTTAAACAAGCTTGCCGATAAGATCACCGATGATTCAGTTAGTTTAAAATACAGAGTGACGTTATTCCTTAGCCAGCCAAAGAAGTGATATTCTTATTTAAATTTTGACATGCATTTTCGGCCAAATTTTGCCAGAAAAGGAATGGGGTCTGATAATTTTAAATCACCATAGGTTACTTTTCCGGAATAAGAACTTATCCATTCCCGAAATGTTAACTCACCAGCAGCCCGATATTCGAGGAAACCAAGTACGTCTCTTTCAAGGTTAATGTATTTGACACCGATCTGTGCCGGCTCAGAAATTGGTAATTTTTTACCTGTTAGCCCTTTAGAATACTGATCGTATAAATTTACACCTGCTGCAGGACCAACGATTTCCCCAAACACTATTTCGAAAATGCATTTCAATAAGGTAAGGTTTGTTATTTCTGGAATCTCGTTTGAACTGAATATTTAATAGGCCTTTTAAATTTAATTTTTTAACTATTTGGTTTGAGACTTCTTCAATTTCATCATCCCTAACCGTTTTTATGAATGAGCCCATGCCGGCGTGAATCGGATAAACCCGAAATTTTTTAGCAAATGTATATCCCTCTGGTGATATGATTTTCATCGACATACATATTTACACTGAAATGTAATTTGTCATCCCCTTCTATATACTCCTGCAACACTAGGTTGGGATTGATGGCCGTGATCTTGTTATATAATTGAAGAAGGTCTTCTTTGTTTTCCAGTACAAATGCTTTTTTGTACTTACCGACTACTTTTGAAAAATCGGGATGATACCAGTCAGACCTAAATACAGGTTTAATAATGCAAGGAAACTCACAGTTTTCTGCGGCATTGGTTAATTCATTAATATTACTGATATTAAATGATTTAGGTGCAGGTAAATCATATTTTTCAGCTAATATTGAAAAATGTTGTTTATCCAATACTTTAGATACAGTCTCTTTATTTGGAAAAGAGAATAAATAGTGACCCTCTAATCTTTCTCGATGTTCAGAAATTGTGTAAATGGCATCATCATCATCACTAAATATCACGGCTTTACCTGAAAGTGATTTGGCAAGCTCGCACAATTCTTCGACAAATTTTTCAGATTTAAAAGAAGAAAAATAAGATACATTCTTGACAAATTTTGAGTAGCGGATGTAGTTATTATCTTTTTCTGTACCTAAAATAAATGGGATACCTGCTTCTTGTAAACTATGTACTAGACCAAGTTGTCCAATAACTAACGCAGTATTTTTTTTCATAGGATTATTTTTTATAGTGAAATTTATTTCAAATGCTCATCCACTATTGAATCTTTCTAAGGTAAAAGCGTATTAGGAAGTGGGATCAGTGTTGAGGGCTTTCTTAGCGCGTTGGAGTGTGTTTTTAAAATAGTGGTTGAGATCTTGCATTGTATTGTCTCTTTTAAGGTATACCCCCAATACTTGTTGTTCAATAGATATCATAACTCTTGAAGCTGCATATTTTTTAATGAACCTTGTCATTATAGAGGGAGATACTGATTTTCTGCTCTTATTTTGTAGATTATTTTTTTGTTTTCCCGTACATGATTGGCGGTTCTGAGTTTGTAGCTCTCATCGCCGCGAAGGAAATCATAAGAATTCAATCCGCTGTCAATCGCTTCCTTGACTACATAATATAAAAGCATATTTCCGAGCCCATATTCATTATAAGGGGGGGAATTATCAAAGCCCCGTTGGATCAGGTATAAGGTATTTTTAAAAAGTAAAAAGGAGGTCAACAGCTACTATCTTATCATTTGCTGTTAAACACTTTAGTGAAAGCCAGCCTTGTTTATGAAGGTAAAAAGTGACCTCTCTAAAAAACTTTAAAATGCGATCATCTGTAAAAATCCCGGGCTGTCCCAATTCATTCCATCGAGCCTGATGGAAATCGACTAATTTTTGAAAGGCATATTCTATTTCAGTTCTAGTTTGTGCCGTTTCTACTTCAAAGATTTTATCCTCGGTGATATTGCGGATATCGGCGAATCTGATATCGGGCGTTGCTACTCAATTGCTGCAATAACTTATCCCATGAATCTGGAAACTGAATTACCGGGCAGACGGAATCCTCATTTTTCATTACAATCCATTCAGATTTAAACCGACTGGATTGCAGTTCACTTAACAGCATACTTTCTTGGGGAACTTCATCGAATATAATTTCATCAAAGAGTTTACTGTTTGAAGTTAGGTGAGAACACAGGGCAGTGAAAATTTCTTTTTCAAAGTCGGGATGGCAGACTCCGGTCAGGTAATCACTGAAGGCTAGTTGGGCTGGTATGTAACCACCCTGAGGTTTTAGTAACTTTCGAACCGATCATTTTCAGGCACCGATAGACAGGATATCCAATAACATGAAAATAATCGATGAAAAATGGCATGATACCTACAAGTTGGCTTCCTTTCTTGAAAAGCACGATATGAAGTTTGTTGTTTCCTCCGAAATACTTCCACCATGTGTGTTGCCATTCAAAGGTTTGAAAGATCTCAACATCGGCAATCTCTACCAGAGCTTTCCATTCGCTTGAAATCTCTTCAAATTCTGAAGCCGTAGTAATAACTATGGTTGATAGGTCATTATTTGAAATTTTACTATATAGTTTACCTTTATTATGTTTTGTCTGTGTATTCATAATTTAATCAGTTTAGTTAGCAATTATCTTGTCGTTCGAATCCAATTCTCTTCTTTGCCTTTGGCAAAAGCTTTGATATAAAGCATTAGCTTCCAAAAGGCATACCTGGGCACATGAATCAACGCTTTATAAAGATTTCTGTCAACATCAGCTGCCTTGAATCCAATTAAAAGATGGATAATCGAAAGGGCAAATAAAGTGCCCCAGACCAGAGTGAAAAACATGAAATTACCGATGCCAAATAAAGCAGGAATCAGGTTTAATACAGTAAACATTAATATCATGATCATGAGGTTTACCATTGGAGGCATGATCAGGTCAATAAATGTATCCAGATAAGATAGATTTCCAGTTTTGAAGAACTTCCTAATAAGAGGTAGGCTGTATCTCGCAATGATCGGATATCTGCCCATTTCCCATCGTTCTCGTTGTGACTCGGCATTCTTGGAGTTTTCAGGCATTTTCGCAATGACGTTTGCTTCAGGCGCAAACTGAATTTTTTCTCCTTTCAGTATTAATAAAATACCGTACTCAATATCTTCAGTAAGGGAATAGGCCTCCCAAGGAATTTGTTTTAAAACCTGAGGATGAAAACACATACCGTTTCCTCTTAATCCCATTGAAAGGTTAAGAAAATTTCGCCCAAGTGGGCGAACTAAATTATATAATGTGAAACCAATACGTGTCATTTCACTGCTCCAGACGCCAGGCTGAGGTTGTACCAAATCACTGCTTTGAATTACCCGGCTCCCATTTTCCATGTAGTGGTTCATTACACATAGATAGTTTCCTGAGATCTGACTGTCAGCGTCAAAAACTACTAATCCTTCAAATTCATCTTTGATTAATATCTCAGAGAAAGCCCACCTCAATGCATGACCTTTTCCCCTAAGAGTTTCATGTTCTCTTTCCATTACGGTGGCCCCAATATTTCGGGCTATCCGGGCGGTATCATCCGTACAGTTATCAGCGACCACAAAAACTTCGTATTTACTTTTAGGGTAGATCAAAGAAAAAAGACTGTAAAGAGTGTGAGAGATTAGTAATTCTTCGTTATGGGCAGGAATCACTATCGCAAATTTTCTGTATTTGTCAGTTGTGAAGTCGCGCTTATTCCTGTAGAAGAGAGCAAAAACACTGAGAAAGAATACATACAGAATAAACAGTGCAATTATGCTTATCAGAACGTTTTGTATAATGTTGATGATGATCATAGAGTGCTTTCCTTATTAGCTTGTGGATCAGAGAAGTAACCAAGTACGTAACTTAGAGTAGCGGTGTAGTTTATGGCCGGTTCATTGACCATGTAATTCCTGAATTTATCTTCATAGTTTTTAGCCTGAAAATCTGATAATGGCTTATTTCCCATATGAATAGCATAATTAGCACCTCCAACTAACATGCCGGGAACAGGTTCAGGATAAGAGTTAAGTGCAGAAAATTGATGATAGGGATCTTTTACTGAATAGGACCCTACTCCGGTTACAAAAGAGATTCCCAGTGGATTTCTGCCCAATATATATTCGAGTTGATCTTTCGCAGCATTGCGGTATTCCTGGTTATTTGTGAGCTTATAAGCCTGAATCAGATCATATGCGTATGAAAGAGCGATACTGTTCGATCCCCAATAATATTCATTGTTTTTTAAAGCATACCTGTAAGGATTGATCTTAATTCGGTTTAAAGTTGAAGAAGCATACTTATCAGCCAGACTTAATAGGTCGTTATATACTTCTGGATCCAAGCCGGGAGTCATTTCGTCTAAATTTAAGTATGAGTAATAGGCGAAGTTTCTGAAGTCCTGCCAGGATGCAACGTAAAAAGACCGGTTCCAGAATTTTTTGTAGTTGATATGGAAATAATCCAGATACTCTGCGTTTTTGGTAAGTTTGAATAATTCAACAGAGGCGAACAACCTTTCATCAATGTCAATTTGATCTCCGTATTCTCCTCCATGAACGTCAGGTGGATTTGTGAAGCCTCCTAAAGGTACAGAAACTGGATTCGATTCAAGAAATCCCCATCCTTTTAAAGCTGCACTATATAATATTGAGGAAAACTCTCCATCCAGGTCTCTAAAAAGATCAGCTCCTAATGCAAAAACACCTACTGCACCCGCGGTAGCTGTGCTGCTAATTCCGAAAATGTATTGAGGATCAAGTTCCTGTTCAGGAAGATTTTCACCACTCCATTCTTTTATGGAAACCTTATGATGAATACCGCCATTACTGTGTTGCACCTTCAAAAGCCATTCCAAACCATACCTGATCTCATCAAGGATATCAGGAATATCATTACCTGATTCCGGAATATTCAGTTGGCTATCGAAATATTTATGGGGTTCCTCTAGGTATTGGTTGATGAGAAGTGTAAGGGTAAAATTATGGGTAACTGCGAATTTGTTGTAATCACCCGCATCGTGCCAACCACCTGAAACTCCCTTTTTGTTTTCCTGTTTGTCGTAATAGTATGCGTCGTTTAAATGACAAGCTTTATGTGACCAAAACTCAGTGATTATTTCGGTACCACATCTTTGTATGTAATAACTTTCAAGCACGGATGAAAGTGCTTTAGAGTAGAGGTCATTTTGAATTTTAAATACTGAAGATGAAGCATCTTGAGTATTTAATCGGATACTATATGTGCCTGATTTTGTGAAATCACTAAAATCGATTTTTTTGACTAGATCCCCAGCCTGTGGGGCATAAACTGGGTTTGACGCGATCTCAGATTCGAATTCAGTTATACCATTCTCGATGTTGACAAGACTGAAAGTTGTCGCTTCTTGATCGGTAATAAAGGCGGTTTTTAAACTCTCAGGCAGGTAGCCGAGAGTGTTCACCATAACAGGAGGGTATTCGATATTCTTATTACAGCCTGATATGAGTAATAAAACGGCCAAAACTAAAAAAACATTTCTGCTTTTTGTGTTACAGCAATATGGTGAAGCCACTGATCTCATTCGCTTATGATGTGTGGTTTTTTAATAGGGCCAGATGCGCAACTTGAAACCCATTGATAGATTTTTTGCAAGGAGCTGAGTTTTAGGTACGAAGATTCATTGCTTTCGAATAAAAATTCGTTTTCAATGGATTTTAAGATCAGGAGATGATTTTCTGCAGTCCAATTTTTTATAGAACTAACAGGTGTGTTTTGAGGTAACTCATAAGCATCAGTGCCAGTTACTGATTTGATGATGCTATCAACCTTATTTTTGACCCTGCAATCAATACCTGTTTTTTTTGATTTATTTTGACCTGCTTCAGAACTATTTGGATCTATCTTCTTGATCACTTTTGCAGGAACCCCTCCGGCTATAACGTTAGGAGGTATTATGCCCGAAACGACACTACCTGCTGCTATGACAGATCCTTTCCCAATTACAGAGCCCTTCAAAACTATAACACGTGAGCTTAACCAGGCGCCCTCCTCTATGACTATAGGAATGCCTTGCGCTTTTGTAAACGCCTTTCCAGGTATATGAAAGTCCGTGTCATGAACCATACAAAAAGGACCTATTCTAGCATTTTTACCAATTTCTACACTCTTTTGTGCACAGATCGTGGTTCCAAAATTAACTTGTACATCATCTGCCTATTTTCAATGTGCCACCGGGATAGGATACAATGTCGCAGGATACATTTCCTGGAACAAATTCTTGACATTAGTCGCCTATATAAATCTCCCCATTATTTAAAATGTATGGTTTATATTCTGCTCGAGTATAGCTACCGACTGAGTTACATTTTCTAAAATAGACCTTTGCCAAAAACATATAGTAAAAAAAGTAAAAAGCCTTTTTGGCCAATGCCATTACCGGATAGTCCTTATCTCTTTTAAGGCTTTTGCTAAAACGCTGAGCAACCAGACGAGTTTTGGCTATTGGCTAAATTTATCTGCTACACGGTCAGTTAGTTTTGTTTTCACTGCTGTTTACGTTATCTGATATCATTGGTTCTTCCAAGCAAATATTAAGCTGATCATTATCTATTAAAGTAAATTTATTTGTGCCCTAGTTGTTTTAAGCTTCTTCTTAATTTTTGATCCCCCAACTTCCACATATTTAAAAAGAGTCGCCATTCTCATGGCGAAACTTAAGGCTCCCATACCATTTTTGATGGTTGTGCGGTGAATATTGTAGAGAGATTGCCCCAAATCGAAGCGGACCAGTGTATACACAGCGCAGCCAAAGCTGAAGCCGGCTTTCTTCACTGCCTCTCGTACTTCTGTGTTTTCAAGTCCGTACGGGATAGCAAAAGGAATGGATCTCACTGCCTAGTAATTTTTCTAGATTTTCCTTTGATTCTCTGACCTCACGTTCAGCTTCCTTCATTGGAATTTCTGTAAGCTTAGGATGGGTACATGAATGTGCCCCAATTTCAAATCCCTCATTGTGTAAGTGTTTCAACTCTTCATCATTCATGAGTGGGACCCTTGATATTTCATTCGGGTCATCCCAAATATTTTCAGTAATGCTGCGGTCGCCCAGGGCAAAGATCACAGCTCGCATACCAAATTCTTTCAGAAGTGGAAAACCGAGTTCTAAGAAATCCCGGTAAGCATCATCAAATGTGATAATGACAGGTTTTTTTGGCAGCTCGATCTCATTCAGAATGTGAAGCCGAAAATCATTGAATGTTATGGCTGTGTAGTTGAATGCCTCAAGTACTTTAAGATGTTCTCTAAACGTTTTTTGAGAAACAGCCGTCCAGTGGTTGTTGGTTCGAGCTTCTGATGCATCCATTAATCTGTGATACATCAGTACTTTTACTTCTCTCAATCTTGCATCAAAATTCTGAGGTAGCTTTGTAAGATTATCCATGATTTGGTCTTTCATTTTGCTCTTTGTTTGGTCAAAATTCATATTGATGATTAGTGTGCCGATTGGACCACGGGTTCACTTAAATTGTGTTCATCCGGAATAAGGCCAGCCGGAGTCTTCTTTTTAAACCTTGAGTTTAATCTTCTCTGAAGAATGAACTGCAGGTTCCTCAAAATTGGCTTAGGATCTTTGATCATGTTGCCTCCAATAACATATTCACCTGTATAGGTGCTAAGCCATTGTTTGAGTGTCATTTCACCGGCACTTCTATACTGAAGAAAAGCTTTGATATCCTTGCCGATATCAATAAAGGCTACATTTCTCTTATATCCATCTGGCTCTACTGATGGCTTGAAATTAACTTCTGTGCCAGTCAGATCACTGTAGTAATAGGCAGGGATATTCATTCCTGCAGTGGTTCCTAAATAATTCCAGAAGCTGTTTCTCACATGGATTTCCATGATATAAGGCTTGCCGGTTGATTCATGGATCTTGTATTGAACGTTCACAAGCCCCTTAAGGTGTAATTTTTTGACCATGTCAGAGGTTTGATCGATAATGGCTTTATTATCCACTGTTACTACATAACAACCGGTACCGGCACCGATTGGATAAACGCGTCTTTTTTGGGCAATGTAAATACATTTGATTTCCTCCTGTTCATTGATATACATATTCAGTGAGTAGAGGTTTTCATCATCTCCGGGTATATATTCCTGGATAATGGCTCTGTCAGAGAATTCCTTCACTTTGTTGAAAAAAGACTCCAACTCATTTACTGAATGGCAGGTGTACGCTTTTTTGTACTCTCCTACTTTTTCGACGAAACCGGGAACCCACCAATCTTGCTTAAAGGCAGGTTTGATAATGCATGGAAAAGGGACCTTATTTTTAACGGCGTGGAATTCAGCCTCACTAGAGAAAAAATAAGAGACAGGTGCTGGTAGATTATATTCGCGCGACAGTGAACAGAATTTTCTTTTGTCGAGTATGCCTCGGATAAGTTTTTTTTCAGGATATAGAAAGTGAAAGTAAGGCTCGAGTCTTTCACGATGTTCGGAAAACATTAGAATTGCGCGGTCATCATCACTTATAAAAACCGCTTTTTGTTTATGCTTTTTTCCGTAATCACATAGTTCATCAATGAATCTTTCTGATGTATAATCTTGGAAATAAACTTTTTTGTTAACGTACTTCGAAAATAGAGCGGGGTTGTCTTTAAAAAAGCTGCCGGAGTGAACCGGAATGCCGGCTTTACCAAGACTGTGTACAACCCCGATTTCACTGCAACAAAGGGCGGGCGGAATATTATATTTTGTTTTCATAGGAGACCTCTCATTTAATTATTAATCATCCTGATATTTATATTTCAGCATTTGATATCTGACCTTTGGATATACCACAATAGCTTTTAAGCTATTGTGCAGATTTTGCTGAACTTGAAAGAGAGTTATTTCTTTCAGGACTGTAAATGTTAGCAGGGATACAGTAGCAGTTAAACCAGATATCAATCGGTTTCTTTCTCTTCCAAAACTTACTTTCCAGTTCCAGTTTTTATGGACGGTTTGGGTAAGGTCAAATTTATAGGCTTCATCACCCCTGAGTAATTCAATAGAATTACCATTATCAGTAAATGCATCTTTGATCATTATGGTCAGTAACCCAATGCCCGGACGGTATTTACTTGAGGGAGCATCGTAATCAAAACTAGTCAGGTAATCGTAATATTTGCCTTTGTATTTAAAAGCCAATCTGGTAGCACAATGGCCACTTTTATCGACAGCTATTTTAAACCAAAGTTGGTTTTTTTCGAGTGCCTTTTTGGCAAATTCCTTGACGAAAGGTTCAAATCGTTGATCAAAAAAGGCTCCTGGATAGCCAAGTTGGTTCCACCTGTTTTGATGCATCTCAATGAGAATCTCGATCTCCTCATCCAGCTTAGATGCATCAAGCACATTCTCAACTTGAAACCCGTCTTTTTTTGTTTCCGCTTTAAGGGCCTTACGGAGTTTTTCTTCGAGAACTGGAGCTTAATTCCATTAAGTAATCATCAAAAGAACCTTTAAGGTTTATAGATGGGCACACATCAGATTCCCTGATAATGGATTCTGTATTTTCTAATGCTTCTAAATAAGGAAGAAGTTTTCTTTTTATAAATCCTCGGTCATTGATATGCTCAAAATTGAGATAATCTATTTTCTGATCTGACGATAGATTTTCGATAGCATCAGATAATGGTATTAGGATCTCATCCTCATGGTCTGGATCACAAATAATGTCCAAAAAATCACTTCTCCCATACGTATCTCTGAATCCCCAATTACCATAAACTGAGGCACCATCACCCATCAACCTGAGTCTTTTTTCTAAAGTGAAACTCAGAAACGAAGTTTTGCTTAAGTATAAAGGTGCAATACAAACCAATTTGCCAGTTTGTACGAATGAGAATGATCAGCTAATGAGCGGTGTTTGTTTTTACCAAAATGCTTCCACCACCCATAGACCCAATTAAAACTAGAGTATATAGTGCCTTCTGACTTATCCAGAAGTTCATCCCATTCTTCTTCAAGTTGTTCAAATTGTTCTTGATCTGTTATTAAATCAATGGTAAACGAATCCGGTTTTTTATACGCCGTAATTTCTGACTGAAACGAATCCGCATTTGATACAGTAATACCTTGTGATTTTTTTAACACGCTTAGGTCTCTCATCTTGTAGTTTGAATTAAGTTATGCGACTTCAATTTGATCTGATCTAGATGTACATCTACTTTTGGTTCACTTGCGTTTAACAGCCTTTGAAAGGCTGCGTCCATTTTCCCTCCGATAGCATTCCATTCATAATGATTATGAATAAGTTCGTACCCATTATCCGAAAGGCGTTTACCTTCTTTTTTATCTTTTAGAAGTTTTATTACGCTTTCGGCGAATTCTTGCTCCTTATCAGCAATGATCACATGCTCGTTGTTGAGTACATCAATACCTTCACAACCAATGCTGGTAGTTACCACCGGTTTTTTCATGGATAATGCTTCGAGTACTTTTAATCGGGTACCCCCGCCCATTCTGAGCGGTACGACATACACACTTGATCTATGAACATAGGGGCGAACATCATCTACAAATCCTGTGACAATGATGTTGTCAGAAGCTTTATCTAGTACGCTTTGAGGTGGGTTTTTCCCAACAACATATAGTTTAATATCCGGAATTTGCTTTCGGATGATTGGCAATATGGAATCAATAAAGTAAAGTATGCCATTACTGTTAGGTACGTAACCCATCATTCCTGTGAATACCAGGGTGTTTGGTTCAGTGGATTCTTTAGAAGGAGCGAAAAACTCAGTATCCACACCGTTAGGTATCACATGGATAGGTTTATCAGGTAAGTGCCCGTGAAAAATCTCTTTGTCTCTTTCACTGGTGGTAAAAACGGCATCTTGCTGAGATGCCAGGTCGATCTCTTCTTTGTAAAATTTTTCATACTCCTGTTTGTAGAAAAATTTTCTTGGCAAAGATTTTTCGAGTTTATACATCCTGTAGAAATTATCGTACTCTACATTGTGCGCATCCATAATTCGTTTGGCATCCGCATTGAAATCAAATTGGCACAATGGCGGGAATTCAACCTGAATCAGATCGAAGTCATTTCTATCGGTCAGTTTATTGATCAGTAACTGCATTTCATCCCGAGTAGGTATTCCGATACCAGTTACTGTGTTTTGATAAAAGTGACTGTGCCTGTAAAAGTCGTTTGTTAGACGCTTTTTTTGGATGTTCAATAAAATGCATTTTGTCTATTAAGCCTGGAAAATCTTTTTCCATGGCCTTAATATTTCCCTCATTTACATAACCGGCTACAGTCAGATCGTGATGTTTGTAATTATGTTTAAGCAGGTTATATATACGTAATGCACCACCGAAAGTGGGAGGAGCAGGTATATATGGTACTAATTGCAGAATTTTCATGCTGTTGTCTCCGATTGTCTTAAAAATTTGTTCTTTAGTCTTGTGAGCTGGAATTGTTCTAAGACAAATGCCCTTTCTTTTGGCTCTAAAACTCCAGTGTATAGGATTGAGGTGAGGTAGGTTATTGCGGCTAAAATTGCAGTAATGATCCAGGGGATCTCAATAGACTGTCCTCCCCAAATAACAAGTGTCATCAATGCAAGTGAAAAGGCAAGATTAATACTGTAAGAAAATTTCAGGGAGTTGATGTATTCCTGTGGTAAAAGGTATAGTGCAAAGGCAAGGATGTATGCTTCCGTACCAAAAGTACTTACTGCTGCGCCAATACCACCGTTACCAAAATAAGTTTGGGCGTAGGGTATAAAGAATAGGTTCAGAATTACGTTAATGAATATCGCCGAGAGACCAACCCATGCCCAGGTCTTCTGTTTGTCTGCAGCAAGAATGGTGCTTCCCAGAATAAAATCGATATAAACCAAAGGAATGCTGATCGCAAAGATCTGTAATATGATAATGGAAGGTGAGTATCCTTCAAGGCCAAAGAATAGTTCTACTATATTCTTACTGTAAAACAGAATTCCAATGGCTACAGGAAAAGCAAGGATCGCCATAAACTTAACACTCTTCTGAAAAGTTACAAGCATTTCGTCCTTACTGTCTACCCATAGTCTGGAAAAGATTGGGAAAATAACCGTAGTGAATATGCTTGGAAAGACCATTACAATATCAAAAAATCGGAAAGAAGCCCCATACCAACCAACTACACTATCATCTGTAAATAGGGAAAGCATGACTGCGTCAATACGATAGTATATGATTGAGAAAAGAGACCACAAGAAATAAGGAATGCTTACCTGTAGCATGTCCTTGGTTTGGCCCCATTGAAATTTTGGAAAGCGATCTAGTATTCTGTTTGAAAATAATATCAGAACAATAAGATTGATCAGAGCACCGCCTGCCATTATTATTGCAACCATGACCGGCCCGAAGCCTAAAAGCAGTGCAGATACTACTAAAGCAGAAACAAATACACGATCTGCGATGGAACCTAATGAAGGGTATTCCATGCGTTCATGCCCCTGAAAACCGCTGGCTAAAACCCGTTTCGCTCCTTCCCAAAGTTTAGAGAAACCAAGTATTACAATAAGTAGCTGAGTAACCGGTGGGTATCCTGCCAGATAAGAAAAGGCTATTAATATGATCATGGCACCAAGCCATATGATAAATCGGGTCACACCAAAATTTGATAAGATCTGAGCTGTTTTCGATTTTGATCTTGACACCTCTTTTGGAATCAGGTATCCACCCCCAAAATCTATCAGCACTTGTATCATCATGGAAATGGAGATTGCCAGAAACAGTTTACCATAGTTGTCACTACCTAAATACTTAGGAAGGAACATCAGCAGTACGAAACTTGCAGCCCAGGTTATTATCTGAGCACCGAACATTACTGTAGTGTTCTTTGCAATCGATTGTATTGATCTCGTTATAAGTATCTTCAGAATTCATTTAATTGATTCTCTTCGGCAAAAGTTGAGCAAGAATAATTAGTGGCAGAAAAATGGGGATCTCAATAAAAATTCGTTTCCATTTACTTGTTGGATCATTGAAAAACCTGAAAACCCATTCCAACCCTAATTTTCTCATCCATAATGGGGCTCTTGGAAATTCGCCAGACAGGAAGTCAAATAATCCTCCTACAGCAAATCCCACCTTGGCATGTAGATTTTCTCTATTCTGCCAGATCCAATCTTCCTGAATCGGCGATCCCATGCCAACTAACAGTATGTCTGCTTCAGATTGATTGATATCATCAATTATTCTAGCCTCATCCTCATTGTTGAAGTAGCCATGATGATGCCCTGCGACCTTAAGGGTTGGATACTGTTGTTTTAGATTTTGAATAGTACTATTAAGAACACTTTCTCTGGCACCCAACAGGTAAACACTTTTTCCGGTTTGGGCGGCCATCTCAAGAACCTTAGGGGTAAAATCCGTTCCGTTTAGATTTTCAATGACAGGTTCACCCAGCAGTTTCCCAGCCAAATTTAAGCCACTGCCATCTGCAAGTGTTAGAGCTGAGTAATTCAACTGCTCCATGAGTTTGTGATGCTGTATGGCGAGAAAAATGCTGTGTACATTTACGAAATAAATTGGGGCAATATTTCCGGTTCCTGCATTGTCATCCAGAAGATTTCGGATATTTCCCAAAGCGGATTCTGATGTGTGTTTATCAACTCTTACTCCTAAGAAATAAGTTGATTCAACCCCTTGGTTCATCATTGTTCTCAATTTTTGATTGTTTAGTTTCTTGTTCTTTATCTGCGATAGTGATCAGTGTTGGCAGCAACCCCATTAGCGTGCCGAGATAAATCATATTTCTGTAGTACGTTAACTGTAGATCGAAATAGGAAACCACCATTTGGTTTATCACAGCAATTGTGATCATGGCACAGACTGCTTTGGCGTACGGATCTTTAAGCCTGTGTAAGGTGTAAGCACTCTTAAAAGCAAAAGCATTGAAGAAGATCCAGAACATGAGAAAGCCAACTGCTCCAGTTTTGATCAGGTACCAAAAAATTTCGTTATGAGGTATATAATCTCGCAGTGGAAATGAAATATTCGCAAGATTAAGGGGCATGTCATACTTGTTGCCAAAGCCAATGCCGAGTAACGGGCTTCTTTGTATAGTTACAGCAAGATTGTAGTCCTCGAAATCCCTGTAAAGATTTGAATAATAATCTTGAAGGTTAGTCTCTTTATCCGGTTCAACAATACCACTTTTAATGAGGTTGACCGGTCCTGCAAACCCCGAGTTAGGGTAATTCCAGAATACCCCGACATAAACAAATAACAGTAACAGGAAGGGCATACTTCGTTTGATCAGTAATCGCTGTTCAAGCATGGGTAGTAAAACAAAGAAAGCTGCTACGGAAATGATCAGACCTGCATAAGCTGCCCTACGTAAACCTATATAAAACCCGAAAGCCAGTGGTATGCAAAGCATGAGAAGTAACCACTTTTGTTTTCCCTTAATACCAAATACAAAGAAACCCAGCGCCAGAATAAATATCGTGGAAGTAAAGACCGGGTCTTCGTGATTGGTCAGTGTTTGAAATCCGGCGGTAGAAAACCCAAGTATCATATATCGATGTATAGCTTGCAATGCCTTTAGGGTAATGGCAATGATGCTGATCCATAGTAAAATTTGAATCTGCTTTTTGGTTTGGATGATCTGTGGAACGAATAGAAAAAGGAAACACAGGTAGAAAAGAGCACGAACTTCCCATAAAGCCACAAGAAAATCACCCGTACGGATCCCGTTTACAAACGAGAATACAAATGTTGCCAGAAATAATATGAATGAACCCCATGCCGGAATTGACTGAAATCTGAAATTTTTTTTAACTGGCAGTAAAAAGAACCAGGTAAAGGCCATAAAAATAAAATGAAGCTCGATGGGATTCACCACCCCGGCTGAAGAATATGGCAAATATCTGTTCTCTTTCAGGTTTCTGAAATAATCAGTGGTGTAGGTAAAAGGCTCAAAACCGGGAATTCCAAACTGATCAAAAAAGAGCACCAGGAAATATCAGAACATAAAAACTATACTCAACCTTATAGATCGTTATCAGAATCAGGGCAAAGATCAGGAAGGTGAAGAAAGAAGCAGCAACACTACCACCTGTAAGAATCAGCATGGAAAATACAAGCGAAATCCTGCCAGAGGAATAGAGATTGCCGGAGCATTATTTCTATTCAATCCCAATGGATCAAAGAGCAGAGAACTTGCCCGGAGGATGACTCAATATGTTTTTTATCGTTTCCATGGATTAATAGAATCTATCCGGTGTATCAGGTTTTTCCATGGTAAACATGCCGAAGACAACCCAGAGTGTGATAAGTAATGAGAATGAAGAAAACCCACATTGCAGCCTGAGCTGAGCGCCTTCTAAAAAAATCGCGCACTAAAAAGTACACACATATGGAAATGCTATGATTCCTAGTAGAATACTCATGATTGCGGTTCCATGCGGTTAAAGACAAAGCCAGTGATCTGATCTTCGTTGATGTGTCTGAAGATCTCCTTCATATCAGACTGCTTGGTTTTCTTTAGAGTCAACTACAGTTATCAGGCCATCCACCTCATTAGCAAAAAGAACAGGAAACTCAGTAATAGGTAGGATTGGAGACATATCTACTACGATAAAATCGAACTGATCCTCCAATGTGCAGATAAGGTCTCGTATTGCAAGAATATCACTTAAGCCAAGCGAGTAATCATTTACATCTCCTATTGGCAATAAATAAAGCTGATCATGCATCGATTGAGTTAGCTGGATCTCCCGATTTTTCAATGTATGGGTGAGTCCTGGATTAGGGTCGATGTCAAAGATTTTGTGAATTGAAGGGTTCTTCATGTTTAGATCAATAAGCACTGTTTTCTTTTGATATCCCACAGCAAATGAAGTGGCCAGATTTGCGGCAATATGGGTTTTACCCTCCCCGCTACGGGCACTGGTAATGCCAAGCGACAAATTCAGCTTTTTATATTCTTGAGGAAGTTTAGAATAATTAAAACTATTGTAGTACTTCTGATGGACAATTTCGGGGTCAATGAAATTTGATCTGTTCTCCGATACCAAAATGGGCATCAGGTTTTGATCAGGCTTCCATATCGATTTGGGTGATTCATCGGAAGTCTTTTCTATTCTGTATTCTTCGTTAATTTGATCCATGTTTAATACGCTTTTCCGTCCGAAATAAATGCAATGACCGGTTTATTATATTGGTAAATGTCGTGCTCACTTCTGATGGTATTATCCAATACCTCGGCTACAACTACAGTAAATGCAGCCACAAATAATCCTACAAACAAACTTCCTATTATAATCAGGGGCCTGTTGGGTGAGGATGGTTTTTCAGGAAAGTAAGGAGGGTCAATGACAACGAATTGATCTGCTGCTTTACGACCAAGATCCCTGGTGGTCTTAGCTTGCTCCAGCTTTGACCTTCATCTCATCATATAATTTTCGGTAAATACCGTAATCGCTTTCAGTTCCTTCATCCATTCTCTGTGCGACTACTGTCTCCTCGATATTAGATAGGATGAGATCTCGTTGCTCAGAAAGGTCTTGTATTTTCAGTTCTTTTAGGTCAATTTCAGTTTGTACAGCTGGAGGCATTCTTGAACTGAGGTCTTTTATCTGATTCATAGAGCCGTATAATGTTCGGTGCTCTGCTGTATATGATTGTTTCTGCTGATCATATTCTCTTAGACCTGATCGAAGCTCATCTGAGTAAGGAAAATTCATGAGCGTGAGTGAATACAAATCTTCTATTTGAGCAGGGGTAATATTGGTGATATCAATTTCATTGAGGCTATTCTGGATGCGCTCCATACTGTTTACCTCTTCCTGAATACTCGCAATTTCACGATCCAGGTTCTGCATCTGAATACGGAGGGCAGTGTTGTCATTAGGAGTATCCTGAAGCCGTTGTCTCGATAATGGATAATATATTGGCCCTTCGAACTTCCACCTCTTTTTCAAGTTCAGCCAGTTTGCCTTCAAAAAAGTTACCACTGTTTGTTCATTTCTGTTGATTCTCAAGATCAAGTCGCGTTTTTATAAAATGATTTGCAATGATATCGACCCCTTTTTGCGCTCTATATGGATCAGAGTCGTAGTAAATAATTTCGAATGAGTCTGATCCACTGAATGTAGTATTGATGTTTTTTTTGACTTTTTCGATCAGGCGCTGTCTCTCAATATTGTTTTTTACATCCTTATCAAGGTTAAGTGAATCGATCAGCATTTCGACAGTAGTTCTACTGAAAACAATCTTATTGAATGACTTTAATCGGTCCTCAGATGCCATGTTCACTGCCATTTCATAAAGGATCAGTGGATTTAAAGTTTCTTCCTTTTGAACCAATATTGAAGTGGATGAATGATATTTAGCAGGTATTAAATAAGCTGCAGTCCCTCCAAGTAAACACATAACCAGTGGTATCAGTATTAATAGCCTTTTCCTTCTTTTAAGGATGCTTTTTAAATCACTTACGATTGTATCTAACTGCCACATATTTCAGTTTTCATCATGTTGATATTTTAACTTTTTTTCTGTTGAATGCTGTAAATACAATTGTCGTGCCATTTTGATTGGATGGGCTATTGTTAATAAATTTCTAATGTATTTCAAGACTTAGAGTAAATGGCAATTATAATGGGTGCTAGAGTAGAATTTTCTAGAACAGATCAAATATCAATATGTATTGTTTAGAAAATATTACACACATCTGAACGTCTACTGTGTAAATATTTTCCCACATGCATCATTATTCAGATGTATTCAGTAAAATTAATTTCACTAATAAGGGGTGTTAAAAGGCCTTTTTGAAAAATAATTTTCGAGAGAGAGTATTTATGGCACATTTATTGAAAAGGGTACATCAAAACTTTAAAAATTGTTTTGATGAAAAGAAAATCTATGACAGTAAAACGCCTTTATCATTGTACCGGTTTTATTATTTGTACTATTAATTAGCGGGTGCAGTTCATCACGAAATATATCTGAGCAGAACATAAAAAATGAAGCAGCTTTATCAATTGAGGGTCAGTCTGCTTATTCACCGGATGAAATAAGCTATGGGGATGAAATAGAAATCTTGGTTTGGCAAAATGAAGATTTCAATACCAGAACAACAGTTTCAAGTAATGGGACAGTGGCGATTCCTCTGATCGGAGAGGTTTTGGTGGCTGGAAAAACCAAAGAAGACCTTGATCGGGAATTGACAGAGAAACTATCGAAATATATAAATGGTGCAAATACGCCTAACTATCACTTTGATCTCGAAAAGAGATAACATTATTTCAGTATTTGGGGCCGTTTCAGGCGCAAAATTTTCCTGTAGTCAGTGAAATATCCTTATTTGAGCTTCTTTCCATGGCCGGAGGACCAACTACAGATGCAGATCTCAGGTATGTTAAAGTTTACAGGAGAGATTCCTCACCCCGTTACTCCACAATTGATCTAAACGAGTATTTGGAACAAGGACTTTTGAACCATGAGATCAAAATTGGTCCGGGTGACATTGTATATATACCAAGGGAGGAGAATTTTGTGAGAGAGTTTTCTGGGTTCCTGAGGGATGCGGTCTTGGTATTTGGACTCTTTAGAGCGGTGAATTAGGATGAAAAATTGTACAAAATATGAAGAGCAGTCATATTGCATATAGCAATCTGTATAGTCTTTACAAGTATGTGTTTACAATAGTAAATCCTGTGTTCTCACAATATGCTTATGGTCCACTTGTAGGAACATTGGAAAATGGAGCGAGGGATCTTTCTTTAGCAAATGCTACATCCTCAGATGTCTCATTATCTCAGAAACGTTTACAAATCCTGCTTCACTTTCATTTAAAAACAAGAAGTCGATTTATTACAACTCTTATCACTCATGGACAACAAATATTTATACTGCTAGGTCTTGGTGTTAAAAACTATAAGAGATTAAAAAGAAGTTCTTTAGGAATTGATTTGACAATATCTGTCTTCAGGTTTAAATGAGATTAACTATTTAGGTGGAGTCGATATAATTCAACCGGATCTAAACAGGCTTCAATTAAGTGTTTCCTACTCATATTTAGTGGCTCCGGTTTTTAGTATAGGTGCTACAGGGTATGCTTACACAGCCTGGAATGATTTTGATGCAAAAGAGCATGTTAATTTGAGTATAGGATCTATTTATACGCCTTCAAATAACATCAGCTATTCCCTTCAAATTAAGAATTTGGGCTATGGTCTTGGATACAATCACTACGGCAACGGTAATACAGTTCTGCTGGACAAAAATATTGAAGAAAGTCTCGAATATGGCGCGAGTCTTTATTTTCCTGAAAGAGGGAGTAGAAGAAGAGTCGCATTATATGCCTCTACAGAAACAAAGTTAAAAGTTCAGGAGATTTACTATCGATTTGCCGGGGAGTTTGTGGTAAAGAATAATTTTTTTGTGAGATTAGGTTATTTGAATGGGGCAGAAGATTACATGATAGGTGCCAGTGAATCAGGTATGACATTTGGGTTTGGGACTAAATATATCTGATCTAGAACTGAACTATTCAATAGCACCTGGTAATAATTTTTTTAACAGGGTTCATCAATTTGGATTTAGCATAAAATTATAGGCGTATTTATGAGCATCCTAAAAAACCTAAAAAAATTCGAAATACCACTAAGTGAAGTGGAAGTGACTTTGGAGCAACTTGAAAGTAGACTCATGGTCGATATTCTGGAAAAAGTGATCTCTTTATCTAAAACTGACTCAAATGTGGTAATCAGCGGCGAGCAAGGTACTGGAAAGGAGTGGATAGCAAAATTAATTTGTCAGCTTGATAAGGCAAACTATAATTACATGGCTCATATTTCATTTGACCATGTAAAACAGGAAGATCTGCAGGATAATTTATTCAAGGAAATTGAAAGTCAACTGACAAACCGAAAGGATTGTAATAAAGTCGCTCTGATCATTGATAATTTTTCTGATTTGGATTCCATCGGACAGCTTAAACTATTATCAAAATTAATTCGGTTCAAAGACAATGGGCTAGTTGAGACGGCTAGGTATATTTTTATCGTGCAAAAAGATTGGCTGCAAGGAAATACCAAAGAGAGCATTTGGCCGTACATCTGCGAATTGTTAACTCCCGTATCTATTCTGATTCCACCATTAAGAGAGCATAGGGAAGATATAATTCCGTTAGTAAGTTTATTTATTAATCAACATGAAAAATCTCCAGATTTTTGTGATTCAGAGGAGACTATTCAAATATCGGATAGAGCTTTATATAAATGTATCAATTATGATTGGCCCGGGAATCTAAGACAATTGAAAAATGCTGTCACGCATGCCTGTTACAGCAAAAAGGGGGAAATTATTGAGCCAGAAGACCTTCCTGTTTCTATTAGATGTATCTCAACTTTATACAGATCAATCGATAGGTTTACGAAGCTGGAGTTTTCAAAATGCAGAGAGACAATTCATTGAAAGAAGGTCACAAAATAAAGAGAGTTTTGTGTCGCAAAACATACACAGAATAATCGGGTATTTGACTAATTAAAAAAACATCATGGGTATACAAATAATACAATTCATTTTAGCATTTATTGTACCTGTAGCAATAGCAATAATATTCACACCGCTGGCTATAAAAGTGGCTCACAGGATCGGGGCTGTAGATAAACCTGACGAAAGGAAAGTGCACAAAAAGATTACGCCTCGGTTAGGTGGACTGGCAATTTTCTTAACGCTTGCGATAAGTAGTTTCTTGGCATTTTTAGTTTTTGATACTGGGCAGGTAGATTTGACTGAGTATTATCAGAAAATATTTTTAGTTGGAGGGGCACTAACCTTAGTTTTTTTGTTGGGAGTTTGGGATGACATTACACCGCTTAAGCCAGGGCTTAAGTTTGGTCTGCAATTTGTGATAGCCACCATGGTATACCTTGCCGGTGTTAAGATCTCATCGGTCATGAATCCGGTAAGCTCATATGCTTTAAATGTGCAATTTATTGACTATCCACTTACAATATTATGGATAATTGGAATCACAAATGCTATAAATCTGATCGATGGCCTCGATGGTTTAGCATCTGGTGTTTCGACTATAGCGTGTGTTTCAATTTTTGCGGTATCTTCATTAACAGGTGAAATTGGGAACGCATATGTTGCATTGATTCTGGCAGGTAGTTTAGTGGGGTTTTTGAGGTATAATTTTAATCCGGCCAGGATATTCCTTGGTGATTCAGGCAGTCTTTTACTGGGGTTTTTACTGGCAATACTTTCCATTCAAAGTTCAAATAAGATATCAACCGGCTTCTCGATATTTTTCCCGATTATTGTACTTGGTCTTCCAATTACTGATACTCTGATTGCTATGGTTCGCAGGTTCTTAGGCACTTTTCTTGATAAGGATAATGCAAAAACAGCTATACGAGGTCGTATAAAAAAGATGTTTTTACCTGACAAATCTCATATTCATCATCAGTTGCTTGAATATGGTTTTACACACAGGAATACAGTGATTACTGCTTTATGTAATTTCCGCATTTTTTGCACTTTCAGCTTTTAGTATAACGATCATAGACTCGTATAATAAAACATTATTTGCTTTGGGAATTACAGTTCTGATACTTTTCATTGGCATTAAAAAGCTGAAATATCGTGAGATTGATGTTTTCAACAATGGTATTTTTCTCCCTTTCTATGAACGTTTTTGGGCAAACCGAACAAGTATCAAAGTATTTTTTGATCTTGTATTTATTATTACCGCTTTCACCGTGTCTATGTTCACTATTCAGTGGGCTAACAACAGCAAAATTGAAGTATCACAGTTTCAAATTCTTTTGATTGCAGCTACTGTAACTCAGTTTGCGGTACTGTGGTTGGTAGGTATTTATAAAGATTCTTACAAATTGATTGGACTGGGTGATGCCATGAAGATCACAAAAGCCATTGCTTATTCTATTTTGGCTTTGGTACCTGTCTTTTTCCTGCTAGTTGAGGTAAAACCGGACTTCTTTATTCCATTTTTAGTCATGAATTTCTATTTGTTGCTCACCTTTGTACTTGGTTTTAGAATTTCTCATAAGACTTTGAGATATTTGTTTTTCAGGACTAGTAAAGCAGAAAATAAAGTGCTGATATATGGTGCAAATGCATCAGGAGAGCTATTGTTAGATCAGATTATGTCGTTTGATAATCCCACATTTAATGTTTTGGGGTTTTTGGATGAAGATTATCAAAAGGAGGGTACACTAATAAACGGTTTCAAAATTTTTGGTGGACATTGGAAGCTTGAAAGGCTGATCCATTCAGAGAATGTGGATATGATTTTTTTGGCAGAAACAAATGTAAAACCGGAGGTTATGAAAAGAATTAAGAATATATCTGAGAAATATCAGCTGCCAATCATGAGGTTCTATCTTGATTTTGAATCGGTTAGTCAGCACAAAGATGATGTAATCAGAAAACCATTTTTCGAATCAGAAATGGCATTAACGAACTGAGATGAAACACAAAGACGAAAAATTTGGTGTGAAGATTCTGGGAGTATTGCTGATCCTGATATTTATTAACTCATGCTCCCTTTTTCATGAACCTAAAGGTGATATTTTTTATTCAGGTGATATTTGGGTTTCTGCTTACCTGGCGTCATGGAACCATGTGGTAGATGGATCCGTGAACGGTAAAACCTGGGGGCATTTAGAAACAAACGATATTGATTGGGATGCTTTTACTCACTTGTTTTATTTTAGTATAAAACCTGATTCAGGATCCAGCCTGACCCCAATTGTTGATTATAAAAATGTAAATCCTGACCGATTAGAATCAATCATTCAGGCGGCACATCAAAATAATAAACCTATCCTGATCACCATTGGTGGTTATAACACGAAGGATAATTTTCTCGAAGCCATTTCGGATGAAAACAGATCTGATTTTGTCCGAAATATTACTGGAGTTGTAAGTGAGTGGGGTTTTGACGGGGTAGACCTTGATATGCAACCATTACAAGCTTCTGACTCCGATAGTATTTACGTTTTTGTTAGTGAACTATCGAATGCACTACATAATATTAGCACACCACTATTAGATCGTGCACTACTTACAGTAGCATCGGTCAACCAACCAAATATTTATGCCGGAATACAGGATAAGGTTGATCAGATCAACATTGCTACATACAATATGAGTAGACCATTTCAGGGTTGGGTTACCTGGCATAATACTCCACTGTATAACGGTGGTTTTACTTTTCCAATGGCTGGGGAAATACCATTGCCTTCTATAGAGTTAAGGTTAAAAGATTACCTCAATGCAGGTATAGATAGGAAAAAAATTGGCATTGCAGCAAGCTTTTATGGTTATGAATGGAGTGGTGTAAAAGAGCCAATGGAAGATTGGTCAGAGAATAATGTACCTACCGTTCCCTGGTATGGTGGAACTCCATATTTTGAACTGCACGAAAAGTATGATATGTCTAAATCTTTGTGGGATAAAGCCGCAAAAGTACCTTATTTAAGTATTGATGACCCTGCTACTTTTGTTTCTTTCGACGATAGTCGATCCATTGAAGAAAAGTTCGATTTTGTTAGAAAAGAAGGGATCGGAGGTCTGCTGATATGGGAATTGTCAGGTGGTTTTTTGAGGGAAGAAAGCGTCGACCAAAGAGACGAATTAATACAAACAGTAAAGAAGAAACTTCACCAATTTGACTAACCGAATTTAAAATAATTAAATACAAACTTGGTAAACAAATGACTCAAAAGATCATCCTTTTTCTATCGCTATTTATCTTAGTGCAGTGTAATTTTTTTAGTACTGATGATGAGTCAGATAAAAAAGAACCAGTACCTAACTCCGGGATGTGGGTATCCGGTTATGTCGCAAGCTGGAATTATAATGTTGGAGGCCATGGTAACTGGGGGAACACTGGACGGGAGGAATTGAACTGGAATGCTTTCACTCACGGGATATTTTTTGCTCAAAGAATATCAGAGAGTACCTGTTTGCCGGGTGAACCTGAAGCGTGGGAAAATATATCACCGGATCGGATAATTGCATTTACAGAAGACGCTCAGGCAAACAACGTGCAGGCAATAATGTCTTTTGGTGGGGCTGGAAATGAAGCCTTTAGAGAGTGTATCGAAACACAACCTGAGACCATTGCACAGGGTATTGCAGATTTTATGAACGATTGGGGCTTTGATGGAGTAGATATCGACCCGGAACCGGTCCCTGATGCAGAAAGTTTCGAGAATTTTATGGAGTTATTGCGGCAAAAAATTCCTAATGCCATTATAACCGGTGCATCTATGACTGGAGGGAACGCCGCCGTTGCCTTTGCTGCTGCGGAAGAATATTTTGATCAGATTAACATTATGACCTATGATCTGTCAGGTGCCTGGGGAGGATGGTATAGCTGGCATAATTCGCCGATTTATAATCCCTCAGGAGGTAGTGAAGTAGTTAATATACCAGGCTCAGGTACTGAGTATCCAAACATTGAACAGTTAGTCAATAAATTTCAAGAAGCTGGAGTACCTCTTGAGAAATTGGGTTTTGGGATCGATCTGTACGGTTATGTGTGGACAGGGGTGAATACCCCCGAACAGGATGCATCAGGAGCTACTCGGCGTTATGGCGAAACTAGTTATGATAATTTGGTAGAGGAATTTCCTGGCATTGCCACAGATCCACAATGGGACGAGAATGCCAAAGCTGCCTGGTATGGCACAGATAATCAATTTATTAGCTTTGATAATGTCCGTACAATAAGAGCTAAATTTGACTATGCAAGAGAAAAGGGAGTGGGTGGAATGATAGTCTGGGAGATAACCGGTTCTAAAGAGCTTTCAGATGAAGTAGCAACTCAGCTTGGAAACTAAAATTTATTCAATTTCTTCTGATGTTGATTCGTATTTATTAAGTTTGTTATGTAATGTTTTTCTGCTTACCCCAAGTATATTAGCTGCTTCTGACTTGTTATTATTGCATGAAGACAGCGTTTGATGAATGACCTTTTTTTCGATTTCATCAAATGGTGTACCGATCTCTATCTCGAGAAAGTGTTTTGCTGTTCGATTATTATTTGATGAATTATTTACGGATCGCATACAGTCTTCCGTTACAATATGAGGAGGGAGTACGCTTTTGTCGATAACACCATCCTTAGATAATACGACACATCTTTCTATGATGTTTTTTAGTTCCCGCACATTCCCTGGCCAGTTATATCTTTTAAAACACGCAAGACAATCTTTGTCAATGTAGAGTTTGTTGATGTTATATTTTTCAGAAAAGACCTTTAGAAAATGTTCTGTCAGAAGTGGGATCTCATCTTTTCTGTGTCTTAAGGCAGGTACATATAATTCGATCACATTTAACCTGTAGAAAAGGTCTTGTCTGAAATCTCCTGCTTTGATAGCATCATGGAGTATGACATTTGTGGCAGAGATGATCCTGACATCGACTTTGATCTCCTTTTTTCCACCTAATCGTCTAAATGATTGGTACTCAACAGCTCTTAGAAGTTTTACCTGAGCGTTTAAAGATAATTCTCCGACTTCATCTAAGAATAAGGTGCCGCCATCTGCTAGTTCAAAAGCTCCTTCTTTATTGGTATCAGCTCCTGTAAAAGCACCTTTGTCATAGCCAAATAACTCACTTTCTATCAAATCTTCGGGCATTGCCCCACAATTGACTATTATGAAAGGTTTTTTGTCGACTACTTCTTTAGGTGCAGAATTATTATGAATAAAATGCGCAAGTACCTCTTTACCAGTTCCGTTCTCTCCTGTTAATAGGACCGGTACTTTAGATTTAGCTACCCTTAAAGCCTTTCGTTTTAATTCAGTAATTTCGGCAGATTCATGAATCCATTCGTTATCACCTTTGGACATACTTACCCCCAAGACAGATAACGGTTTTATACAATATACCCATTGTTAAACCTTCTCTTTTCGTATTATATACTTAATGACAGCTACCCATTAACTGTTACCAACGCTGATTACTATTGTAATATATATTCTGTTTATGTTACATGAGAATATTTTAATATTTGTAACGTAAAGGAGCTGTAATTTCTGATATTTGCTACTAAACAAAGACTAACACCATTGCTGCATAAGTGAATACTGCCAATGTTCCAGCTAAAATTGCTAATGGGAATTGAGTTTGAACGTGATCCATAAGGTCACAACCTGTTGCAAGTGAAGAGAGAATGGTTGTATCAGATATTGGAGAACACTGATCGCCGAAAACAGCCCCACCTATCACAGCAGAAAAGCATAGAGTCAGAAAAAATGGGTCGGGTACAACGGCCCATGCCAGGGGAATGGCGACTGGGAAAACGACTGCATAGGTACCCCAGGAAGTGCCGGTTGAAAAAGCAATAAGCATACATAATACCATGAATAAACCGGGTAGTAAAAAAGCGGGAATGACATCACCAACAAGTTCAACAACATAAGGAGCAGTTCCTACCGCGTCAGCCACTTCTTTTAATGTTACAGCGAGAGCTAGTATTACCGCTCCGATCGTGACGCCTTTACACCCATCAATGAAACCATTGATCACTTCTTGAAGCTTCATGCCTTTAACTAATGCGATTCCAAACCCGGCCAGAACTGCTAGTATGAATGCTTCAGCAATAGGTAAAACGGCGTTTTGTCCCATTCCCATGAAAAATCTCGTAACCAGATATGGAAGTATTGCAACGCCTAATAGTGTTCCAATAGGTCCAAAGAAGTCGATAAGACCCGGGTTGTATCCATCAGGAACTTTACTTTGAGTCAACTCATCAGCGGCCATTGGGTTTGCCCCTTCACGATCGAGTCCGTTTCCTGACCTCGCTCTTTTGATAGCAGCCCGCATTTTTTTACCGGGTACGAATGGAAATTTATCCCAGGCAAAGAGTAATGTTAACAGAACTGCAAAGATCGCATAGAAATTATAGGGTAACGCGGAAATGAAAAATGCGACGCTTTGTTGAGTAGTTTCAAGAAATGGCATTGTACCGATTATCAAACCACCAACATAGAAAGGCCAAACATTAAAAGGGATGATGGTTGCTGCGGGTGAGGCGGTTGAATCAACCATATAGGCGAGCTCTTCGTGCGAGACCTTATGCTTATCGGCTATAGGTCTAACAGTTGCACCTGTTAAAACCGTACTGATAGTCCCTCCCTGATGAAATGTCAAACCCATCAGCCATGTAAAGAATTTAGCTGTTTGTGGGCCACTTACCATTTTTTGGCCTGCCCACACGGCAAATCGTTCCGCTCCCCCTGTTCGAGTCCAGATTCCGATCAAACCACCCAATGCCCATAAATACACAATAATGATCAAAGCAAAACTTTCGGTTCCAACAGAGGGAATTAAAAAATCTTGTACGATATTGATCTTTCCTGAAATAACACCCCCCAAACAGATCCCAATAAATAGGGAGCTAACCACTTCACGAGTGTAAAATGCCAACACGATGGCAACCAAAGGGGGCATGATGGACCAAAAACCGTAATGACCATTTTGTTCCGGAAATACCTCATTGACTCCCGCATATATTCCGGCAATCACAAGCGTCAGGATTAGACCGATTCCAATTTTTCTACGTGTTTTCGGGTCCTTCCACTTCTTTTTTGTACCGGCAAAATCATTACTCATAGGCTCTGCTTATTAATTTCAAAAGGAGTAGGATGGTAGGAAATCAGGCAGGAAATGCCAAAATTTTGTGTTAAAGAGCATAAAAAAAGGGCGCATCTAAAAAGATGAGCCCTTTAATAAATTCAAAGACAAAAGTGAGGATCAGTCGAATAACTTTTTGATCCACCCAAAAGCTCCATCTTTGGATCCTGGGGCAGGTCGTTTTCCTTTTCCTTCTTTTCCTCCGGAAAGACCATCATAAGAAGGTCGCGGAAGACTGTTGGTTTTCTTTTCCTTTTTAGGCTTTCTGCGTTTCCTGTCCTGTTTACTATCTTTTTTCTTTTTGCTCTTGCTCTTATTTGAATTGGATTGCTTTTTAGAGCGTCCTTTTTTCTCTTTGACTTCTTCAGGAAGTGGGATCTCAGTAGGAGCATATCCTACTTTCTTCACGATCTCATCTATATCATCCTTATCCATTTTGGATACCAGAGAGACCATACGAGCAGCTTTGCCGCTACCGACAAGTTCAGCCCGGTATTTATACTCTTCCACTTCGCTTGGGACGTCGTAGTTTATAACCTGCTTGACTTCATTAAGCTCTACTTCAGTAGCTGATAACCCGCCAACCAGTAGGATCTTCATATCACCTGATATAAATTTACCGAAGCGCTCATCATAGTATTCCTGCTTCAAACCTTCATTAATACTAACCACACCCCATCCCTTCTTACGGATGATTCTGAACAGGCGATCAGTGGTTCTTTTGGAGGCAGCGAACACAACTATCTTATCAGTCAGTGTTTTTTCCAGATGAGCAAGTAGGGTTGAGATCTTGGCTCTTGGAGGTACATAAATGTAAGCCTGAGTCAGATCTTCAGGTACAGTAGGATCTTCTTCTTCCGTATCAGAACTTTGATCCTTTGAAGAATCATCACTTTCATCGTTATCACTTTCCTCAGGATTGAGTACAACGCTTACGGTGGCTTCTTCAAGTTTACGGTTCACTTCTTCCTGATCCAGAATGAACTCCTCTTGCTGTCCGTTTTCGGTTTGTTCTTTTTGAGTCTCAGATTTAGTTTCTTCTTTCTGCCCATTAGAATCCTGAGAAAGTGCATCTTCATCAAATCCGATGATACTTGGATCTTTTAGTAAAGCAGAGGATAAAGACTGAGTTGCTTTATTATTGGATTTGGAAAATATAAGCAACTGGGGGGTACTCTCAACAACCTTCATGATATCTTTAACCCGGTTCACCAGGTTATAGTTTTCCATGCCGTGGGCTTGGTCTATGACAACTAGGTCCACGTGGGAAAGCTTGAGTTTATTTTTTTCCAGTATTTCAATTAAACGTCCCGGATTTGCGATTACTACCGGGGCACCATCTTTTATTGCTTGCTCTTGCTCCTCTCGGTTTCCTTTCATGGAAAGTGAAGCACTGCTGATCTGCGCATGGTAACCCATAGCCCAAACCGTTTCATCCAGTGCTTTAGCTCGCTCAATAGATGGTGTTAATATTAAAACTTTAGTGCCACTAACCTCTCCATAGGTAGTTAATTTCTGCAAAGCAGGTATCAAAAATACTCCATCATCATCGGTTTCAGTTTTTACAAGCATATGTTTGCCTTGTAATACCGATGGAATAACTTCATTCTGGAGAGGTGTAGGTTCTTCAATTCGTAGGTCGGCCAGCCCGCTCATTAACTCGGGGCTTAAGCCAAATTCTTCAAAAGACAATGTTACACCTCTTTTGTTTTGGCGTTATAGTTCAATTTTCAAAGATCTTATCTTCACTTAATGAAGACTCATCAATATACAAAAAAAGTTACGGAAGCTCAGGTTATGTTAGATTTATCCAAATATTTGTAGTCTGAATAAGGGAGTTGAAATAGTTCTGCTACACTTAAACCTACGCCTGTGTAGCGCAAATAGCCGAGTGTTAACAGAATTATTGTGAGGATACCAAGTATCCCAACTAATCCTGCCTCAGGCCCGAATGCGCCACCAGTCCACCACTCAGGACCATTTTGCTGTATCTGAATAATTGAATTACGGATCTCCATACCGCTCACTCGAAAACCAAAGACGCCACCCTGGAAAAAATTCCAGGAAAAATGCAGCCCGATGGATAAGGCTAATCTTCCAGTGATGATGTATGGGATAGCCAACATGATTCCCGCTAAAAGAATATTGAATACGGCTGTATATGAAGCATCCGGGTTAGCAGCATGGGCAATGCCAAACAGAGTGGAACTTATAAATATACTGATAATAGTAGCTTTAAAAGGCGTGATATTTCCTATCGAAAAGCCTTCTTTAATGTTTGGTATAAGGTATCCACGCGATAGTACTTCCTCATAAAATCCAACAGAAACCATTTGAATCAGGTATACTGAAATTGGGATAAGCCAAAATTTCTGACCGTTTCTTTCCCATCCAAAGCCGTTGATTTCAAGTCCTTCAGTTTGCCAGATAAGTAAGAATATGACTCCCATCACAAATGCGGCGATTACAATGCCTGCAAATAATTCTTTAACCCAGACTTTATCAATGATCAATCCGGAGTGACTCCATGAACGCTGATCTACAAATCTGAACATGATGTAATATAATGCAAGAGTCAGAAGTGAGATAGCGACGAATTTCAAGGCTGAAAATGGGATTATTGAAGGCAAGGCCACACCAAAACTAAACAGGAACAGAAAAAGTAAAACCCTGAACAACGAACGTAAGCGTTGTTCTTCAGCATTAAAAAAAGGATTTTTCATATAGATCAAAGTTTAAAAATTCAATGTTCACCAATATAGAAATTACAGGGTGCTATTATTGGCAGGATATGAGGGCGATAGAAATTATTGGGCAATACTTGGAATAATTTTCGTTTATTACATACAAAACCAATGTAAAAAATGAGTTTATAGTTTATGGAAAGATATGTTTTAGCAGCTCAAAAAAAAGAAGTTGAAGAAGCCTTTGATGTCGGGTCAAGTTCAGAGGTCATGTTCAAACCCAATTATAATGTAATCCCTGGTACAGTCATGCCTGTAGTTTTGATGAGGGATGGTGAGAGGGTTATTAAATCATTTGAATGGGGTTACCGGGATGCTGTTGGAGAAGAGGCTGAAGCTGAATTCAAGATTGAGAAAGTAAAAGAATCGCCGGATTGGGATGAAAAACTTAAAAAGGAGGCCTGCATAATTCCGGTCTCGGGTTTTTATAAATGGAAAGAAACAGTTGAAGATCCACTACCTTTTTACCTGAGGGTCATTTCAGATGATGTAACCGGATTTGCAGGGGTTTGTTCATCTTTTGAAGATAAAAACGGAAGAACAATTAATACGTTTGCCATTTTGACCATGCCGGCAAATGCATTGGTTGAGCCATTGGATGAAAGAATGCCGGTTATCTTAAAAAGCAAAGAGTACGAATCCTGGCTAGACGGGAATGCAAGATCACTAATTGATAAAGGTTTTAATGCAGATGACCTGCTTCCTCATATGACAGTCTTTAGAGTTCCTGAATTAGTGAATGATCCATCCAATAATTCTAAAGAACTCATTCAGCCTATCCCAAAGCTTCGTAATTACGACGGGTCGGACAATGATGACTAGAAACTGGAATTGTTGAATCCGTGATTTCTAATTCCCTTCCGGAATTGTTCCGGGTTTACCCTCAGTTGGGTTATTATAGTAACGAATGGTTGGGTATGCGAAATCGATGTCATCATGTTCTGCAAATTTGGTCAGAATAGATTCCCAAAGCAATTGTGAAACACCCCGCCGGGTTCTTGGATTGGAGAGATAACGAATGGTCAGGTTGACGCCACTGTCTTTTACACTGGTATACACAATTGGGGTGAGGTAGCGGTACTGTATAAGGTAGGATTTTTCGGCTTTTTTTACTTCTTTGTGGGCCTGATTAACAAATTCCTGGCAAACCTCATCTGAAATTTCCTGAAGTATGGTCTTGGCTTTTTTCCAGTCGCTTTCAAATGTTACTAACACGCCCATCTCATTCCAGACCCATTCGAAGTCGCTGGTGTAGTTGGCAATATCATCGGTAAATATCTTGTGGTTGGGAATATGGATCACACGGCCTGTACTTTGATCTGCATCCACCCAGTTCCCGATCTCTAAAATCGTAAATTTAAAGACCCGCACGTCAATAACGTCGCCTTTAGAATTACCAACCTGTATTCGGTCTCCCACATCAAAAGGTTTGCGCCACATCAGAAATAGCCAGCCGGCTAGGTCAGTGACCGGATCTTTCAGGGCAATGGCAATACCGGCAGAAAGTAGTCCCAGGAAGGTACCTAACTGTCCCAGTGCTGAAAACCAAACCTGTGCAAGAATGATAGCACCGATCAGGAAAGTGATATAGTTGGTGTTCTTTCTCCATTTATATACTGTTTTCCTGTCTTCTACATTTTTTTGCAATATCCGGATAACGAAAAACCGGGTCAGCCATAGAAAAATAATGACCCCGATGGTTTCTGCGATCTGAACTGTGAGGTTTGGAGAATTGGCGATGAATTCTTCTATGCTGTTTATGAACTCTTCCATCCGTTATTTGTATTTTTTGATACTGCTATGCTTGGGATAGTATGCAAAAATGGGTATATTTGCACCCTTCAGAAAAGATAAGAATCTAATTACATGCTTTATAATATAATTGTTGGTGTCATCGGTGTCATTTGTTTTCTACTGATCGTGGTTGTTTTATTGCAACCGGGGCAGGGTCAGGGAATTTCCGGAATGGGTGGAGCCGGAGCTATCGGAGGCGGTGGCGGACTCGGTGCACGTAGAACGGCTGATTTGCTTTCAAAAGCAACTTCCATACTTGCAGGGATCTTTTTGACCTTGTGCGTACTTGCAAACTTCGCCATCGACAGAGGTGAGGTTAACCGAAGTATTTTGCAGGAAGGACCTGGAATGAACGCTCCTATTGAATCGCCGTCAGAAACTTCGCCTGCTATTCCGCAGACTCAAAATGATGACCAAGGTGGAACTTCAGAAGAGGGCGGAAACTAAGACGTACCTTTTCAGAAAAGAATTTGAAGCCTCATCATTAAGTTGATGAGGCTTTTTTATGTGCCAAACAAAGGTGAGCTGAGGTAGCGGTCACCACGATCGCAGGTGATGCATACTATGATTCCTTCATCGATCTTCTCAGCAATTTTAAGAGCGGCCGTCAAGGCACCGCCACTGCTCATTCCCGCAAAAATTCCTTCCTCTTTGGCCATGCGCCTTGCCATTTCAGTCGCCTCATCCTGACTCACATCCACAACCCTATCAACACGGTCAGCTTCAAATATTTCGGGTAGGTATTCAGGTGACCATCTTCTTATCCCTGGAATGGAGGACCCCTCGGTAGGCTGCGTACCTACGATCTGTACATCAGGATTTTGAGATTTCAGGTAACGGGATACCCCCATGATGGTTCCGGTGGTACCCATAGCAGAAACGAAATGCGTGATCTCACCATTGGTGTCTCTCCAGATCTCGGGCCCGGTGGTACGTTCGTGCATCTTGTAATTATCCGGATTGCCAAATTGGTTCAGCTGAAAAAGCCCTTCTTCATCAGCCATTCTCTGTGCCTCTTCTCTGGAGTACTCTATAGTCTTCTCTGCCGGTGTTAAAATTACATCCGCCCCAAATGCTTTCATGGATTTAACCCGCTCTTCGGTGGCATTCTCCGGCATCAATAATTTGATCTTCAACCCTTTCAGCGAAGCGATCATGGCGAGGGCAATGCCCGTATTCCCGCTGGTGGCTTCAACCAGAGTATCGCCAGGTTTAATCTCCCCACGATCCAGCGCTCCGTTGATCATGCCCAATGCTGCGCGGTCTTTAACGCTGCCACCGGGATTTTGCCCTTCCAGCTTGCAGTATATGGATACATTCTTTTTTATAGGAATTGACTGAAGTTCAACGAGTGGTGTGTTACCAATAAGTTCTTCGATATTCATAGATATTAGTCAGTTTAAACTATTTATAGGTAATGGTATCCGTTTCACCTTCGGTATTTGTCATCTTGGCTTTGTAGTAGATCTTGGAGTTTGGAGGGACACTTTTAGTCAGCCATACATTACCACCTATGATGCTGTCAGCTCCTACTATTGTGTCACCACCAAGTATGGTTGCTCCAGAATACAGAACTACATTATCCTCAATGGTTGGGTGCCTTTTAACCCTTGCATCCTCTTTTCTGACACTCAGTCCACCAAGCGTCACACCCTGATATATCTTAACATTTGAACCGATCTTTGTGGTCTCGCCGATCACCACGCCGGTTCCATGATCAATGCAGAAATGATCACCGATCTCAGCACCCGGGTGAATATCAATGCCCGTTTGGCGATGGGCATATTCTGAAATGATCCTCGGAATGAGGTTCACTCCAAGCTTTAGTAATTCGTGCGCGATGCGGTGGGCTGCGATGGCATAGAAACCCGGATACGTTCGGATGATCTCACCTTTGCTCTTAGCTGCAGGGTCACCGGCGTATATCGCTTCTACATCTTCGATAAGTGCATTGCGGATGAAGGGAAGCTTGTTGAAAAAAGCATCTTCCAGTCCGCTTCGGCCACTTTTTACACACTCTTTGTTTTGATCCAGAATACTTCGGAGTTCCGATTTGCAGACCTCAAGTGATTCTCTGACAGCGTTTTCATTAGTTTTTCGTTCATGTGAAAATTCAGGAAACAGCATGCTTAGTAAGTGCTCAAAAAAGGAGATCACCATTTCTGGAGGAGGGCAGGTAGACACATCTCTGTGTGCTTTTGCAAGTTCTTTTATAAATGCGTTGTAATTACTCAAGGATCGGAAATTATAATTTATGTGTGTTTAAATAGGTAACAAATATTGGATGCATATGAGTTCATAATATGGAAAATGATGGTTCAGGCCAATGAAATATTTAATGATGTATAAGCGGTTCTGCCCACAGTAACAGTGTGTTTCTATCCTATTAAGATCTTTTCAGGTGAAGGGGCCGAAAAAATATAGAAACATTAGAATGATGGAATCGTAGAGGCAATCAAAACCAATTCAATTTCATTTAAATCATCATGGCAAAGCAAAAAAGAAAAACATGGATCTGGGTAGTAACCTTAGTTGTTATAGTATTAGGTGGCGGAGGCTTCTATTACAGCTACAGTAATGATAATGAGGATGGTGATCTTCAGGAAGAAGCACATGTGACAGCAGAGATCGGGACGATAGTAGAAAAAGCTTTGGCAGTCGGAACCATTGAGCCTGAAAATGAGATCGCAGTTAAATCAAAACTCTCAGGTGTGGTTAGTAAACTATATGCTGAAGCCGGCGATTATGTTCGAAAAGGGGACCCACTGATCGAAGTGAGCCCTGACCCAACTCCACTTGAGTTAGCAGAGGCAAAAAGAAGCCTGGAGCGAATCGAGATCGAGGAAGAAAATCTGCGGACAGAATTAAACAGAATGAGTCAGCTTCTTGAGCGCAATCTTGTGGCACAACAGGATTATGATCAGCTTCAGGAGAGACACAGTGACGTGCTGGTTAGAAAGCAGATCGCAAATGAACGTCTTCAACTTCTTGAGACCGGCCGGATAAAAATGGGCGATGTTCTGATCGAGTCTGTTATTCGTGCTCCAATTGATGGATATATCCTTGAAGAGCTGGTGGATGTGGGCGAACCGGTGGTTCCTCTGACATCCTATCAGGCAGGGACTCCACTAATGACCATTGCTGAGATGGAAAACCTTTTGTTCAAAGGCACGGTAGATGAGATCGATATCGGGAAGGTAGAGATCGGTATGCCCGTTGAGATCAAGATCGGAGCTTTACCAAACGATACGATCCGTGGAGAGGTGTCTCACATTTCTTTGAAGGCTCAGGAGCAGGATAATGCAACTGTATTTCCAGTTGAGATCAGGATCACTGATTCAAACGGAGCAGTTCTGAGAGCAGGGTATTCTGCAAATGCTGATATCATAATAAAAAAACTGGAAAATACACTGACTATTCCGGAACGCGTTGTTGAGATGAGAGATGGCAAAGCTTTTGTGGATATGCCGGGTTCAGAGCCGGGTAGCCGTGAGGAAAAAGAGATCCAAATTGGAATGAGTGACGCCATTACCGTAGCCGTACTCGAAGGTTTAAGAGAGGGCGATAAAGTACTGGAACGTCCGGTTAAGACCCTCACTGTAAGATAAATCATTTAGCGAAGAGCGATATGTTACTCCCGGCATTATTTAAGGAACTGTTCCAAAATCTGAACCAACAGCGATTACGCAGCTTTCTCACCATTTTCGGTATCATGTGGGGAACGGCTACGCTTATCTTGCTGCTGGCTTTTGGGATGGGATTCCGTGATCAGACCGTACTGAATATGCGGGGTATGGGAGATCAAATTGCGATCATGTTCGGCGGGCAAACCACCAAGCCTTACGAAGGCTACGGAATTGGTCGCCCAATCAGATATCGTGAGCAGGATGCTAAACTTTTGAAAGACGAAATTGCTGGTATCGATGTGGCTACGCCAGAGTATATGAGAAGTCTCGAAATTTCTAATGGTGATAAGCGCAGAACTTCTTCAGTCGGAGGAGTCTATCCGGTGTATCAGGAATTAAGAAATACGTTTGAAGTACCGGGTGGGAGATGGCTGAACCAACGAGATCTGGATGAACGCCGCAGGGTGATCTTTCTGGGGAACCGACTGGCTGAAAATTTATTCGGTGAAGAGGATCCGGTTGGGAAGCTGGTGATGGTATCCAACACTCCGTTTACTGTGATCGGTGTGCTTCAGGAAAAGATCCAGAATTCTTCCTATTCGCAGCAAGACAGAGACCGCTCTTTTATTCCGGCATCCACTTTTTCTGTCATGATGGGTACCGAGATCATTAACAACATATTGTACACACCGGCAGACCCGGCGCTTGCTCCTGCTATTCAGGATCAGGTGTATGAAGTGATGGGCCGAAAACACCGCTTTGATCCTGCTGATAAAGACGCGATCGGGATCTGGGATACCAATGAATTCTGGTCATTTATCAACATCATGTTTCTTGGAATCAACGGATTTCTGGGACTGATAGGATTCTTTACACTGGCAGTGGGTGGCATCGGTGTGGCAAACATCATGTTTGTGGTAGTGCAAGAGCGCATGAAAGAGATCGGCATCCGAAGGGCTGCCGGGGCAAGGCGACATCACATTATGGCTCAATTCTTTTTGGAGACTTTCATGATAGTAGGTATCGGTGCTTCAGCCGGCTATCTCATTGGCTGGCTTTTGGTTGAAGCCATGCAGAATATCCCGATCAAGGAATTTGTAGGAACCCCGTACTTCTCACCCGAGGTGGGGCTCATCGCTTTTGCAGTGTTGGGTTTTGTGGGATTTGTATCCGGACTTTTGCCGGCATGGCGAGCCTCGCGACTGGATGTGGTTGAATGCCTGAGACAATAATTTAAACCTGTAACGTAAACCGATATGTGGCGCACCTTATTCACTGAATTCTTTTCTGACCTGGGCAAGCAAAAGCTACGCTCTTTCCTGACGCTGACGGCTATTGCCTGGGGAACTCTATCCGTGGTTCTTTTACTGGCATTTGGCCGGGGGCTGGGTACCAGTATGATGGAGGGAATGCTGGGAGCCGGTAATCAGGTGATCGTTGTTTATGGTGGGCAAACCAGTATGAATTATGAAGGACTGGGAATTGGCCGTCGTATTTCTTTCACCGAAGCAGATGTAGATCTGTTGCAGGATGCCGTTCCTGGAATTCAGTATTCGAGTCCACAGTATGGTCGTTGGGGAGCACAGCTGAAAACAGAAAATGTAACCACAAATACATTTATGGAAGGGGTGAATCCCGACTTTGAGATAATGAGAACCATGTATCCCGCAGCGGGTGGACGGTTCATTAATGAGCGTGATGTGGATGAGATGCGAAGGGTGCTTTTTCTGGGTGATGAAATTGCAGTACGACTTTTCGGAGATGAAAATCCAATTGGACAGCAGGTAATGCTCGATAATACACCATTTACCGTGATAGGGGTGATGAAGGCCAAAATGCAGACCTCTATGAATAACGGTCCCGATGCCGACCGTGCAATCATCCCTTACACCACATTCAGAAATATGTATGGAAATAGAAACGTGGGTTCCATGTTGATCCGGCCACAGGATCCGGCCCTTCAGGAAAGTATCAAGGCAGGGATCACAAATATCATGGCTTCTAAGTATAACTTCGACCCGGCAGATGAGCAGGCTATGCCGATGTGGGATTTCATTGAGATGGAGGAAATGAACCAAAAGGTAGCAATGGGGCTTGAAATATTCCTGTTTACGGTTGGCTTCTTTACCTTAATGATCGCCGGGGTGGGTGTGGCAAATATTATGTTCGTAGTGGTGAAAGAGCGGACCCGAGAAATTGGAATAAAACTCGCTGTGGGTGCCAGAAAGATTCATATTATCACTCAATTCATTTTTGAATCACTGTTTATTTCCTTTTTGGGCGGGGGACTTGGGATATTCATTTCAACCGCTATTGTTTTCGGAGTACAGTCTATGGATCTGGAAGGAGGTGCGGCTGATTTTCTGGGCAATCCTGAGATATCTCAACTTGCGGTATTAGTTACTGTAGGAGTTTTAGGATTGATCGGGTTGATCGCAGGAATTTTCCCTGCTATCAAAGCAGCTAAAGTTGATCCGGTTGAATCCCTTCGTTATGAGTGATAACGGCATTGCAGATAGCGTATAAATCTTCTGGACTTGCTTGTTATAGTTTAACCTCGTTCCCAACGTCCCCGTTGGGAATGCCACACAGGACCTCCCGGTCCGCATGAAAAAAAGTTTGTAAGGAATTCCTTTCCCATAGCTCTAACAAAGAAAAGTCAACATGGGTCGGACCCGATACAAATTTCACGAAGAGCATTTTCCATACTTTGTCACAAGCAGTTTATTGGAAGAATTACCACTGTTTACCAAGCATCAAGTGGCTCAAATTATGCTTGATCAGCTTGTATTTCTTCAACGAGAACGTGGAGTAACGTTATATGCATTTGTTATCATGGCTAATCATTTCCATGCTGTAGTTAAGGGGGAGGATTTAGGAAAAAATTACGGTTGGCTAAGTCTTTTACCGCACGGCAAATATTAGAGATATTAGAAAGTAACGGCCATACCCGGTGGCTCGAAAAGTTAAAATGGAATAAACGATCTTATAAAGTCGGTCGTACATTTCAGGTATGGCAGGAAGGCCTGCACCCAAAACAATTAAGTACAGTTGAGATGGTCAACCAAAAGATTGAATATATTCATGCTAATCCCGTTAAAAGTGGTTTTGTGGACAAACCTTCAGATTGGAGGTATTCATCAGCGAGAAATTATGTAGGGATGGAAGGGATCATTCCGGTTACTTTGTTTGGCGGGTGATTGCCCTCAATTTATTGGACCGGAGGTTCATTGTTCCCAACGAGAACGTTGGGTACGAGAATTAGGAATAGAAAAAGCAGTATAAAAGCACTTTACTTTCCGATACAAGCGGGAGATATTGGTCGAAACGTCTATTTGAGCTAAAGCCTGAAGTGCAGACTGAACATGTTTCTTGGTTTTTTCCAGAGAGTCGCGGTGGCGGGTTGAGGTAACAAGCAGGCTGGAAGCATCGTAATGTTTGTTTTCGAGGGCACGGTCTTTCAGCAATTGCTTAAGCTCTTTGATCTTCTCTCCCTCAAGGGCTGAGATCTTGAGGTCAAATTCTGTTCGCCATTCCTCATCCGCTTCAATATCGGCTTTGGTACCGATCAAAATAAAAGGAGTATCTTTAGCACGGGATTGAAAATCGGCGATCTCTTTACGTTCAATATCCGAGAATGGCTGAGACAGATCTTTGAGATAGATCACCAGGTCGGCCTGTTCAAAAGCTTTTTGGGAGCGCTTAACTCCTTCGGCTTCGATAACATCTTCCGTTTCCCGTAGTCCGGCCGTGTCGATGAGTTTGAATAAAAGTCCATCATAGCTCCAGTCGGCATCAATGGTATCCCGGGTGGTTCCGGCTATTTCGGTCACTATGGCACGATCACTTCCAACCAATGTATTTAATAAGGTGGATTTTCCGGCGTTGGGTCGGCCGATGAGAACAGTCTTCACCCCGTCTTTCACCAATCGTCCTGTTTCATAGGTTTCCAGCAGGTCCGTTATCTCCGAATCCAGATCTTCCAATAGTTTCTGCAGCTGTTCTTTATTGGCGAATTCCACATCCTCCTCAATAAAATCCAGCTCCAGTTCGATCATAGCGGTAGCGTCAATGATCTGTTGCCGGAATTTTTTGATATGCGCACCCAACCGGCCTTCCAGTTGCTGATGAGCCGCATCCACGGCTTTGGAACTTTTGGCATGAATGAGGTCAGCGACCGCTTCTGCCTGATCTAGATCGAGTTTTCCATTTAGAAAGGCACGCTGGGTAAATTCTCCCGGTTCGGCAGAGCGGATTCCCAGAGTCAATATGGTTTCAAGAACCGATTGTGTGACCAATACTCCACCGTGACAGGATATTTCAACGGTTTCCTCACCGGTATAGGATCTGGGAGAGTGAAACAAAGTGATGAGCACCTCATCCACAGGAAAACCATCCTTGTTCATGATCTTGCCAAAATGAACGGTGTGAGATTCCTGTTTCGTTAGGTCTTTCCCTTTGAAAGCTTGATCAACAGTTGAGATGGCGTCTTGTCCGGATACGCGAATAACGGCAATGCCTCCTTCTCCAACGGGAGTTGCAATTGCGGCGATAGCTGGTTTCTGAAAGATCTCTGTCATACCCAAAGATAGGCAGTTTGCCATGAAATCCGTAAGGGTAAATCAGGAAATGATGTTACGAACTAATGAGGTGATTCTTTAAATTTGAATGCTAATAAATGCAATAAACACAGACCTATGAATAAGATATTATCTTTAGCCGTTTTATTTTTATTTGGAACTCAAGTGGTGCAGGCACAAAGTTATTCGCCCGACCGACCGGGAATTGGAAACGGTTCTGCTATCACTCCGGAAAATATGTTGGGAGTTGAAGCCGGTTTTCAAGCAAGACATACGGATTTTGGCAGACAACTGGATGTTCGGACAACTGTTATTGAGATATGGATTGATAGAAGGTTTGGAAGTAAGAGCTTCACTGAATTCATATTCATTTTTAAAGCTTGATTTGCGCCCCTCAGCAACAAGTGGATTTCAAGATATGGGCGTTGGTGTTAAATATAATATTATTCAATCTGCCGGTGATAAGTTCAGCTCTTCAATTTTGGCAGATACTTATGACAGTATGTCCACTATTGGCGTATGATCATATATACAAGTGAAGAATTTGTGCCTAGTATTGCATATTTAATGGATTATAATATTACCGAAAGATGGAGTTTTTCATCAAACATGGGATACAGTTTTCTGGTAGCAGGAATACTTATGAAGATGATTTTCTAATCACTGCTACTGGCCAAGTTCTTCAAATAGACGGTGAAGCGAAGATGCGAGCTTTTATTTTGGTTATGCAGGTATTTACGATGATAACAGTTATGATCAACATTTATTGGAATTGGGAGGTATTCTGAATTTAAACTCAAAGGTACAGGTTGATATTAATGCAGGTTATGAAATTGATCGTGTTGCAATATTTATGGGCGCAGGTATTGCTATAGGATTCTAATTAAGAAGAGTTTTCAATAAAATTAAATCGGCTATCATGGAACAATATATTTTAGCACTCGATCAGGGAACTACAAGCTCACGCGCGATGCTTTTCAATAAAAAAGGCGAGATCGTGTCGGTAGCTCAAAAAGAGAATTCAGACAGATCTATCCGGAGCCGGGTTGGGTAGAGCATGATGCCCAGGAGATCTGGTCTTCTCAGGCCGGAGTGGCAGCTGAGGCTGTTGCCTCTGCAGGGGTTAATGGAAAGGCTTTGGCAGGCATTGGTATCACCAATCAGCGTGAGACAACCGTTGTTTGGGATAGGAAGTCTGGAAAACCAGTTTATAATGCTATCGTCTGGCAGGACAGGCGAACTTCTGATTATTGCGACGGTTTAAAGGAGGCAGGCCATACTGATATGATACAGGATAAAACCGGTCTGGTGATCGATTCCTATTTTTCAGGGACGAAAGTCAAATGGATCCTGGACAATGTTGAGGGAGCCCGCGAGAAAGCGGAAAAAGGGGAACTGGCTTTTGGAACCATCGATTCATGGCTGATATGGAATTTCACTCAGGGTGAGCTTCATATCACAGATGTAACCAATGCATCACGAACGATGCTTTTTAACATAAATACGATGGAATGGGATGATGAACTGCTGGATCTGATGGATGTCCCAAAAAGTATGCTGCCTGATGTGCGCCAGTCGAGCGAAGAATATGGAAGGACCAAAACTACCCTTTTTGCCAGTAAAGTGCCGATCGCGGGAATTGCGGGGGATCAGCAAGCGGCTCTGTTCGGCCAAATGTGTACAGAACCCGGTATGGTCAAAAATACATATGGAACAGGCTGTTTCATGTTGATGAATGTTGGTGATGAACCCATAAAATCTGAGAATAACCTGTTAACCACCGTAGCATGGAAGATCAACGGGAAAACGGAATATGCACTTGAAGGTTCAGTATTCATAGGTGGAGCTGTGGTACAGTGGCTTCGAGATGAGATGAGTATCATTCAGGAATCCAAAGACATTGAGTACTTCGCCAATAAAGTGGAAGATTCAGATGGAGTGTACCTGGTTCCTGCTTTTGCAGGCCTTGGAGCTCCCCACTGGAAGCAACACGCAAGGGGCATTATGGTGGGTATGACCCGTGGAACAAATAGGGCTCATCTTGCCAGAGCCGCGCAGGACTCCATAGCTTATCAGGTAATGGATCTGCTCAACGCCATGAAGGCTGATGCAGGTATAGAAGTAAAAGAACTTCGTGTAGATGGCGGAGCTACCGTGAATGATACGCTGATGCAGTTTCAAAGTGATCTGTTTGCTAAAGTTCCCGTTATTCGGCCTGTTATTACAGAAACCACAGCTTTGGGAGCGGCGTATTTGGCCGGACTAGCCGTAGGTTACTGGGATGATATCGAAGAAATTCGAAAACTTTGGAAGGTCGATAAAAAATTTGATCAGAAGATGGATCAGGCTGAAGTAGATAAACTTATCAAAGGATGGCAGCGCGCTATAAATGCTGCTATAACCTGGGCAGACGACAGGTAAAAGATCAATAACAAAACTTAAAGCGCATACAGGGAATGCACTGAATTCTATCCCTTAGGTAAGTTTCAAAAGTGCATGTAGAGAAGTACTACCAACTGTACATGCTCAGAACATTATAAAAATCGGAGATAATATTATGAGTCCAATACTAGCAGAAATCATAGGTACAGCCATTCTGATTCTATTTGGGGGTGGTGTGGTAGCTAATGTGGTATTAAATCAAACCAAAGGAAATAGTGGAGGATGGATCGTAATTACCTGGGGATGGGGAATGGGCGTATTCATTGCTGTATTTACAATGGGGCAGTTTAGCGGAGCACATATAAATCCGGCAGTGACGGTAGGTTTGGCAACAGCAGATTTGTTTGATTGGGGGATGGTACTGCCTTACATATTAGCACAGACATTTGGTGGTTTTCTTGGCGGAGTACTGGTTTGGTTGGCATATAAAGAACATTTTGAGGCAACAGAAGATGGACCAACAAAACTGGCTATATTTTCAACAGCACCTGAGATCAGAAAATATTCTTCTAATTTTTTAACAGAGGTTATAGGTACGTTTATTCTGATCTTTGGGATCCTTTATTTATCAGGTCCGGGTTTTTTAGATACCAATGGTGAAATTTTATCAACCATTAGTATTGGCGGGAAAGAAGTTGGTTTTGGTTTAGGGGCTTTGTCTGCACTCCCCGTTGCACTTCTGGTATTTGGAATAGGAATTTCATTAGGTGGTCCTACAGGCTATGCCATCAATCCGGCTCGTGATTTGGGACCGCGAATTGCTCATGCCGTGCTCCCCTTTTCAAATAAAGGAAGCAGTGACTGGTCTTATTCATGGGTACCTGTAGCTGCACCTCTCACCGGAGCCGTCCTTGCTGCCTTTGTTTTCAGAATGCTTTGAAGTTGTATTAATATTAAGGTAGTTGATAAATAAAAAAAGCTCCCTCATTTCAAATAAGGAAGCTTTTAAAAGTTTGAGTGTTTTAGTTGGGTTTACTCAACATCACCCATCAGTTTCTTAACTCCCGGCGCGGCAAGCAATGCTACAACACCACCTCCCCCTACGAAAATGGCGACCATTTGGAATAATCCAGATGGTGCAAGGCTTTCAAGTTGTCCGGCCATAAGACCTGCCATTAGGTTACCCAAAGCAGTAGCTACAAACCAAATACCCATCATCTGGCTGACTCTGTTCTTCGGAGCAAGTTTGGTCATGGAAGAGAGGCCTACAGGAGACAGGCACAACTCACCGGCTGTATGCAGGAAGTAGGTCACAATCAGCCATGCCGGTGAAACAAGACTTGTGGCCGATGCATTTGCAGATCCCCATGAAAGCACAAAGAATCCGGCCGCCAGCCCAAACAGGCCCAACCCAAACTTAACGGGTATGGATGGATTGGCATTTCGGGAAGCCAGCCATGTCCACATAAATCCAAAGATCGGGGCAAAGATCACAATAAAAGTTGGATTGATCAGCTGAAGGGTACTTGCGGGAATGATCCAACCATTTCCGGCCTGACTGAATACCCAATAAAGAAATCCGACTAAACCCACAGCAGAAAGAACCAATGCAAATTTTGCCATGCCCCAAAGATCATCTCGTCTGAACGCTTTTAATACATAGTAGCCTACAGGAAGAGCAATGATAAACGTTATAAGGGCTGCTCCATAGCCACCCAGGAATGAGCTGGGTCCGATAGCTCTGTCAGTTAGTTCGGATGCAAAAAGGTTAAGGGATGAACCGGCTTGCTCAAAACCACTCCAGAAAAGAGCGGCAAGAATAAACAGCCAGAAAATAACACCAAGTCTTTTTTTCTCCTCAGTATTATGGCCACCAAAGAATATGATGTATCCAAAAAAGATGAGAGTGATAATTACGGCTACAATACCAAGGTTCTGAGCCAGTACATCAAGAGCAACATCAATTGCACCGGAACTTTGGAGGAATCCAAAAACGATCACAACAGCAATAAGGATAGAAGAAATGGTGTAAAAGATCTTACTCTTTCGGTTAACTTCTTCTTTCGTAAAGCTTTCGTCCAGTTCTCCTGCTCCCTGCAGATATTTATCCCCAACTTTATAGGAGATCAATCCAAGCACCATTCCAAATCCGGCAAGAGAGAACCCATAGTGCCAGTTGTATCCTTCACCCAATAAACCACATAGCAGTGGTCCAAGGATAGCACCAAGGTTAATACCCATATAGAATATGGAAAAACCTGCATCCCTTCGGGCACCGCCCTCGGGATATATGTCTCCAACCATAGAGCTTACATTCGGTTTAAGTAAGCCGGTTCCTATTACAATAAGGGCAAGCCCAATGAAAAAGAAAGTAGTGGTGGGGACGGCCATACTGAAGTGTCCGGCCGCAATGATACAACCGCCAACAAAAACGGCCTTTTTCTGCCCCCAGATGTTATCGGCTACCCAACCACCGGGTAGAGATAATACATAAACGAAAAAGGTATAAATACCATAGATAGCTGTGGCTTCACCAACACTGAAACCAAGTCCGGGATTATCACCCAGTGCTTCAGCTGTCATGAAAAGTACAAGGAGCGCACGCATTCCATAATAACTGAATCGCTCCCATAATTCGGTAAAAAATAAGGTCGAAAGTCCGCGCGGATGACCGAAGAAGTCATTAGCGGTAGCGGGATTTCCGTTTGCCATAATGTTTAAGTGTTGGTTAAGATTTAGAAAAATTAAGAGTGTTCGATGATACTTAAACAGGCAATAGGTTGCAAGAAGGGATTGAATTCCATGAAGGTTCTGACGACCTTGAACGACGAAATATAAAAAAGGTTATCATGGTAAATATCAGCATCAAATCACTTTACAGCGATCTTGAAAAGTCAATAAGTAGCCTTAACAAGGATGCCAGCAGTGTTTTTAGCTCCCGGCAGGTAGTGGAAGAAGCTCTGAAAAAGGACGAAGCATTTTATGGTATCAATACCGGTTTTGGGATCCTTGCTAATAAACGAATTGGCGGTGATCAGCTTAAACAACTGCAGAGAAACCTGATCCTTTCACATTCAGTTGGCACCGGTGATCTTATCCCAAAAGAGATCTCAAGACTGATGCTTATGCTTAAGATCCACGCTTTGGGGATCGGTTATTCCGGCATTTCAATGAATACCTTTGAGCGACTCCTCTATTTCGTTGATAATGATCTGATTCCAGTGGTTCCAGAAAAAGGCAGCGTTGGTGCTTCAGGAGATCTTGCTCCACTGGCTCATATGTCTCTTCCATTATTGGGATTCGGTTCATTCTGGAATGAAAAGGGAACTGAGCCGATTCCGGCCGATAAGGTTCTTGAAAAGCATAACATTCAACCCATTGACTTGCATGCAAAAGATGGACTGTCCCTGATCAACGGTACTCAGCTGATGAGTTCATATGGAGCCTATGTTTTGGAAAAGACGCTTCACTTGCTAAAAGTTGCGGATCTCTTGGGAGCTATGAGCCTGGAAGCCTTGCAAGGCAGCATCAAGCCATTTGATAAGCGGATTCATGAGATCCGCCCTCATAAAGGGCAGCAAACCGTGGCAGCGAATGTTCGTCACTTGCTGGAAAAAAGTGAGATCCTGGAATCACACAGAAATTGTGGTAAGGTTCAGGACCCTTACTCACTCAGATGTATACCACAGGTGCATGGAGCCAGTCGGGATTCGATCGATCATTGTGTGAAAGTAGTGGAAACAGAAATTAATTCAGTGACGGATAATCCGCTGGTATTTCAAAATGGAGATATTATTTCAGGGGGTAATTTTCACGGTCAGCCCCTCGCGATGGTACTTGATTTTGCAGCCATCGCCTTGGCAGAACTGGCAAGTATATCTGAACGAAGAACGTATCTGATGCTGGAGGGACATGATGGGTTGCCTGAATTGCTAATGGAAGAAACCGGTATCAACTCCGGCTTTATGATCCCACAGTATACGGCTGCTGCACTAGTTTCTGAAAATAAGGTGCTTTGTCATCCTGCATCTGTAGATTCAATTCCTACAAGTCTGGGTCAGGAAGACCATGTGAGTATGGGAAGTATTGGGGCTCTCAAATTACTGAACGTCTATAAAAATGTAGAACAGGTATTGGCGATCGAGTTATTTACAACTGCACAGGCCCTTGATTTCAGGAAGCCATTGAAGCCGGGAGCCGGCATCGAAAAAGCCCACAAATACATCCGTGAACAAATCGCACATGCTGATGAGGATCACTTTTTTAAGGATGAGATAAATCAGGCGGTACAGCTGTTAAGTGATGGGTCATTGCTGAGTGGATTAGATCTAAAATAAATAACCGACTGAATGAGCCTGAATAATCCCCGTTTTATTCTTCCTGTCATTGTGTTTTCACAATTTGCGGGCACGTCGTTATGGTTTGCAGGGAATGCGGTACTTCCGGAACTGATCCTTGAATTATCTCTGGACCTGTCAGCCGTCGGTCACGTTACCATGGCAGTTCAGGCCGGTTTCATCATTGGGACATTGGTTTTTGCTGCATTGAATGTTGCAGACAGATACTCACCGGTCAAAGTGTTTTTTGTCTGTTCCATACTGGGCGCTTTATTCAATCTTTCTGTGATCCTTGCATCCGGTTATGCATCCTTATTGACAGCTCGATTTCTAACGGGATTCTTTTTAGCGGGAATCTACCCGGTGGGCATGAAGATAGCCTCTGACTGGCACAAAAAAGGATTGGGAAAAGCACTTGGTTACCTGGTCGGTGCTCTGGTTTTAGGAACAGCTTTCCCTCATTTCCTGAAATTTGCCGGAGGTGACCTGCCCTGGCGATTCGTAATGATGAGCACTTCAGTACTAAGTGCCTCCGGTGGGTTATTACTGTTACTTACAGTGAGTGACGGACCTTATGGAGGTAGAAAGGGCGATTTCAAACCTTCGGCAATGTTCAAACTTTTTAAAGATAAAAACTTCAGGTCGGCGGCCTTCGGATACTTTGGTCACATGTGGGAGTTGTACACCTTTTGGGCTTTTGTTCCCGTGATGCTTGCCTACTATAACTCTGAGACTGCTGGCGATTTAAGCATCCCGATCTGGTCTTTTATGATCATAGCTGTCGGCAGTATCAGTTGTATCATTGGAGGATATATCTCACTCAAAAAAGGAAGTAAATACGTAGCCATGGTTTCACTGATGATATCCGGAATCTGCTGCTTGGTCTCGCCGTTTATTTTCAGCCTTCCGTTATGGATATTTTTGCTGATCCTCTTGGTGTGGGGAATAAGTGTGGTATCAGATTCACCGCAGTTTTCAACCCTGGTTGCACAATCAGCCGACCGATCCTATGTGGCTACCGGTTTGACACTGGTGAACAGTCTTGGTTTTGCCACCACTATTATAAGTATTCAGATCCTGACGGTCATGTGGGTTGAGTTTATCACTCCGTGGGTATTTTTGATCCTGTTGGCAGGCCCGCTGTTTGGGTTGATCTCAATAAGGAAATTCAAAATCAATTCAGCTACTTTGAAACAATAGCAACCAACCACACGTGTAAGAATCATGGAACTATTTTGGATCATATTAGGAAGTATATTTATTCTCGCCGGATTGATAGGAGCTTTTCTGCCGGTGGCACCGGGACTGCCTTTCAGCTATATAGGGTTACTTATTCTTCAGATATTACATAGTCCTTTTACTATTACGTTTATGATCATTTGGCTGCTGGTTGTGATCATATTCGGCTTCGTGCTTGATAACGTGATACCGGCATGGGCCACCAAAAAGTCAGGCGGAACCCCATATGGAATTACAGGAAGTGTTATTGGGCTTAATTGCTGGCATATTTTTCCCGCCTATCGGTTTTGTGGTCGGCCCATTGGTAGGAGCATTTGTGGGTGAACTCATAGCCGGACAAAAATCAGACCGTGCACTCAGATCTGCTTTAGGAGCTTTTGCAGGCTTTATGGCCGCAACGGGATTAAAAGTAATTGCCGCATGTGTTATGGGATTCTATTATTTCACAAATATTTGATAGAAAGTAAAACTTTCCTGAGCATAAAAATTATCAGCAAAAAAGCCTGACCTGTTATAAACAAGTCAGGCTTTGCTATTTCAGATCGTTGATCTAATGTCAGTTATCAATAGAAACTTTTTCAATTTCGAGTTCAGAATCCGGTCTTTGCAGATCGGCTCCCTTCAGATACTGATTGAACCATCGCATCATACGCAGGCTGTAATCATACTGAGCAGTTGCGTTTCGGTTTCCGTGTCCTTCACCGGGGTATAAAACCAAACGAACCGGAGTATCGGTCCGTGTCTTGATATGACGGTAGAGTTCATAAGACTGACCCGGGTCAACTCGGGTATCCTCTTTACCATGCATGATCAACAGAGGAGTTTTGGCATTGTCCACATGATAGATAGGACTACGCTCTAGATATCCCTGATAATCATCCCAGATACGTTTTCTGGCATGAACATGGTACAGTTCTTCCGGAATATCGGATGTCCCCCATTTTGAAAGGTTGTTACTGATACCGACAAACATCACACCGGCTGCGAAACGATCACTGTATTTAGTACTTAACCAGCCAGTAGCATAGCCACCATAAGAACCACCGGTCACCCCAACTTTGTCTTTGTCAGTAATACCCTGTTCGATCAGGTAGTCAATACCTTCCACAATGTCATCAAACTCGGCACCGGCAAGATCGCCCTGACTGCTCATGGCAAACTCCAGGCCTCTGCCTGTACTTCCTCTGTAATTTGGATAGAATACGGCAAAACCATCAGCTGCTCCTAGCTGACCCGTACTGGAATAAGAGGTTAACCATGCATTACTGTAATGAGCTTCTGGTCCACCGTGTACCACAGTTACGGTTGGGTATCGTGTTCCTTCCTGATAATTTACAGGATACATAAGCAAACCTTCGATTTCCATCCCGTCTTTGGTGGTGAATTTCACAACCTTCTGCATACCTAGTTCCTTTTCATCGAGCCATGGATTACTATTGGTGATGCGTTTTGGTGAACTTTCACTCTGCTTCATCAGATAAAGTTCATCCGGATGTTTCGGTGTGCTTACATCAAAAACATAAGCTCCGTTAGAACCATGAGCAAAAGCTTTCAGTATTGGTCCACCGGTGGGAACAATGGCTTCCATCTGACTGCCATCACTTTTGATAGAGCCAAACTCTGACCAAACACCTTTACTTGCCAGGTAATGAAGGGTGTTATTGTCTGTCCATTCAACCTGGTCGAATTTCCCCTTGAAATCCTCTTTCAATAAACGGGTTGAACCGGTCATAGGATCAGCAATTTTCAGCCTTCCATCAATTGGGTCGTTGATGTTTGCCCCGGCAATCATTGCGATTTTGTCGCCATCTGGACTCCACTTGAATGTTCCTAATTTCCCTTCATGGTCCAGTTCAGATATGATTTCACGGGTTTCGTGATCGACTACATATACTTTTTGAGCCATATAAAAATCATCCACTAAGGGTGAGGGTGCAACAGCAATAGCGATCTTGGTTTGATCCGGACTCCAGGTTGCAGCTGCAACATGTCCTTCAATATCAATTCGGTGCGGCATGTGGTTGGGCATCGCTACATTTTGAATATAGGCCCAGGTTTCAGTTAGGTTTTCCTCGTAGATCTCCGGGGAATATGGAAGTGGAGATTTTGAGGACTCCTTAGGCTGAGAAGCACGGAAAATGATATGATTACCGTCAGTGGCCCATTCGTAACCTGAGATGTTGGTCTCAAAGGAATAGAGTTTCTGAGCTTCACCTCCGTTCAAAGAGATCTCATAAATGGAACGGGTGTCATCGCCTTCCTGTCGATCCAGAAAGGTAATACTGTTGTAATTTGGTCTGAAAGCAACACTGCTCACACTGCGACCGGTAACAAATGGTTGTGTTTCTCCGGATTCAACCTCCAGTAAATAAAGGTGAGAACTGGAAGGTTTGTTTTCTTTCATTGGATCTGCCGGTACCAGTAGCGTATAAGCTGCAGTTTTACCATCCGGCGATAAATAGACAGAGCCTACATTCTTGATCTTAGCTATATCACCAGGTGTAAGGCCGCTTTGTGCAATTACTGAGAACATGAGTCCCAAAGATAGGATCATTGTCAGTATTGCAGATCTTTTAACTGATATTTGCATAGTTATACCTCCTGAAGGGTAATTTTAATTTCAAATGAATATAGTCATAGAACAATATCATCTAAGCAATTAGTCTGAAGATTGTATGAATATGGAGGTAATTTTTTATTCTGGTTTTCTCCCAAAGTTTGATATGAGTGCTATAATAGTTTTATTCACATATCATATAAATAAACCCGTTCAATAATGCGATTCCAAAACCTTCTCTTTTTAATTTTTGTTGCTGTGATTCTTGTATCCTGTTCATCAGAACAGGCGAGTACTGAATATACTGTCATCAAAGGTGCCACTGTTTTTGACGGAAACGGAGGTGAGCCGATTGAAAACAGCGAGGTTTTGATACGATATGATAAAATCGATTGTATAGGAGAGGCAGGTGATTGCTCCATTCCAATGGGGACTGAGGTAATTGATGCGTCCGGTAAATTTATTACTCCGGGATTGATAGATGCACACATGCATTTCTTTCAAACAGGATTTTTTGATAGTCGCCCCGATGCAATGGATCTTAACGAGACTTATCCATTCCCAGAAATAGCAGCCTATCAAGAGCAGAATCCTGAACGTTACTACGATACTTATCTCTGTTCAGGTATAACCGGTGTATATGATGTGGGTGGAATGAGCTGGTCTGTAGCATTGCAAGAGCAAGCTGAAGAGAATCCTCGAGCTCCCCATGTAGCTGCAGCCGGCCCACTACTAACACCCGTACCCGGAGCCCCTTTCGATCTGCCGTCGGACAGAGTATTGGTTCAGCTCGATTCAGAGGAAACCGGAGTAAAAATGGTTCAGTATATGTCGGCTCTGGGCAGTACGGGCGTGAAATTCTGGATGCTTCGTGCTGACGATGAGGATTACATGAACCGTGTTAAAGCAGCGGCTGATGAAATTGAAAAATATGGGAATCAGATGATCGTCCATGCAACCTCATTGGGTCAGGCAAAAGCTGCTGTGCAGAGTGGAGCAAAACTGCTGGTTCACAGTGTGTCAGATCAACTTTTAGATGATGAATTTGTTGAATTGATGAAAGAACAGGGAACCATATACAATCCAACCTTGATAGTTGGTGCCGGATATACCGTGGCATACAGAGGGGCCGCAGATATCGCTCCTATACCAATCAATGATCCGAACGGTTGTGTAGACCAAAGATCGCGTGATCTGATTACATCGGCATCACAATTTAAAGATCACCCAAGATTGAGTGATCAGTTCAAAGAACGTCTGGAGGTTTTTGATCCTGAAACGGACATGACGACAGATATTATGTTGCAAAACCTGAAAACACTTTACGATGCAGGAGTACCGATAGTTGTTGGTACGGATGCCGGCAATCCGGGCACCTTGCATGGCATTTCAATCTACGATGAGATGGAAATGATGCAGGAGGCGGGAATATCGCCGGAAGACCTCATTGTGATGGCTACCAAAAACGGAGCGATGGCTATGAGACGTCAAAATGATTTTGGTACATTAGAGCGTGATAAACTGGCTAATTTGATCCTGTTGGAAAGTGATCCTTCTGAAGATATTACTAATATGCGAAGCCTAAGTCACGTAATGATCAAGGGAGAAATGATGGATGTTGGCAACGTACAGAGGTATTAGGATCAAGCTTTTATCCATCAATGACCAACGTCGATAAACAGTACAATAATTTTTAATTCGGTATAATATTATGAGACATCTACTATCAATTTTTTTGGCGATAATTTTCATGACTTCTTCGGTCATCGAGGTGCAAGCTCAGGATAATTTACTGGGCAAGATCGATTTTCCGAATACAGGAGATCCCGCCGCACAAGCTGATTTTATTGAGGGAATGAAATTCCTGCATAACTTTGAGTATGCGGATGCAGCAAGGGCCTTTAAGCGTGCCAGGGATCTAGATCCTGATTTCGCTATGGCATATTACGGAGAGGCAAAAACCCATAATCACCCTCTTTGGTTTCAGCAGGATAGAGATGCAGCTATGGAAGTACTAAATGCTTTGGGTGCAACGGTTGAAGAGCGGCAATCTAAGGCAGGTACTCAAAAAGAGAAGGATATTTTGCTGTCACTTGAAGTGCTTTACGGAAATACGGATGAGTCTAAAGGTATGACAAAAGAAGAAAGAGATATCATTTATATGGAAACAATGAAAGATCTCCATGAAAAGTATCCGAATGATCATGAGATCACGGCCTTTTATGGTTTGTCCATACTAGGGTCAGCTCATGAAGGACGTGAATATGCCATTTACATGCGGGCCGCAGCAGAGTTGCTTGATGTGTGGAATGAAAACCCGGAACATCCTGGCGCAGCACATTATCTGATCCATTCTTTTGATGACCCAGTTCATGCTCCGCTTGGTCTGCCTATGGCCAAAGCCTATTCAGAGATCGCTCCATCAGCAGCTCATGCTCAGCATATGACCTCACATATTTTTCTGGCTCTTGGGATGTGGGATGGAGTCATAGACGCGAACATTGTTGCCCGTAATGTCCAAACAGAAAGGCAGAAAGAATTGAATGAACAAGCTACCGTATGTGGGCACTATCCCTGGTGGCTGGAGTATGGCTATTTACAGGAAGGAGATGTTTCATCTGCCGAACAGGTATTAGAAACATGCCACGAACGCATTTCAGGGGAACCAAGTAGCAGCGAGCTTTGGCATTTTGCGGTGATGAGAGGCCACTATATTGTAGATTCTGAAAACTGGGAATCCGCAGAAGTGTGGACAGGTGATTTTGCACCAAATACTCGCGGAGCTGTTAATTATTACTATACATCTGCATTAGCTGCAATCAGACAGGGCAAGATTTCGAAGGCAAAACAAGCCTTAAACACTTTGAAGAAAGCACCGAAATCGGTTGAAAGAGATATACAAGCAGATCAGATCCAAGCCCTGATCATGATCGAAGAGGGTAAACAAGATGAGGGCTTATCATTACTAAGACTAGCAGCAGAAGCAGAAGCTGGAATACCTATCGATTTTGGCCCACCGGTTATTGTAAAGCCTTCGTATGAATTGTTGGGTGATGTCTTAACGGAAATGGGGGAAGTTTCCGATGCAAATGAAGCCTATAAAATACAACTTAAGCGTACCCCTGAAAGAAGAAGGAGTTTGATGCGATTGAATGATTAAGTGGTTAAAGTCCACAAATGGAAATTAATTAGGCTGAATCCCTGAAATACTTGAATTTCTGCCGGAATGTGTTACTTTTACAATTGTAAATATTTAATATTTTTCGGAGGCTCAAATGAAGTATTCGTTACAACTAGCCATAGCATTGTGTCTGTGCCTGAACATAGCTGTTTTCGCACAAACTGAAGAAAACGCTTACCTCAACATCGAGTATCTTAAGGTCGAATCTGATGACCATAATGAGTTCGAAAAATTAGTCAAAGAAGAGTGGAAAGAAATATATGCCAAAGAGCACTCGCCCGAAAAACTTATAGGTTGGTATTTTTACAGAGTTGTTTATCCGGGAGGTCAAGGCAGTGAGTATAATTATACGATCATTACTACCTATAAAGATCCAAACACGTTGGTACAGGTTAGTGATGCTTTGGAAAAACAAATTCAGGATAACCAAAATGGTTTAATGGAGAGAACTCAGGATATCATGACCCGTCAATTCTCGGAATTATGGAAAACGGAAGCGGGAATATATAATGAAAATGATCAACAGGTAAGCGAGTTCCTGCTTATGAACTATATGATGGTGAATCCCGGTAAGGGAGCTGAATACCTGACACTTGAGAATGATATGGCCCGACCACTTCACGAAGTCAGGATCGAGAATGGTGAGATGCATAGCTGGAGGACTTACTCTTTGTTACAACCAGGAGGCTCAGATTATAAGTATAATTTTGCCACAGCCGATCATTTCACAGAAATGAATCACATCGAGTTTGGTTTCACTAACGAGCTGATAAAAAGTGTGATGCCCGGTACTGACATCAACGAAATGTTCGATGCGATATTTGCCACACGTGAGATCGTTAAAAGTGAGACGTGGCAACTCGTCGATGCGTTGTGATAAGGTCCCAGATCCGCATCAAAAAAGGCATAAAAAAATCTAATTAAATCTGACACCTAAGAAAGATATATTCACGCTACTAAAAGGCTGATTAGATATTGGGTTACAAATGACGATCAGGCTTTTCTGCTAAGGAAAATGTGAATATAGTTAGGGTAAATTTGATTTCACAAGAAAAAGCTGTTGGCAAATTGTTGCTTACAGTAACTATTTATGTCTTGAGTTTGGGTATTGCGGGTAATACTGTATATGCTCAGAATGGTGAGGATCTTGATAGCTTATCAGCAAGACTCGACTCCGTCGCCTTGTTATATCTTGTGAATGCCCCTGAGTTTGATACCCCCCAGCCAAATAATGGTCCTTCCTTCTTCTACGATACATCTTATACCTATTCTGATCTGACACAGGCTGAAATTGATCTTCTTAAATCAAGACAAGAAGTTTTGAATTCGGATTATGGAGTTGAACTTGAGGCAGGACTGCTACAGAATTTGGATCAGGGGGTTTTTGGAGCTGAAGGTATCTTTTATCAAAGAAGGGCTCAGGTTGGCGTTCAATGGAATGTACTGAAAAATGGTCTTTTCGATAATAAGAGTACTATTGAACAACTTGATAGTGAGATCAAAATTCAACAAAAAAGAGCGCAGGCAGCTTCACATCAAGATGTTCTTGGTTCAAAAATAGATCGATTGAGAGCTGATTTTAATCGATTTAGAGTTGATCGGTTACAGGAATATCTAAAGATCCTTGAAGAGCAAAAGTATGCTCTTACCCGTCTTTATGAACAGAATTATGTAACCCTGGACAGGGTACTGGGTGTTACTTCTAAAATTGTGAAAACAGAAGCGGCCATTGAAAACAGTGAAAGGGTCAGAAGGTATCTTGGTGATTCTGAAGAGTGGGATCTGACACCGCAGGATTACCCGGTATATGATATCGATCTGGACAAATTGGGAAGTGAGGGCTTGAAATTTTATGATGAGCTTTCTTCATTGTATCAACAAAAGGATTTTAAATTCTATAACGAGTTATCCCTGTCAACCTACCTGAGATATAACCTGTATGGAGGCACTAATCCTCAGAGTACGTTTCAAAATAGTGGTAGCAGGGAATTCTTTTCAGCCGGTGTTTCGCTTTCCCTTCCGATCCCTTTGAGTACAAGTGGTAAAAGAAACATCCACAATCAGGAAGAAAAAATTCGAAGGCTTACTTTGGAAGAGGAAAAGAATGAGATCAACGTCAGACTATTTGAAAGATATCGGGCCTATCAGTCGGCACTTCAAAATTACATTTCAGTGTATCAAAATGTACTGCAGCAGCAGGACAAGGTCAGAGTGCAGCAGGTTAAAAGAACCATTGGTTCAGATATTTACAGTCCAAGTGAACTACTTACTGCTATCTCAGGACTATACGATGTTTCACTTCAGATCCTTGAGGTGAAAGAAGAATTATATTTACGACTTTTTGAAATACAATCTCTGATACCGGATCACTCACTTTCAAAATATCTTGTACCATTTGAGATGAATGAGACTATTTATGAAAGCACTCCTGAATTTGGTTTGTACATGTGGTCCAACAGCCTGAAAGAGTATTCCTCTGAAACGTTGATGATGGAATTGCAGGAAAAAGGGGTGAAAACAGTGTACGTATCTGCCGGATCCGGCAAGGAAGAGCTGGATCAGGTTCAAAAAATTCTCAACCTCGGATCAAGTGATCTAGAGGTACACTTAATGATTGGAGATCCAAATCTGATCTTTGAAGATCGGTATCAGAAATTGAGTGAACACATTGCTATTGCAGATTCTATTGGTGCAAGGGGCGTTCATTTGGATGTAGAACCTCACACTCTGGAAGATTGGGAAGATAATACAGAACAATACCTTCAAGCATTTTTGGACATGGTTGCCCAGGTTCGGGAGTGGACGACAGAAAAGGGGCTCAGGCTCAGTATTTCTGTCACGGGTGATTACAGAACCATTTACAACGAATTGGAAAATAAGGTCGATAAAATGGTTTTGATGACCTACGGCAGCAATGACTTTCAAAGTTATAGCAAAAGGTTTGGTGAGGCTATTATGGACGCACCACTTGGGTCAGCCATTGCATTGAGGTCTGGTGATTTTGATTCATTTTCGGCTATGGAAGAACTTATGCAGAATATAAAAGAAGGGTTTGGTGCAGATGACTTTTTTATCCATGATCATGAATCATGGAAGCAATTGAAAAATAATTAGATCATAAAACAGTATGCAAAGCGGACAGTTTAATAGTAACAAATCGACGATCAGGGGGACCCGGGAAAAAGAAACAACCCAGAAAACAAACTGGGACCGTGTTATTTATATCACACTTATTTCAGTGGCTTTGATATTTATCAGTTATTACCTGATCAACAGAAACTTCTTTGTTGTTGGCGATGGAAGGGTAATAACGAACGAACTTCAGGTAGTTTCTCCAAGTGATATTCGATTTCAGGAGTTTTATGTAGAGCCGGGCGATACCGTTCAAAAATCAGATACTCTATTCCGTTTTACCTTTATAGAGTGGCAGCAATCCATGGATAGTCTTGAAACTCTGAAAAAGAGATTGAATGATGCATCTAACGAGCTGGAAGATGTACAAAGTGAGTTACGGATAAAAAATATCGAAGCTGAAAGGGCTCTTCAGCAACTGGAGTATTATGATAGAAGATTATCTCAGATCAAGCGTGAAGTGAGGTTGGGAGTATCAACCGTTTCTGAGATGAAGTCTGTTGAAGACAAGATCATGAATGAAAGAGGAGACCTCTCACTGATAAATGAACAAATTGATCTGCTTGAAAACCGCAGAAACAGATTACAGACAATGATCTCAAACCCATACGGAAACGATGGGTCCGGAATTCCGTTAGATGCCGCAAGTATGCAACACATTTATACGGCTCCGGTTCCAGGTATCGTTACGATGGTATATAAAAGCCCCTCAGAGATAGGCTTAAAATCTGAACGTGTTCTATCTATATTATCAGAGCAGTCACAACTCAGGATCAAAGCCATATTTCAGCAGAATAGTGGAAAGTATCTTAGCATTGGTGACGAGATGAATGTAACGTTCGATAATGGGGATAAAAGCAAAGGTTTGATCACAGATATTTATGCGGCTGAGGCTCTTATTGACAGGCCAACAGGCAGTCAAAGTGAGCTCGAATTCAGCGTACAGATTGTAGCTGAGTTAAAACCGGAAGATCCTTTGGAGCTTGACCGGTGGAAATCTTACAATAAAATGGGTGTAACTGTTAAAAAGGTAATATTCTGATGGCAATAGATGATTATTTCATAGACGAAGACAATGAGGGACTTGAAGATAAGCGGGTTTTTGAAGTTGGCGATCTCAAATTTCTGAAGATCAGTGATCAAGAACCTGTTCGGCTTGAACTGCTTAAGGATTACTCCGGGCTCATTATTGAATACACCAGACACACATTTACTAGGGAGTTAATAAAAACTATTCGGTCTCATGAGGAAGAACAGGTGTATCTAATTCCGCTCTTTTTATACAAAAGTTACGGAGACCGCAACGATGATCTTTCAGAGATGGTAGATGGTACACTTGAGCGGCTGAATAATTTGAATGGTATCGCCGAGACAACCGACATCATTCAAAAAAGAATTTGAGAAGAGCATAGCACATATAGGCAGATTGATCTATGAAGAAAATAAATTGTTTGATAGTTGAAGATGATGCCGCTTTTCAAAAAGTGGCTTACCATATGGTTCAGAAAGCCGACCGCCGTCTAAATCCTGTTGGCTTGGCCAGTAATGGAGCAGAAGCAATAGAGATGTACAATCGGTATGATATCGATATTCTGTTTTTGGATATTCATATGCCGGATATGAGTGGTTTTGAATTTTTGGATGAGATCGAGATCAAAGAAGATCTGCAGATTATTCTCATGACCGGTGATGAGGATTATGCCCTTCAGGCTTTTGAATATGGCATCACCGATTATTTGCTCAAGCCATTTTCAGCTATACGCTTCAGAAAATCCGTGACACGTGCTATTGAACGGTTGCGAAGTGAAGGTCAGGCGACTTCAACTGAGAATATTTTATTACGAAAGGCTCTGCAGCTTGCCCATAGCAGGAATAAGGATATTGTTCCTATTCCCAGCCGAACTGCTAAATTGGGCTATACCTATCCGCTTTTAACCATTAATCTGGATTATGAAAATGAGCACACCGCTCTTGATATTCTGGAGTCGGCCGAAAAAGAAGGACTTGTTAATGGTGATTTTGTAGATTATATCTATTCCTGCAACAACTGCTATAACAGTTTACTACACTTTCGGGAATCATGTCCTAAATGTCAGTCATCACGTCTCAAGATAGAGGACCTGGTACATCACTTTCCATGCGCATATGTAGGCCCTCTTTCAGATTTTGTGAAATCCGAATCTTCTGAGATCATGGAGTGTCCAAAGTGTAAGCGAATCCTTAAGCATATTGGAGTCGACTATGACAAACCTTCTGTGATGTACACCTGTCACCAGTGTGATCATGAGTTTCAGGATCCTCATATCAAAGCAAAATGCCACGATTGTGGTGCGGATACCCGTGTAGAGAGATTGGTTAAGCAACAGATCAAAAAGTATAAACTAACAAAACTCGGCCGGGATGCGGCAACAGGGAAGTATAGCATCAACCTGAAAGGCTTTGATGAGTTGAATGATATTATTAATGATGAATATTTCATCAGGTTGCTTAAAAATGAGATAGGACGCAAGAGGGTTGCTAATTTTGACAGTACCGTTGCGGCGTTGCAAATGTCGAATTTAACTGATCTGTATCAGGGAATTGGAGATAAAGGGCAGAAAGACCTGATCATCGAATTATTTGAGCTCTTAAACAGTGAGTTACATTCATCGGATGCTGTCATCTTTAAAGACCGTATCACAACGTTGTTCTTGTTCACTGAAAAAGAGCTGGAAGAATCCCAAAACCTTTTAGGCAGATATAAGAACAGATTGAGCGAGCTCATTAAAGACAACTTCGATGGTTTTGAAGTCACCTTTGAGGAAGCATTGATGCTTATTGAAGAAGAGAAAGAACCACAATTTCATCTTCGGCAACTTATGTCATCATTTAACGAGCTGGAATAACCTGTATGGTTGATTTTGTTACATACTGGAGCATGGAAGGACTCAGTGGATTTTTTCGAGTCTTCTGGTTCTTTTTTCTGTTTGAATTTCCACGTTTCATTGTGATGGACTACTCAATGCTTATTGTATATTGGGTTAAAGGAAAATTCGCAGAGAGAGATTATCAGGAAGCACGTGAGGAGTTTCTTTCAGCCAAGCCATTCATTTCAGTGATCGTACCCGGTAAGAATGAAGGGGAAAACTTTGAGAGACTTGTAGAGTCCCTCGAAGAGCAAACTTATAGGAACTTCGAGATCATTATTGTGGATGATGGGTCGGATGATCAATCCGTGGTGATAGGAAGGCACCTTGAAAGGCAAGGACGAATTGATAAGTTCATCTCCCATTTTGAACGTGGAGGAAAAGCCTCAGCAGCAAATACAGCATTTCGGTATGCAACCGGTGAATTCATTGTTCACCTGGATGCCGATAGTAGTTTGAGATATGATGCGATCGAGGAGATCATGATTCCATTCTATATGGATTCCAAGATTGGAGCTGTTGGCGGTAATCTGGAAGTTCGTAATCCGGATGTTAATCTGTGCACCACTTTTCAGCAGGTAGAATATAACATATTTATTATGGTCGGACGAATGGTGACCTCTTCTTTAGGTATTCTGAGGATCGTTTCCGGGGCATTCGGAGCTTTTCGTAAGGAGGCTTTGGATAAAGTGCATGGTTGGGATATCGGTCCCGGTCTGGATGGTGATATAACTATCAAGATTAGAAAGCTGGGATATAAAGTGCAATTTGAACCGAAGGCGACGATATATACAACCGTGCCGGAATCATTCATCAGCTTGGCGAAGCAGCGTATGAGATGGAGTCGTTCTTTGGTACGATTCAGACTCAGAAAGCATAATAATTTATTTAAGCCGTTTGAAACTTTCGACATCAGAAATTTCCTGACAGTTGCAGAAAACATCTTCTTTAATTTCATTCTGAATTTTTTCTGGTACGTATACATGATCGATATCATTGTGAACTTTACTCAAGAGATACTTTATGTGCTTGTTGCAGGGTTGATGCTGTACAGTTTCTCAAAGTTTTTGCAGTATATTGTGGTATTAATATTATCGAGAGACTGGAAGAAAAAGCTTAAATATTTAGCCTATCTTCCCGGAATGGTTATCTATACAGGGTACTACATAAGGTTCATCCGCACGACGGCTTATTTGAAGGAGTTATTCTTTAAAGACTCGTTTAATGATAACTGGAATCCTCAGAAAACATCTCTTCAGGCAAAAAAACTGGAAAGAAGTATCGAGAGAATATTCAGTAAAACGGAAAGTTAGAGTAACTATTGATTTGGGTGTATAGCCTGTCATCATTACCTTTTGCATATGAATAAAGAAGAGAAGAAAAAACTAAAGGATATCATTGTTTCAAGGATAGAAGAAACAAAAGAAGAAATTAAGGAACTAAAAGACCTTGTAAAGCCCATCCCTTTGGATGCATCCATTGGCCGTATTTCAAGAATGGATGCCATCAACAATAGATCTATCAATGAATCGGCATTGAGAGACAAAGAGAAACAATTGAAGAAGTTAGAGAAAGCTCTTGAAAACTCTACAAGTAGTAACTTTGGTATTTGCACAAAGTGCGGAGATGAAATTCCCTTTGGCCGATTAGAATATATGCCTTATACCACCCGATGCGTAAAATGTGTAGGCTGATCCATACAGTATATCATTAGATTTAAAGCTGATTTATTTCAATTAATTATACAGTAGTTTGAACATTGATGTTTGTACATTATATTCATCCGAGTTAAATGCGACTGTTACAAGCTATATCATGAGATTAACTAAACTTTGAGTAATGGAAGGATCTATCTGGCAAGAGTTACGTGAAAACATCAAAGAGACCGAAGTTTGGCTTCGGAATCAGGTTAGAAATTTCCTTGATGAATTTGATATCACTCGGCAACAGTTATCCATACTTCAGATCCTGAATGCAGCAAATAACGAGCCGCTGTCCACCAAAGAGATACAGAAACTAATGATGGATAAAAAGTCTGATACATCCCGCCTGGTAGACAGACTCATTGAAAAGGAGTTGGTCAGAAAAAGAAAGGATCCTGAAGATGGAAGATTGGTTCAGGTATTTATAAAGTATGAAGGACTTCGGTTGCTTGCTCAGATCGAGGACAGGATAGTTGAACTTAATGGCAGATTTGCAAATATATCGGAAGATGAAGCTGCGGAACTAAATCGACTTTTGAGTAAACTTCGTGTCTGAAAAAAACTACTTTAAACAAATTTATTACAAAAATCTGACTAATGAAAAACGCTATAAACTGGTTCGAAATACCTACTAAAGATATTAGCCGCGCAAAGTCATTTTATGAGGCTATCTTTGGTTTTGAATTATTTGATCTGGACATAGGTGATGGATTAAAAATGGCTTTATTTCCGGCAGAGAGTGGATCCGTTGGTGGAGCATTGATTCAAAAAGAGGAATTCTATAACCCAAGTGAAACACAGGGACCACTGCTTTATTTGAATGCAAATCCGGACTTACAAGTAGTCCTGGAAAAAGTTGAAAGTGCAGGTGGCAAGATCTCGATCCCGAAGAGATTGATCACAGAGGATAATGGTTATATGGCAGTTATCCTCGACAGTGAAGGCAACAGAGTAGCTCTACATTCAAACAAATGATCAGCGGTAAAACTCTTTATTCTTGATCTGAACGGAAGCGGCATAGTATGCGGCTCCCACAATACTGGCATTGTTAAGCAGGCTGGCTCCCTTAAATTTGGTCTTTATTTTGATGTAAGGGAAGGTTTTGTCTGCTTTCTTACTTAGCTGACCGCCAAGAATAAAAAGATCTGGATGAAAGAGGTGTTCATAATGTTCAAGTACCAGCTGAAGGCGTTTTCCCCATGTCTTCTTTCGGATACCTTCTTCTTTTCTGACTTTGTTTGAAGCTCTTTCTTCAATACTGATTCCCTTGATCTCGATCTGACCGAGTTCTGTGTTAGGCAATAAAATTCCATCCACAAAAATTGAAGAGCCAATTCCGGTTCCGACAGTCAGTACAATAACAGTTCCTCGCTGACCTTTTCCGACTCCAAATTTCATTTCAGCCAGGCCGGTTGCATCCGTATCATTGATCACACTTACATTACAACCGGTGATCTCAGAAAAGAGGTGGTCGGCATCGGCATCAACCCATCCCTGATCCATTCTTGTGGTAGAAAGTACGATACCTTTACTGGTTGCTGCAGGGAAAGCACAGCCTATTGGGCCATCCCATTCAAATTTTTTAACCACTTTATGCAGTTTGGATATCAGCTTGTGAGGGCGTGTATCCTCAATTTTGTCAGTCGTTCTCTTCTTGGAAACGATCTCGCCTTTTTCAGTATCAACGATCGCACCTTTTATACCGTAACTGCCAATGTCTATTCCTAAAACTTCCACGTATCCATGAATTTAGTTCGAACCAAACATAGTGAAAAAATCTTTAGGTACATAGCATCCTAGAAGTGTAGATGATCGCAATGGTTCTTAAAGGAAAGGATTGAGTTATTTTTCAACAACCACCCAGCCTTCTTCATCCACCATACGCTTGGCGTATTTCCACTTCACCTTTTTGGTTTCGTTAGTGTTGATGTTCTGAACAGTCACATAATCATTACGACCAGGTTCTTCTTCAACTTCCACAGGCTGTCGTTTGGCATTACCGCCCTGAGGTTGCTGGCCTCCACCTGGTTGCTGTGCGGGAGCTTTAAGTCCCATACCGGTTGAATCTGAGTGCTGTGTTTCCATAGCAGAGGTGTCGTAGCGGGATTTCTGTTTTTGAGCCTGCTGTAAGTTTTTGTCTTCAGCTTGTACTTCAGGTACAGATTTCCAGATAACAGAAATGGCCTCTTTATTGATCTCATCCAGAAGCATCTTGAACATATCGAAAGCTTCACGCTTGTATTCAAGAAGTGGATCCTTTTGAGCAAACGAACGAAGTCCGATACCTTCTTTCACAGAATCCAGTTCGCGAAGGTGCTCCATCCATTTCTGATCGATAATAGAAAGTATGGAACTTTTTTCGAGTGAACGTGCCACTTCACGTCCTTCATTTTTGAGAGCGTTTTCAACATCAACAACGATGCGCATTCGGCGGATACCATCCGTGAAAATCACCTGTACTTTATCAGGTCTGTTATCAGGATTTGACTCGTTGATGCGTTTCATTACCTCATATAGAGGTTTGGCAATACGCTCTTCCTTCTTGCGGTAATTTTCGAGAGCTTTCTGAACAATGTGATCCTTGAGATCATCTTCATTCATCTTGGCCCAGCCCTCACGATCATAATCGACATCAACGGCGAGGCGACGCAGTATTTTTTCGTGCAGACCATCGTAATCACCTGAAGCAATGTGATCGTATACCATATTTTCGATCAGGTCGTCGAGCATATCAAGAATGTCGGTGCGTAACTGATCACCGGAAAGAGCGTGCTTTCTTCTCGCGTAGATCACATTACGCTGATTATTCAGAACATCATCATATTCAAGCTGTCGTTTCCTGATACTGAAGTTATTTTGCTCTACCTTGGACTGTGCCCGCTCAAGAGATTTGGTGATCCACGGGTGAGTAATGACCTCACCTTCTTCGAAACTGAGCTTGTCCATTACGTTGGCAACCCGGTCTGACATAAATAATGCCATCAGGTCATCTTCAAGGGATACATAGAATTGTGTTTCACCCGGATCTCCCTGACGGCCGGCACGACCACGCAACTGAAGGTCAATACGCCGAGATTCGTGACGTTCCGTACCTAAAATGGCAAGTCCCCCTTTTTCTTTGACTCCCTTTGCCAGTTTGATATCCGTACCACGACCGGCCATGTTGGTAGCAACCGTTACAGCACCGATCTCACCGGCCTGCTTCACGATCTCACTTTCACGGGCATGCTGCTTGGCATTTAGAACATTATGAGGAATTCCGGCGCGTTGTAGCATCCGGCTCATTGTTTCAGAAACATCCACACTTGTGGTACCAACCAATACAGGCTGACCTTTTTTGTGATACTCCTCGATCTTCTGAATAGAGGCATTAAATTTTTCTCGTTTGGTTTTGAAGACAAGATCTTCCTTGTCATCCCTGGCAATAGGTCTGTTGGTAGGAATTACTACCACATCGAGTTCGTATATCTCGTTAAATTCACCTTCTTCCGTTTCAGCTGTACCCGTCATACCGGCTAGTTTGTGGTACATTCTGAAGTAATTCTGAAGCGTGATGGTAGCGTAGGTTTGTGTGGAAGCCTCAACTTTAACCTGTTCCTTTGCTTCAATAGCCTGATGCAACCCATCAGAATAACGTCGTCCGGAAAGCACTCGTCCCGTATGTTCATCAACAATGTTCACCTTGCCATCCTGAACAATGTATTCCTCTTCACGCTCAAAATTGGTGTAAGCTTTCAGTAGCTGGTTGACTGTGTGGATACGATCACCCTTTTCAGCAAATTTGCGGTGCAGTTCATTGAACCGGCGTTCACGTTCCTGTCGTACCTCTTGCTCAACTTCTTCTATCTTCTTCTCTTTGTACTCTTCACTGAACTCTTCGTTATTTTTGACCTCATCAAGCTTTTCCTCTTTTAACTTTTCGATCTCTTTTTCGATGATGGCTGTTTCTTCTCCAAGATCCGGAATGATGAAGAAATCTTCATCCTCACCTTTTTTGGTGATGAAATCTCGACCCTGTTCGGTCATTTCGATGGAATTCATCTTCGGATCAACCGCGTAATATAGATACTCATCAACTACCGGCATATTCTTGGCATTATCCTGCAGGTAGAATGACTCTGTTTTCTGGATCAGCTTCTGGATCTTAGGATCCTGTTGCATTTTGCGGAGCTGGGAGTTCTTGGGAAACCCACGAACAGCTCTGAATAGGGCAAGTCCCGCATTTTCCTCATCACCTTTTTCCAGCAGATCTTTTCCTTCTTTCACCAGGTTGGCAACTAATTTCTTTTGGGCCAGAACCAGGGATTCAACACGGGGTTTCATCTCCAGGTATTTGTCAGATTGGTTACCCTGTGGTACCGGACCGGATATGATAAGTGGTGTTCTGGCTTCATCTATCAGGATGGAGTCAACCTCATCAATAATGGTGTAGTGGTGTTCACGCTGAACAAGCTGATCTTGTTCAATAACCATGTTGTCACGCAAATAATCGAAGCCAAATTCGTTATTGGTTCCGTAAGTAATATCAACTTTGTAAGCTTCTCTACGTTGGTCAGAACTGGGTTGATATTTGTCGATACAGTCGACTTCAAGCCCGTGGAAGTTAAAGATCGGTTCGTTCCACTCGGCATCACGCATAGCCAGGTAGTTGTTGACAGTGATAATATGCACACCTTTACCGGCTAGTGCATTTAAATAAGCCGGGAAGATAGCGACAAGAGTTTTACCCTCACCGGTCTTCATCTCAGCAATACGGCCTTGATGCAATACAATGGCACCGATAAGCTGAACGTCATACGGTATCATTTCCCAGGTAGTCTCATTCCCGCCTACTTTCCAGGATTTTCCGACAAACCGGCGGCAGGTATCTTTTAGTACGGCAAATGCTTCGGGTAGGATCTCCTCCAATACGTCTTCAACTATATCCAACTCTTTTGCCTCAAGTTCATCCAGGTATTCCGCCATTTCCCGGTGTTCGTTGGGGGATAGGTTTTCCATATCATCAAGTTGAGTCTTGATCTCCTGAATTTCAGCCACGGTATCGGCCGTGGCGTCTTTGATCTTTTGCTTGAATTCCTCTGTTTTACCCTTCAGTTCATCATCAGATAATTGTTTTATCTGATCTTCATAGGATTTGATCTGTTCTACGATGGGCTGAATTTTCTTAATGTCTTTTTCGCTCTTAGAGCCAAATATCTTGGTAATTACTTTACCGATTTTATCTAACATAATTGGGAATTGATGATCTGCTAATTAAATGCTTAACTCTGAAAGTTAACCTTATAAACAAGGCCGTTCAACTGTTTAGTTCTTATCTATCAAATATCCTGCCACTTTTAATATGTGTCAGAAATACTGCCATATATGAAGAGTTCAATGATAGTTTTATTTTATTAGCAGATAATTGGAAAGAGTAGTTGATAATTATAGCAGGAATCGCTTCCAAAAATTAATAAATTATTAATAGTTATATAGTTATTTAATTAAGTTAATACATTATATATACTTTGTATTATATATTATGTAATTACATTGAAGTAGTTAAATAATATAGGTATTTTAGGTATTCACTCACTCATTGAAGTAAAATTAACGTTATGATCTCAAAAGAATTCACTCCTAAACGAACTGTTTGTAAAGTTACCCTGACCTTACCAGAAGAATGGGCGGAAAAAGAAGTAGTTGTTGCCGGTTCCTTTAACGATTGGGACACCAAATCTGAAAAGCTCAAGAAGAAAAAAGGGATGTGGACAACCACACTTCGTTTGAAGCCTGAAAATGAATACAAGTTCAAATATCTGATAGACGGTGAACGTTGGGAAAACGATGATGAGGCTGATAAGTATGTGCCAAATGAATTTGGTACAGAAGATTCAGTTGTTAAAATCGGAGAATAACACAGAAGTATTTAGGGAAGATTGCCGGTTTTATTTTACTTTGTTTAGGTAAACCAGAACCGGACCTCTATAAAAGCTGTGTTTGAAATAGAAAAATTTGAGAATAAATTGGCTACCTCCTGGTTGGGGCGTAGCCTTTATTTTTTTGAGGAGCTTCCATCTACAAATACCTATGCAAAAAAATTAAGGGGGGATGACTCACTCCATGGTACTTTGGTAATAACCGATTTTCAAACCAAAGGAAGGGGGCAGCATGAGCATAAGTGGGTAGTGGAGCCTGCACAAAACCTTACCTTTAGCCTGGTCTTTCAGCCATCTATTGCTGAAAGACTTAACCTGCTTACTTTGACCTGTGCACTGTCTGTTAAAGACACCATCGAAAACCTTACAGATGTTAAACCTAAGATCAAATGGCCTAATGATGTTTTGGTAAAAGGAAAAAAACTGTGCGGCATACTTACTGAAACAGTTTTTATTGGAAATAAACTGGATAGGGTTATTGCAGGTATTGGGTTCAATGTTAACCAGTATGAGTTTACTGATTCAGTACTTAAAGATGCCACTTCCCTCAAGATAGAGGCCAAGCGCAATGTAGACCGAGAGGAATTGTTAGCTCATCTTGTTCAGGATATCGAATACAAATACAGGCTTTGGAGTCAACAGGATTCGGATCTGCTTAAAAAAGTAAATAAGTCACTTTCAGGTTATGGCGATTGGGTTAAATTGAAAGTGAATGATGAGATTCTTTCCGGTAAATTCAAATTTTTGGGAGCAAATAACAAAGGAGAGTTGGTTGCATTGGACTCAGAGATGGACGTAAAAACCTTTGCATTCGAGCAGGTAAGGGTATTGAGAACTTAAAATAAAAAACCCGTTCAGCTTTCACCGAACGGGTTTACAATTTTTTCTTTCATCCATCTGACAGAAACCCCATCAGACTGTGCTCTAAATTTTAAGCACTTAGTTTTTCAGCCGCTTCAAATACGTAGTCTTTGATGGCTTCGAATGCTTTCAGTGTTTGTTCAATGTGAGCATCATTATGTGCTGCGGTTGGGATGAGGCGGATCAATACCGTTCCTCTTGGCACAACCGGATAGGCTACACCACTCACGAATACACCGTGTTCTTCACGCAGCTTCCGCATGATATCCTGACAAAGATCAGTACTACCCTTGGTCAGAACCGGTGTCACCGGACTCTCAGATGGAAGTACCGTGTAGCCGATCTCACGCAAGCCTTCACGTAATTTCAGTGTGTTGTTCCAAAGTTGCTCTCTCCATTGCGGATTGTCTTTGATCATCTGTAATCGCTTGCGGGCTGTAACAACCATCGGTAACGGAAGAGATTTCGCAAAAACCTGACTTCTGGAATTCGCCTTCAAGAATTCTATTACTCTTGGTTCGGAAGCAATAAAGGCACCGATCAGAGCAAAAGATTTTGCAAAGGTTCCAAAGTAGATATCGATTCCATCCTGAATACCAAGGTGAGTTCCGGTTCCGGATCCGTCTTTACCCATGGTTCCGATACCGTGAGCATCATCAACTAACAATTTGAATGGTACTTCTTTTTTGAGTTCGATGATCTCTTTCAAAATTCCAAGATCTCCGGTCATGCCGAATACACCCTCTGTTACTACGAGGATAGAAGTATTCTCCTTCATTTTCTTTTTAGCACGGAAAAGCTGCTTCTTAAAGCTTTCGAGATCATTGTGCTTGAATACGAACTTTTCTGCCATAGACAGCTGCTTGCCATCAACAATACAGGCATGACTTAACTCGTCGTAGATCAAAATGTCGTTTCGGTCAAGCAGGGCATGAATAGTGCTCATGATTCCCTGATAACCGTAATTCAGAAGCTGAGCTTGTTCTTTATGTACGAAAGCAGCTAGTTCTTCTTCAAGCAGTTCATGTTCAGTGGAGTTTCCGGTCATCAAGCGGGCACCCATAGGCGCACTCAGGCTGTACTTTTCAGTAGCCTCAGTATCCGTTTTCTTGATCTCTTCATTGCTTCCAATGCCAAGATAGTCGTTGATACTCCAAACGACCATGTCTTTACCATTAAATTGCATTTCCGGGCCTAATGGTCCCTCTAGTTTTGGGAAAGTGTAATAACCATAGCCTTCTGAGGTGAATGGTCCAAGAGGACTTGGGCGGTTCTCTAGCTTGTCAAATAGATCCATAAAGTTGAGCTTTTTTACGCTGTATTACTAACTGATTCGGTGTTGTGAAACCGTTTTAAAATCGTGCAAAAGGTAAGCAAATATAGTGGTACCTCAAAGAAATGAAGGCGTTAAGGGCACTTCTTAATATTTGGGAAATGTGAGAGTACACAAGTATTAGTTAAATATATGATTAAGCTTTAAAGGAAATCTTATAATCTGGGTCTTACGATGAAAAGGCCGGTTTCAATATCGCTAAGCACTACCATCCCACTTTCAAAATACGGGTAATTGCTCCATGTACCATCAAAAGATGACGCATCGGATGCGGGTTGGGTGTCGAAAAAGGCCACTCGCTCAAGGTTTCCATCGGCAACATTTGAAATGTTCAAAATCTGAAGTCCCGCGTTATAATTTGATTGATAAACGTGATCTTCTTTTATGTACAGGTTATGGTCTATGGAAAACGTTTGATGCTCATAATATCCAATAAACTGTGGTACATCCAGGTCCCTAACGTCCCATATATAAGTTTTAGTGTTCCGCATCAGGTTTCGCTCATCAAGCTCGTCGTTCATTAAAAAATAAGCGCGGTCATTCGTCAGCCACCCCTGATGGGAATACTGCATATTGGCCTGACTTTCCATACTGATTGTGGTGGGATTATCCTTGTCGGAAACATCTGCAATCAGCACATTACCCTCGGCTGAATTAAAGCAAACTTCCTTACCGGTATGATCACTGTCAGGCCCATCATAGACTATACATTGTGCATCGTGTACGTAACCGGGAGCAATAGCGTAATTCGTAGTTGGCTCAATGTAACAACCTGCAAAAGTTGGGTTTTTGGGATCCCGAATGTCGATCATATGGAGGCCGGAGCCATCCCTGCTACCACAAACTTCAGCCTGTGTGACTCCGGTTGCATAGGCAAATCCGGTTTCTTCGTTGATCACAATATTATGGGCTGATGACAGGCGGTCATAGAGAAAATCTTGTTCCAGGATCATAATTTCACCACTATAATCTCTGAGTTTAGTCAGGTCTAGTACCTGCATACCATGAGGCTGCGCATCACTTACAACAAAGGCGTGATCGTCATAAACCTTAATATCTCTCCAGGAGGAGCCTTGGCTCAAAGCTTTGGATCGTTGTGTGGCACCAACTCCAAGATTACAGGCAGGATATTCGGCAGTTAAAAGGGTTTTGTATTTATTTCTCAGGTCGGATTCCGGAAGCCGAGCTACTACAATCGGTTCACCGGGCTCACTGATATCCACAAATGAAACACCATTGGTCAATCCAACCAATGCATACTCTTTTTGAGATTCGGGATCTGTCCATCCCCAGATATCATTGAGGTAAACACCACTTTGTGTTCCACTTAGTTCAGAAATATTGAGGTGTGCAAAAAGGTCAACATTATTACAATCATAATTCAAGGCTTTGCCATCCTCACAGGGAAACGGTGCTTCAACCTGGTTGATCGGATTTTCATTCATTGAAGGTGATTCGCATGCAGTAAGCATTGCAAGTGAAGTGACCAACACTATTATAAAGAGTAGATATTTCTGAAATGGAGGCATATATATGACTAGCTATTGTTAATGTATTGAATATAACTAAATTGGTATTGTTCCCAATAGTTCAATTTTAAGCTATGATCCCAACAGAAATAAGAAGTTTGAAGCATTTTGATTATTTTGGTCAAATTTCAAATTAATTCACCAAGGGTATTATGTTCCTGATTTTGAAATATTTTGCAAAGCTGCTGAAAGCTTTGGCTTCAGAGGCCTCTCCCTCACAAATTGCTGGAGGGATGATATTGGGAATGATAATTGGTCTGACACCGATCATGTCGTTCCACAATATTTTTATCGTGATCCTGATATTAGTGCTTCGGGTTAATATCGGTATGGCCTTGCTTTCGTTTATGATATTCAGCGGTGTGGCGTATTTGGCTGATCCATTGTTTCATAAATTTGGGATATGGCTTTTAGAGCTTGAGGGTATGCAGGAAACTTACACCATCATGTTTAATAACGAGTGGTGGGCACTGACCAAGTTCTACAATACCGTGGTGATTGGAAGCTTTGCTACGGCTGTGATCTTATCGGCTCCGGCTTTTCCCGCTTTCAAAATACTGGTTCTTCAATATCGGGAGAAGATCCATGCCAAGGTTCAAAAATGGAAGATTGTCCAGGCTTTTAAGTCAACAAATTTCTATTCAATTTATAAAACTGTAAACCGGGTAAGAGGGTAATAGTATGAGATTAGGTGGTGTAATTACAGTATTAGTGCTGATCGGATTAGGGTTTGCAGCCGCATATTTCATAACCGATGACTTGATAGAAAGTAATATTGAGTATGAGGCAAGCGTATTAAATGAAGCTAAAGTAGAATTCGATGGTTTTGAGTTCAGTTTGCTGAAACTGAAGATGAAGTGGGATCGGCTGCAGGTCGCCAATAAGAATAGCACAATGGAAAATACCTTTGAAACGGGTGAAACAGAATTCAGCATGCAGTTCTGGCCACTCATTCTGGCGAATAAAGTAGTTGTAGACAATGTGAAACTAACCGGGTTTCAGCTCGCCACCGAACGAGAAACGGATGGTTATTTTGAAATACCTGAAGAGGAGAAAAACCAAGAACCGGGGTTTATTTATTCTGTTGTAGATCAGGTAGCCAGTCAGGCAAAGAAAAATGCCCAGGTGAAGTTTACTGATATTCGGGATGATCTGAATGTGGACAGTTTGATGGCACGTGTTGATATCCGAACGGATGATAAGGTGGATTCACTGAGAAATGGTATTCAGAAAACCTATTCGAAATGGGACAGCACCTTCAATAACACGAGCATCAATCAGGAGATAGCCCAGATAAACAAAACAGTAGATAGTATTAAAGTTGAGGAGTTAAAAGATCCTAAGAGAGTAGTTACCACGATCGAACAGGTAAAGAAACTGAGAAGTCAGGTCGATTCACTCAGAAACCGTGCCCAAACTCTTAAACAAAATTTTGAGAACGATTACGGTACAACCACTGATGAAATTTCTCAGATCGATAACTGGATCCAGGATGATTTTCAGCGCGCTGTAAATATGGCAAATTTACCTGACCTCGACGTTAGAAATATTGGAACTGCTTTGTTTGGTGAAAACCTGCTTGGTGATTACGCCGTTTATCTGGAGTATGTAGCCATAGCCAGGGAATATGGCAGTCGTTTTTTGGGCGATGCAGAAGGGAGGCAAATCCAAAGATATGAAGGAGTTAATTATCGGTTCTCAGATAAATATGATCTGCCGGGACTGTGGTTCAAGAATATCGAACTTTCTGGAAGAACACTTAGCAATATCGCTATCAGTGGTCAGGTGACCAACATTAGCAGTGATCAACAAAAAGCGGGAGAGCCGATAGAGTTCAATATCGGTGGTCAGGATAAGAATCAGGTGAACCTCAGTTTAACAGGTGAATTCAACTATCTGGAAGAGAGGCCACGCGAAAGTTTCGAGTTCAATTATTCCGGGTTTACACTTTCAAAGGCTAAATTATCCGGTTCAGATCTCTTGCCATATGAGTTGAAAACCGGAAAGGGCAACGTAAATGTATCGCTTGATCTGATTGCCAACAGAATAGACAGTAGGATCGATTATGTTGCAAGTGATATTAGTTTTGATTTTGCCTCTGCTGGCGAGCCTAAGAATCAATTAGAGTCATTGATCAGAAGATCTATCGGAAATACTGACCAGGTAGATATTTCTGCACTCATAGATAATATGGACGGGCCACTTCGTATACGGCTTCGGTCAAACGTAGATGAGCTTTTTATGAATGCTTTACGTCAGACTGTAAGCGAGGAAGTAGCTGAGGCAAGACGTAAGATCGAAGCTGAAGTTCAACAACAGGTTGCCGGTAAAAAAGAAGAATTAGTGGCTTTCAAAACTGAAAAAGAAGCTGAGATCATGGAGCGCTATAACGAGTTGCAGGCCCGGATCCAGGAACAAGTTGATAAGGTAGAACAGAAGCAAAAAGAGCTTGAGGAAAAGAAGAAAGAGCTGGAAGATGCCATAAAAAACAGGATCAAGAACCGAATTGGTATCGATTATTAACTTGAGTCCCTTTAACTCTTGTGGACAAAATTTCAGTCTATAGCTTCATCCACTATGAGTTGATTATCCGATTCATGTGATCGATCTCATTCTGGTTTACAGTATGCCCCATTCCCGGGTATAGTTTTTTGGTTACATCCGCATTCAGCTTGTTAAGCAATTCTTCTGATTCGTTTACACGTTTCTTTGGGATATGTGGGTCAACATCACTGCAACCCAAAAACACCGGAGTACCTTTGAGGTCTCCTTCATAATCCTTTGGGTTCACTGAATCGCCTGTTCCTATAAGACCACCGCTGAGTGCTATAAGTCCGCCATATTTTTCGGGATGACGTGCCACGAACTCAGATATCAGGCAGGCTCCTTGTGAAAAACCGGTCAGGTAGATGTTTTCCTCTATGAAACCTTCTTCTTTTAATCCCTGAACAATATCAAAGATCTTTTGCAAGGCAGAAGAAAGATTAGGTTCGTTATTTTTGGATGGGGCCATAAACGAATACGGATACCATGTATTTTGAGAGGCCTGCGGGGCTCGAATCGTTAATTTTTTGTTTATCTCAAGTTCATCAGTCAGGGTTAGGATGCTTTTGGCTGTAGCTCCACGACCATGAATGAGGATCATGGCAGCTTCTGCTTCAGATGATTCTGCCCCGCCTTTTAAAACGGGTGTTGACTGATGTGGTCCTTCAAAATTGGTGGTGTCGTTTACTCGGAATAAACTCATATGTAAAGATGTGTAGAATTAGATTTTGTCATTTTATATGAATCGTATAGGAGAAACGCCATACGCACCAACAGTAAAATCAGGATGCAGAGGCTGCCTACAATATCCGGAAGTATTTGTTCAATTCGATCCCGTTTTGATTCAAGCCATGGTGGCAGGATCAATTTTTCGCCAAGATGCTCAAATTCCTCATCCACGGTATAACCGGGATCATCAGAGGCCATCTCAAAAAGGACACCGGCCGGTATACGGTAATAGACGGATTTAAACCAATGACGATCGATGATCTGCGTAGGATTCAATCCCTTTTTACCAACTTTCTGCCGAAGTGTGTCCAATTCTTCCTCGTTTTCAGCTCTGAAAGCGATATGGTGCACGATACCGCGACCATTTTTTCCGTACTTAGGTTTATCTGCCTTCTCGATAATAACGTTACGGCCAATAGGAGCATCTGTTTGATATAAGGTTTGATTACCTTCTGCGGCTGCTTCCTCAAATCCAAACAGGTCACCGAGAAGCATTTCAGCATGCTGTTTTTCTGTGAGTAGCATGCGTGCTCCCCAAAATCCCTGAATGGAATGTTCGGCAGGCACAATATAGTCCACATTCTCTGCTTGTGGTTTCGCTTCACCTTCAAACACAATATCCAGTTCAAGTCCATCGGGGTCCTCAAAACGGAGTGCTTCACGGCCAAATACTACCACAGTTTTAAATTTAACCTCATGTTCATTGAGTCTGTCTTTCCAATATGCTTTTGAACTCTTGGGAACCTGAAGTGCTACGTTGACAACTTCTCCCACACCGGTTTCTCCCTTTTGAGCCATAGGCCAGGGAAAGAAAGTCAGGCTTGAGCCAGGTTCAGCCGCCTGATTGCCATAGAAAAGATGATAGGTTCCCGGATCATCCTGATTGACGGATTTCTTGACCAAACGCATCCCTAGTTTGTTCGTGTAGAATTCTACATTTAGTTGCGCTTCACCTGCCAGAACGGTTATGTGATGTATTCCCTTGTGATGTTTCATAATCTTAGCTTTATTTAATTTCTGCTTTAAATATACGAATTTATGATAAATAGTTTAACATTGAACTAATTCGTTTTATTTATAACCCTGATCAGTTTACCCAAGCCAATTTTCATAGCTTTATTCGTACCTTAGTCGGAAATACAAAAATCTTCAGGGATTACTATATGAACATCTACGCCATCATTATACTAGTGACCATTGCCATTGATTTTATTTTGGATATCACATCTAATTATTTGAACCTGAAATCACTTTCAAAAGATTTGCCTGATGAATTTGAAGGGGTGTATGATGAGAAAACCTATGCGAGATCACAGGAGTATACTAAAGTACGCACCAAGTTTGGATTCCTTACTGGGGGGTTCGATCTGCTGTTGGTACTTGTGTTTTGGTTTTCAGGAGGATTTAACTGGCTGGATCAGATCGTAAGAGCTTGGGGATTTGGGGAGCTGGTAACCGGGTTATTCTATATTGGAATTTTGATCGTAGCAAAAATGATCATCAATCTGCCATTCAGCATTTACTCTACCTTTGTGATAGAAGAAAAATTCGGTTTCAACAAGACGACTCCAAAAACCTTTGTAATGGACCTTATTAAGGGACTTGGATTGAGTTTAGTGATCGGAGCTCCATTGTTGGCCGGTATTTTATGGTTCTTCATGTATGCCGGAGACCTGGCCTGGCTGTATGCCTGGGGTGCAGTAACAGCCTTTACCCTGATCATGCAGTATGTTGCCCCAACATGGATCATGCCCCTGTTCAATAAATTTACACCACTTGAAGAAGGCGAGCTCAGAACTGCGATAGAAAATTATACAGAGAAAGTAGACTTTCCACTGCAGGGCCTATTTGTAATTGATGGTTCAAAACGCTCCAGTAAATCCAATGCTTTCTTTACGGGATTCGGAAGGAATAAACGGGTGGCGCTTTATGACACCTTGATTGAAAACCATACAAATGATGAACTGGTTGCAGTGCTGGCTCATGAAATCGGCCACTACAAGAAAAAGCATATCATTAAGGGGATGGTGACAAGTATCCTGCAAACAGGAGTGATGTTCTTTTTGCTTTCCATATTTCTTAATGCTGAAGGATTATTCGATGCATTCTATATGGAAGAAATGTCAGTTTATGCAGGTTTAATATTTTTCGGCATGCTTTATGCACCTATCGATATGATACTGTCTGTTTTCATGCAGATATTGTCCAGAAAGCACGAATTTGAGGCGGATGCCTTTGCAGCAGATACAACAGGTAAGCCAGAGGATATGATCTCAACCCTCAAAAAATTATCCAAAGATAACCTATCTAACCTGACTCCGCATTGGTTTTATGTTTGGCTCAATTATTCGCATCCACCCGTGCTGGAACGGGTCAAAGCCATAAGGGCTGGTAAATAGATCCATTAACTGCCACTGCTTCCGGAAGAATCGGACATGCTGAATTCTATATCAAAATAAGCTCCCGAACCATTTTCACGAGACCGATACTGATATTTTGCATCAAGCTGACGCACAAGTGTACGGATGAGCTCTAATCCCAGTGAATTACTTTCCAATGAATCAATATCCTCTTCGAAGCCTGAGCCGTTGTCTGTGATCTTCATTCGAAGTGTGGCTCCATTTTTCTCAAGTAAAACAGATATGAGTCCGTCTTTACGTTCATGAAAAGCATGTTTCAAAGAATTTGTAATCACCTCGTTCATGATCAAACTGCAGGGTACCGCTTGGTTGATATTAAGTTTAACGGGTTGGAGATCAAAAGAAGTCTGAACCGACTTTCCATCACTCATGGTATCAATGATAGTCTGAACCAGATTCTTTAAACCTATATCAAAATCCATATTGGAAAAGCTTTGAGACTGATAAAGCTGTTCATGAATGTTTGCCATAGATTTAATGCGCATGGTACTGTCCATTAGCTTCTTTTGAAATTCCTCATCAGATTCCTTGAAAGCCTGTATTTGAAGCATACCTGATACTACAGCAAGATTGTTCTTTACCCTGTGGTGAATTTCAGCCAGAAGAGTTTCCTTTTCACTCAAAGAATTTTCGAGCTGGTCTTTATGTGTAACTAAGTTTTTTTTGAGCCGGTATTGAGATTCGATCGTTTCCTGAAGTCCCCTGAAAAGCATTGGCATAAATATCACAGCAACCGTACTTAGTAAAATGGAATTGGCTGAAATTGATAACCATGAAGCAACTTGATAGTTCTCTCTAAGAGGATAATCAACCATACCTGAATAAATGAAATAGGCATGAAGCAGGCAGATGAGAATGTTTATGAAAATAGTAAGGACACCTGCATAGGTTGGGAGTATTAAAAGGGAGAAAACGGTAACACCAAAAAGATAAGTGAGTCCGGCTCCATGATGGCCCATATAAAAGATCAGAATGAAAGAAACGGAATAGAGTAAAGTCAGAAATAAAAATTTTCTGATATTGATGTTTATTCGGGAGTAGAGTGTAATAACCGAGATCGCAACTCCGAATAAAGCGTAAGAAATAGCAAGACCCTTAATTCCCAGAAAGTATACAACAAATGCTGAGGGGATCAGTGTTACTAAACCAAATGGAAATAAATAAATGAGAATAGTTGCAAACAGTTTGTTTCTCCAATACTCAATACCATCAATCTTGGATGAATCCTCAATTATATTGTGTCGTACCCTTAATTTATATTTTTCCCACAATTTGGTCACAGAGAGCTGATCAGTTAGTCTGAAAACTATGATATACTATTCTTAGCGAACGTAAAATGTTATACCTAATATAATTGAATTAAGTAAGAGTGCAATAATAGGATATCATATTCCCTGCTTGTTGTAACAAATGAAAGTGTATGTGTACTAAATTGTTTATTTTAGATCCAACCAAATTTAGACCAACCCAATTATGAAGAATATAGAAACCATTGCCATTCATGGAAGCATGAAAACTCACGACAAAGAGAATGACACCGTTGTACCCGGTATTGAGGTTTCAACAATCTATGAGCATCGTAATGGCGGGTATCATGAAGGGGATGATAAGTACATAAGATTATCTAATCCGAACAGGCAGCAACTTGAAAATGTGATAGCCCAATTGGAAAACGGTGAGCATTGTGCCGTTTTTGCATCGGGGATGGCTGCAATATCTTCCGTCTTTCAAACAGTTGAATCCGGTGCTCATATAATGGTAGCACAGGATGTGTATTTCGGTACTCGCAAATTGATGTGGGAGTTCGGTGAAAAATGGGGATTGGATGTCGAGTTTGTTGATATGACAGAACTGGATGCTGTAAAAAACGCACTTAAAGAAAATACTCAGTTAGTTTGGTTGGAGACACCATCCAATCCGAGATTACTTATCACAGATGTAAGAGCGGTAAGTAAACTTGCAAAATCAAAGGGTGCGTTAGTAGCGGTCGATAACACCTGGCCAACACCATATAATATGCGCCCTTTGGAATTAGGAGCCGATGTATCAGTTCACTCCACAACTAAATACCTTGGTGGACACAGTGATATTCTGGGGGGAGCCGTCATCACAAATGATGAATCCTTGTTCGAAAAAATACGATTGATCCAACGCGTTCAGGGGGCGATTCCGTCTCCCCGTGATGCATGGCTGTTGAGCCGCAGTATTCGTTCGTTCCCATATCGGATGAGAGCACACAATGAGAATGCTCGAAAAGTGGCTGATTATTTAAGTAAGCATTCCAAAGTTGTGGATGTCTATTATCCGGGACTTGAATCACATGCCGGTCACGAAATTGCAAAATCTCAGATGGATGACTTTGGAGGGATGATCTCCTTCATTATTGAGGGTGGCGCTAAAGAAGCTGTTGAGATCGTTGGAAGATCAAAAATGATCATTGCGGCAACCAGTCTCGGTGGAATTGAAAGTATCTGGGAACATAGAAAGTCATCTGAAGGAGATGATTCACCTTCACCGGACAATCTGATTCGCCTGAGTGTAGGATTAGAACATCCCGATGATATAATAGCAGACATTGAACAAGCGTTGGCTTAACAGGACCAACCATTAAAAAGTTAAAGAGACAAAACGTATTTATGATCCATATTAAAAGAATATTCATTTCGGTAGTTTTAATTGCTGCCTTTTATCCATTTGCTCAGGCTCAAACCGATGATTCTCAGAGTGCAGATGTGTCAGCTCAGGAAATGTTTGAATGGGTGACCTTCGATGAAGCCAAGGAAATGGCAAAAGAGGACAACAAAAAGATCCTTGTTTATGTGAACGCCAGATGGTGCGGCTACTGTAAGAAAATGGAAAATGAGGTGTTTGTTGAGGAAAGCATACAGGAGCTAACCTCAGATTACTTCTATCCTGTTTGGTTAGATCTTGATGTAGAGGATGAATACCTGACCTTTGCAGATACCAAACTCAGCCATAGAGATTTTGCACAAAAATTAGGTGCCTACAGTACTCCAACTTTTATATTCTTTGAAGCTAATGAGGATATTATTGCCGGTCAGCCGGGGTTTTTAGAGGAGGATATTTATTCCACTATTTTGAATTTTATTGGAACCGGTGCTTACGAAAATCAGTCATTTGCAGAATTCATTGAAAAGAAATAGTTGAGTAAACCTGCCAAACATATCCTTACTGTAAGTGGAGCCATTTATCTGTTGTTTGGTCTGAGTATAAGTTTCTTCCCTCAGGAAACCGGGCGCATTTTCGGGACTGCTTCTCAGTACGGTGTTGATCTCTTGTTAATGAAAGTGGTTGGTGCGCTTTTCTTCGGTTTAGGGGTGATCAATGTTATGGCTCGAAATGCTATAATTAGCGGTATTTACGGAAGACCCATAACATTGGGTAATGCTATGATGAGTCTGATCATAGCCGGGCAGTTTCTGAAGTTTAATTTATCTCAGGATGGGGTTGGCGGACATTTTTGGATCGTAACAGTGATCTTTTCTGTGGTAACACTTGCTTTCATATATCTTTTCTTTACTTCTTCAAGGCCAGAATAAATCCGGGATGAGCTTTCGCCTCTCTTAGTGTATATTTCTGTCCTAGATAATGTTACAGGAATTAAAATAACCAAATATGTCAAGAACGATCAAAGCACCGACAGGAACTAAGCTAAATTGTAAAAGCTGGCTTACTGAAGCTCCATTCAGGATGATCCAAAACAATCTGGATCCGGATGTAGCCGAAAAACCTGAGGAGCTGGTAGTGTATGGGGGTATTGGAAAAGCCGCCAGAAACTGGGAAAGTTTTGATCAGATCCTTGAATCACTGAAGTCAATGAGTGATGAAGAAACCTTACTTGTGCAATCAGGTAAACCGGTAGGGATCTTCAATACACACAAAGATGCCCCTCGAGTTCTGATCGCCAACTCCAATCTCGTGCCAAAATGGGCAAACTGGGATCACTTTAACGAGCTGGATAAAAAAGGTTTAATGATGTACGGTCAGATGACGGCCGGTTCATGGATCTATATTGGAAGTCAGGGTATTGTTCAGGGAACATATGAGACCTTTGTGTCGATGGCGAAAAAGCATTTTGGTGGAGATCTGTCGGGTAAGTGGGTGCTTACAGCAGGACTTGGTGGAATGGGTGGAGCTCAACCACTGGCTTCAAAAATGGCCGGCGCAAGCATGCTGGCAGTAGAGTGTAGAGAATCCCGTATAGATTTTCGCCTTAGAACCGGATATCTGGATAAAAAGGCAACCTCACTGGATGATGCTTTGGATATCATTAAACAATCAGTTCAAAACAATAAACCGGTAACCGTCGGACTGCATGGCAACGCTGCCGATATCTATCCAAAGTTACTGAAAAAAAATATTCTGCCGGATGCCGTAACCGATCAAACGAGTGCACATGATCCGCTCAATGGATACCTGCCACTTGGAATGTCTATAGAAGAATGGGAGGATAAACAAAAAACGAATCCCAAAGAAGTTATTGAAAAAGCCCGGAAATCAATTGCCGTACAGGTACGAGCGATGCTGGAATTTCAGGAAAAAGGATTACCGGTCTTTGATTACGGAAATAACATCCGACAAGAAGCTTTTGATGAGGGTGTGAAGGATGCATTCAAGATCCCGGGATTTGTACCTGAGTATATACGACCTCTCTTCTGTAAGGGAATTGGCCCGTTTCGCTGGGTGGCACTGTCTGGTGATCCCGGAGGATATCTACAAAACGGATGAAAAAGTGAAAGAACTCATTCCCGATGATCAGCACCTCCATAACTGGCTGGATATGGCTAAAGAACAAATTCATTTTCAGGGATTGCCATCCAGGATCTGTTGGGTGGGATTAGGTCAGCGTCATAAGCTTGGTCTGGCTTTCAACGAAATGGTTCGAACCGGTGAACTGAAAGCCCCCGTAGTAATTGGCCGCGATCATCTAGATTCCGGATCAGTGGCAAGTCCCAACCGAGAAACGGAAGGTATGAAAGACGGATCGGATGCGGTATCCGACTGGCCGATCTTGAATGCGTTGTTGAATACTTCTTCAGGTGCTACCTGGGTTTCATTTCACCATGGTGGTGGAGTGGGAATGGGGTACTCTCAACATGCAGGATTGGTTATCGTCTGTGATGGAACCGAAGATGCTGATCGACGGATTGAACGTGTGCTTTGGAATGACCCTGCTTCAGGAGTTATGCGCCACGCAGATGCAGGTTACGATATAGCCATCGAATGCGCGAAAGAATATCAGTTGAAACTACCCTTTCTAAAATGAAATAGTTGCCATTCAGGGGTGTATAGTGATACGCCACTACATTCAAGCAACATAAATTGAATTGATCATGTCAAACCTTCTTATCCAAAACATTTCACAAATTGCCACACCCAAACCGGGTGTGTATCGTGGTAAAGAACTCAGAGAGCTAACTATCCACAAAAATTCAGCGGTGTACATTGTTGAAGGTTTTATTAAAGCCGTAGGGTCACTTTCTGAAGTATTGGATAAAGTTGAGGGTCACCCTGATATTCTGGATGCTGAGGGTAAAGCAGCAGTACCCGGGTTTGTGGATTCGCATTCCCACCTCGTGTTTGGTGGTAATCGCGCGGATGAATTTGCCATGCGCTCATCCGGCATGAGTTATGAAGAGATCGCCGAACAAGGGGGTGGGATCGTTTCGACGGTGGAAGCTACCAGAAAAGCATCCAAAGAAGATTTAAAGAACCTTGGGCGAATTCGCCTGCAAAAAGCGTTGAAACAGGGTATTACTACTATGGAGATCAAGAGCGGTTATGGTTTGGATCTTGATACCGAACGCAAGATGCTGGAGGTGATCAATGAGCTGAAAGAAGAACAACCGATAGAACTTAAAGCAACTTTCCTGGGAGCTCACGCTGTTCCTAAAAATTCCACTAAAGAGGAATACCTGGAAGTGGTTTTGGAGATGATTCCTGAGGTTGCAGAACTCGCTGATTATTGTGATGTTTTTTGTGAGAAAGGATATTTCACCGTCGATGAAACCCGCAAAGTTCTGGAAAAAGGAATCGAATACGGACTTAAACCTAAACTTCACACCAATCAGTTCAATGATATTGGCGGAGTGGAAATGGCCATAGAGCTGGGGGCTGTTTCGGTGGACCATTTGGAAGTTTTGAGTGAAGAGGATGTGGAGAGACTTGCCAGATCGGAAACCATTGCAACCGTTCTTCCCGGTGTATCATACTTTCTGAATATCCCGTACTCACCGGCCCGTAAATTATTGGACGCCGGCGCATTGGTGGCCTTGGCTACAGATTTCAATCCCGGCTCATCCATGACCATTTCTATGCAGTTGCTAATGAGCATGGCCTGTACCAAGATGGGAATGTCTGTAGAAGAGGCACTTTGTTGTGCAACTCAAAACGGAGCACAAGCGTTAGAGAAAAAGAAACTAGGGTGCATCAGTCCGGGATTTCAGGCAGATCTACTGCTTTTGGATACCGATAATTTTAAAGACCTCGCTTATTTTTTCGGGGAAAATCACGTACATACTGTCATTAAAAAAGGAAAAGTTGAATGGGCATTGAGAGCATAAAAGAACATCTGCAACCGGTATCAGAAAAAATCAAAAGTTTACGATCACACGATAAGCATGACCATTGGTTGATCAACGAGATCGGATTTAAGGATGTGGATTATTACACGGCGGATCATGTATTGATCGGCTGTCCCCAGCACGAAGGTGTACAGAGAAATAAAGGCAGAATTGGAGCCGCAGAAGCACCTGATAAGATCAGGAAACAACTGTACAAACTGCAGATGCCTGAAAACTCAGAGATCAAAATCTTCGATGCAGGAAACATTAAAACCGATATCTACAACAATATAGCTGAAGATGATATTTTGAATGAAATGGAGTCTTCTGACGCATTAAACCGGATCCATGATGCGCTAACGAAAGCTGTTGAAACTTTCCTGAAAGATGGAAAAAATGTGATCGTATTGGGTGGTGGAAATGATATTTCTTTTGCTGATGTACGGGCTTTGTCGAACACAGTCAAAGAAAGTTCAGTGATCAATGTGGATGCTCACCTTGATATGAGATTAGCTGATGAAATGACTAGTGGTACACCCTACCGGAAGTTGGTTGAGGGAAACCACCTGAAACCCGAAAATTTCTATGAATTCGGAATCCGAAAAGAAAACAACTCTAAGAAGTATCTCGAAGATGCAGAAAATCAGGGTACACATACCTTTTTCCTGCCTGATGTGCTGAAAGAGGGAGTCACAACTTCATTCAAAAGGATCCTTGATGATATTCAGGATAAACCATTCTTTTTCGGACTTGATATGGATGTTATACAAGCCGCTGATGCTCCCGGTGTGAGTGCATCATCGCCAATGGGGCTGACCGGCAGGGAAGTCATTGATATGGTTTATTTGGCCCGTCAGAAAGAGAATATGAGAATACTAGAGATCACCGAAACCAATCCCACCTATGATATCGATGACAGAACTGTAAAGCTTGTGTCTCAGATCATTTACTGTTATTTGTTGGGGTAAACATCAGTCCCAGTGAACCGTGGTGCCTACATCTTCTCCGCCAACTACGATCTTTTTAAGATTGCCATTTTTATTCATGTTGAAGACGATGATAGGGGTTTTGTTCTCCCGGCAAAGGGTGAAAGCGGTGAGGTCCATGACAGATAAGCGTCGTTTGAGGACCTCATCACCGGTGATTTGATCAAACTTTATGGCATCGCCATTTTTTTCAGGGTCCGAATCAAAGATGCCATCTACGCGTGTACCTTTGAGGATCACATCGGCTTCGATCTCTATGGCGCGCAGTGAACCGGCAGTATCAGTGGTGAAGTACGGATTACCGGTTCCGGCTCCGAATATAACAACACGACCTTTCTCAAGGTGGCGAACAGCTCTTCGCCGAATATACGGCTCAGCTATTGCTTCCATACGAATGGCACTCATAAGGCGGGTCTGCACGCCAATCTGCTCCAAAGCATCCTGTAGTGCCATACTATTGATCATAGTGGCTAACATACCCATGTAGTCGCCCTGAACACGGTCCATCCCCTGAGTTGCTCCCTTAACACCACGGAAGATGTTTCCGCCACCGATTACAACAGAAACCTGAACCCCGGCTTCTTGTATAGATTGAATTTCCTTTGCATAGGTACTTAGTATGTCGGCGTCTATTCCATGACCTTGTTCACCTAGAAGAGCTTCACCGCTGAGTTTAAGAAGTACTCTGTTGTATTTATTTCCCACGTTATTCTCGAATTTGAAATTATCAGACAAAAAAAAGGCTGTCATTTCTGACAGCCTTAAGGTAAAAAAAATTAATTAAGCGTTTTCGCCAAGTTGAAGCCGGTGAAAAGCTTTTACGAGAGGGGCATCGTTCTGTTCTAAATACTCTTTTACAGAAACGCTGTTGTCCTTCACGAATTTTTGCTCAAGCAGTACGCGTTCTTCGTAAAAACGACGCAGCTTTCCTTTTGCAGCTTGCTCGGCAATGTGTTCAGGCTTTCCTTCATTCAGTAACTGATCTTTGGCGATCTCAAGTTCTTTTTCAACAAGAGTTGAGTCAACGCCGTCACGAGTAACTGACAGAGGCTTCATAGCTGCAACCTGCATGGCAACGTCTTTACCGATATTATCATCAGTAAGGTCACCGTCAAATTCAGCGAGAACGCCCAGTTGGTTACCGGGGTGAATGTAAGAAATAAGAGTTCCGTCGGTAGACATAAGAACAACATTGTTGATCTCGATCTTCTCGCCGATCTTACCAACCATCTCTTCAAGATGCTTTTCAATAGTAAGTCCATCAACCTTTACTTGAAGTAGATCCTCAGCATTGTCGATGTCATTGTCAAAAGCAGCATTTAGAAACGTTTCAGCATCATCCTGAAATTCCTCATTTCTGGCTACGAAATCAGTCTCACAGTTGATCTCGATCAGTGCAGCTTTCTTTTTGTCATCACTGATACGACTAAGGATCAATCCTTGATTAGCTTCGCGGTCAGCTCTTTTTTCGGAAACTTGTTGTCCTTTTTTGCGCAGATATTCAACCGCCTGGTCGAAATCACCATCTGCTTCGGCGAGGGCTTTTTTACAGTCCATCATACCCGCCCCGGTCATGTCTCTAAGTTTTTTTACGTCAGCAGCAGAAATACTCATTTTCTGAATAGTATTTAATTGTTGAGATTATTCTTCTTCGTCATTGCTGTCTGCATCTGCCTTAGCGTCTGCATCTTCAGCTTTGTCTTTTTTGTCTGTTTTCTTATCGCTTTTTGCTTTGCGACGAGAACGTAATTTCGTTCCTTTGGCAGCATCCTTCACATCAACGTCATCGTCGCTTTCTTCTTTAGCGTCAGCGGCTGCTTTTTCCATTACATCTTCTTCCTGTTGCGCTTCTCTTTCAGCGTTTCCTTCAATAATGGCATCAGCGATCTGTGTTGTTACAAGCTGGATAGTTCTTGCAGAATCATCATTACAAGGAATGATAAAATCAGGAACATCAGGATCACTGTTCGTATCTACCATTGCAATAATTGGGATATGTAACTTGATAGCTTCATTCACAGCAAGGTGTTCTTTGATGATATCAACAACAAAGATGGCACCCGGCAGGCGACCCATATTTTTGATACCACCCAGGGCATCATTCAGTTTGTCCTGCTCTCTTTGAAGCATAAGACCCTCTTTTTTGGTCAATTCTTCAAAAGTACCGTCAGTTTTCATCTTTTCAATTTCTTCCATACGGGAAATACTCTTGCGAACAGTACTGAAGTTAGTGAGCATTCCACCCATCCAACGATGTGTAATATGTGGCATTCCACATCTTAAAGCTTCAGTTGTGATGATCTCGGTAGATTGCTTCTTTGTTCCTACAAATAGGATGGTCTTACCGGCTCTTGCAAGTTTTTGGACCTCATCGAGGGCCTCTTGCATGTAGTTACGAGTTTTTTTCAGGTCAATGATGTGAATCCCATTACGCTCCATAAAGATGAAGTCTTTCATTTTAGGATTCCATCGGCGGGTAAGGTGACCGAAGTGTGCGCCTGACTTAAGCAGGTCTTGTATAGATGCAGCTTTTGGCATGATATAAGTATGTGTGTTTAGGTTAATCCTCTATGCGGGTCATCCACGAGCGTAAATCCTGAGTCAATTAAGTACAGGACACCATACGCCGAGTCACCACATATGTGTGATTGAGTTATAGTGTAGTTATTGGTTAAGGGTAGATAGTTATTTGTAGATGTCTCAACTGAATAACCATTAACAAATAACGAATAACGAAATTATCTTTTAGAGAATTGGAATTTCTTACGTGCTTTAGGCTGACCGTATTTCTTACGCTCTACCATTCTGTCGTCACGAGTAAGAAGTCCGTGTCCTTTAAGAATATTGTGTAATTCTTCGTTTTCTCCATCAAGAGCACGTGCAAGGGCATGTGAGATAGCTCCGGCCTGACCGGTGCTTCCGCCGCCACGAACTGTGATCTTAATATCGTATTTGCCATCTGTTTCAGTAACAGTGATAGGCATAAGTGCGATATTGCGACGTGCTTTTACTGGAAAATATTCTTCAATTGGTTTGTGGTTGACCAAGACATCGCCTTTGCCGGGCTGTATGTATAAGCGGGCTGTTGCGGTCTTGCGTCGTCCTATGTAATTCGCTTGTGCCATTTAATTAATTCTGGATGGATTAAAGCTCGATGATTTCTGGTTCCTGTGCAGTATGCGGATGTACCGGACCTGCATAAACTCTCAGGTTGGTAGCAATTTTATTTCCTAATTTTGTTTTAGGAAGCATTCCCTTGACAGCAGTGGTTACTAAAGAAGTTGGATCCTTCTCAAGCATTTCAGCTGCTGTAGTATAACGCTCACCGCCTGGGTAAAAAGTGTGACGGAAGTACGTTTTGTCCGTCATTTTTTTGCCGGTCAATTTCACTTTTTCCGCGTTGATGACGATCACGTTGTCGCCGGTATCCATATGCGGAGTGAAGGTAGGCTTATTTTTACCTCTCAAAATTTTTGCGATCTCGCTACTCAGTCTTCCTAAGGGCTGATCTTCAGCATCAAAAAGAACCCATTTCTTCTCTATGTCTTTGGGTTTCGCTGAGTATGTCTTAAAACTTAATGTGTCCACGATTCAACTCGTTTATTTTGTCTTATTGGAAAGTCGAACAAGATAGAAGTTATTCTTGATGATTTCAATATAATAAAGCAGAATAATTTTTAATCAGGTATGAAATCGATATTGAGCTAATTATGATGTGCGGATTATCGACCGTCGAAATCACATCACGTAAATTGATGTTGTAAATAGAGACTAGTTAAAGACAATGCGCCAAAAGATTTGTACCTTTAGCTTGCATATAAAAGTAAATGTAAACAGATCATAAAATGAGCGACAAACTGAAAAATACCAGAGTTGAATTCGAAACAGGTTCAGGTAAGGCGTTTTTGTACAGCCTGCAGAAACTAAAAGAGCAGGGATACGATAACGTTGCCAAACTTCCCTTTTCTATTAAGATCTTACTTGAAGCTGTTCTGAGAGAGTTTGACGGATACACGGTAACCGAAAAAGATATTGAATCAATTGCCAATTATAACGCCAAGGATCCGCAGGGCGAGATCCCGTTCAAACCATCACGGGTAGTATTGCAGGATTTTACCGGTGTACCTGCCGTTGTTGACCTGGCGGCTCTTCGCTCTGCCATGGAACGTATGGGTGGAAAAGCCACTGATATTAACCCACAGGTTCCAGTAGATCTGGTTATTGACCACTCCGTACAGGTGGATATGTTCGGGCAGGATTATGCGCTTGAGTTCAACGTGGAAAAAGAAATGGAGCGTAACAGTGAGCGTTACGAATTCCTGAAATGGGGTAAAGAAGCTTTTGATAATTTCCGTGTGGTACCTCCGGGACGCGGTATTGTTCACCAGGTGAATCTTGAATATTTAGGCCGCGGCGTATTTACACGCGAAGAAGAAGACGGAACCACAACCGCCTATCCGGATACTTTGGTGGGTACCGATTCTCATACCACCATGATCAATGGACTTGGAATCCTCGGATGGGGTGTTGGCGGCATTGAAGCGGAAGCGGCCATGCTGGGTCAACCGATCTCAATGCTCGTTCCTGAAGTAGTTGGTATGAAACTGACCGGTAAACTTCGTGAAGGTATTACCGCAACTGACCTTACACTGACGGTAACACAAATGCTACGTCAGCATGGGGTGGTTGGTAAGTTTGTAGAATTTTATGGCGACGGACTCAGCAACATGAGTCTGCCTGACCGTGCAACCATCGCGAACATGTCTCCTGAATACGGAGCAACTATGGGTTTCTTCCCAATTGATGATGAAGCACTTCGTTATATGAGAAGAACCGGACGGCCTGAAGAACTCGTTAATCTTGTTGAAGCTTACACCAAGGAGCAGGGACTATTCAGAACGGATGACACTCCTGATCCTGAATTTTCTTCCACGCTTGAGCTGGATCTGAGCACGGTTGAAACATCACTGGCCGGACCAAAACTTCCTCACGACCGTATCAAGCTGAGCAACATGAAGGAAGCTTTTAAAAACTCTCTCACCAGCGATAACCCAACCATGGGTTTCAACCTGGCTCAGGAAAAACTGGCCAACAAAGGTATTTACAAGAATGGTCAGGAAATTGAGATGAAGCATGGTGATGTGGTTATTGCCGCAATCACCTCATGTACTAACACCTCTAACCCGAGCGTAATGCTGGGTGCCGGTATTGTTGCGAAGAAAGCTGTGGAAAAAGGACTCAAAGTTCCGGCTTACGTGAAGACTTCACTTGCGCCGGGTTCCCGTGTGGTAACAGAATATCTGAAAGAAGCCGGGCTGACTGAATACATGGATAAGCTTGGATTCAACCTGGTTGGATATGGATGCACCACATGTATCGGCAACTCTGGTCCATTGCCGGAAGAAGTAGAGCGCGCCATCAAAGAAGGCGATCTCATTGCTGCCGGTGTTCTTTCCGGTAACCGAAACTTTGAAGGCCGGATTCATCCATGGGTGAAAGCAAATTACCTGGCATCACCGCCGTTGGTTGTTGCTTATGCACTGGCCGGAAGCGTTGATATCGATCTGGCAACTGAGCCGCTCGGACAAGACAAAAATGGTAACGATGTATATCTGAAAGATATTTGGCCAACAACGGCTGAAATTGCAGAGCATCTCGATGCCGCTATTCGTCCTGAGCTATTCGATAAGATGTATGGCGATATCTTTGAATCTCCAACCTGGGAAGAAATTCCGGTTTCAGGCGGAGACCAATTTAACTGGAGCGAAGATTCAACATACATTCAGGAGCCCCCATTCTTTATGGGAATGAGCGAAGATCCTGAGCCGATCAAGCCAATAAAAGGCGCTCGTGCTTTGGTAAAAGTGGGCGATTCTATCACCACCGATCATATTTCTCCTGCCGGTAATATTGATGAAAATTCTCCTGCCGGTAAATACCTGAAAGAACATGGAGTAAAGGAAGCCGATTTCAATTCTTATGGTTCTCGTCGTGGTAATGACCGTGTGATGACGCGCGGTACTTTTGCCAACGTTCGATTTAAGAACCAACTGGCACCAGGTAAAGAAGGTGGTTACACCAAATACTTTCCTGAAGATGAGATCACAACTATTTACGATGCATCTCTGAAATACAAAGAATCAGGAACGCCATTGGTAGCACTGGCCGGTACACAATATGGAACCGGTTCATCCCGTGACTGGGCTGCAAAAGGTACAGCCTTATTAGGAGTAGAAGCTGTGATTGCAACTTCATACGAGAGAATTCACCGTTCTAACCTGATCCAAATGGGGGTTCTTCCATTGCAGTTCAAAGAAGGTGAAACAGCTGATAGTCTTGGTCTTGACGGATCCGAAACATTCGACGTTCATGTCGATGATTCCGTGCAGGCTCAGGATGAGATCAAAGTAACAGCTACCAAAGAAGATGGAGAAGTGATCGAGTTTACAACTGATTGCCGAATTGATACTCCGGTTGAGGTAGATTACTACCGAAACGGTGGAATTCTGCACACTGTACTGCTGGATTATCTCAAGGAAAGTAAAGGCAAAAGCTAGTTCTTAACATAATTAAGAAATCGAAAAAGGCACAGTCTGTATAAGGCTGTGCCTTTTTTATTATAAAGTATTCATCGAATTTTATAGAGAATATTCAATATATTGACTCAGGATATTTAGAATCGGGAACTAAATAGGGGATAATGTGGAGACGAAAGATATAAGGGAAGATCGATTGGTAGTGGATAACGATGCACTTTCTAAAGTTATAGAAAGCTTAAACAGAACGCTTGATCTGAATGAGGTGCTTTTAAAATGCCTCGAAGCAGTAAAAATTGCATTAAATTCGGAAGCGAGTTCACTGATGCTGCTGGATAAAGACCGTGAGATGCTGAAAGTCAGTATGGCTACCGGGCCTGTAAAAGATGAAATTACCGGTGCTACCATCCCTAAGGATAAAGGCATTGCAGGCTGGGTTCTCAACAATAACGAGGCTTATATTTCCAATGATGTAGATCATAATGAGATCTTCTGGAAAGAGCTGAGTCCGGTTTTCAAATCGCGGAATATAATCTGTGTTCCTTTGCGTGATGCAAATGGTAAAGCTTTTGGAGTTTTAGAGGCTATCAACAAGGTGGATGATCTGTCTTTCGATGATAGCGATCTTTCAACTTTCGAATCCCTGGCACTACAGGTCTCCTCAGCTATTGAGCGTTCCAGAGTGTATGAGGAACAGGAGCGACAGTTAGACCATAAGAAAGAATATATTTCTGAACTTCATCACAGATTGAAGAACAGTTTATCCGTAATAAGTGGATTGATAGAGTTTGATATCGATGATGTACAGGATGAAAAGGCTCGCTATCTGTTAACCTTCACAAACAGCCGAATCCGGACACTGGCCAAGGCTCACTCGGCTCAATCAGAAGGAATAGGTGAGGATCATATTGAACTGGATGATTACATCAGGGATATCATCAAAAATACTGAGAAGACGTTTGGTGATTTTGAGCAGGAAGTAGATATAAGTTCACAACTGGTTTCCACCGGCCTGGACCTAAACCGATCTATTCTATGCGGACTCAGCGTGAATGAACTACTGCTGTATGAGTTATCTCGACTGCTGGAAGGAGAGACGGTAACAGAGATCAACGTAAAGCTTGAAGAATCTGAAAACGGTGAGATTATGATCACGATCGAAGCAGTTGGATCAGAAGATAATGAAGAGCCCGGAGTGAAGGATGGAAAACCAAACAGCAGGTTTATTGTCAAGTCTCTGGTCAATAAGCTGGATGGTAAGATCGAGCACTTAACATCAGGTGCCGGAAGCAAAAGTGTGATTTTCTTTCAACGGTAGGATTTAGATCCACCAGCTATTAAGTCCACGCATGGTGAAAAGCTGAGCGATTTTTTTACTGAATGGCTCTTTGAGTAAAAATCCTACGATGAGGTTTCTGAGCGAGGGGATCCTTGTTTTTCTTCCAAGGCGCATGTTTAATTCTGCCCGTTTTGCGACCTTACGCGTTATCCTTCTCTGCTTTTTCGAATATTCCTTTAACCCTAGATCAATATTGTCTCCGGATAGTGTTTCTGAGATCTTCCAGGCGTCCAGCCAACCAAGGTTCATGCCTTGTCCACCAATCGGGCTGACTATGTGCGCGGCATCTCCTGCAAGGATCACCCGATCCTTTACAAAGGTTTCAGCGATGAAATGCTGTACGCCAAAACTACTGATCATGACACTTGTTATACCTCTAAGATCGTGATCAATGCGTTTTTTTATTAAGCTAACAACGTGCTGACTGTCAGGCTTTTCTATGTACTCATCTGTTTTTACCACCCATCGTCTCAATCCATTTGGCAGTGGAAAGCATTCTATCATACCCTTGGGTGGCAGGAATACTGCAGCATCTGTTCCGAAGTCGGTGTTGTCCTCAAAATCACCCATTACATAGGTGTCATCGTATCGCTTCCCGGAATAATGAATGGAAGAACGTTGCCGAACAAGGCTGTTCTTGCCATCACATCCTATAACATACTCAGTAGAAATCGTGTGGGATTTCCCTTGTTGATCAGTGTATTGAAGATTCGCATGATTCTTATGCTGCCTGAGATCGATAAATTCGGCTTGAGTGATCAGTGCCTTATCATCCAGTTTGTTCAATTCATTTCTCAATATTTCTTCTGTGGTAAACTGAGGACAGGCTAAAATATAATTATACGGTTTTGGGCAGTCATCAAAAATGATCTCTCCCAACACCTTATCTGAGGTTAAGGCAAAACCTTTTCTGATCTTTAACCCTTTTTCGAGGAATGGCTCAGTAATATTCAGATTACCAAAAAGCTCAAGAGAAATCGGGTGTATGCCGAGTGATCTCGAATCTGGAATCGGATTTTTTCGTTTTTCAATTACCAGGCATTTTATCTCTTTTTGATCAAACTTATGGCCAGAAACAATCCAACAGGTCCTCCACCCACGATGACTACCGGTATGTCGACATGATTATTTTTCATGAATAAGAAAAAGTCTGAATGGAAAATCCTTCTTTACTGTCCAGTTTGTGGGCACGAGCTCCCCGAGTTCCGGCTGCTTAAAACTTCGCCTGATGGATGTGAGTCCGTCTTCAGTGATAAAAGACCCTCTAAAGAAAATCCTTGAGAATACGTTGAATAATTGATAGCCTAATCGGACTTCTTTTAATATCGTTAAAGATGGCTTTTCTTCTGAGAAAGCTGTTCGGTTTCTTGCAGAAGTTTTAAGATTTCGTCATCAGTTAGGTGATGAAGAACATGATTTGATATCACAATGTCGTACGTGTGATCGTCTGTTAAAAGATCAGTAGAAGTGCACTGCAACCATTCTATTTCAGAATCAGTATAGTTTTCCTGACAATACTTGAAGGCTCTTTCGTCGGGGTCAACAGCAGTAATTTTGACATTGAGACCATCTTTGCGAGCCCACTGTTCAATACTTCTTGTGATATCTCCACCACCAAAACCAATATCGAGTAATGTATTCTTATCCTGTGATTCTAAAATGGGTCGGATCTCCTTGATGTACAAGGTTTTCCACTTTGAGATCAGCTTGTTAACGTAATGAAACTGCCGGTAGGTGTTATGGAGTTTGTGAATGTCACAATCCTCTTTATCCATTTCTTCCACTAACCCCGGTTCTCTTTTACCTAAAAACATAATTGATTATTCAGGTTGATGTACCGTAAATAAACCACTTTCAATAGTTAAGCCGGGACCAAAAGCCATGGAGACGATCTTTTCACGATCTGTGATATCCTGATCCAGAATATCTTTCAGAACAAATAATACAGTAGCACTGCTCATATTTCCATAGTCGGCTAAGATCTCTCGAGACGAGTTAATCTGTTTATCATTCAAGGAAAGGCTTTCCTGAATTTTATCCAGTATCGACCTGCCTCCGGGATGAATTGCCCAGATGTCTATTTCATCTTTGTTTAAAGAATATTGTTCATAAACAGGAGTGAGTGCTGCATCCAAATTACTTTTAATGATGTCCGGAACGTATTTGGATAAGACCATATCAAAACCGGTATCACCAATGGTCCATGCCATATCTTGTTCACCCTCTGTAGCTAGTGCAGAAGCAAAACCCTGCATTTCAAAAGCTTTTTCTTTAGGTTGAGCAGTGGAGATGAGCATACCCGCTGCCCCATCGGCAAATACACTGCCTGAAATAAGGTTATCTGTATCATTTTTCATTTGAAAGTGTAGCGTGCAAAGTTCAGCACTTACCAACAATACATTAGCATTCGGGTCAGACTCACAAAAAGATTTTGCCATTTTCATAGCGGGGAAAGCTCCAAAGCAACCCATAAATCCAATATGGAAACGATGTGTAGAAGGATCAAGCTTCAGCATTTTGACGATCTCGTAATCCGGTCCTGGGGCATAAAAACCCGTGCAGGAAACTGTGATAACATGCGTGATATCGTTTGAAGAGATGTGAGGATTATTCGCCAGGAGTTTTCGGGCGACATCCACAAACAGTTTTTTGGATTCCCTGGTGTATACCTCATTTCGTGCTGCCGTTCCCGGCTCATTTTTAACAACACCGTTGAAAAAAAGCTCTCCGCGTTCATCAGACATGAAATCCTCAACAACTGAGTGCCTTTTTTCGATACCTGACTGCGAATAGATCCTATGTATAATAGCTTGGGTTTTGCGGTCTGTGCCCACATGTTGTTTCATTACTTCCCGAATGTTCTGTTGATCATTCGAGAAAGACGGGACAGAGGTTGCTATATCGTGAACGAAAACGGCCATTAAGTAGAATAAGAATTTATGGTTTCATACAAAAACCTTTACACAGCCAAGTTCATTCAATTGTACAGATCTAAAATGAACCCAGATCTTTGAGATTTCCCTTGGTCAATTTATTGAAACGATAGTTGTGGAGAACGGCGGCTACGGTTAATCCACTTATCAGTCCGATCCAAAGTCCTTCCGGACCAACATTTCTGATGATGCCCAGATAATATCCAACCGGGAAACCAATTAGCCAATATGATATAAAATTGACCACCATAGGAATCCTTGTGTCTTTAAGGCCTCTTAGTGCTCCGAATCCACCTACTTGTAAACCGTCTGATATCTGGAAGACAGCTGCCATGAAAAGCAGGGAAACAGCAACCGTTGCCACTTCAGAATCTCTTGTGTAGATGCTGATGATTAGATCAGGGGCAAGGAAGAGTAACAGAGCAGTGAGCGTCATGAAACCGGCACATAATACAATACCCACGAAGCCTCTGAATCGAGCCTTTTCGACAGAACCCTGCCCGATGGAAAAACCAACCCTTTGAGAAATAGCCATTGAAAGACCAAATGGAATCATGAACATGGCAGAAGCCACATTGATTGCGATCTGATGAGCTGCCGCCGCTTTAATACTCAACGATCCCATTAGTAAACTGACCGTAGCAAAAAGCAAGATCTCCATAGAAGAACTCACACCGTTAGGGATCCCGATCCTAATCAGTTCACGGATATATTTCCATTCAGGACCTTTAGTGCGTGCAAATATATTGAAACGCTTGAAGGGCTTAAAAGAAGCTGTAAAGGAAACAAAGATGACAGCTTCAAAAAAACATACGATAGAGGTTGCATACCCTGTACCAACAGCTCCAAGTTGAGGGAACCCAAGCTTGCCGTACATAAGTACATAATTTGCCCCGACATTAACGATCAGTGCTCCAATAGCTATAAACATAGCGGGTTTAGTGACGGAAAGGCCTTCACTGAAATACCTGATTCCTGAGTAGACCAAGAGTGGGAAGATTCCCCACGAAATGGCTTTCAAATAACCGTCTGCTATAGGGATGATCTCGGGCGTTACATTAAGCCAGTACATAATTATGTCGATATTCCTGAGAAGAAAAAATGCCGGAATGGAAAGCATCAGGATCAACCATAGTAATTGCCGCGCACTTTTGCCGATCTCCTCAAATTTACGGGCTCCTAAAAATTGTGAAACAACGGGATTGATGGCAATGAGCGTAGCCATACAAAATATGGCAATAGGCATAAAAATCGCATTTCCGATAGCCACAGCCGCAAGATCCAGGGCAGAGAGATTCCCTGCCATAACGGTATCTGTGAAGTTAAGGCCCATGCTGATCAGCTGAGTAGCAATAATTGGACTGCCGATCTGGAGGAGTATTTTTCCCTCTTTCTTTATGTCTTTTTTGGAGTGTCTCATATCAGAAGGGTGCAAATGTACGCACTAATGAGATCAAAAAAGTATAGTTATTACCTATTACCAGAATTTAGAATGGGCAATATGATAGAAAAAGTACTGCCTTCGTTTACGGTACTTTGGAAGGTGATCTGTCCGCCATGTTCTGTTATAACTTTTTTAGCGATAGCAAGTCCCAGTCCCGTCCCGCTTGATTTGGTAGAAAAGTTTGGGACGAAGATCCTGTCACGGCTTTCTTCAGGAATTCCCTCTCCGGAATCTGTAACCGAAATAGTGACTAGTTTCTGTTTTCGATCATACAAAGTGCTAAGCTGAATTTTACCCCCTTTAGGCATTGATTCGTGGGCATTTTTTACCAGATTGATCAATACTCTTCGGAGCTCATCCTTTACTCCGTCAACCCACAACTCATGATCGTTTAGTATTGTCTGCAGCTGTATGTCCCTTTCAGTTCCGTAGAGGTCGCTTATTTGTGAAACCAGATCATTTATTTCAACAGGTTCGAATTCCTGCTCTACAGGTTTTGCAAATTTGGAGAAATCAGAAGCGATCTTATTAAGAGATTCAATTTGTTCGATAATATTTTGAGTAAGTGATTTAATCTTTGGCCTGAGTTCGGATAGGTTACCCTCTGAATGGCTGATCTGACGCTCCAGGTGCTGAAGATTGAGTTTCATTGGCGTTAGGGGGTTTTTGATCTCATGGGCTACCTGTTGAGCCATTTCTTTCCAGGCAGCTTCGCGTTCTGCTTCCGCCAGATCTGATTGCAGGTCTTTGAGGCGATACACCATAATGTTGTAGGCGTTTATAAGTGAACCGATCTCATCCTGACTTTTTACAGGCAGTGTGGTTTCAAGATCTCCCCCGGATATCTTTTTCAACCCTTTTCTGAGAGCTTCCAAAGGTGATGTCAACTGTGTAGATATCAGCGAGGCTCCAAGGATGAAGAAACTGAAAATAAGGACAAACAGTCCTATCAGATAGCTTGTGGTGGTCAGTAGCTGTTCATTGAATATAGGAGCCTCCAAAAAGGTTGGGATCGATACTACACCGGCAATTTCTCCAGTCTCGTTTAACCATGGCTGATAACCAATAAGTAATTCCTGATTCCCAAGTGTCAGTCGGCGGGTAACCTGACTGCTTCCTCTATTATAAATAGCGTCATAGACATCCCAGGGTAATAAGTTAGGGAGTAAATGTTGATTATAGATTTGTCCGGTCGTTGAAATATCAACAACGTTATTTCTGTAGAGCGAAGCATCAGCATCCAGGGTGGAAGCGAGGGAATACAAAGGTACATCTGAGTTCTTGTTATCCAACTCATAGTTAGAGATAGCTTCCGTTAGATTCTCGATCTTAAGCAGTAGTTCACTTTGTGCCGCTGTTTGATTTTGATTCCTGATTGTGTAATACGTAGTGATAATAAGTGCCAGTAAGCAGACCAGGGAGGCCATAATAAACCGGTCGATCAGGCGGTCCCTGAATCGTTTATTCGGTGAAATTAATATCATATCACTTTTCCAGTATACAATGCCAAGTATAAGTGAACCTCCCACTAAGACCACAAAATAGAACCTGAGTATCGAGAAGAAGTGGTTATTGAATCCCGCTTTTTTAGTAGCAGAGCGAATGATCTGTTTGTCTGATGTTGCTATGAAGTATTCTTGAATGTTTTGCCCTGCCAAAATCTGATCTCGGTAGATTACATTTTCTTGTCTTACTTTTTGGATAATATCATCAGGTAGGCTTAAATAACCGGGTAAGTCCAGTGGAGGCCCAACAATGTTCTTGCGTGCGCTCACCCCGTTGAGATATTCTGTGACGCTGATCGAGGAACTCCATTTTTCATTATTTTGCATGGCCATAACGGCTCTCAAAGGTTTCTCAAACTGAGGTCGTTCACGGTAAACCGAGCAAAGTATCCAACCAATGCGGGTTTCTGTGTTGGCAATATCATAGATCGGGATCCATGCCCTCCGAAAGGAAGAATATTGAGATGCGACTTCGTTAAGTGGAGTTTCTCTGATAATAGGGCGTAAGTTTTCAAACCGAATTTGCTCGGCTTCAAATGGAACTACCAAAGAGAACATATTGAATGCCCGGGTCCAGGCGGGTGAATTAAGGTCCGATGAATAATCACTGATGATCTCGCCGGTGTTATTGATCAGCTGTGCTGAAATAGAGAATGTTTCCCAATCGTCTTCGATTAGACTTTCGGTTGTTTGTCTAAAAATATTATCAACCAGTGGTTTATTTGAATTAAGATCTTCAGCATCAAGTACGGTCAATTGTTGTTGAAGATTTATCAAAAGCGCCTGAGCAATTTGTTCCGCTTTGGTGGCTTCTTCAGTAATGAATTGTTTTGCGGCAGTTTCCATTTCGCCCTGAAGTCTTTCAGAATAACCTCGGTAGACGGCAATATAACTGACTCCTACCGCGATGAAGCCAATGAGTAAATACAATCTTAATTGTGATATTTTTATCAACAATAGGGGATCCTTGGCAGATTGAAAAAGAAAAATTAGAACAGTCCCAAATATGCAACTAGAGATGATTATCAGTGCATTGATATGAAGTTCAAAAATGGTGGAAGCGGATAAAATAAATAATCCGGAAGCGTACCCTATCGCCAGCGATAGTAAAATTACGACCGTTCTCTTGTCATTTAACCTGATTACAAACCAGCCTATCAATCCTATCATGAGAGTTGACGAGACAGCCAGGATTCCGGTGGCTACATAAAAGATTAAGGTAGAAAGTTCGGGAAATACCTCTAGATCGAGGACCGGTATAGTCGTGTAAAGGATGGTTTGAAATGCCTCGTTATAAATAAAAAATAGAAGAAGTGTACTCAGTAGCCCGGATAAGATGGCAGCAATGATTTGAATAAATGAGGATGAAAGCTGCATCTCAATTGAACCGATGGCAAGTGCTTTAAAAGCTACTATAGATAGTAAAAGCATAAAAAATGAGTGTACAGTATATTTGAACAAGAGGTTTAGGTTACCACTTGAAACCTCTGTCTGTAAACCCATGAACTCCAGCCAATCTGTATTGACATCTATGTTCACAAAAAATATCCAGGCAATGAGTACGGCAAACAGCTTCAAAAAGAATGAGCCCCAGAAACGCAAATTTTCAGATACCGCAATCAGGAAGAGTGTTGTAAAAAGCATGATTGTTGCCCAAAATCCTGCTCGATAGAGAAAATGGCGCTGTTTTTGGGAAGAGATAAAAGTTTGGCGGTCTGTAAGTAATGTATAGGCAAGGCCAATGGAATCCGCATCGTTAAGATATAATGGCTGACTGAAGTTTATGTCAATAGGCGGTGATTCAAAAAAACTGAATCGCACAGGATATTCATTTTCAGGTCCAAAAAGTTCTGAAGGATCAAGTTCAGAACTGTTTCCAATGGATAGCAGGTTGGATTGTTGAATTTTACTTCTGCTGATCAGGTAATATGGAACAACCGAATCCTGTTCTGTGATCCGTATCCTGTTAATGTATTCCAGGTAAGTGACATTATTATCCCTCCCAAGACGTATATGTGGGAAATTCTGGAGGTTATTTTTCAAATTCGGAAACTTCTCAACTCCAAATTCAGTCCAGGCAATTAGGGAAGTATCCTTGAATACGGATAATCCCCAGAACCGTTCAAGGTTATCAAGTTTAGTAAATAATGATGGAAATTCAGAAGTCCCAAGTGAATTGACCAAATCCTGAGTCAGCTGCTGATTTTCTGATCTAAAGTTGCTTTGGTATGAGTTGAAGTTATCAACCGCTTCACTGACAGATTCCTGAGTAATGTTCTCGCTGATGTTATCTAGATTGACCGGATTAACCCATAGTTCGAAAATACCATATGCAACTGAAGTTAAGATCAGTAGAAAAGCGAGGATCTTTATCTTTCGGCCCGGAATATATGTAAGTCCTGATATGCCCATAAATCAATATGAGCGTAAATTAAGGTGTAATCAAGTTTTGGATATCACTGTCGTCCTTGCCATTTAAAACTGATACGATGGCATTGGCAGCTAACATTCCAATATCCTCACGTGTGCTATGGGTAGCGCTGGCAATATGAGGTAGTAACATTGTGTTGGGCGCTGTCAAAAGTCTGGGATGTACTTCCGGTTCCTTTTCAAATACATCAAGTGCTGCACCGGCAATGATCTTATTATGGAGGGCTTCAGCCAAGGAGGCTTCATCGATAACTGCACCACGGGAAATATTGATTAGCAGAGCATGTTCTGGCATGTGCGTCAGAAAGTCAACATCGACGAGGTGATGAGTGCTTTCTGTAAGTGGACAGTTCAGGCTTATCACATCACTTTTTTCAGCAAGTGTGGTGGGGTCATTAATATATTTGGCGCCTAATTCACTTTCTATGTCTGAGTCTAATCGGCTGCGATTGTGATAGAGTATGTTCATCCCAAATGCTCTGGCACGATGAGCAAAAGCTTGACCGATCCGCCCCATACCTATGATGCCCAGATTTCTGTCGCGGAGTTCCATTCCCAAAAAACCGAGAGGTTCCCATCCGTTAAAATTTCCATTACGCAGATATTCCTCCGCCTTCTTTAGCTTTCGTGAAAGGGCAAGCAATAGGCCCATAGCATAATCGCCGCAGGCTTCAGTTAAAACATCAGGGGTGTTGGCAACTTTTATTCCTAGCGAATGAGCTGTTTGCGCATCAATGTTATCATACCCCACAGCAAAATTTGCCACGATCTTCAGGTTCTTTCCTTTTTTTAGTACCCTTTCAGTTACTGGAACAGACAACATGCAGAGCAAAGCATCATATTTATCGATCTCAGAAAGCAGATTTTCCTCAGACTGGAAGTGCCCTTTTTCACCAATCGTGACATCCCCGTACTGCTTTAGGTATTCGATAACTGTGTCAGGGATCGATTCGGTGATCAATATTTTTGGTTTATTCTGATCCAACGCTACCTATTGATCTTCGTTTTTTATGTGAGTGATCTTGGCATCATTCCACATGCGTTCAATACCGTAAAAATCTCTTTTCTCTTTACTCATTATGTGTACCACAATATTCACAAAATCCAGTATAACCCATGAACGTCCCTGAAGTCCTTCTTTCTTCCAGGCTTTTTCTCCGCTCTTCTCAAGCATATCTTCTTCAACTGCATCAGCCAAAGCTTTGATCTGTACATCCGATGTACCGTGGCAGACCACAAAAAAATCAGTCAGTGTGGTAAGTTCAGAAACATCTAGTAGAGTGATGTCTTTACCTTTTCGGCTTAATAAAGCCTCAGTGATGATCTCAACCATTTCCTGTGAATCAGGAACCTCATCAGAATAGGTATTTTCAAATTGTTGTTTACTTTGTTGCTTGATATCTGTCATATAGTATTAATCTGTATTTAATTTTTCATAATCGTGGCCTATAACGACGCTTACATCCAGATAGAAATCCGGAGACGACTCTCTTATTACATTTTGTTCTGAAATACCCAGTGCGTTTGCTACCCTATAGGCGTTGTCCATTACACCGCTTCTTGAGATCACAATGGTTTCCTGCAAATCGAAGGTTTCAAAATTTCCGGTTTCAACTACATCAAAACCATTTGAGCGTAATAAACCGGTATAAGCATTAGCAATGCCGGGGACTCCACATCCATTCAACACTTCAATTTGAATAATGTCACTGATGAGTTCAGCTTGTGCTTCAGATCTCTCGTTGAATATTCTTGGGTAAATGATCCTGGTAAATAGTGAAATAGCTAGAACCAGCAACAGGACACTCAAAAATCCTATTGCAGCATTCAGATAAAGTTCGTTGGTACCGGATGATTGCTTGTCGTCTTTTTCTGTCATTAATTAGAAAAGTACTAGTACCAAGGATTAAAACGGTCGTAGCCATTCATGCCAAAACCTCTGTCAAACATTCCATACCCGCTATTGAAATAACCATAACCTCGCGGTAATTGCTGGTACTGTAATCTTATGTGTGCGTTATCGCTGATCTTATAATTTAGCTCAGCGTTTCGGATAAGGATCTCCCCATTTAAATTATTATTGGTATTCACAAGGTCAGACCCACCAAAAGGCGAATGAAGAAAAGACACGTCAACACGTCCGGTCAGATTATCCGAGAACATGATGTTAACGGTGTTGGTGTAAGAATTCACATTCTGATAACTTCCGCCAACTGAGCCGAAATTCATTGCGTATGAGTGGCTCATGGACACTTTGTTCTGGAAAAAATTATTCAGCCAAGTTTGAACGGTAGGAGCATTAGAGTTGATTATAGGTCCTGAAAATTCATAAGACCTGGATAGATCCTGACGTAATTGGGCTGACAGTTGAGTGCTTAATAGAATTCCAATAATAAAAGTCGCAAAAAATAATTTTTTCATAATAGTGCTCACTAATTTGTTGATCAACGTTAGAGCAATTCTTTTCTTGTATAAGTATAACGAATTGGGTTTTAATAATAAACACTACTGTAAAAGGGTATTGATTGAAATCCCACTAAAAAAAGTATATCTTGTCCAACTTTGCAACAGCACTGAAAACAGATAAAGATCTAGATGAAGCTCACCGATTTTAAATTTGAGACTGACGACTTTAACATTCCTGAAGAACCACTTGAGAAAAGAGACTCAGCCAGGCTGATGGTTCTGAATAGAGAGGAAAAAACAATAGAACACACAACCTTTTCAGAAATCCATAAGTACATCAACAAAGGTGATGTAATGGTGTATAATAACACCAAGGTATTTCCAGCCAGGTTGGAAGGAAAGAAAGAAAAGACTGAAGCGGATATAGAGGTTTTTCTCCTTAGAGAACTGATGCCTGAGAATATGCTTTGGGATGTATTGGTTGAACCGGCGCGTAAGATACGTATCGGTAATAAGCTATACTTTGGCGAAGAGGACGAAGAACTGATGGCCGAAGTTGTGGATAATACTACATCACGCGGACGAACCATTCGTTTCCTTTACGAAGGTGCAAATCAGGACTTGTATGACAGGCTTGATGAGCTTGGAAAAATGCCACTTCCACCTTACATCAAAAGAGAGCCGGTTGAGGCAGACAAAGAAAGGTATCAAACTATTTTTGCCACAGAACGTGGTGCCGTTGCAGCTCCTGCAGCAGCAATGCACTTTACTCCTGAATTGGTAGAGAAGATCAAAAAGAAAGGAGTGGAATTTCTGCCAACTACCCTTCATATCGGTTGGGGGATCTTCAGAAATGTTGAAGTTGAAGATCTGACCAAGCACAGAATGGATTCTGATAACTACTTTATTTCAAAAGAAACGTCAGATAAGATCAACGAGACACTCAAGAAGAAAAAGAATCGTGTAATTACGATCGGATCAAGTCCAACGCGGACTATTGAAACCAGTGTGATGGCGAGTGGAATGTCTAAGGCAGGAACCGGATGGACAGATAAATTCATTTATCCTCCTTACAACTTTAAGATCACCGAAGGATTGATCATTAATTTTCATCAGCCTGAATCTACCCGATTGATGCTTGCAGCTGCTTTTGCCGGTTATGACTTCCTAATGGAAGCTTATGAAGAGGCTAAAAAAGAGAATTACCGAATGTTTGCCTTCGGTGACGCAATGCTGATTCTGTAAATGACTTCGCTGTCGCTAATAATACCGGCGGCAGGGTCGGGTGTGCGTTTGGGGACGGAAGTTCCCAAGCCATTTATTGAGATAGACGGCAAGACGATCTTGCAGCACACTATCGAAAAGTTCATCGATATTCCTGGGTTGAGGCAGGTCATCGTAGTCGCCTCAGCTCAGAGTGTATCCCTGGTTGAAGAACTGATATCAGACTATGCTCTACCCGATCTGCAATTTTCAGTGGTCGAAGGAGGTAAAGAAAGACAGAATTCTATATACAATGCCTTAAAAACTGTAGATCAAAAAACAGATCTGATTGCAGTTCATGATGCCGTAAGACCTTTTGTTGAGACTGAACAGATCATGGGATGCATCGAGGCTGCAAATGAAACCGGTGCGGCAGTTTTGGGTGTGCCTGTCAGAGATACCATAAAAAAGGTCAATAAAGAATACTTTGTTGAATCGACACCGGACCGTTCAGTGCTTTGGCAGATTCAGACTCCCCAGGTCTTTAAAAGGGAGATCTTGATCGAAGCTTATGAAAAAGCAATTAAAGAAGGTTTTACCGGAACAGATGATAGTTCCCTGGTTGAAAATACCGGTGTAAAAGTAAAAGTGGTAGAAGGTGGAGTGAATAATTTTAAGATCACATATCCTATCGACCTTAAGGTGACTGAACAAATAATTGAGGATGCATCATGAATAATATTCGCATCGGGTATGGTTATGATGTCCATCGTTTTATTGAAGGAAGGAAGTTATTGCTGGGTGGTATCGAGATCCCATATAAAAAAGGACTTGATGGTCATTCAGATGCAGATGTTCTCCTTCATGCCATAACAGATGCCATTTTAGGAGCTTTGGCTTTGGGAGATATTGGGTCTCATTTCCCTGATGACGATCCGAAGTATAAAAATGCAGACAGCATTGAATTATTGAAGCATTGTTATGCAATGGCATTGGAAAAAGGCTATTGCATTGGAAACCTTGATGCAACGGTGATTGCAGAAAGACCGAAACTCAACCCACATATCAATAGTATAAGGTTGAGGATCTCTGAGATATTAGATACGGTACCTGAAAACATTTCAGTAAAAGCCACTACCTCAGAAAAAATGGGATTTGTCGGTCGGGAAGAAGGGATGGTTTCGCAATGTGTAATCCTGTTAGTTAAAGATTGAATAGGAATGGCAGATCAGATCATACAAAGTATTGTTGAGTGGACCAGTTTGGTTCCGCCTTTGGGTATTTACCTGATCCTTTTTGGAATTGCCTACATCGAAAATCTAATTCCCCCTATGCCTGGTGATGTGATCGTAGCTTTTGGTGGATATCTGGCGGCGGAAAGTGTCATAGCCATTGTTCCATTATGGAGCGTTACCGTTGTTGCATCTGTGCTTGGATTTATGACTATGTACTGGCTTGGCCATAAGTGGGGAGTTCAAATAGAAGAAAACAGAGACGACCATTTGCTGCTCAGGTTTATCGATTATAAGTATTTTAAAAGAGGCAAAAAGTGGATGGGCAGGTGGGGGCAGGGAGTGATTCTTGCTAACAGATTTTTGGCTGGGACCAGATCCGTTATTTCGCTAACAGCCGGTATGTCTCACCTCCATTTGATTAGAACGACTGTTAGTTCTTTAGTGAGTTCAATGCTATGGAACGCTCTGCTTATAGGTATGGGGTGGGTTATCCGTGATAACTGGAAAATAATCGGTGAATACTTATCCAATTATGGCAAAGTAATTTTACTATTAATTGTTGTTGTGGTTTCGGTTAAGCTTTATTTTGAATTCTACTATAAGAGGAAGCGGGGTGACTCAAAAAAGAGTTAAAAGTTTTTAGTAAACTGTATTGACAATCAATCCAATCATGCTTAATTTTTAAGTCTTTCGCGAAAAGCCAGTGTAGCTCAGTTGGTAGAGCAACGGTTTTGTAAACCGTCGGTCATCGGTTCGAATCCGGTCACTGGCTCACAGCGATCTTGACATATTGATTGGGGGGATACCAAAGCGGCCAACTGGGGCAGACTGTAAATCTGTTGTCGTAAGACTTCGCAGGTTCGAATCCTGCTCCCCCCACGCGTAAGCGAGCGTAGCTCAATTGGTAGAGCGTCACCCTTCCAAGGTGAATGTTGCCGGTTCGATTCCGGTCGCTCGCTCAATAACTACGCCGATATAGCTCAGGGGTAGAGCACTTCCATGGTAAGGAAGGGGTCGTCGGTTCAATTCCGACTATCGGCTCAGGGCATAAATTTTTGGACATATTTTAAACAATTACATAACAAAATAGCTTAATCATGGCAAAAGAGACCTTTCAACGGAATAAGCCCCACGTAAACGTAGGCACGATAGGCCACGTAGATCACGGAAAAACGACATTGACGGCAGCGATCACGACCGTTATGGCAAAGACGTACGGTGGAGTCGCGAAGCAATTTGCGGATATCGACAATGCGCCGGAAGAGCGTGAGCGCGGTATTACGATTGCAACGGCTCATGTTGAGTACGAAACCGATGCCCGTCACTATGCCCACGTGGATTGCCCGGGTCACGCTGATTATGTGAAGAACATGGTAACCGGTGCCGCGCAGATGGACGGTGCTATTTTGGTGGTTGCTGCCACTGACGGCCCAATGCCACAGACACGCGAGCACATTCTGCTAGCCCGCCAGGTTGGCGTGCCACAGATCGTGGTGTTTATGAACAAGGTGGATCTGGTAGACGATGAAGAGCTGCTGGAACTGGTAGAGCTGGAAGTGCGCGAGCTGTTATCATCTTACGAATTTGATGGCGACAATATTCCTGTGATCCAGGGATCAGCCCTGGGCGCGCTGAACGGGGAAGCCGAGCACGAAGAAAGTATTATCGAGCTGATGAAGGCCGTGGATGAGACGATTCCGACGCCCGAGCGTGATGTTGACAAGCCCTTCCTGATGCCGGTAGAGGATGTATTCTCTATCACCGGTCGTGGAACGGTAGCAACGGGACGTATTGAGCGTGGCGTGCTGAAGCTGAATGATGAAATTGAGATTGTAGGTATCGTTGAAGAGCCTATGAAGACCGTAGTAACCGGTATTGAAATGTTCCGTCGTATGCTCGACCAGGGACAGGCCGGAGATAACGCCGGTATTCTGCTCCGTGGAATTAACAAAGAGCAGCTGCAGCGCGGAATGGTGCTGTGTAAGCCGGGCTCAATTACCCCGCACAAGAAGTTTGAATGCGAGGTCTATGTATTGAGTAAGGATGAAGGAGGCCGTCACACGCCATTCTTCAAAGGCTACCGCCCGCAGTTCTATTTCAGAACGACTGACGTGACCGGCTCGTGTGAGCTTCCGGACGCTGTGGAGATGGTAATGCCTGGAGATAATGTGAAATTAAACGTAACCCTGATCCAGCCGGTAGCGATGGAAGAAGGATTGCGATTTGCGATACGCGAAGGTGGCCGAACAGTCGGTGCCGGCGTGGTAACTAAAATCTTAGACTAAGTTAGTCGACCTGAACTTTGACCAGTGCAAAGAGTGGTTATTATGATAACTGCTCTTGTGCACTTTACACGGGTGTAGCTCAGTTGGCAGAGCACTGGTCTCCAAAACCAGGTGTCGGGAGTTCGAGCCTCTCCACCCGTGCAAACAAGAATAATTATATGAGTAAGATTACTAATTTTTTCGATGGTGTTGTTCAGGAGTTCAAGAAAGTATCTTGGCCAACGCAAAAGGAATTGATTGACAACACGATCATTGTTGTTGTTTTTTCAATCATTATATCAGTTTTCATTTTTGGTGTAGATCAAGTTTACAGCACCATATTAGAAGCTATTTATAACTAATGAGTAAAGAACAAGAACATGACTGGTATGTAGTACGCTGCTTTTCTAGTCATGAAAAAAAGGTTAAAGAGTTTCTAGAACGAGAGATCGAAGATCAAGGACTTGAAGATAAGATCAAGGAAGTTCTTATTCCTACAGAGACAGTTGTAGAGATCAGGTCAGGAAAGAAACGCACCCGAGAGAAAAACTTCTTTCCGGGTTATATCCTTTTGAATACTCATTATGATGAAGAAGTAAACAATTTAATACAGTCCGCACCGTCCTGTCTTGGTTTTTTGAAGGTAGGTAAAAATGAAACGGTGCCTAAGCCACTTAAGGAACACGAAGTCAAACGCATCATTGGCAGAGTGAGAGACAGTGGCGATGAAATGCGGAATATTGAAATTCCGTATAGTGAAGGAGACCTGGTTAAAGTGATATCCGGACCGTTCAAAGATTTTGACGGAACCGTTCAGGAAGTAAATCCTGAAAAACTTAAGCTGAGAGTTATGGTTAGTATATTTGGCCGTAAAACTCCGGTGGAAGTTGATGTTAATCAAGTTGAATCGGCTACATAAAGAACCTAGTTGATGCACACTAGCTATTACGCACAAATAAACAGAAGTTATTAATTATAGGATCCTGAGAATCCATGGCTAAAAAAGTTGAGAACATCCTGAAGCTTCAGATTGTTGGGGGGCAGGCAAACCCTGCACCACCTGTTGGACCGGCACTCGGTCAGGCAGGAATCAATATAATGGAGTTTTGTAAAGCCTTTAACGCTAAGACTCAGGACAAGGCCGGAACTGTTGTTCCTGTTGAGATCACGGTTTATGCTGATAAGTCTTTTACATTTAAAACAAAGACTCCACCAGCACCTGTGCTTCTCAAGAAAGCAGCGAAAATCAAGTCCGGATCAGGCGAACCAAACCGAAACAAAGTAGGTACGGTAACCTGGAGCCAATGCAAAGACATTGCACAAGAAAAGATGGAAGACTTAAATGCGTTTGACGTCGAAGCTGGTGCGGAAATGATTGCAGGAACGGCTCGCAGTATGGGTCTTAGAGTAAATCGCGAAAAGTAAGGAATTGTGATCATGGCAAAAAGAGGAAAGAAATATCAACAGGCTGTGGCACTCGTGAACCCCGAAGTAGAGTATACTTTGGAAGAAGCGTGCGATCTGGTTAAAAAAACATCTAACGCTAACTTTGATGCCTCAGTGGATATTGATATCCGTTTAGGTGTTGACCCGAGACATGCAGACCAAATGGTCCGCGGTACAGTGAGTTTACCTCACGGTACGGGTAAAGAAGTTCGCGTGTTGGCTCTCGTAAATGAAGCCAAACAAGATGAAGCCAGAGAAGCCGGTGCCGACCATGTTGGTCTTGATGATTACATCGAAAAAATTGAAGAAGGGTGGACCGATATAGACGTTATTATCGCGACACCTGACGTAATGGGTAAACTCGGTAAGCTTGGGCGCTTTTTAGGGCCCCGCGGACTGATGCCTAACCCTAAAAGTGGAACCGTAACAATGGATGTGGCTGAAGCTGTTAAAACAGTTAAGGCCGGACAGATCGATTTCCGTGTTGATAAAGCCGGAATCCTTCATACATCTGTTGGTAAAGTTAGTTTTAGCGCAAGCGATCTGAAAGAAAATACAGAAGCATTCTTTCGGACTGTAATGAGCTTAAGGCCGGCTTCCGCAAAAGGACTGTATGTGAAAAGTGTTTTCATGAGCAGTACTATGGGACCAAGCATCCCGTTAAGCAGAACCGCAGTAACATCCCTATAATAGGAGGAATTAAATTATGCCTACTGCAGAAAAGCAAGCAGTTTTAGACGAAATTGCCGAAAAACTGGAAAACTCAAGTGCTATTGTATATCACTAATTATTCCGGAATGTCGGTACCTGAAGTTAATGAACTGCGTGGTGCATTTCGTAAGGGAGATATTCGCTTCAAAGTATACAAAAACAAGCTAATGAAACTCGCAATGGAGAAGGTTGGTGGATATGATGAAATCATACCTTCTTTGGTTGAGCAGAATGCTTTTGCTTTTGTAGAAGAAGAATTATCTGCACCTGCCAAGGTATTGAAAGATTTTATCAAGGAGCACAATAAACCACAGTTTAAAGCCGCAATTGTAGATGGTGATTTCTACAGCGAGGATAAACTGGACGTTCTGGCAGCTATGAAGTCTAAGAACGAGATTATTGGAGACATCCTTGGTCTGTTAATGTCACCTCTATCAAACGTAGTTGGTGCACTTAACTCACAAGGATCTAACCTTGTCGGTGCTATTAACACCATCGCTGAAAAAGGCGAAGAATAACCCTTATTTATCAACTAGAATTTTTTTATTTAAAACAACTGGAGAAATAAAATGGCTGACGTTAAAGATTTAGCTGAACAGCTTGTCAACCTAACTATCAAAGAAGCAAACGAACTTGCAACTATTCTTGAAGAAGAATACGATATCAAACCTGCTCAAGCTGCTGTTGCAGTAGCTGGACCTGCAGCTGGCGGAGAAGCCGGTGGTGGAGAAGAGCAAACTGAGTTTGACGTAATTCTGAAGAGTGCTGGTGCAAAGAAAATTGCCGTAATCAAAGAAGTACGCGGTATCACCGGTCTTGGCTTGAAAGAAGCTAAAGGACTTGTTGACGGAGCTCCTGGCGCTGTTAAAGAAGCTGTTTCTAAAGATGAAGCAGAAGAGATCAAATCCAAGCTTGAAGAAGCTGGTGCCGAAGTAGAGCTTAAGTAACTCATACTTATAAATTCGTTATTAGCCAATGCCGTTAAATCGGTATTGGCTATTGGCGTCTAAAATAATCGACCCCAATATACTTGGGGTATGCCCGTATAAATTACCTTCAATCTAAGAGGAGAGGTTCCTTTTGAGCAAGAAGATGCAAACTATTCCCAACACGGAACGCCTATCGTTTGGAAAAACCAAACATGTGCTGGATTATCCGGATTTTCTGGATATTCAGTTAGAGTCATTTGAAAAATTCGTACAACTTGATATTGCTCCGAACGAAAGAGCAGATCAAGGCTTGCAACGAATATTCAATGAAAATTTTCCAATTCAGGATAGTCGTGAAACACATATTCTCGAATTTCTATATTACAATGTAGATGTTCCACGTTATACTGAAGCTGAGTGTCAGGATCGTGGTCTGACTTATTCAGTTCCGTTAAAAGCAAAATTAAGACTTTCATCTGTTGATGACAGCGATGAAGCCAGTGAAACCATTGAACAGGAGGTTTTCTTAGGAGACCTTCCATGGATGACCAATCGTGGTACATTCATTGTAAATGGTGCTGAGCGAGTAATCGTTAGTCAGTTACATAGATCACCGGGTGTATTCTTTGGACAGAATGTTCACCCCAACGGAACACAACTTTACTCTGCACGAGTGATTCCTTTTAAAGGATCATGGATCGAGTTCACAACCGACATTAGAGATGTATTGTGGGCTTATATCGATCGTAAGAAAAAGGTTCCTGCTACAACCCTGTTAAGAGCTCTTGGTTACTCATCTGATATTGAATTGTTAAGCTTATTTGAGCTTTCAGAACATATCAAATTTGGTTCTAAAGCAGACTATAACAAAAAACTGGTTGGTAAAAGACTGGCCGAGAACATTGTTGTAGAAAGCATGGAAGAAGTGGTTGATGATGAAACAGGAGAGGTAACAGAAGCCCTGAATCGTCAGATCATCTTTGAACGTGATCATGAATTGACTGAAGATGATTACGGTTCGCTGAAAGACGCTGATGTTGAAAAGGTTCTTGTGCAAAAAATCACAGCTGAAGAATCTGAGCGTTCTGTTATGATGAACACTCTTCGTAAGGATCCTACTTATGATGAATCTTCTGCTCTTGGTGAGATCTACCAGCAGATCAGATCAGGTGAAATGCCGGATCCTGAAACTGCTCGTTCTATCCTGGAGAGACTGTTCTTCAGTGATAAGAAATATGACCTTGGAGAAGTTGGTCGTTACCGATTGAACAAGCGTTTGAAACTTGATCAGGAAAACACGCTTCAATATCTGACTAAAGAAGATATCGTTGCGATCGTGACAGAAGTTATCCGCCTGAAGAACATGAAGTCTCAGGTAGATGATATTGATCACTTAAGTAACAGACGTGTTCGTACCGTTGGTGAACAGTTAGGTCAACAGTTCGCAATTGGTCTTGCCCGAATGGCACGTACCATCCGCGAAAGAATGAATTCTCGCGATGCTGAGCAGTTAACGCCACAAGATCTTGTTAACGCACGGACTATCTCAAGTGTGATAAACACATTCTTTGGGACAAACCAGTTATCTCAGTTCATGGATCAAACGAATCCAATTGCTGAGTTGACTCACAAGCGACGTATGTCAGCTTTGGGACCTGGTGGTTTGACACGTGAGCGAGCCGGTTTTGAGGTTCGTGATGTTCACTATACTCACTATGGTCGACTTTGCCCAATTGAAACCCCTGAGGGTCCAAACATTGGTTTGATCTCCTCATTGTGTGTTCATGCCAAGGTAAATGACTTTGGATTTATAGAGACTCCTTACCGTAAAGTGAAAGAAGGTAAGGTTACAAAAGATGTTGAATATCTTGCGGCTGAACAGGAAGATGAAACGGTTATTGCACAGGCTAATGCCGAGATCAATGACAAAGGCATGTTTGAAACAGATGCTATCTTCTCAAGAACACGTGAAGGTAACTACCTGCGTGTGAAGCCGGAAGAGATTGAATATATGGACGTTGCCACTAACCAGATTACATCTCTGGCTGCAGCGTTGATTCCATTTATTGAACACGATGATGCTAACCGTGCCCTGATGGGTTCTAACATGCAGCGTCAGGCCGTACCATTGTTACGACCTGAAGCCCCAGTGGTTGGAACCGGACTTGAGCAACGCGCAGCTCGTGACTCACGTGCTATCATTACAGCAGATGCTGATGGTGAAGTCGTATATGTAAGTGCAAATGAGATCAGAGTTAAGTACGATCGTACCGAAGATGAGCAAAATTGCTACTTCGATGGCGGTGTTAAAACGTATGATCTGACTAAATTTGTAAGAACCAACCAGGATACCACGATCAATCAACGACCTGTTGTGAAGATCGGAGACAAAGTGAAAGCCGGACAGGCTCTAGCTGATGGTTGTTCTACTGACAAAGGTGAGCTTGCCTTGGGGCGTAACCTGCTTGTGGCATTTATGCCGTGGAGAGGTTACAACTTTGAGGATGCCATTGTTGTAAGTGAAAGAATTGTACAGGATGATATTTACACATCCATTCACGTAACAGAATTTGAGCAACAGGTTCGGGACACCAAGCGTGGTGAAGAAGAACTGACGCGTGAAATTCCAAACGTGAGTGAAGAAGCCACTGCTGATCTTGATGAGCGTGGAATCATTCGAATCGGTGCCAAGATCGAACACGGTGATATTCTGGTAGGTAAGATCACTCCGAAAGGAGAAACAGATCCTACTCCGGAAGAAAAACTACTGAGAGCGATCTTCGGTGATAAAGCCGGTGATGTTAAAGATGCATCTCTGAAAGTACCGCCAAGTGTTGAAGGTACTGTAATTGATACCAAACTCTTTAGCCGCAAGCGCGATGAATTGATCTCTCGTAAAGAAGAGAAGAAACGCGTTGAGCAGGAAGAAGAACGTCATTCACAAAAAGTAGCCGAATTGAATCAGCAATGGGCTGATAAGATGTACTCACTACTTCGTGATAAAACGTCTCCGGGTGTTTACAACTACAGTCATGTAGAGTTGATACCGAAAGGCGAGAAATACAAAAAATCTGTATTTGAAGAGCTGGATCCGGTTAACATCAATGAGAATATTGACTGGGCAACAGATGGTGAATTGGTTAAGCTTGTTAAAAAACTGTTTGCCAACTACCGTGAACTTCGTCGCGAGATCGACACTGAAGCCAAACGTCGTAAGTTCGCTATTCAAGTTGGAGATGAGTTACCACCGGGAATCATCCAGAAAGCCAAGGTTTATGTTGCTAAGAAACGTAAGCTGAAAGTTGGTGATAAGATGGCCGGTCGTCACGGTAACAAAGGTGTTGTTGCCAAGATCGTACCACAGGAAGATATGCCGTTCATGGAAGACGGAACTCCTGTTGACATCTGTCTGAATCCACTTGGTGTACCATCACGTATGAACCTTGGACAGATCTACGAAACCATTCTCGGATGGGCAGCTAAGAAAATGGGTGTGACTTTTGCATCACCTATCTTCGACGGTGCTTCCATGGATGAAGTTCGTGAGAAACTAAGAGATGCTGGACTACCTGAAGATGGCCGCGTTAAGTTGTATGACGGTCGCACAGGTGAGCCTTTTGCACAGAAGACCACAGTAGGATACATCTACATGCTGAAACTGAATCACTTGATTCAGGACAAGATGCATGCCCGTTCTATTGGTCCATACTCATTGATTACGCAGCAGCCATTGGGTGGTAAAGCTCAGTTTGGTGGTCAGCGACTTGGTGAGATGGAGGTGTGGGCACTGTACGCTTATGGTGCATCCAGCATCCTGAAAGAAATGCTCACTGTAAAAAGTGATGACGTTAAAGGGCGCTCTAAAGTATATGAAGCTATCGTAAAAGGTGAGAACCTGCCCGATGGTGACGTGCCCGAATCATTCAAGGTATTATTACGAGAGCTTATGGGTCTCGGCCTTGAAATGCATATTGAATAATTTCACTGTTAATAATTTGGAGGAACATCCTTGCCAGTAACTAAGACATTAACAGTCACGAAAGACTTCGGTAGCATTGGGGTATCCCTTGCTTCCGCTGAGACGATTTTATCTCGTTCTCACGGCGAAGTCTTGACTCCTGAGACTATAAACTACAGAACATTCAAACCGGAAATGGACGGTCTTTTCTGCGAAAAGATCTTCGGTCCGGTGAAAGATTACGAATGCCATTGCGGTAAGTACAAGCGTATTCGCTATAAAGGTATCATCTGCGACCGTTGCGGTGTGGAAGTTACCCGAAAAGCAGTACGTCGTGAGCGAATGGGGCATATTACCCTTACCGTTCCTGTTGTACATATCTGGTATTTCAAATCACTTCCTAACAAGATCGCATATCTTATAGGGACATCATCCAAGAATCTGGATAAGATCGTCTATTATGAGACCTTCGTGATCATCAATCCCGGTGTAGCGCGTGACCTAGGTTACGCACAGGGAGATATGATCTCTGAGGAAGAAAAATGGGATATTTTGGAGCAGCTTCCGGAAGAAAATCAGGAACTTGATGACGACGATGATGACAAATTCATCGTTAAAGAAGGAGCCGATGCTCTTGAAGCACTCCTAAGTGATCTTGATCTTGATGAACTTGCTTATCAATTGCGCTATGAAGTGAAGAATGAAACTTCACAAATGCGTAAGAAGAAAAAACTGAAGCGTCTTCAGGTAATTGAATCTTTCCGTGCTGCAAATAAGCACACTGAAAACCGCCCTGAGTGGATGGTACAAAGCGTGATCCCGGTTATACCACCGGAACTCCGTCCATTGGTACCTCTTGAAGGTGGTAGATTTGCAACATCTGATCTTAACGATCTTTATCGTCGTGTAATCATCCGAAACAATCGTCTGAAACGATTGATCGATATCAAAGCTCCTGATGTGATTCTCCGAAACGAGAAACGCATGCTTCAGGAAGCGGTTGATTCACTCTACGATAACTCTAGAAAATCAAACGCTGTACGGAATAACAACCGTCCGCTCAAATCACTTTCAGATATGCTGAAAGGTAAGAGTGGCCGTTTCCGTCAAAACCTTCTCGGTAAGCGTGTTGATTATTCAGGCCGTTCTGTAATTGTGGTAGGACCTGAGCTGAAAATGCACGAATGTGGTCTGCCTAAAGAAATGGCAGTTGAACTCTACAAACCATTCATCATTCGCCGACTCATTGAACGCGGTTATGTGAAAACGGTTAAGAGTGCTAAGAAAGTAGTTGACCGACGTGATGCCGTAGTATGGGAAGTTCTTGAAAATGTTATTGACGGACATCCTGTACTCCTTAACCGTGCTCCAACATTGCACAGGTTAGGTATTCAGGCATTCCAGCCGGTACTTATTGAAGACAAAGCTATCCGCTTGCACCCGCTTGCATGTACAGCGTTTAACGCTGACTTTGACGGTGACCAGATGGCGGTTCACCTTCCATTAAGCCATGATGCTGTTATTGAAGCATCCGTGTTGATGTTAGGTTCGCATAATATTTTAGCACCTGCCAACGGTGGTCCTATTGCCGTTCCTTCTCAGGATATGATCTTGGGTCTGTATTATTTGAGCAAGCCTGATGATGGCTGTTTAGGTGAAGGCAAGACCTTTGCATCACCGGCAGAAGTGTTGGTGGCATTTGATCAGGGTAAACTTGATGCTCATGCTAAGATCAACGTTCGAATTCCTGTTGTAAATGAGGAAGGTGAAAAAGTAAATGAAGTAATTAAGACCTCAACCGGTCGCGTGATCTTTAATGAGATCGTGCCGGAAGAGATCCCATTCATTAACAAGACTCTCGGTAAAAAAGAGCTGAGAAATCTAATTGGTGAGATTCATGATGTAGTGGGAACTGCGAAAACGGCTGGTTTCCTCGATGACATGAAGAAACTGGGTTACGAAGAAGCCACCATTGGTGGACTTTCATTTAGCCTTGATGATATCATCATCCCGGATGCCAAAGAAGAACTCATTACTAAAGCCAAGGACGAAGTTAATGACGTTCAGGGCCGATATGAAATGGGTTTCATTACTGATAATGAACGTTATAATCAGGTAATTGATAAGTGGACATCCACAACCAACCGTGTTTCTGAAACGCTGTTTACGGCTCTTCAAAATGACCGTAATGGCTTTAACCCGGTTTACATGATGGCTGACTCGGGGGCTCGTGGTTCTAAAGAGCAGATCCGTCAGCTTGGTGGTATGCGTGGTCTGATGGCTAAGCCACAAAAGAGTTCCATGCAGCAGGGTAATGAGGTTATTGAGAATCCGATCCTTTCTTCTTTCAAAGAGGGACTGACGGTTCTTGAATACTTTATCTCTACTCACGGTGCACGTAAAGGTCTGGCTGATACGGCTCTTAAAACAGCTGATGCCGGTTATCTGACCCGTCGCCTTGTTGATGTGTCTCAGGATGTTATCATCAATGAGAGAGATTGTGGTACGCTCCGTGGAATTAAGATGACGGCTCTGAAAGACAATGAGGATATCATTGAAAGTCTCGAAGATCGTATTTTAGGGCGTGTTTCACTGCATGATATTTACGATCCGATCTCTGATGAACTGATCTGTGAATCAAATCAGGTAATCGACGAAATAGTTGCCGGTAAGATCGCTGAAACCTCTATTGAAAATGTTGAGATCCGTTCAGTACTTACATGCGAAACTCCTCGAGGAGTGTGTGCTAAGTGTTACGGACGTGACCTTGCCCGTGGAACTATGGTTGAAAAAGGTGAAGCTGTAGGTGTTATCGCTGCTCAGTCTATTGGTGAGCCGGGTACGCAGCTTACACTTAGAACCTTCCACGTTGGTGGTACAGCATCTCGTCTCGAGGCTGAATCACAGCACAAAACAAAATTTGAAGGTAAAGTAGAATTTGATAACGTACGCGTTGTTGTTTACAACGACGGTGAAGAGGATCACAATGTGGTTCTTTCACGTGCGGGTGAGATCAAGATCATCAATGATGAAGGTACTACTCTCATTACGTATAACGTGCCTTACGGTTCTGAAATGCTGGTTGAAGAAGGCGATATGGTTCCAAAAGGAGCAGTGCTCTGTAAGTGGGATCCATATAACGCTTTGATCTTCTCAGAAATTGACGGTACCATCGAGTACAAGGATATCATTGATGGAATTACTTCATCTGATGATACCGATGCTCAAACCGGTCACCGTGAAAAAGTTATTACAGATTCTAAAGACAGGTCACTGGTTCCAACTATTATGATCAAGGGAAGTAAGGATCGCATTCGCGAGTCCACACTTCCTGTAGAAACTCATATTGTGGTTGAAGACGGTGAGAAAGTTGAAGCCGGTCAGGTTATCGCCAAGATACCTCGTGTGGCTTCCAAGTCTAAGGATATTACTGCTGGTCTTCCACGTATTACTGAGCTGTTTGAAGCTCGATCCCCAAGTGAACCTGCCGCTGTTACTGAGATTGACGGTATTGTTGAAATGGGTGGGCGTAAGCGTGGTTCCCAGGAAGTATTCGTCAAGTCTAAGGATGGTACGGATGAGAAGAAGTATCTGATCTCGCTAAGTAAGCATATCCTGGTTCAGTCCAACGATTTTGTGAAAGCAGGTCAGCCGCTATCTGACGGTACCATTCCGGCTCAGGATATTTTGAATATCCTCGGTCCTTATGCAGTACAGTCGTATCTCGTGAATGAAATTCAGGAGGTTTACCGACTACAGGGTGTGAAGATCAATGATAAACACATTGAGACTATTGTTCGCACCATGATGCAGAAGGTAGAGATCACCGATCCGGGCGACACGATGTTCCTGGAAGGTGATAAAGTTGACCGATTTGAAGTAAACGAACGTAATGATGAATTGATCGGTAAGTTTGTGGTTACAAACGAAGGTGGTTCTGATCTTAAGAAAGGTACCATCCTTGATCGTCGTCAGGTTCGTGATCAGAATAACGAGTTGATCAAAGACAGTAAAGAAGAGCTCGAAACCCGAGAAGCAGAGCCGGCTATTTCCAAGCCAATTCTGTTGGGTATCACAAGAGCTGCCCTTTCTACAGATAGCTGGTTATCAGCAGCTTCATTCCAGGAAACGACCAAGGTACTTACTCAGGCTTCTATTGAAGCTAAGAAAGACTTCCTCCGCGGACTCAAAGAGAATGTGGTGGTTGGACATAAAGTACCTGCCGGAACCGGACTTCGCGACTACGAAGACATCGTGGTTGGTTCGAAGAAAGATATGGAAGAAGGAGACGAAGAGATCGCCAAGGTATTTGAAGAACTTGGTGGAAGTGAAAACGGTGAAAGCGAAACCGCTGAAGCCAAAGACTAACCTCTCGTTAGCTTTCTAACAAACAAATTGAAGCCCCGAACATTAAGTTGTTCGGGGCTTTTTTGTTGGAAAGCGTTTTTTGAAAATTTAATAAAGCTTTACGCAACTGATTTATTTGACCGAGTATATTAAACCTTATAAAGCAAACTGACTGGGTAAAAATGTTAAGCCTTGATTTTAGGGATGAAAGAAATATTTTACCGAAAGATGAAATGTTTAACAATTTTATGCTATTTGACCAAGCTTCTAATATCGTGAGTCGTGGACATCACAAAGTCTGCACTACTTAATTAAAATTACTTCAAAAAGGGATACCACCTACTATGATTACCAAGTATATGTTGAGTGATAGTTTAAATAATAGAGAATCTTGTAGATACAGATTTTTGGCTGCTGCTTGCCTAGCTGTTCTGTTTATCTTTACCGGTCTGCAGACAGAAAAGGCTCAGGCACAGGATAACGAAGAAAATTATCAATATGCCACCGATCTCTATCAAGCTATGGAGTGGCGCAATATTGGCCCTTTCCGAGGCGGAAGAGTTACGGCCGTCTCCGGCGTGATAGGAGATGCCGATACTTACTACATGGGAGCTACAGGTGGTGGAGTATGGAAAACAACTGATGGCGGTGAAACCTGGAATAACATCTCTGATGGATTTTTCAATACAGGGTCGGTGGGAGCCATTGGTGTTTCAACATCCGATCCCAACGTAGTTTATGTGGGCATGGGTGAATCTCCAGTACGCGGGGTGACCACATCTCACGGTGATGGGGTCTACAAATCAACAGACTCCGGTAAGACCTGGACGCATGTGGGACTTGATAATACCAGACAGATCTCGAGGGTGCAGGTACATCCCTCCAATCCCGATTTGGTGTATGTGGCCGCACAGGGTAGTCCCTATGGTGCCAATGAAGAGCGAGGTATCTACCGCTCTGACGACGGAGGCGAAAACTGGGAGCTGGTGCTTCATATTGATGAGGATACAGGAGCCAGCGACATGAGTATTGATATGACCAACCCACGAGTTATCTATGCTGCTTTTTGGGATCACCGACGCTTTCCGTGGAAGGTGCGCAGCGGCGGCCCGGGTAGCAGCATCTGGAAGACCACCGATGGAGGTGACAATTGGGAAAAATTGACTGAAGGTCTGCCTGACCTTATGGGGAAGATCGGTATCGATGTTTCGCGCGCTAACAATGAGCGCGTATATGCAATTGTAGAAGCCAAAGGCGACAGAGGTGGGCTTTACCGCTCAGATGATGCCGGTAAATCCTGGAAGCTGATCAACGACGACCGCGTCATTCGGGCGCGGGCGTGGTATTACATGCACATCAAAGCCGACCCACAGGATGAGAATACCGTTTATATCATGAATGCCCCATTTATGAAATCCACCAATGGCGGGGAGACCCTCACAGAAATTGAAGTTCCGCACGGCGACAACCATGATCTTTGGATCAATCCGGATAACAACAACATAATGATCAACTCTAACGATGGGGGAGCCAACGTCTCCTACAACGGGGGCAAGTCATGGTCTACCCAGCGGAATCAACCCACCGCCCAATTTTACCGGGTGAATACCGATAATCGGTTCCCCTATTATGTGTACGGTGGACAACAGGATAACAGTACTGTGGTTATTGCTAGCCGCACCTCTGACGGAGGCATAGACTGGAAAGACTGGTATGCAACGGCCGGATGTGAAAGCGCCTATCTGGCATTTGATCCTGAAGATCCAAAACTGGTCTATGGCGGATGTTACCAGGGTATTATCAACGAGTATAACCATGAGACAGAGAATGACAAGCTGGTCATGGCTGTGCCCTACCTGGGGCTCGGCACCAATCCTGAAGATCATAAATATCGCTTCAATTGGAATGCGCCTATCGTGGCATCCCCGCATGATCCATCTGTTATTTACCATGCGGGCAATCACGTGCTGAAGACTGAAGATCGCGGCAATAGCTGGGAAGAGATCAGTCCTGACCTTACAAAAAATGATCCCGAAAATCTTAAAGAGGGCGGCGGACCCATCACCAACGAGGCAGCCGGCGGTGAGATCTACCATACCATTATGTACCTGATGCCATCACCTCACGAGCAGGGTACCCTCTGGGCCGGAACCGATGACGGACTGGTGCATATGACCCGCAATGAAGGACAAAGCTGGCAAGAGGTTACGCCCGATGGCATCAAAGATGCCATGATCAACTCCATTGAAGTATCGCCGCATGATCCGGCCACCGCCTATGTGGTAGCCACCAGATATAAATTCAACGACTTTACCCCGCATATCTATAAAACTGAAGACTATGGACAGAGCTGGGACCGTATAGTGGATGGCATCGCCGAGGAATCTTGGGTACGCGTGGTTCGTGAAGATAAACAGAAGGAAAACCTGCTTTACGCCGGAACTGAACTGGGTATGTATATCTCCTTCAACGGAGGCAACGATTGGCAGCCTTTTCAGAATAATTTACCGACCGTACCTATCACCGATCTGCAGATCCGTAATAATGATCTCGTAGCTGCAACACAGGGCCGTGGTTTCTGGATCCTTGACGATTTGAATCCGGTGCAACAGATCAACGAAGAGGTGGTTGAAGCGAATCACTACCTCTTTAAACCGGGCGCCAGCTACCAGGTGGGCGGCAGTCAGGGTGATGGTCTTCACCAAGGCAAGAATCCACCGGACGGCTCGCTAATTTATTACACCTTCAAGGAAGAGCCGGATACTTCGGAAGTAGAGGTGAGGCTTGATATCCTGAATAGCGAAGGTGAGATACTCAGAACCTATGCCCTCGGCAATGATGAGAAGTATGACCAGCAAAATGAATCAGGAGAATCTCCTGAAGGGCTGTCTATTAAAGAGGGGATGAACAGACTTGTCTGGAACTATAGTACCGCTGAAATGACTACCGTGCCCGGCTATTTTGTGTTTGGTAGTACCTTAGGCTACCGCGTAAGTCCCGCCACGTATACAGCCCGGCTAACGGTAGATGGACAGATTTCAGAACAGTCCTTTGAAGTAATGGCCGACCCTCGTGTGGAAGTAACAGAAGGCTACGACGAGCAGCAGCGTCTTCTTAGGAAAATTTACAGTACCACTGATGAGATCCATGAATCAGTTAACGAAATGATCTCCGTTCGGGAGCAGATTAGCGGACTCATTAAAGCCACAGAAGACCATGCTATGGGTAAAGAGGTTGCAGAAAATGGCAAAGCCGTTAATGAGAAAGTGACCGCGTGGATCGAAAGCGTAGTTCAGCCCAAACAGGAAACCTTCCAGGATGTTATAAACTTTCCTAACAAGCTAAATGCTCAGTTCTTATATCTCTACAGCAGCATTAACGGTATTGTGCCGCCGGTAACTGAAGGTACTAAGCAGCGACTGAGTGATTTACAGCAGGAATGGAATGAGCGCAAACGTGTCATGCAGACAATTCTCACTAAGGATGTGGCCGGCTTCAATACCATTTTCAGGGAAAATGATATACCTGCAGTAATTACCAGGGAGTAAGCCAAACCCATTAGACCGAACCAAGTGCTGCAGCAGACCACACAGTCGGTAAAGAAAAGAGGTCGTGGGAAATTCCCTTACCACTATTCAAACAAAAAAAGCCATCCTGATTTCTCAGGATGGCTTTTTTGTATAAAATAAATGTTAAATAGAACTATTTAGTTATTAGTTCCGTCACGGTTAGGCGTTCTTGGGGAAGGCCAGATCATCTGCTCACCGGTACGTGGATTCATAGGAAGTACAGCTTTATCACGTGGGAATGTTTCCGGGTCTTCGCTGGCCATGTAGGTCAGTATAGCCGTCAGGATCACATTATTTCTAACGTCATCAAACACGATCTTGTCATAAGTATCGCGATTGGTATGCCATGTGTAATTCCAGTAACTCCAGCTCAGTGAACTCAGGGAAAATCCCGGAGCACCTGCCGTCACAAATGAAGCATAATCAGATCCGCCACCGCCGGGAGTTCCGGGGAAAGTGGATTCAATATGTTGGGTGATATCACGGGGAACTGCAGCCATCCATCGTTGCATAAACTCGTATGCGTGAAGGAAGCCTTGTCCCGAGATGCGAACAACACGGCCGGTTCCGTTATCCTGATTGAACAAAGCCTGCAGGCCGTCAACGATCTCAGGGTTGTCTTCCACAAAAGCACCGGAACCGTTAAGTCCCTGTTCTTCACTGCCCCAAAGTCCCACAATGATGGTTCTCTTTGGATTAGGATATAGTTTCTTTAGAATACGTGCCGTTTCCATCATGGTTATAGATCCGGTTGCATTATCCGTGGCACCGGTACCGCCATCCCATGAATCGTAATGGGCGGAAAGAATGATATACTCATCAGGTTTTTCAGTGCCCGGAATGGTGGCGATGGTGTTGAACATAGGAACATCACCAAGGTCTTTGGATTGTGCATTTACACGAACCTGTGGCTCATCTCCATACTCAACCATACGGTGAAGCATGCCGTAGTCTTCAAGGGCCAGGTCAATAACCGGGATATTCTCGGTGTTGGCACTGAAGATTTTGTTCACGCCAAAACCGTTTGACCATCTTGATTGAAACAGTGCAACAGCACCGGCTTCTTCCAGCTTGCTGTTTAGGTCCCGGCCATAACCAATGTGGCTCAGGTTTTCTCGCCATTCCTCATTTAGTTGTTGGCGGGTTTCACGCATTTTTTCAAAAGACTCTTCAGTTGCGAATTCCTCCCAATTATAATCAGGTCGACCGGTGATCTGTGGTTGAGATACCAAAACGATCTTGCCATCAATGGATTTCAGCCAATCATCAAACTCAGCTTGATCCTCTACAGTAGGGAGGATCGCCAGAGAAGCAATAACTCCACCTTCAGGTGTAGTTGGGCTCCATGCCAGCTGTTGCCCCTCCAGAGATACCACGCGGGGCGAGATAAGGTCAACGTGAGTGATGCCTCGTTCCCATCCGCGCCACATTCCAAATTTTTTATTTTCAGCTGAAATGCCCCATTCATTGAATTGCTCCACTGCCCAGTCATGTGCATGCTGCTGCTGCGGGGTTCCCACCAGGCGGGGACCGATCACATCCGTGAGTTGGTGCGCAAGATATTCGAGTTGTGAATTTTCGTTGGCTTCTTTGACGATCGCTTCCACAACTTCATCCGTACTTTGTGCAAGTGAAATAGATGTTGAAAGGATCAGTGCAAAGAAGAATAGTATCAGTCGTTTCATAAAATGTCTCCTTTTTTTTAGTTATAGGGGAATATACCCGTATATGGTATAAATGAACGTATTTAATAATTAATTTTACGTTTAAATCCGTACGAATACTTGACCTCAAAACATCTTTATAGCAATCTGTTCTTGTAGATCTCAAAAAATAATTTGCCGGCGGGTTCGATCAGATCATCCGGGAAATTGTATGCAGGATCATGCAGGTTTGGCTGATCTTCACCGGCTCCATAACCAAACTGAACACCCTTGTTGGTAGCCGTGAAGTAAGCAAAATCTTCAGACCAGCTGTTGGGAGAATTCATTTCCACCAAGTCATATCCAAGTGATTCTGTAGCTTTATTTACCATTTCCACGCAATCCCGATTATTAAGGGTTGCCGGATAGACCTCACCGTAGCTGAAAGAAGATTCAAGTCCTTGTGCATCAGCATGTTTTTTGATATAAAATTCTGTTTTCTGACAGAGAAGGTCGAGGTCATCATTTTCATAAGCACGCAGGGTGATCCCCATTTCAAGATCGGATGGTGATACCCCAAATGAGATCTCACCCAATCGAATGTAGATCAGGGTCGAAATGACATGATCCGTAAACCCTTCTTTAGACTTGGTTAAAGCCTGAACTTCATCAAAGATCTTTTGGGCAGAAAAGTATGGGTTATTTCCTTTTTCAGGTTCAGCTGCGTGTGATGTTCGTCCCTTTAGTTTTATCGTAATTCCGCAGGAGGCGGCAGTAAAACTTCCTTCTTTTACCAGAACGGTATTCTTCTTTACACCGGGAATGTTGTGCAGAGCAAATAGATAATCCGGTTTGAGCCGATGGAACTCCGGAGACTCGACTACATCCTTGGCTCCTTGGTCTGTTTCCTCAGCCGGTTGAAACAGTAGGATGACTTTGCCTTTCTTTGGTCGGTTTTCTGAGATTAGTTTGCTGAGATAGGTAATGATGGTCATGTGGCCATCGTGACCGCAAAGGTGGGATACTCCCTCATGGGCCGATCGATAAGCTAGATTTGGGGCTCGCTCCTGAATAGGTAGGCCGTCCAGTTCACAGCGAAAGAGAATGGTTTCGCCTGACTTTTCGCCTTCAAAAATGAACATCTTTCCGGTACCGGCTACATCAATTTCCTTATCCGGTTCAAATTGCCGCATGAACTCAGAGATCCTGCGTGAGGTTTCGTATTCCTGCTTACAGAGTTCAGGATAGCGATGCAGGGTGTGGCGCAGGTTTATAAAATCTTTCAGATCAGACATATCGTTTATTTGCTTGCGGTAACCATGATCTCAACTTTGGCATCCAGCGGAATGCGGCTGACTTCAACCACAGCACGGGCGGGTGGATCCTCGGTGAAATAGGTGGTGTAAATTTCGTTGAAGACTGCATAGTCATTCATATCATCCAGGAAAACCTGTGCTTTCACCACGTCAGACATAGAATAACCGGCAGCTTCGAGAACTGCTTTAATATTCTTCAGGGTTTGATGAGTTTGTGTATCAAGATCATCACCAGCCAGTTCGCGGGTTTCAGGAATCAGTCCGATCTGACCTGAGAGGTAGAGTGTATTTCCGGATTCAATGGCCTGTGAATACACACCTTCTGAAGCCGGGGCCGGAGCATTATTAGTTCTTATGACCTGTTTGGTTTGAGTGGATGTTTCCATTTTAACGCAGGAGAATGTTAAAAATAAGGGTAGTAATAAAAGTAGGTATCTCATTTTGTTTAAACTTTGTTGATCTGTTTTTTCATAGCTGATGTAAATCGGGCTATTTCTTCATGGGTCGTATAAACACTTGGTGTGACCCTGATGCCCTTGAATTGATCGTGAACAATAGGTGTGGTGATAATTCGATGTTCATTCCACAATGCACTATTTAGTTCACCGGGTTCGAGTCCTTTGATCTGTACCGTTGCAATTCCACAAGCATATTTAGGATTCCGACTTGTATGCAATACCACTTTCTTGCCATCCACGATCTCATCTATCCAGAGATCATTCAGGTATTTAAGCCGGGCTTCTTTTCGTTTTGAACCGATACCCTCATGGAAGGTTAAGGCTTCCCCGATCGCCAGATAATTTGCAGCAGGATGGGTGCCGATCTCCTCAAACTTGCGAATGTCTTCATCCTGTGACTCGGATGCTGCCATTAATGGCCATAGGTCTTTGATCTTATTCTTTCTTACGTACAGAAGTCCGGTACCGTGTGGAGCAAAAAGCCACTTATGCAGGCTGCTTGTGTAATAATCACAATCCAGATCTTCGTGCTTGAAATCAAAATGGGCGTATGCGTGAGCTCCATCCACTATAACCGGCACGCCTTTCTTACGAGCCATTTGTACCACTTTCTTGACAGGCAATATTTGTCCGGTCAGATTGATAATGTGGCACATCAGTATCAGTTTTGTATTTGGAGTAATGGCTTCCTCAAAAAGCCGTACGATCTTTTCATCATCTTCTATGGGAACCGGAATGCTGATCTGATTAAGTGTGATCCCATCCCGCCGTTCACGCTGCAAGAATGTGTTTATCATGCGCGGATAATCCTGATCGGTGGTCAGGACTTCATCACCGGCTTTCAAGTCAAAACCAAACTGACAGATCTGAAGGCTTTCGGAGGCATTTCTAGTGAGGGCGATCTCTTCGGAATCAACGCCAAAGTTTCGTGCGATACGCTGACGAACTCCTTCCCTCCGCGGTTCCAGAATTCGCCACATATTGTAAACGGGAGCCTGATTCGAAAAGTCCAGGTGCTTTTTCATGGCTGCTTGAACAAAATCGGGGGAAGGGCTCACCCCACCATTGTTCAGGTTGATGAGGCTACGGTCTACGGTAAATGCCTGTTGAACACGTGCCCAGTAATCTTCATTCTGAGCAATATCAGACGCAGTTCCGGTAAATTGCTTCAGATCTCTGGCGATCTCTTTGGCTTTAAGTGGACTGAAGAAAGCACCGGCACCTAATGCGGCGGCTGCGGCTCCAAATTTTTTCAAAAATTGTTTACGTGATTCCATGTTCCCAATGTCTTGATTAGTGGGTATCGGGAATTAGCCAATGACGGGGAAAAAAGCAAGGTGGAAATACTAAGGCCTACAAAGTTTAATTTTGGTATTGGCGCTCTGCTCCGCAATGCCCCATAGAGGCTCCGCCTCAAACTACTAAGAAAGGTTTTGAAATTACTGTGCAGGTCTAATATCAATTACTTTGTATGGGGGATAGCAGAGAGTGGTTTTGAGAGTTAAACAGTGTGAGGCAGAGCTTACCTAGTCCGGCAGACAGGCCTCGCGCAATGGAGCAACTTAACGAGCATAAGATGAATAAAACAGGTTTATTCATCCAAAAAAAAAGTCCCTGACAAATAAATGCAAGGGACTTCAAACTTGTAAAATAGATTAAAAGGATCAGTCTTTTTTCTTAGCTGACTTTTCTTTTGCTGTTTCGATGGATTCCAGAAGTAGTTCGGCTTCAGCTATAAGGCCTTCCGCTTTTTCTTTGGCATCAAGTACTACCTTGTCACCTTTATCTTTGGCTTCTGAAATAAGGGTCTCTTTTTCATCTTTCAACTCTTCGATCAAGTCATTCAACTCATCGTAGTATTCACTTAATTTATAGGAAAGACGATCCCGTGTATTTTTACCCGAATCAGGTGCATATAGCAGGGCAAAAACAGCTCCAACAAGTGCTCCTGATAGTATTCCTGAAATAAAATCTGATGATCTACTCATAATATTTCTCCTTTTTGTTATTTAAAACAAGTATAGGCAGAACAAGTTCCAATTTCCATATGTGCGATACGTATTTACAGCGATTTTTTATCTGTTTATGCTAATAATCAGGCTTTTACTGCCTCAGTTTTCCTGCTTTTGAATAATTCCTTGAACCATTCGATAGTCATACTAAGAGAAACGGATAGTACCGGGGTGATGAAAAGGGTTAATAGGGAGCCAAACAACAGCCCCCCGATCACGGCTTTAGCCAAAGGTGACCATGTTTCAGCTCCGGATCCGATCTCAAGTGAGAGAGGTATCATGGAACAGATCGTGGTAATGGCTGTCAGCAAAATTGGTCGCATTCTTCTTCGGCAGGCTTCCAGGATCTCCTTCAGCAGTTTGGAATCCTTGACCGTTGGTTTTTCTTTCCAGAAGAATACCGGAATAAACATGTTCTTCCAGCTCACTGACTTACGGTTCAGTAAATCATACTCCATGCCTTTTGTGTAAAGATGCATGTAATCGACAAGAACAATTCCGTTGTTGACAATGATACCCACCAGCATAAACATACCAATATTGGCTGTGGTACTCAGAGGGTCACCGATCAGGTAAAGAAATGCAAGAGCGCCGAACATAGCGAGGGGAATGCACAACCAGATCACGAAGGGATCCCTGAAATTCTCAAACAATGAGGCCATGATCATAAACATCAGAATCAGAGCAGCAAGCAGAGCAAAGCCAAATTCAGACTGACCTTGCTGAGTTTCTGCAGTTCCACCTGTAAATTCGTAACGGTAACCATCCGGTAAAATGATCTCAGATTCAATGAAATTCCGGATCACACTTTCGTATTCCAGGGCATTACCCTGAACCTGAATGTTTACGTCCAAAACTGTCTCACGGTCTCGGCGTTGAAAGGAATCCACACCGCGAACCGGTATAAACTGCCCAACAGCCGAAACGGGAATTCTTTGATCCTCAAATTGAAATACCTCCAGGTCAAAGAGCTGTTCACGACTGGTGAGTTGTTCTTTTTGAGTCCTGACTTCGATAGGGATCTCACGTCCTTCATTGATAAAATAGCCGGCTTGGTTACCTAATGTCTGTGTTCTTAAAGCACTTGCAATGGTATTTAGGTTGGTACCAAGTCGCGCCAGCCGTTCACGGTCTGCAATAAAATGAAGCTCCGGAGTTGGATCCGTTCGGCCATTATCCACGTCTATTACTGTGGGATCGTCCATCAGATTGGCTTCAATCTTTTGAGAGATAGCAAGCAATTGCTCAATCTCTGCACCTATAAGACTTAGGCGTATTGAATTTCCACCGGAATCCCAGCCACGGCCAAAGCGTAAACCGCCACCTTCTACACGTACCCGAACATCAACGCCCGGTGAGGTCAATTCCTGACGAAGCTTTGCTGCAAAGTCTGTACTGCTGATCTCTCGCTTCGTTTCAGGCACCAAAGTAAGACTGATCTCACCCCGGTTACTATTGCTGCTCCATCGGCTCCGGCCAATATTGGATATAATGGTCTCAACTTCCGGCATTTCATCTACCCGGCGGCTGAATTCATCCAACACATCAGCCGTGCGAATCAACTGACTTCCTTCAGGTAAACTGATGTTTACATCGATCTGACCGGAATCTGCTTCCGGGAACCCTGATTTTTGGATGTTTGTATACAGCATAAAAGTACCGCCCGCGATCAATATCATAGCAGAAAGAGGGATCCATTTATGCTGGAATAACCATGAAAGGGAGATAGTATACAATTTTTCAAGTTTTGAGATCCCTTTAAAGGCCAGGTTCTTGGTGTTGAACTGTTTGGCATCGAGTGTTAGCAGGGAGATCACCGGTACCAGTATAATCGACGAAAGGAAGGAGAAGCCAATGGCAAAACAAATAGCATAGGCAAACTCTCTGAAGAAAGCTCCCTGTGTTCCTGAAATAAGAATAATGGGGATAAACACTCCCAGTGTGGTAAGGGTTGAACCGAGCAGGGCACCAATAACTTCGTTGGTTCCTTTCAGAGCTGCATCGAAACGAGATAGACCTTCTTCCAGCTTGCGGGCTATACTCTCAGTCACCACGATCGAGTTATCGACCAATAGACCAATGGCAAGGGCAAGTGCTGAGATCGTTAAAATATTCAGAGTCAGGTCTGCAGCATACATGGCTGCAAAGGTAGCGGCAATGGAAACAGGTATGGATGAAGCCACAACCAAGGATATTCGCCAGCCACCCATGAATATGAGAATAACAAGAATCACGACAACAAGTGCTGCCAATGCAGACTGAGATAGATTGTTTATGGAATCTTCAATGGTTTTGCCTTCATCAGAAAGAACACGTAGAGTCACACCGGGCGGCAGGATCTCATTGATCTCAGGAACCATGTTCTTCACTTCGGTGACTACATCGAGGGTGTTGGCATCAGAGTTCTTTTGTACCTCAACTGAGACACTATTCTTGCCATTAACTTTAACCAGGGAGGTGATATCTGTAAACCCATCAGAGACATCGGCCACATCACTCACGCGAATGGGAATGCCATTTTCAGACATTCTTATGATGGTATTTTTTATCTGATCTACCGTTTCGTAGGTTGATTCAGCCCGAATGCTGTAGTTGATCTTTTCTGATACAACATTTCCTATCGGCAGCTGTACGTTATTAGACCGCAGTGCCCCTTCAATATCCTGCGGAACCATATTGTGTTGCGCCAGAGACATAGGTGAAACATCCACGTAGATCCGACGCTCTAACCCACCCTGAGTTTCAGCGGAGGCTAGGCCCTCAATGCGTTCTAATCTCGTTTCAACCAGTTCAAGCCCGATATTTCTAAGTTCATCAAGTCCTCTGTTCTCAGCATCAATACTGAGGCGCATAATGGGCCTGTTTTCAGGATCGAATTGAAAGATCACCGGTTCACGGGCTTGTTGTGGGAGGTCACCCCTGATCTGATCAATAGCTTTACGAACTTTCAACTCAGTTTTTCGAATGTCTGATCCGTCACGTAACCGTAAAATAATGAATGCACTACCCCGGCTAACGCGTGCTTCCAGCGTTTCGATACCTTCAATGGCAGACAAAGCACCTTCAATAGGATTCACAATGATCCTATTGATATCTTCCGGAGCCACATTATTATATCCGGCTGAAACCGCCAATACAGGGATGTTGAAAGACGGGTAAAGAGTAACCTTCAGATTGGTGAGAGAGAACACACCGAATCCTATGACTATCAGGGTCATCATTATGACCGTGATCGGCCGTTTTAAAATACTGCCTGCTAATGAAAACTTTTTCATGCGAGTGCCTCTTGGGTTTTAGCAAGTGGATCTTCTTTGTGAACCGCATCAAAACCAAGTCGTTCCACCAATCCGTTTATGATGTTGTAAAAACATGGTACCACAAATAACATCAGGAGCGTACTCATGGTTAAACCACCGATCACTGTTCTTGCCATTGGGCTCCAAGTTTCGGAACCTGAACCCAGCTCAAGAGCCAGTGGCACCATAGATAGTATAGTTGTAAATGCAGTCATTAAAATTGGACGCAAACGACGTGTAGCTCCATCAACAATAGCCTTTTCGCGTTTCATTCCTCTTGCCTGTAAGATCTTGATATAATCGATCATTACTATACCGTTGTTTACCACAATTCCGGTCAACAGGATAAGCCCAACCATGGAGGTAACACTAATTGAGGTACCTGTTATAAAAAGCATTACCAAGACTCCGGTGAGAGCCAGGGGAATAGTTAGAATAATAATAAATGGTTCGATCAGGCTTTCAAACTGTGAAGCCATGACCATATAGGTTAGTATGCCTGCGATCATGAAAGCAAACATCAGGTAGCTAAAAGATTCGGACTGTTCTTCGGCTGTTCCGGAGATCTCATACCGATACTCATCGGGCCAGTTAACCTGATCGAGGGTTGAACGAGCTCGTTCAGAAGCTGCAGCGAGATCAATACCGGCAAGTTCTGCCGTCACTTCAGCCACACGTTCCTGATCGATTCTAAGTACATTCGTTGGGCCAGTGAACCTTTCCACTCTGGCCAGATTTTTTAAAGGCATCCATTCACCTGTCGGCGTTTGGATCTGAATGTTAGCCAGGTCAACAGATTGTGATTTATCCTTTGGATCCAGCTCAACTACAACTTCAAATTCTATGCCCTGATCTACAAAAGAGGTTGCCACATTTCCTTTTACGGCATTGCTGACAGCGCTTGCAACCTGATTGGTTGTCATGCCTACGCGTGATATCCTTTCACGATCCATGACCAGTCTCAGCTCCGGTCTGCCCTGATCTGCAGAACTGAATACGTTGTTAATACCATCAATATCAAGCAGTCTTTCTTTTACGCCTTCAGCGAGTTCTTTTTTGATCTCAGGATCATACCCAAAGATCTGTACGATCAAACCGTTTTCACCGTCCGGACTTAGCGGATCGATGATGACTTCCTGAATTTCTACTCCGGGCACGATCTGAAGCTGCCTCATTAAATTACTGCTTATCTCTGCCTGCGTACGGTCGCGTTCGTTTTGTGGAACCAGTTCAACACGAACAGATCCGGTAAATCCACCGGGATCATCCGCGCCTTCAATGCCTTCTTTATCACCATAATCAGATACAATAAGTTTCGCTTCCGATACTTCCTGACGAACGATAGATTCAACTTGTCCCATTGATCTTTCCAGTTCGAACAGGTTTACACCCGGTTCGCGCTGAACCTCCAGGACAAAAGCATTTTCATCGACCCGTGGGAAAAATTCACCACCGATCACATAAAACAACGGGACACTTGCAACAAACAGGATAAAGGCTGCCAGTACAACCAAGCCGCTTTTGTCGATCACTTTTTGAAGCTGACTGTTGTAAGTATTCTCAAGCTTTTGGAGCAGTTCACCAAAGTAGTTAGCGATCTTATTGTTGGCACTAATGTTTTGTGAGGCTTCCTTGTAGAACTGTGATGCCATTAAAGGAATCAATGTCAGAGCCACAAAGGTAGAGACGATCAATGAGAATGAGATCGTTAAGGCAAGGTCACGGAATAAGAAACCTGCAATGCCCGGTACAAAAAGGATTGGGAGGAAAACCACCAGGGTGGTCAATGTAGACACGATGATAGGTACGGCAACTTCCTTGGCTCCGCTTACGGAAGCTTCGTCTCGATCGGCTCCTTGCTCACGGAAGCGGAATATGTTTTCCAATACTACCACAGCGTTATCAACAACGAGACCAACAGCCAGTGTAAGACCAGACAGTGAGATAATATTCAAACTAAGATCGGCCAGATCCATTACCATAAATGTGGTAATGATCGAAACCGGTATGGATATGGCAATAATGGTGGCTGATCGGCCACTTCTGAGGAATATCAGAAGAATTAGAACAACCAGAAATATTGCCTGAACACCGGTCCAAAGCAGGTTACTGATCGATTGTTCAATGAAATCAGCTTTATTAGTAAGAACACTCACTTCGATATCGGCCGGTAAAGTTGTGCGGATCTGATCCAGGCCGTCAACCACTGAATTTGCCGCGGTAACAACGTTGGCATCACTTTGACGGTAAACGTTTAGTACGATGCCATCTTCACCATTTACCCGAACATTACCAATGGGTTGTTCGATGCCGTCGATCACATCGGCAATGTCTTTCAATAACAGTGGCTGACCGTCTCTAACGGTGATGATGGTGTTTCGTATCTGGTCTACATTCTTGAATTCACCGAGTGTGCGCAGGGAGTAGTTGGTATTCCCTTCAGTAAGCTGACCGGCGGGAACCTGAATATTTTCCTGCTGTAGTTTCTGAGCAATTTCAGCAATGGTGATATTATAAAGACGCATCTTTTCATTATCTATACGTACGTTGATCTGTCGCTCAAGTCCACCAGAAGTCTCAGCAGAAGCTATACCGTTAACACGTTCTATGCGTTGCTCAAGAACCTGCTTTGAGTAGGTACGAAGCTCTCGCGCACTTCGTGCATTTGAAGTAAGCGTCAGCACCACGATAGGCTCCTGATTTGGGTCATACGAAAAGACGAGAGGAGTTTCGGCATCATCTGGTATGGAGCGTTCCACAAAGCCGAGTTCCTTTCGAACATCGTTTTCGGCCTTGTAGAGGTCTGTTCCCCATTCAAAATTCAGTTTAACAACAGATGCACCCTGGCTTGAAAGTGAGCGCACTCTGCGTATCCCGCTGATACTGCCTACAGATTCCTCAATAGGTCGGGTAACCAGGGTTTCAATGTCTTCCGGTGCAACACCTTCGTAGCTGGTATACACAGTAATAGTTGGGAATGATACATCAGGATAAAGATTCAGCCTCAGGTTTTGCAGTCCGAATAAACCAAACCCAAGCAGGATCAGGGTCCCCATTAAAAAAGTTATCGGGCGGTCTACCGCCAGTTTGGATAAAGATCCCATTATGTCCTTTTAGTTTGAGGTTGAATCGGAATTAGCGGACTGTTTTTGGCGAAGCTCACGCAGATAGGCTGTTCGCTCTTCACGCGACATACCCTGCATCTTTTCTCTGGCTTCGGCTCTTTCTTCTTCACTCATGTTTGCCAGTGGATTTTGGTTACCCGTTGCTCGGCTACCACCGGGATTCTCGGCCTCATTGCTGATCTGTCGTTCCTCAGGCGTCTGGAAACGTTCTCCTGTAGCAACTGATATTCTTGATCCGTCTTCAAGGCCACTTTGTCCGGTTACGATGATCTTATCACTTGGCAGCAGTCCGGACAAGACTTCAATTCTATCACCTTGCTCAATACCCAATTCCAGTGGGCGACGTTCAGCAACGGTGTCACCCCTGGATACAAAAACAGAGTATGTTCTATCAAGGTCGATGGTATTTGTTTCAGGATTGATAACCGTTTCAACCTGCTCAACCAAAGCACTTCGTGGTACGATCATCACCTGATCTTTAGTAGTGATATTGATCACATTCTCAACCAAAACACCCGGGTAAATGGAGTTACCGGAAGATGTGAGAGTGATCACAACTTCACCAAGTCCTGTGGTGGGGTCTAACTGCGGACTTTTTCTGGATACAATGCCCCGGGCACTAACGTCACTTTCATTGGAAACCCTCATGTTTACTTCCTGCCCGATATTGACAGTTCGCCAATCCTGAACAGGGAGGTAAATGCGAGACTCGTAGCCATTGGTACTTGCGATCTGAAATAATTCTGTTCCTGTATTTGCAAGGTCACCTTCTTCCTGTACTCTTGAGATCACGACACCGTTTACCGGAGATTTGACTTCTGTATTGTTGAAATTTTCCTGAGCCTGAGTCACTGAAGCTCGTGCAGCTTCAAATTGAGATAATGAACTTTGATAGGCAGCTTCAGCTATTTCAAGCTCGGCTTCACTAGTTAGGTCGCGGTCCATCAGCGTTTGCTGGCGCATGTACTCAGCACTGTCTCTTTTAACAGCTATTCTGCTTTGTTCCAATTGCGAGCGGGCCTGAGCCAATTGATCCCGAAAAGTAACATCATAGATCTTGGCAAGGGTTTGTCCCTGACTTACTGTATCACCCAGATCAACATAAAGCCTTGTGATGCGATTGCTTACCTGGGGCAGTACAGATATAACGTTCTGTGCTTTAACATTCCCGTAGGAACGAACTTGTTCCGCGATGGTTCCTAATTGGATATCACTGGTTTCTACACTGGTTGTACGTTGCCCCGGTCCACCAAAGCCCGAAAAACCCGATGTTCCGTTGCCTTCTGAGTTATCACCGCCACAACTAATTAGAGTTACGCTCAGTAAGGCGAATAAAAGAAATTGTTTTTTCACTTGATCTAGGTCTGTTTTTTTAATGATTTCAAGTATTTTATGTAATACACCAAAGTTCTCGAGAAAGTTTGGTTTGTAAGGTGTTAATTTGTAAAAAAAGGAAAGTATCTGACTTGATGAACTCTTTGATTCACAATGAATGGGAGGAATGAAATACTTATCTTTATATTTGATGCTAATTCTTAACTAAACTTTCTCTCGCTGATGAAATTTTTTATTGATACCGCTGATCTAGATGAAATTAAAGAAGCCAACGATCTCGGTGTTCTTGATGGTGTAACCACGAATCCCAGCCTTTGTGCAAAAATAGGGGTCAAAGACTTTGAATCCCACATTGCAAAGATATGTGATATTGTAGAAGGTGATGTTTCCGCTGAGGTTGTTTCTACAACCTACGAAGAAATGATTGAAGAAGGACGACAGATCGCCGCTATTGCCGACAACGTTGTTGTTAAAATCCCTTTAATTAAAGATGGAATTAAAGCCATCAAGACGTTCTCAGAAGAGGGAATTAAAACAAATTGTACGCTTTGCTTCTCACCAACTCAGGCATTGATCGCTGCAAAGGCCGGTGCTACTTACATTTCTCCATTCCTGGGGAGACTGGATGATATTTCAACGGACGGTATGCAGCTGATCCGTGATATTGTGACTATTTATGACAACTACGGATACGAGACTGAAGTGTTGGCAGCAAGTATTCGTCACCCAATGCACTTGCTTGAATGTGCAAAAGAGGGTGCTGATGTGGCAACCATGCCTCTCAATGTGATCAAGAGCTTGCTGAAGCATCCGCTAACTGATAGTGGCCTGGAGCGTTTCCTTAAAGACTGGGAAGACCTACAGGAAAGTCTGAAGTAATTAATTCTCGATTTTAATAAAAAAGGGCACTTAAAAGTGCCCTTTTTTTATATCAACTAAATTTTGAAGCCGAATTATAAACCGGGAGCTTTTCTCACATTAGTTGCCTGTTCAAAGGAATAGGCAATCTCTAGGAGAACAGGTTCACTCCAGGCTCTACCGAAAAATGAAATGCCAACAGGAAGGCCGTCAATGTATCCCATTGGAACCGTAATATTGGGATATCCTGAACGCGCAGCCGGAGAGCTGGAGGATACAGCAAAGTTATCACCATTTGTGAGATCTGTTTTCCAGGCCGGTCCACCGGTGGGGCCTATTATAGCATCCAGTTCATGCTCATCCATCACTCGGTCAATACCTTCCTCACGGGTAATTCTGAGCATACGCTCCAAAGCTTCCTGATATTCTTCAGAATCAAGGCTGCCTTTTTCATTAGCCTGTATCAGGATGTCGTGATCAAAATATCTCATTTCTTCAGGATCATTTAGGGTTGCTTCTACCAGTTCGTCCATGTTTTTGACAGGAGCATCATCACCAAGAGATTCAAAGTATTTATTGAGACCATCCTTAAACTCAAACAGCATGATTTGATAAGAATCACCGCCTGCATTTTGTTCTGAGATCTGCTCTATTTCAATAACTTTAGCACCCTGTGCTTCCAGCAAACGGACGGTTTCGTGCATGAGAGTGTCCACTCTGAAATGGCCACCCAGAGATCCTGTCCACAGGCCAATACGTTTTCCGGCTAACCCGTCTTCTTTAAGAAACTGAGTATAATCTGTGTGGTAATTTCCTTCACTAGCAGTAGTTTTATCATCAGCAGGATCAACACCAACCATGGTGCCGAGTGCGATAGCTGCATCAGTAACGGTTCGAGCCATAGGTCCGGCAGTATCCTGTGTGTAGGAAATGGGAATGATACCGGATCGACTCATCAATCCTACGGTCGGTTTAATTCCAACCAATCCGTTGGCAGATGAAGGACAGGTTATAGATCCGTTGGTTTCTGTCCCAATAGCAAAAACGGTCATATTACCTGAAGTTGCTGCTCCCGGACCGGAACTGGAACCGCAAGGATTCCTTGTTAGATCATAGGGATTATTTACTTGTCCACCCAATGCACTCCATCCACTGGAGGAAAAGCTGCTGTGGAAATTAGCCCATTCACTCAGATTTGCCTTGCCAAGAATGATGGCGCCGGCATCGCGTAATTTTCTGGTGATGAAAGCATCCTGATCAGGTACAGATCCCTCAAGAATGTTAGCTCCGGCAGTGGTTGGCATGTCTTTGGTGTTAATATTGTCTTTTAGCACAACCGGGATTCCGTGAAGCGGTCCACGTGAGTTTCCTTCTTGGAGTAAAGAATCCAATTCTTTGGCTAAGTCCAATGCATTTGGATTGATGTAAAGCATTGAATTCAGCTTTGGACCATTTTGATCTTTTTCAGAGATACGTTCCAGGTAGGCTGAAGTCACTTCCTCTATGGTAAAGGTGCCGTTTTTATATCCTTCTCTAAGTTCAGTAATGGTTATTTCTTCAAGGTCAAGATCATCAAAACTAGGCTGGGTTTGAGTTTGACAGGCAACAAATAGGAGTGACAGGGCAACTAAAAACAGTAATTTTCTCATCGTATATAGATTTATTCCATGATTAGATCATGAATATACAATGGAGATAGGGTACATACATCTTTCTGTTAAGATTTTACAAAATTGGATACTTAGATAGATAGAAAGAGAGCTATTCCAAATATCAGGTTTGGGATACTGCCAAACTTGGCATCTTCCCAATCACGCCAGATCAGGGCCTGAGACAAAGTAACACCGGAGACTCCGAAGCCTAAGTACAATCCTGAATTCGACAGGTAAAGAGCGGCTGTAACAATGAAAAGGATAGAGGTGATAAGCCAGATCATTCCGGAGGCTTTTGTGATGGGCATTCTCAGTTCTTTTATCTCAGCTAACTCAAAAGCTTTTAAAAAGCCAAGCAGATGGATCAATCCGTGAAGGACCATGAATATTACAAAAGCTGTTTTCATCACTGTTAACTCCAATGATCTTTATCAGAACCTAAGTGAATCTGATAAAGATATTATGAAGCCAGGTTGGAATTAAACAGCTTTTATCTAAATGTTGATGTTAATTCCTAAGCTTTTCCTATGAGATCCTGAGCAATGATCGATGACGAAAGTACTCCCGGTAATCCAGCCCCCGGATGTGTTCCGGCTCCCACAAAATACAGACTGTCTACGTCTTCAGATTTGTTATGTGGACGGAACCAGGCTGACTGCGTCAGGATCGGTTCAACAGAAAAAGCAGATCCCTTATAACTGTTCAGTTCATTTTGAAAGTGCAGGGGGTCGATGTAATGTTCTGCCACCAGATTTTCCTGAAGATCCGGCAGGTAATTCTCTTCAAGGAAGTTCATGATCTTATCCCGATAGATCGGTGCCATTTCATTCCAGTCGGTTTTACTGTCTAAATGTGGAACAGGAGAAAGTACATAAAATGCCTCATGTCCTTCTGGCGCCATGCTCGAGTCCGTTATAGTAGGCATATGCAGATAGAGTGAAAAATCATCAGATAGCTTTTTATCGTGGAAGATGTCTGAAAGCAGTCCTTTATACCGCTCGCCCAAAATAATGTTGTGGTGTGCCAGGTTTGTGTCGTTGTACCGTTTCTTGGTACCGAAATAGATCACAAACAAAGACATGCTATACTTGGTCTTCTCGATCTTGCGATCTGTATATTTCTTGCGATGTTTTGGGTTGATCAGGTTCTTATAGGTAAATGCAACATCTGCATTGGAGACTACTTCATCTGCCTCCAGTGTTTCACCGTCTTTCAGTCGGACGCCTACCGCTTTTCCATCCTTAACAAGGATCTCGTCTACTTCGGTTTCAGTGTGAATTTTTCCGCCTTGCTCTCGAATCAGTTTCTCCAAAGCGTTTACAATGGCACCGGTTCCACCCATTGCGTAGTGTACACCCCATTCCCGTTCCAGATAGTGGATCATGGAGTAGATGGAGGTGGTATCAAAAGGATTCCCGCCAACCAGCAAGGGATGGAAGGAAAAAGCTCTTCTCAGGAACTCGTCCTCAATAAACTGAGATACATATTTATAAACTGACTGATGTGACTTTAATTTGATAAGATCCGGAGCCACCTTCAACATATCAGTGAATTTGAGGAACGGCTTATCTGCCAGCTCTATAAACCCTTTTTCAAAAATGGGTTTGGTGGTCTTAATGAATTCCTCATAGCCTTTAACATCGCCGGGACTACGTTTCTCAATTTCAGAAAGAATGAAATCATGGTCACTGTTGTAATCAAAACCTTTGCCCTCGTGATCAAAGATCCTGTAGAATGGATCACAGGGCACCAGTTCAAAATAATCTTCTCTTTTTTTGCCGGCTGCCTCAAAGATATCATCGAACATGAAGGGAGCAGTGATAACCGTAGGGCCGCCATCAAATTTAAATCCGTTTTTTTCGTATACGTAAGCCCGCCCACCCAATTTGTCTCTTTTTTCAAGGATGGTTACATCGTGTCCGGAAGATAGTAATCGAGATGCTGCACCTAATCCACCAAATCCGCTTCCAATAACAATGATATTCTTTTTCATAACATATGTAGTTTTATTGTTTGTGCGAAAAACGGAAAAAAAGGAATTATCAATCCCGGAAAGACCAATTAATTTTCAATCTGCTTCACAAAGCCTGCATAGCCCATGTTGTTAAGTCGCTGCATTTGCTGCCTGGCTTCATCAGGATCAGTGTATGTGCCATAATAGACCCGGTAAAATGTATTGTCGCTGGCTTCAATGGTCTCAATGCGGGTTCCATCGATCTGCTGAGTCTGTAACTCAGCTTGGTTGATATCTTTATATGATCCGAGTTGAACAGTATAAGTGGGAACCTTGAGATCCGTAACTCGTGAGTTTTCAAGATCACCTTCAAGCAGGTAAATTCGAACCCGTGCCGTGCCCGGACCGATCATTTCAATTCTTTCAGCAGCCCCTTTTGACAAGTCTATGATCCGGTTTTTGGCATACGGTCCGCGATCATTGACTCTGACCTGAACGGTTTTACCGTTATCCAGATTTTCAACAAGCAGAATAGTTCCGAATGGCAGAGTACGATGTGCAGCTGTTATACCGTTCATATCATAGATCTCACCGTTGGCAGTCAGTTTACCATGAAAGTTTGGACCGTACCAGCTTGAGATCCCATTTTCTATAGCACGAGCATTTTCTGTGGATGCATAGTCAGCATCGAGGGTTTCTTTGGACATACCGCAGCCGGTTAACACAAAAATCCCTAATACAATGATAAATGTTACTTGTAATGATCTCATGCAGATGATAATTGATTCTAATTACGAAAATATATTTCGCTTTACCAAGAAATGCTAAACTGAGTTAATAAGTTTAGTCAGAATCTGAAGTGTCAGAAACTTTAATTTGAGCCGAAGATCGGATTTGAACCGACGACCTATTCTTTACGAGAGAATTGCTCTACCACTGAGCTACTTCGGCTTTAGATCATCACAAATGTACAACACTTTCTGATTCTTCTGCAATAGACCGGTTTTCATCTTAACTTAAAAAGAAAAAATAAATGTCCGTTACTATTTCGCTGATCGCTTTAAACGTGTTAGTGTCGGTTGTGACACTTTACGCAGTGCCACAGTTGTTTAACAAATTCATGTTGATGCCTTATCGTACCATTCGTCAGAAAACCTGGTATGAATTGGTCAGTTCAGGTTTTGTACATGCGGGTTTGGGTCACCTGTTCCTGAATATGTTCGTCCTCTTTTTCTTTGGATTGGTATTGGAAAGAACCATTGGGCAGGGACATTTTCTGGCACTTATACTTTTCCGGATTAATTGTTTCAAGCCTGCCATCACTATACAAAGAAAAAGATAACCCGGAGTTTGCTACCGTTGGGGCTTCCGGAGCCGTTGAAGGTGTACTTTTTGCCTTTATATTTCTGTTTCCGTTAGACCCAATTTACATCATGTTCATCCCCATAGGGATACCGGCTATAATCTTTGGTGTTTTGTTTTTAGCATACAGCGTATACGCAAGCCGAAAAGAAGGAAGGATCAATCATTTGGCACATATTGCCGGTGCCCTGTGGGGATTGGTTTACCTGATCGTATTTGTGCCAAATACGATCGATCATTTTCTAACGGTCTTTGGGTTGATCTGAATTGATTTAACCGTGTTTACTACGGAAATGGGCCATGAAATTTACCAGAGCTTCCACCGACTCAAGTTTACAGGCGTTGTAGATACTGGCTCGGATGCCACCTGCATTTCGGTGGCCTTTTAAAGCAACCAATTCATTATCAGCGGCTTCTTTGATAAAACGATCTTCAAGAGATTCATCAGGGAGCCGAAAGGTTACATTCATTTTTGACCTGGAATCCTTTTGAGCCGTGCCCTTGTAGAAAGTATCTTGATCTATTTCACTGTAAAGCAGATCAGCTTTTTTTGCATTCAGATTCTTGAAATGAGAAATCCCACCTTGTTCTTCAACCCATTTTAAGACCAGATTTACCATATAAACGGCAAAAGTCGGAGGGGTATTGAATATCCTTTCTGCGTGTGTCCTATAATCCAGAATGGTTGGGATATCGTTTTTTGAAATGGTTTTCAGAAAATCCTTTCGTACCAAAACAACCGTTACTCCTGAAGGCCCCAGGTTCTTTTGAGCTCCGGCATAGATCAAACCGTATTTATCGGAATCAATAGGTCTGGAGATAAAATCAGAAGAAGCATCGCAGATCAGGGGAATGCCATTTGTCTTCGGTTCCTTAGAAAACTGGGTGCCATATATGGTGTTATTACTGGTAAAATGGACGTAGCGGCTTTGCTCGTTTAATTTCAATTCAGAATTCTGAGGAACCCGGCTAAAATCCTCCTTTTCCCCGTTGTAAGACTCATTTACATTGCCAAATAATTTGGCCTCTTTGATCGCTTTTTTAGACCAAATCCCTGTGTTGATATAATCCGCTGTTTCATTCTTTTCTAAAAAATTGAAGGGAACTTGCATGAATTGAGTACTGGCTCCCCCTTGCAAAAACATAATGTGAAACTGATCATCCAGATCGAGAATGCGGTTGAGCCTTTCCTTAGCCTCGTTGTCCACTCTAGTATAAGCCTCACCTCGGTGACTTTGCTCCATGATGGATCTACCTTGTCCGTGATAATCCATGAGTTCATCTTTGGCTATTTCAAGGACTTCATCAGGTAAGGCCGCAGGTCCGGCGCTAAAATTGTGTATACGATGCATTTTGACTAAAATTTAGAATTAGCTGATTCAGTAATGATCACTCAAAAGTATGAACAAGAAGTCCCGATCTGAGTTTTGGTTCAAACCATGTAGATTTTGGAGGCATCAGTAAACCGGCGTCCGATACCTCAAGCAGTTCCTCAATACCGGTAGGATAGAGGCTGATTCCCAATGCGGCTTCACCGTTATCAACCAGTTTCTCAAGTTCGTCAGTGCCCCTGATACCACCCACAAAATCAATATTCGGATCAGTTCGTTGGTCTTTGATTCCAAGAATTGGCTCCAAGACCTGTTTCTGAAGAAGTGAAATATCCAACGAAGAGGCAGGATCAGAACCGTCACTGTTTTCAAGTTCAATACTATACCAGTTATCATTCAGGTAGAATGCAACGGTTCCCTTTTTCTGAGGAATGGGATTGGCATTCCTTTTAACGTTGAACCTGGCGGACATCTGTTTTAAAAAATCATCCGGAATAGACAATGCGATTCGGTTATAAGCCAGAATTTCAAGTTGATCAGTTGGGAAAAGAACGGCCGGAAAGTAATTGTACTCTTCTGTGCCATCATGATCCGGATTATTAGAAGCTGCTTCTTTCGCCGCTCTAGCTGCACTTGCACAACGGTGATGCCCATCAGCTACATAAATATTAGGGATCTTATCAAATGCATCCGCCAACGGTGAGTGTTCTTCAACTTTCCATATTGTATGAGATATTCCGTCTTCAGTTTTAATATCGTAAACAGGGGAGTTATCACGAGTAAAATCATTCATGAAAGTCGAAATATCTTCAGTATCCCGAAAGGTTAGCATAACAGGTTCAGCATGTGCTTGTTGGGTGACCATATGTTTTGTCCGATCATTTTCTTTGTCGGGACGGGTCTTTTCATGTTTCAGAATCACATCTTTATTGTAATCATCAACGCTTACACACCCAAAGATGCCGGTCTGAGAACGGCCATTCATTGTTAATCTGTAGATGTACAGTGATCTGTTTCTCTCCTGTATAAACAGATCTGAGTTTAAAAGACTATACAGGTTTTCTCTTCCTTTCTGATACACCTTTTCGTCATAGACAGAAGTTCCGGAAGGATGGTCGATCTCAGGTCGTATCACATGCAAGAAACTTTTTTCGTTACCGGCAGCCATTTCTCTTGCTTCAGATGTGTTAATCACATCATAAGGAACACAAGCTACTTCTTCTGCAAATTCGGGTTTGGGTCTCCATGCTTTAAAAGGCTTTAAAACGGCCATATTATGTGTATAAATTTGGTTATCCTTAGAATTATTGAAGGTACATAAAAATGAACTTTATTAAATTTATCACAATCAAATTGTGTAAATAAAAAGAGACTAAAATGGATACAAACAACAAAAATCTGAACGAAGAACAGCAAGAACAGCTGCTTTTTATGATGCTGATTCAGCAGCACCAACAAATAGCTATGATGAGTTTAGGTAAACTCCAGAATCCGGAAACTCAGGAAATGGAAAAAGACCTTTCCTCAGCCAAGTATGCTATTGATACTCTGGCGATGCTGAAAAAATTCACCAAAGGAAATCTGACCGATGAAGCTTCCGGATATCTGGAACAGACCCTTACGACTCTACGCCTCAATTATGCCGATGAAAAGAAAAAAGAAAAGGAATCGGGAAGCGAAGAAAAGAAAAACGGAGACAGTGAGTAGCACTAAAGTAGAGCCAATTACAGCTGCAGGGGGAATTGTTTTCCGATTAAACGAAGGCAAGGATCCCAAGATACTAATGATATTCCGGAATGGGGTTTGGGATCTTCCCAAAGGAAAGCATGAAGAAGGAGAGACGGTAGAGATGTGTGCTGCCCGGGAGGTATCTGAAGAAGTTGGAAGTAAAATCCCATCCCTCATCAAAAAGGTGGGAGAGACCTACCACGAATATCCTGAGAGCGGGAAGACGATGGGTAAAACAACCCACTGGTTTTCCATGATCTTCACTCAAAAAGAAGAGTTAATACCAGAGAAAGAAGAGGGTATCGAAAAGGTTGAGTGGATGTCATACAAAAAGGCTATTGAAGCTGCCGGCTATGAGAATCTGAAAGAGATCTTGAAAAAATTCAGGGCGTAAAAAAAGGGTGCGATCAGTTGATCACACCCTAATATCTTTCAAAAAGATAGAATTAGTTTTCTAAGCGGAAGTTAATTGAGAGTGCATACTGCACACGTACAGGACGTCCTCGCTGCATTCCAGGCTCAAACTCTGCCTGTTGAACAGCTTTGAGTGCTTCTTCGTCACAGCCACCGCCTATGCCTCGTACTACACGTGCTTGTTCAACTTTACCTTGCTCATTTACAATGAACTGAACGGTAACTCGGCCTTCTATACCGGCACGACGTGCCATTTCAGGATATTTTACACTTCCCTGAAGCTTGGCCATACCGCCAATAAGTTTGGGCATTTCCTCTACTACAACGAAGAAATCTTCCTCTTCTTCCTCTTCTTCAGGGGGAGGAGGTAGATCCATAGGTGCATCAAAATCTAATTCCGCATCAAGGTCGATCATTTCATCTTCAATGATCTCATCGTTTGGAACTTCAACAGGGACCGGAGGTCTGGGTGGTGGGGGTGGAGTTTCAATTTGTTTTGTTTGAACGATCTCTTCCATTTCAACAATTTCCTGCTCGTCAAGCTGAACTACCCGAGGCCCTTCGGTCTCAAGCGTCACATTTACAGCAGTGATCATTAAAAGCAGTGCAATGATCAAACCTGCCTCTAAATAGACAGTATATGATCTCTTGAGATCGGCTTTTGGTGATTTTCTTTCGTTTATCATAATTCAGATACAGAGTTAGTCAGTTTTAATCCGCTAAAAAGAACGGGATTTTATCGATACTGTGCAAGTAATCAGTTGTTAATTTAACTAAATACTCAGGAATATATAAGTTCCTGTTTGCATTTTGTATCTGTATTTAATCAAACTAATCTATTTCAAAGATTAAATAGCATTTTCATGTGGGGTTGGAAAAAACTGTGTCATGGTCTTAGAAAGAATATACAGTACTACTACTGCAGCAGCTGTCCCGGCAATATCAGCCATGAGGTCTAATAGCTCAGGACTTCTTCCGGTTGGCAGAACATGCTGAAGTACCTCAATGAGGATTCCGAATGCGGCTCCCCCTGCAAATATTATCAACAGTTTAAAATTACCCTTCAGGAATCTTACGATCCCAAAAAAGAAGGTCCATGCCCCAAACATCACAAAGTGTATAACCTTATCCAGACCGTAAAAAGACCTGGGTACAGTATAATCTACAGGAAACAGCGTTCCATAGAGAATCCCTAGGGTAGATATGATCAGCAGGAAAAAGTAAAGTTTAACTGAGCGGGTCAGCTTTTTAAAAGGCTTTGTCATTAAATGATATCAATTGGTTCTAAAACCCCGGAATGTGATGAATAATAGTTATTTGCTTTGTCTTTACCGTCCAGTAATGCCTTGAAACATGCGATCTCCGGTGACTGTGAGATCAACCAATTTGCAGATACTTTGCCTGCCAGGACATCCCCAAACCCAGCGCGTGTAAAGACCCGGGTGTCATACCCTGTTATATAGGCCTTTCCGTTTTCTGTTCCTACAATACCAGGCATTCCTTTAGACAATATAGTAATATTATATTCTGCTGATAAACTTTTGACACTGTTCAGTCTTTCATGGTCTGATTTCACGTCTTTGTTGGCCAATGTTTTCAATTCACCCGGGTGTGGGGTCAATATCCATTTTGCAGACTTTGGTTTGGTGAGCTCATTGAGTTCTGATAACGCGAAAAGAGCATCAGCATCAATAATAGCATCTCCCTGATAATCTGCCAGCAATTTTTGGGTGAACCGAATGGTTTCCGAATTACGTCCAAGTCCGGGGCCAATAAGTAATTTTCCGGGCTTTTCATTCAGGATTTCCTGTACTTTTTTGAGGTGAGATTCCTTGAAAAGAATATCCTCTTGATCTCCAACAGGCTTCTTGATGATCTGCTCAAGCTGTTTCTCGTAAATTTCCAGCAATCCCTTTGGCGTGATGAGCACTACGGCTCCCAATCCGGCCGACCAAGCACTTCTCGCTGATAGTATTCCCGCTCCGGTCAAACCTTCCGAACCTGCAATTATGTAGAGTACCCCACCATCGTACTTATGATCTCTGATTTGTTGCGTTGGCCCATCACTTTCTACCCAGTGTTTATCGATCAGATAGGCTGAGGCTTTTTTGTACTTATTGGGGAATGAAAGTTCGCACAATATAACCTCGCCGGTCGTATCAAAACCATCATTCAGATAAAATCCGGTTTTTAAGGCACCGAAGGTAAGGGTATAGTCTGCCTGAACAGCCGCCCCCATAATCTGTCCGGTATCAGCATTCAATCCGGTTGGTACATCCAGGACAAATACAGGAGAATCTTGCCCATTGACCCATTCGATGGCGTCAGAATATGGAACCCGAACTTCGGAATCTAACCCGGTACCCAACATGCCATCTACCACAAAATCAAATGCCATTGGGTTGAAGTCATCCCATTGTATGATCTCAATATCAGTATCCAGTTTTTGGAGGAGCTGAAAATTCTTATCGGCATCCGGACTTAGATCATCGGTTCCAGATAAAAAACACACGGTAATCTTATATTCCTGCTGGGAAAGCAGTCGGGCGATGACCAACGCATCACCTCCGTTATTTCCTTTTCCGCAAAAGAATATGCCATGTGAACCGCCTGGCACTTCAGACATAATAATATCAGCCGCCCTGGTACCGGCAATTTCCATCAGTGTAAATCCATCGATCCCAAACTCTGAAATGGTCTTCTGATCCATGAACCGGGATTGTTCAGCCGAGCAGAGATAATATGGATAAGGAATTTTTGTCATAAGTTATTAATGCATTGTCATTGCGAGAGATTCATAGAACGAAGTGAGTAAATCTCGTGGCAATCTTCTGAACTTGATTCTCCAGGCTTAATCGAGGAGATTACTCCGTCGAAAAAATGGCGAAATCGAATTACCATATTTGACTCCTCGCAATTACATGTTGGTTTAGATTTTAATAAGAGATAGCAAACAATACTTTTTGCTTCGATGGTCTTCCGGTGACCATACATTTACCTTCATCACCTTTTTCCAATGGAATGAGGCGGATGGTGGCTTTTGTGTCTTCTTTGATCTTTTCTTCAGTTTCCGGTGTGCCATCCCAATGCGCCCAGATAAATCCACCTTTCTCTTCGATCATTTCCTGAAATTCTTCATAGGAATCTGCCTCACGGGTATTTTCATCACGCCGCTTTTTAGCCTTAACAAATAATTCATCCTGAATATCATCAAGCAGTTTTTTCACACGACCACCAAGTCCTTCACGAGATTCAATGTTTTTAGAATTATGATCCCTTCGGGCAAGCTCCACATTATTGTTTTCCAGATCACGGGGACCAACGGCAATACGAAGAGGTATTCCGGCTGCTTCATGCTCAGCAAATTTATAGCCGGGATTATAATTATCGCGGTCATCCACTTTGATACGAACGCCAAGCTCTTTCAGTTCATCATAAATAGCATCTGCGTATTCTAATACGGCTTCACGCTGTTCATCACTGCGGTAAATTGGAACTACAACCACCTGGGTTGGTGCCAGTTTTGGAGGCAAAACAAGTCCCTGATCATCAGAGTGCGTCATGATCAAGCCACCAATAAGACGCGTTGAAACGCCCCAGCTTGTAGCCCAAACCAGTTTATGCTCGCCATCCTTGTCCTGGAATTTAACATCAAAAGCTTTGGCAAAATTCTGTCCCAGGAAGTGAGATGTACCGGCCTGGAGGGCTTTTCCATCCTGCATCAAAGCTTCAATACAATAGGTATCAACTGCTCCGGCAAAACGTTCACTTTCAGTTTTAACACCTGTGAGAACCGGCATTGCCATCCATTCTTCAGCGAATGTCTTATATACCTCTAGCATTTGCAGTGTTTCTTGAACGGCTTCTTCTTTAGTAGCGTGAGCTGTGTGACCTTCCTGCCATAGGAATTCCATGGTTCTGAGGAATAGTCGCGTACGCATTTCCCAGCGGACAACATTTGCCCATTGGTTCACCAGAATAGGGAGGTCGCGATAGGATTGTATCCAGTTTCTGTAGGTATCCCAGATAATGGTCTCCGAAGTCGGACGAACTATAAGCTCTTCTTCTAGTTTTGATTCCGGATCTACTTCTACGCCACCGTTAACACTTTTGAGTCGACTATGCGTAACCACGGCGCATTCCTTGGCAAAGCCTTCTACGTGCTGTGCTTCTTTGGAAAGAAATGATTTGGGGATAAAAAGTGGGAAGTAGGCATTTTCATGGCCGGTATCCTTAAACATCTGATCTAGGGCATTGCGCATATTTTCCCAAAGCGCCATTCCGTTTGGCCGGATCACCATGCTTCCGCGCACCGGTGAGTGCTCAGCGAGTTTCGCTTCCCGAACGACGTCCAGATACCATTGTGAATAATCTTTTTCTTGCGTTGTTATGTTTTTAGCCATGAACCTGTTTTAAATTGATTTTCTTTATATAGGGGAAGTTAAGAAACTTAGCATAGAGAATAAGGAAGGGGTTATGAAAAAATGTTTGGTTGGAATGAGAATAGAATGATCCATCGTAAATCGGTTGTACGGTTCAGCTCGTTACAAAGCTCCGGCTTTGTAATGCAGTCCCAGAAGCTCCAGCTTCTCGTGATAGTTTTAAAAACAATTAAGCTCCTAAAATTTTCCTTTCCCGTGTTTAAACTTAATTCATATAGTGTCTTTCTTGTTCTTTTGTGCCGACAAAAGAACCAAAAGCTCCCGGCTGCGAAAAAAGAGCTAAAGCTGACTTCATTTCACTAAAATAAATCAATGCTACTTCTCTTGAGTTGCCGGTTTCTTATGTTCTAAGCGGTTTGATTTATTTTTTAACGCTCCATTCCATCATCTTCTTAACGCTCATTTTTGAAGGCCAAACATTATTCACCCTTTGCTTATAAATCAGTATATCCTGAAGCATAACACTGAGAAGAAGGGGCATACTAAAAAATGTTAATTATCCTTTGGTGATATAAACTGTATATTTGATGCTGGCTTTATGAATAGAGACATGCCGTGGTAGCTCAGATGGTTAGAGCGCACGACTCATAATCGTTTTAAATCGCCCTCCAGAGCGCTGGGACAGCCCCTTTTCAGCAGCAGTTACCAAGTAGTTACCAATTACGCACAACTTTTCGTACTACTTTTACCCTTTTTCCGCTAGTGAATTATTCCCTCCAGCGGGATAAAAATCCTCCCTGATCTCGAGTTTGCATCTGCTCCTTCAACCAAAAAATAGCAGATACCATGGATTACAAAATTTACCCTTACAAACGCGGAAATAGTTACAAGCTTTACCTTCGGTACAAAGAGCCCAACGGAAGAAAGCGAAATCTTTCTACCGGAATCAGTTATCCTCTCAAGGCTTCCAGGAAACAGCAAGCCGATGCCAAAAGGAAAGCGGAAAAAATTGGGCTACAAATGCTGCTGGACCTGAAAGCGAAAGGGCAGCAGAAAAAGCAAAGCACGGAAAAGCTCTCCAATTTTCTGGAGTACAAGTATTTTGTGCATGTGAAAAATAACATGTCCGAGAACTCGAAGCGAATTTATATAAATGCGCTAAATCGGTTTTTAGACGTTTGCGGCAACCGGAACATCAACGACTACAAACGCTCCGATATTCAGAATTATAAAATGCACCGGCTCAATGTAGATGGCGTTAAGAAAACCACCATTAATATTGAGCTTCGAAGCATTAAAGCAGGCTTTAACTGGGGACTGAAAAATGAATACCTGCAAAAACATCCGTTCAGAGGTCTCGATTTTATGTTTGAAGTGGATGACCGCAGAGAAGAGTTATCCAAGGAGCAGATAAAGAAGCTGCTAAAATATACCGAGGGTACCATGATCGGCCTGGTTATCCGGTTTGGCTACAACACCGGAGCCCGAATTGGAATGATCTCCAACATGAAATGGAAGATGGTCAACTTCGAGGAGCGCTACATCAACTTCCCCGCCAGCATTATGAAGAGCAACAAACCCTTTACCATGCCTCTGAATGATCAGGCTTTTAACATCGTGCAGGTTTGGTACTCGCTGGCAAAGAAAGACCGAAAGTATAATCCGGACGAGTATGAGGACTTGCCACTAAAGGAATGCTATGTAGTACAAAAAGAAAGAAGCAGTGGCTGCTACACCGTTAGCGGAATCCAGACCATGTTTAACCGGGCAAAAGAAGCGGTAGGAATCCCTGACAAGATCAAATTCCACAGCCTTCGCCATTCCTTCGCTACGCACCTGCTTGAAAACGGAGCCGATATTTATTCGGTAAGTAAACTCATGGCGCATTCCAGCGTGCAAGTAACAGCTAGTTTTTACGATCACACCGATGCCCTGAATTATCGGAATGTAGCCAATATGATTGGGTAGTAAATCAAAAACCAGTTGATGAAAAAGGGGCGACTTGGGTTAAGCCCCTTTTTTGTTTCAATGGGCCGAGAAGTACGTCTATAAATTTCGATTCTAACGGGCGATCTTTTACTCAATTAATGGTATGTATTGCCTTCTAAAACCCTAAAAATGGTTGATAGAGCAATACTAAAACTTCTATAATTGTGAGAGTAAACCATGAACAAAATGATAACTCAAATGACCGACTTAGAATACCAGTTCAAGCAAATTATGAAGGAAGCTGTCCGGGAAGTTTTACATGAAGAAATTGAAAAAGGCAGGTTGACACTGGCCCTCCAGAGAAGTAAGCAAAGCTAAAACCACCGGAACCAACTTCAGACAGAACCTCAGAGCATCCAGATTCCATAATAAGGCCAAAGGATGCTTGAGCAGACTGTTGTCTAGTCTCACAAACAACTTTATGTGAGGTGGCAGTCAACGGGTGAGATGCCCAGGAAAGATCAAGATGCTCGCAGGGCGATGCTGTAGGCTGGCGCTATGGAGATATTCAAGAGTGGTTGGGCTATTGATCAAACATAACGTTACCTGAGTCTTAAGGGATTCAATCGGAGTTACGTGGAGTAAATGGAGTTTTCTGGAATAAATGAGCAGCTCAGGTTAATTAAAGTTATGTTTCATATCTTGAAAATGAGCTTAGAACTCATAAAATGGATATGAAACATAATTATAGAAGATGATTGTTATGTTTTGTATCTTGATAATGAGCTCAAAACTCATTTATCAGATATAAAACATAATTAAGTGTCTTTCCCATGGAAATGCTCCATAAAAACATATCAACAGAATCTAGTGTACTGCTGACCTGTCATTGGCAAAGCAGAAGAAACGTTGTTTTGAGGTAGCGGATGCGAAAGAAGCTCTTCCGGACTTCTCACAAAATACGGTGCTCAAGCTGCTTTCGACATAACAACAGGGCTCTTAATGAGGTTAAAACAAGGAGTGTATTGTGTAATACCATATGAAGAAGACCCAAGTAATTATATAGCCTGAATGGCACATGCTCCCGGAATACTTAATATCTGATGGGATTATTACATCGGATATTATTCAGCTATGGAAATTCATAATCTGATAACACAGCCTTCTCTAAAGGAACAGGTAGTGGTCTCAAAACAGATGAAGCCAAGCATCCAACAGATCAAGGATGTGACGTTTCAATTTATCTACCATAATGAAAAGCATTTCTTTGGGTATAAAAAGAAATGGATAAACTCATATGATAAAGTTTGGTGCTCCGACTTGGAAAAGACTCTAGTCGATTGTCTGTATAAACCGGATTATGCCGGGAGAGTCGAAAGTAGCTCGTGGACTTTATAAGGCAAAAGACGATATCTCTTTTGATAAGCTGTTAGAAGTATGTTATCAAATTTGATACTCAGGTTGTGGTTAAACGCTTGGGCTTTATACTGGAGAAATGTCGATAATTGAGACGGACATTATTCCGAAATTGCAGGAGCCTAAAACAGCCTCCTATACCGTATCAGAGACCGAACTTCCCAAAAAGGAAAAATGCATAGTCGATGGAGCATTCGCCAAAATTTGGATACAGAAACAATTAAATCCGCTATATACACATGATTTTACCGGCAGAGATTCAACAAAAAGCCAGAGATGCCGGAGTTCGCGACACTCAAATGGAGAAGGATTATATTCTTTCATGGATTCTCCAGGGTGTTTCCAATCATGATGACTTAAGCAAAGCTTTTCGGCGTTTAAAGGCGGTACGGTTCCGAAGAAGGTTTATCCTGAAGACTATCGCTTTTCTGAAGATCCCGATTAAAGCAATGAATGATTCACCGCTGTCCGATGAACAAATATTTGAATGGTTTCAGGAGGTATTTGAGTATGTCCAGGAAGAAGCTAACATTCCATTGGAGCTAATCGACGATGATGACACGAAGATGGTGGTATCAATTTTTATATAAGCTACATCGGGCCTTGGGTGGAACCAGCTAATCAAAAAAGCGTTAAAGTAGCTATTTCAAGAAGTGCGCTGCTTATGTTTTGACATCGGGGACACGTCCAGCAATCGGGCTTTACAGCGATCAGGAAGATTTTGACGATGTGCTATTCACTGGATGAAGTCCTAATCGAAAAAATGAGATCGGTGATGCAACGAATGCAGCCTCGGGATTTCTATGACATCTGGTATTTATTAGAGGTAGAGCAGATAGATTTAGAGTTTCTGTTATCCTGAGTCTCTATGAAATGCGGACATAAGGACCTCCAGTCATCGGATTTTGAAGATGCCTTACAACTCGCAGGCTGCCTCAATATCAAGCTCGATGGGCCGGTTCTATAAGTGACCAGATACAAGAGTTACCGGAGTTCCAACAAGTAGAACGTGAAGTTCAAAGGCATTTCAGAAACATTGAGTTTTAATAGTAGTATTTCATTGTCATTTATACCCGTACTGGTATAATTTAAACGAAATTCATGGTTTTATACCTATTGTATAATTACTATCCTATCTGATTATTCTAGCAAGACTGAATTACTTGGAATTTGCAGGCACAAATAGAATTTCCTGGAAATATTTGAAGATAAGGGTGACATGATCTGACACTACAAACCATTACGTTATGGTAAGTTTTAACAAAAAGTCAGAGATATGATTACCATAAGAATAAACCAAGCAAGCGAGAGTAATTCGGGAATTAAGCCTCAATGGATATCAGAGCAGAACCGGATGAAGGAAACGGGGCTTTAATTTGTGTCATTTTCGAGATTAAATGCTCAGGTATAGACATCAGACTTCCATTAGGTCAGTGTCCAAAAGGTAACGGTGGAGGAAGACAGCCCAATAAAAAAGAGCGGCAATTGATAGATGAATTTGAAAAAATTAAAGACAAAGAAATTAATCCAGGATTGAATTATTCCATTTTGGCAACATCTTAAGAAGGTTTGTCGATAGTGGGTACTAAAAGGATCTAATCAATTACGATTGTAGTGGTACAACTGGTTGCTATTCCAATGGATAGTTAGATATAAGGATTGAGTTAAAGTTAATTATTAAGGGGTATCATGTCGGTTTTATCTTACCAAGTCTAAATTCACGCACTGCACTCGATTGCCCTACAAAATTATTTTATGCCACGAATGAGGGCTATCCAAGCACAATGGATGACAATGATTTTCTTCAGTCGTTGGCCAAGGGTGGGATTCAGGTTGGAGAACTTGCCAAACTATACTATCCGGGCGGACGTGATATTGAAACTCTGGATTACGATTAGAGTCTATTGAAGCAGACCAATGAAGAGTTAGCTGAAGCAGGAAAATGCCATCATTTATGAAGCTGCTATTCGATATCAGAACTGCTTTATCCGGGTGGATGTGCTGGAAAAGAAAGGAAACCGGATAAACCTGATTGAGGTGAAATCAAAATCATGGGAACCGGAGACCGAATTTTTCACCAAGCGAAACCCCACCATCCGGAGTAAATGGCAAAAGTATCTGTATGATGTGGCCTTTCAGTATTGGGTGATGAATAAGGCTTTGCCGGACTATCGAATTGAGCCGTACCTGATGATGATCGATAAATCCAAGGCCGCTACCATTGACGGACTGCATCAGCATTTTAGAGTGGTGGATGAAAATGGTCGGTTTAAAGTGAAGAGTGAAGCATGGACACTAAACCCGATGAGCATTTGGGAGAACAGATCCTTAACACCTGTGCCATGTAGCAGAAGAAGTGCTTGCTGATTTTGGAAGGTAAAGGTCGCGATCCTCAAAGTGAGCTGGAAGCTCAAGGATTTGAGACATGGATGGAAGGATTTAGCTCATCAGCTTCAAGCACAATAAGAAATATCGAACTCAGTATTGGAGAGAAGTGCAAAAAATGTGAGTATCAGTATAGCCCGAATGCATTAGCCGAATGATGAGAAAAGCGGGTTTGAGGAGTGCTGGAAAGAGAAGTTGAATTGGAAAGACAAGGATTTTGAAGAGCCTCATGTGTTTGACATCTGGAATGAGCGAAGCATGCAGAAAAAGTATCTTAGACAACGAAGTCTATCTCATGGAAGAGCTGATTCCCGGCATGCTGCCTGCTAATCCCGAACTCCTGTATACACAAGTGGAATGGGATAATGATCAACGAAAGACGGTGCAGATCATGAAGCAAACGGGGCATCATCCCAAAGAAGAAGCGGTATTAGCCGGACTTTTCTCAGAAATGGAATCCTGGACCTACCCGCTGCATTTTATTGATTTTGAGGCCGTTCTGGCCTCTATTCCCTTTCATAAAGGACTTAAACCCTACGATTTTGTGCCATTTCAGTTTTCATGTCATACCATGTATGAAGACGGAACCGTAGAACATCGCGCTGACTGGATCGAAGAAACTCCGGGCAAACTCCCCAGCATCACATTTGTACGGAAGCTGAAAGAATGCCTGGAGGGAGATGACGGCACGGTGTTTCGGTATCACGATTTTGAGAATACCGTACTTAATAAAATGGCGGATCTGATCAGGGAAAGGGAACCGGTAGATGCTGAAGAGTTGATTGGCTTCATAGATTCGATTACTAAAGGGGGTGAGCGGGAAATGGTGGATCAGTATCAGATGATTAAAAAATACTACTATTCACCGTCACATGGGCGGATCTATCAGCATCAAAGATGTACTGCCGGCAGTACTTACCGAAAGTCCTAGCATTGCAGGAAATTTACAGCAAACCATATAGCGGGTTGTACCTGAAAGACAAGGTGTTTTACCAGGTCTGATCCATGAGACTGGAGTAGGCTATAAGTCCCTATAAATTGCTGAATCCGGTTGGACATGGAATGCCCGATTATGAAGAAGGGGATACGGTATATGAGCAGATGAGTCTATATCGGAAGGGGGCTCAGCGATGATGGCGTGGAGTCGGCTTCAGTTTGATGATATGGATGATAGCAGCTAGACAAGCTATACTACAATCGCTTTATGAATACTGCGAGTTGGATACCTTGGCTATGGTGATGATTCATCAGCATTGGAATTCATTACGTGAAAGTGATTGATATTTTTGCGATAATCGGGCAGTTGTTAATGAAAATCTTTTAGTCTCCATAAATGAACCAAGCAGTACACAACAAATTAGTTTCCTTCATCTGGTCCATCGCAGACGATTGTCTTCGCGATGTTTATGTTCGGGGTAAATATCGGGATGTGATTTTGCCAATGGTGGTTTTGCGTAGGCTGGATGCCTTATTGGAACCTACCAAAGATGCCGTCATGGAAGAGCTGAAGTTCCAGAAAGAAGAAATGGGCTTTACGAAGCTGGATGCCAACGGATTGACTGAAGCATCCGGTTATGTGTTCTACAATATCAGTGACTGGACGCTTGCAACGGCTTCATGATACGGCTACCAATAATCAAGAGATTCTGAAAGCGAATTTTGAGGATTATCTGAATGGCTTCAGTCCGAATGTGAAGGAGATCATCGAAAAGTTTAAGCTGAAAGCGCAGGTTCGTCATATGGCGAATAAGGATGTGCTATTGGATGTGCTTGAGAAATTTACCAGCCCGGATATTAACCTGACTCCTTTTGAAAAGTTTGATAGCGATGGCCGAAAACTTCCGGCACTAACTAATCTTGGTATGGGCTATGTGTTTGAAGAGCTGATCCGAAAGTTTAATGAAGAGAATAACGAAGAGGCCGGGGAGCACTTTACACCTCGTGAAGTGATCGATCTTATGACGCATCTTGTGTTCGAGCCGGTGAAAGATGACCTCCCACCCGTGATTACCATTTATGACCCTGCCTGCGGTACCGGAGGCATGCTTACGGAATCTCAGAATTTCATCAAGGATGAAGAAGGCGAGATTAAGGCAATGGGCGATGTGTATTTGTATGGGAAGGAAATCAACGACGAGACCTACGCCATTTGTAAGTCGGATATGATGATTAAAGGGAATGACCCTGAAAACATTCGCGTGGGTTCCACCCTGGCTACCGATGAGTTTTCAGGCACCAAGTTTGATTTCATGCTGTCCAATCCGCCTTATGGAAAATCCTGGTCAAGTGATAAAAAGTATATTAAGGATGGCCGGGATATTATAGATCCCCGCTTCCAGATCCAACTCACGGATTATTGGGGGAATATTGAGGATGAAGATGCCACGCCGCGTTCATCCGACGGACAGCTCCTCTTTCTGATGGAAATGGTGAATAAGATGAAGCCACTTTCTCAGAATCCGCAGGGTTCGCGCATTGCTTCGGTGCACAACGGTAGCAGTTTGTTTACCGGGAGTGCGGGTGGAGGAGAAAGTAACATTCGCCGGTATATTATTGAGAATGATCTGCTGGAAGCCATTATCCAGATGCCCAATAACCTGTTTTATAATACAGGGATTACCACCTACATCTGGCTGTTGAGTAATAACAAGCCCAAAGAGCGAAAAGGCAAGGTTCAGCTGATTGAAGCCAGTTTGTTATTCAAGAAGCTTCGTAAAAATCTGGGAGATAAGAATTGTGAATTTACTCCGGAACATATACGTGAGATCGTCTCTGTTTATCTGGAATAACGGAGAAGTAGAGCGAACCATCAATCCGGAAACCAATGAGGAGGAAGGGTATTGCGGTTCAGATCTTTGATAATGAGGATTTTGGCTATTATCAGGTGACCATTGAGCGCCCAAACCGATTGAAGGCTCAGTTCACGGAGGAACGGGTAGAAAGCCTGCGATATGACAACTACCTGGAAGAGGCGATGCGCTGGGCATATAAAAAGTTCGGAATGGATTTGTATGAAAACCTCAAAGAACTATGAAAAGCCCATTTTGGATTGGGTGGAAAAGGAAGAGGTTGATCTCACCAAAGGGCAGCGAAATAAGCTGGTTAAGAAAGTCTGACCTGGAAGAAGCAATTAAGGGTATTGAATGCCGCCCGAATGCTGATGAAACATATTGGGACGGATGTCTATTCTGATTTCAATGAGTTTGAGGAAATGGTTGATGACTTGCTTAAAGAGAAAGATATAAAGCTGAATGCCTCGGAGAAGCGGATTTTGTTTGATGCGGTAACCTGGTACGACTCGGAGGCGGAGAAAGTGATCAAGAAAACCACCAAGCTGACCGGCAAGAAGCTGGAGAAACTGTTGGGACATCTGGATTGCACCAAAGAAGAACTTGCCCGATTTTGGCTACTACCCACCGATAAAGACGGTGTGTATATTGAATACGACACGTGCAACCGATCTGCGGGATACAGAAAACGTACCACTGAAAGAGGACATTCACGACTACTTTTTACGGGAAGTGAAGCCTCATGTGGAGGAAGCGTGGATCGATCTCGATAAGACCAAAATTGGCTACGAGATCAGCTTTAATAAATATTTCTACCGGCACAAACCACTGCGGGATATTGAAGAGGTGGCAGAAGATATTCTGAAGCTGGAAGAGAAAAGCGAAGGACTCATTCACGAAATTCTACAGTTAGCATGATGGAAGCAGTAAAAGAAAAAGTAGAATTGCAGACGCTATCCTGAATACAAGGATTCTAGATGTGAGAATCAGGCGTTGAAAATACTTCCGCGTTGCAATTGGAAGACAGCTTATTTAGGATACGTGATTATTGAACCTAGGAGAGATAAGAGGCCATCCTGAGCTATAGAGGTATTATGCTGTATATCGGGATTATTTGTGAGTGATTCCGAAAGATTCAAGAGATTGATAATCATAATGCTACAGCTTTAGATACCTAATTATTAAGCAGTATGAGCCTGGCGATCTTGTAAGTAACATGAATATGCAAGGCATCAGGAATAAGGGGATAAGTTATTACACAATATGATGCTTATGTGACGAAGGTTTAGATGAAATGGATAAATCTGACCAGTAATTATTCTGCATCTACTTCATTACAATCAAAATGAATATATCGGTGAGTACAATCGATTTGTCGGATCGGGCGTTAAGAATAGAACCAATGGTACATGCACTATGAAGACTTTAAAAAGTAACTGTGAAGTTAGTCCTTTCCATCCCCAATAAGAACAAACCGCCATTGCCAATTTCCTGGATCGGAAAACGGAGCAGATTGATCAGGCGATTGAGATCAAGCAGAAGCAGATTGAGCTGCTGAAAGAACGTCGGCAAATTCTCATCCACAAAGCCGTCACCCGCGGCCTCAATCCCGATGTTCCCCTCAAACCCAGCGGTGTAGATTGGATCGGAGATATTCCGGAGCATTGGGAGGTGAAAAAATTGAAACAGTTTGCCACTTAGGAATTGTTTCAAACACGACAAGCGCTTTGGTGAATGAAGGTGCAAGGGGCGATTTCGATTACCTTCGAGTACCAAGGAAGAATTAATTACGTCTTACGATTCAAGCTATTTGAGCTGAAGCAATAATATTGATTGCAACAGAGGTGCAAATTACTGAAAATATCATCACGCATTGGCTGCTTGAGACAAACGAGGATGATATTTGGTAAATAATCATGTAACAGCATTGCAAGAGTATTAAATGTCGCTATTGTATCAAAGGAGTATTAAGACTTTATTAGGCATGAATATTTATATGATTGATTACAGCTGATAGTAGTCCAATATCAGGTGCTCAAACACCAAATTAATTGAAAGACATTTCGCTCAATTTCTGAAGAAAATAATCAAGCTAGCCTTCCTACTTCAAAGATAGCATGCAATTCAGTGAAAGATGAAGTCGATATACATGAATGAAATAGTTGATAAAGCCTATTTCAAGAATTCTGCATGATTAGAGCAAATTGAAAAGCTAAAAGAATACAAAACTACCCTCATATCAACAGCGCGGTAACGGGGAAAATAAAAGTCAGTTAGTATGCCAAGCCAAACCAACGAACAAGCCTTAGAGGCTTCCATCGGGAAGAAATAAATAGAAAACTAGATAAGATAATTTTGCTACAGGATCTGCAAGCCATAATCGAGAAAAAGCGAGCCCTGTTTAGGGATCACACAAAGATGAAATGGTTGCAGTGCGAACAAGAGAGAATTGGAAACCACCGAAGGTTACAATGGACGGCAGCTTTTAGAGCTGATTCAGAACTGTGATGATGAAGGAGCTGAAAAGGTTGAAATCAAAATAGAATCCAGAAAGCCGACAACTGACTATCTCAAAGACGGGTAAGTCTTTTTCAGTAGAGGGATACCGATCCATAGTCACTTCTAATTTGTCTGCCAAACATGATAAAAAAAGATACATAGGTAACAAGGGGCTTGGTTTCCGGTCCATCGTAAACTGGGCTGACTCAGATAAAGAATACACAGTAATGATTTGTTACTTACGTTCAGTCAGAAAGCTGTCCAAAAAGAGTACAAGAAGACGTTTCCCGGGTAGAACAGGATTGGACTTCAATAAAGAATACGGATTAAAGTATTATGAAATTCCGATCCCGTTACTTTCACTTCCCAAAGTTGAAGTAAAAGAGAATGATTCAGAATATGCTACAACTATTCATATAAATTATAAGAGGGAGTTCTATGGGGATATTATAAAGCAGGTAAAGCAATTGAGGCCGGTATATCCTTCTCTCCATCACATTGAAGAAATTCAATTTCAGGGTTTTGATAATCGTAAAGACATTAAAATGTGTAAAAGAGTCATTAGAACATAAATATCAAGCAGGTTCCTTTAAAAAGTTGTTAGAATAAACAATAATAAATGGCATGTTTTTAAGAGAGGGGAAATTAACAAATATAACCAGAAAAAGCGCAATGACTTAAACTTCTATCAGCTAAAACTAGCTATTAGTGAGAACCTAGAGAATAATTACAAGTACCTGTTTTCTTTTTTCCCAACACAAGGCCGCCTTGATATACCATACCGTATACAGGAAACCTTCCATCTGGACCAATTTAAAATCAATTGAACAATACCAATAGAAATCAAAAAGTACTGAGCAAATTGGTAGAATTCATTGTAGATATTGCAAAGTATCATGCCGAACAAGAGCTGAGTTGGAAACCATTAAATTTGCTGCTGAATTTTAAGCGAAAGAAGATAATGGCAGTCTCGAAAATTTAGGTTTCAACAAGGCAATAAATAAAGCATTAAGAGAAGAAAAGTTGTGGCCGTGTAAGTAGAACATACATGGCAAGAGACGAATGTATTTATGTTAATGATGAGTTTTCAAGTTTATTCAAAACAAAAACCCTACAAACAGATTTGGAAACTAACTATTCCGAGCAAGTCGTTTTACATTGATGGTCTTTTTAAGGAATCAACGATCTCCAACGTAGAGGAGGCTATTGATGAGGTGTCGGGAAAGTATCTCAGAAAATGATGTCAGAGCAGAATTAATCTATTTGGTAAACCAGTACTTCCCGGATAATAAATTCAGTGTTTTAACAAAATATTAAGGTAAGAACTGTATCTAACAAAGAATACGATATATACTCCTTCAAGTAACGATATTTCAATACCTTCCTTTTGTAACTCCATTTCATTAATGGAGATTTATATTATCTCTTAATCAAAAAATTTGGTCTTGAGAATGCTACATCAAAGCCACGGGCTTTAGTTGGTAGGTTAAATTCTAACTGTAGCATATTAAGCTATGAGCCTCAAAACCTAATTAGTAAGATCATAAGTAGTGCAAAAAAAGTATTCTGGAATCAGGTAAGTCAGAGTTTAGTGAGAAGGAGATTGTTAATGAAAATGTTGATCTTTGTTCGGCATGTACGAAAGCATGCCTGATCCTTCTGAAATAAAAACTGACAACATACCTTTACTAAACTTAAGAGGACAACTAAGGGACAGCAGGGAACTTTTTTTAAATGAGTTTTTTGAGACCGGAAGAAAAGCACAAGTCATTTTTAAAGATTTACGAAACATTGATGAAGTTTTAGCATATCCGCAGGCATTTGGACTGGGTGAAGATCATTGAATCTTTAAAGTAAGTTTTTTTATTTGGCTTGGCGTGAATAAATATGTGCGTTACGAAGAGATAACAGAGAAAAAAGCTCTCAACAGTCCTTGCAAAATAAGTATGCGTATTCGCTTTAATAATGCAGAGAAAGATTATACACGTATTAGCTCGGTTTCATATACAAAAATTCATGATGTAGAAAGAATCTTAAAAAGTCTATCAATTGAGGAAATAATTGGATGGCTATTTATTGACCAGAAAACACGTTCGCTTATTTCTGATCGAGATGATATAAGAAGAATAGACTATTATTATCGGACCTCAAGAGTTACTATTTATATACTATCTGATCCGCAATTCAGTGTTTTGATTAGGATATAGATTTGACAAGCATTTGGTTGAGTCAAGATTTAACTGGTAAATGATATAATGTCCACTTTAACTATGATGTCTTTAAAGACCTGAATATTGACACTTTCGAAATCGAGAGTATTCTAAAATCACTTGGCAAGGCAACATTTGCGAAGCTATCAATTAAAAAGTAGAAAAGAAATTATTAACCTATTGCCAGAGAAGTTTCCCAAGGCAAAAATTCCCAAACTTTATATAAGAGAGTCAATCATTACTCATAGGAGTTTAGAGAAGCTTGGTAAGGGTTATAAGCTATTTGCAAAAACAAAAGATGGACTGGAGTTATTAAACCCTTCCCAAATCTATTATTCAGACAAAGCAAAGTTACCAAGAAAACTTTTTAGAGTTATTTCTAATTCGAATTATCCTTCGCGTGGTGGAGGTCAAAGAGCCATAGAATTTTTTGGTATTAATGATTTATCTGATGTTGAAATACAAATCAAAAAGGTTAGTAAGCTCGAAAAACTGAAATGACGAATTTCAAAATTACCTGCAAAGTTTAATTCCATATTTACTATCACGAGATCGATGGAGTTGAGTCAAGTCAACAGAGAGAAAAAAGAATCAAAGAGACTCCAAAATCTTGCTATCGTTATCTGTAGTGATGTTATCTATGAAGCAAATGATTCTGTGTATATCGCAGATCTTTATGAGTACATACCAGGTAAAGACAACACTTACTTTATAAAATGTGGAAAATGATGAC
>JAXHNH010000024.1:0-237349 GCA_034520725.1 Gracilimonas sp. | reverse complement strand
AATTGTTGCCCGAATTCTCCACCCCTTCTGTCTTCCCCTTCGCAAGGGGAAGGACCCCTTTTATGGTTGGTAAATAGATAGTAAAGCAAGAGCTATGGTAAATACCTCATTTTTGAACCGGGATTTTTAGGATTAAAAGAAGATTGACAGGATTTCAGAGAATACAATCTCCCTAATACAAGCACCCAATCCAAAAAGGCGTCATCCTGAATACTATGACTAAATCAAGTGGATTAGGCTGATTTTTTATATTTCTTGTTCATTTTTTGAATATGCATTGGATCATACTTTGCCCGGTTATTCCACATGGCACAATACAGGCGAATCAGTTTATTGATGATGTTGTTGATGGCTACCAGTTCGGGTTTACCCTCGTCAATTTTCTGCTGGTAGTAGTGGCGGTAGTGCGGGTTGTGGTTAGCTACACTTCGTGCGGCCTGATGCATCAATCGTCGCATCTCAGAATTTCCGTACCCGGTGGATCGATCCGGGCTTTTTACCGAGCTTCCGGAGCTTCGCCGATGTGGGGCAAACCCAAAACGGGAAGAGATTTTTCGCGGGTTCAATCGCTTTTTACCGGCAAACAGGGACAGCCAAAACCTCCCGATGACCGGCCCGATTCCGGGAGCTGTTCGCATAGTTTGATGGCGTTGTGAGAGAGCCGGATCTTGGTCAATCAATTTGTCCATTGTTTGTTCCATCCGGTCGATGTGCTGGGTTAGAAGTTGAATCTGTTGGTTCCACATGTCGGTTAATTGGCTCATGTCGGCATCATGAGTATTGGCTTCGGTAAGTTTACTTTTGAGAGCGGATCGCTGGTCCACCATCTTACGACGTTCGGCTTGAAGCCGCTTTATTTGCCCTACAACGGGTCTTGGGGCTTCCGCCAGTCGCACCCGATCACTAAAGCGTGCTCCGTATTCAGCCAGTTGGTTGGCATCAAATTCATCGGTTTTGCGGTGATGCTCCCAGCTAACTTTTTCCAGGGCCGTGGTCTTTACCACCGCATGGGGCCAGCCGGTTTGGGTGCTCCACCGAAGCAGTAGTTCTCCGTAGCGCCCGGTGTGTTCGCTGATAAGTACCGTCTGGGATTTGTCCGCTTTGTGGTCTTTGAGCCACTGTCCCAATTGCTTAAACCCTGCTTTGGTATTGCGAACCTGGCATGGCTACCTTTGCCACCGTTTTGGCGATCAACCAACTGGATATCCAGGCTTTTTTTTGAAATGTCAATACCGACAATAAAGCGCCATTTAATTGTAAGTTCCATATCAATTTACTTATTTTAATTAGCGTTGATAAGCTGCCGAGTAGTTATCTTCCCGCCTCTTTTAAAAAGGTAAACTTTCCATACTATATGGGTTTAGATAACTACCTACCATGACAGGCTTAGATTCAGGATATGGGTTTTGCCCAGAGTGCCTCAGAGATTGCCTGTCATGGTCCGGTAGCTTTTTATTTTGTTAGTAGCTAACCAACAAAATATTTCACAGGAAGTCTAAAAGAGTGCTCGAAGGATCTTGCCTATTCGTACCCGGTTGCCTGCATCGACTACCACACCGTCCCCGGTCTTCGGTCTCCGGTCAAAACCCACTAAACACTAAACACTCAAAACTACATTGTTGCCCGAATCCGCTACCCCTCTTTGTTTCTCCCCTTACACAGGGGAGAAGACGCTGTGCAGAATCTTGAATTAGTAAAAACAGCGGTGGTTAAGGTTAGTGCCTCGTTTTGAACCGGAATTTTCAGGATTATTTTGAGATGGACAGGATTCATGTCGATCCCTGAATAAGCTTGACCGTTATTATTGATTATTAGTTTAGATTAAAAGTACAATATGGATATTGACAAGAAGTATCAATGGCATTGGATTGGAGGCTAGCCTCCAAAAAATTTGGCGTATTTTCACTGCGGATTACTTCCACTTTTTGTTGGTCTGTGGGGGTCTTCTTCCAAGCAGCTTCATAGTCGACCGGAGAACATCGTCCCAGGCTTCCATGATGACGCTTGGTGTTATAATCGATCACTGCCTGTTTGCTGTAGTAGGTCAACTGACGAAAGGTTTTCAGCGATCGGGGAATCAGGTATTCATTTTTAATCACTCCATTGATCCGTTCGGCAAAGGCATTGTCTTGTGCGCGCCCTCCCATGCTCACTGGCATCTTGTGGGTACGAAGGATCTTCAGATACTGCCCGTCGGTATACTGACTGCCGCGATCCGAATGATGGACACAGCCTTTCAACTCCCCGGCGGAAAACTTGTTCACCGCCATCTTTAAGGCTTTTATGTTCGCTTCGGCCCGAAGATTATCACTGACCGCATAGCCGACAATCTGGCGCGTATACACGTCAATGATAAAGGTCAAATAGTAAAACCGATCCCCTACTTTGATGTAGGTGATATCGCTCTGCCATACCTGGTTAGGGGCGCTTACCAGCCGCCCCTCAATCAGGTTGTCAAAGACCTTATGAGCGGGAATCGTCGTGCGCATTCGGTTGACCCGTCGACGTACTCCATAGCCCAATTGCATAAAAATATCACAGAACTTATCCCGGCCCATGCCGTCGGGCTGGATCTGCCAATAGAGTTTTTCCAACCCTTCTCCCGGATGCTCGGTCCGGCGGTCGTCCACCTGGCCGATCACCTCACGGATTAAATTCAGTTCAGCTTCCTCGCGGTGAAAATGATCCCAAACTCCTTGTTTGCTAATCCCAATCACCTTATAGAGTGCGTTCAGGGAATAATCCGTCATTTCGTTGTGCTCCCGGAACCACTCGATCGCTTCGAAGAAGAACTTTTTTTTAAATCCAGATCATATTCGGTCTCGGCCAGCTCCAGCATCTTCTCATAGAAGTCTATTTTAATCTGCTTTTGGCCAAGGGCTCGTTCTAAATCGGCAATTTTCTGTTTTAGACCGTTGACTTTCTGATCAGCACTATCACTCATTTCAACTACGTTTATTTGCGGGGAATCCGCTGGTGAATATTTATAAATCCAATTGTAGATGGTTTGCGAACTACAATGATACAAATCTGAAAGCTCTTTTGCAGTATATGTACCCGATCGAAAATCGGCGACAGCCTCACGTTCGAATTTGTTCACTGAATATGCGGCGTTTATTGAGTTTTCGTTTGTTCATAACTTGGGTTTAATCCGGTCAAGCTATGTTCAGGACAGACATCACTTTTAAAGTTCAATATTCAATATTCAAACCGCCTCCCCGCCTTAGATAAGGAGGGGATTGAGGGGTGGTTGGATAGTGCCAAGGTTTGGTTAATAAATTACAACATCGAAAATAATCAAATTTAGTCGATGGTTGCCCGTATCCACGACCTCATCTGTCTTCCCCTTCGCAAGGAGAAGGACTTTACAGAGTAGTAATCAACTTTAAATTCAATGAATGACTTAGCAATTTAATACTACCACGGAAATTCCTCCTTTGAAGGAGGTGCCGGGCTGAGCGAATGCGAAACCTGGCGGTGGATGTACGGGGGTGGATTCAGATCCGGTTGCCTCATTCATGCAGGACCCAATCCCTGTCCCTTGCCCTAACGTCGCTTGCGTTATGCCGCTCCGCCAAGGGTAAGGGAACGCCTTGGTGAATTGTGGGCAGTTATCTACGCATCACCCACTTCAATAATCTACGCGTCATCCTGAACCCGGTTTACCGGGATGAAGGACCTGCACAGGTTTAATGAAAACTCGGTTGCCCGTATCGACTACCACACCGTCATCGGTCCCCGGTCAAAACCCACTAAACACTAAAAACTATTTTGTTGCCCGAATTCTCCACCCCTTCTGTCTTCTCCTTCGCAAGGGGAAGGACTCCTTTTATGGTTGGTAAATAGATAGTAAAGCAAGAGCTATGGTAAATACCACGTTTTGAACCGGGATTTTTAGGATTAAAAGGAGATTGACAGGATTTCAGAGAATACAATTACCCAAATAACCCAAAGCCGGTCTTTGCGAGGCGAATGTTTGTATAATGTCGGTTAATGATGTCAAACAACGAAGCAATCTCCATAAAGCGAGCCCCCAAGTAAATAAGGCAGATTGCCACAGACTGTGTTTACTCCGTTCACTGCAGTCTTCGCAATGACTGGGCCTTAAAAGAACACCCACTTAAAACTAAAAACTAAACACTACACCGTTGCCCGAATTCTCCAGCCCATCTGTCTTCCCCTTCGCAAGGAGAAGGACTTTTAGAGTACGTGATCGACTTTCATATTCATTGAGTGACTTGGCGATTTGAAGCACTCCACACGGAAATTCCTCCTTTGAAGGAGGTGCCGGGCTGAGTGAATGCGAAGCCTTGGCGGTGGATGTACGGAGTTGGATCAGGCTCGGTTGCCGATGCCAGTCAGAACCCTATCCCTGTCCCTTTCCCTAACGTCGCTTGCGTTATGCCGCTCCGCCAAGGGCAAGGGGACGCTTTGGTGAATTGAGTGTCAGTAATCGCAACGCATCACCCAAATTCGATAAGTCTACGGGTCATCCTGAACCCGGTTTACCGGGATGAAGGACCTACACAGGTTAATAAAAGCTCGGCTGCCTGTACCGTCCACCACACCGTCCTCGGTCTCCGGTCCCCGGTCAAAACCCACTAAACACTCAAAACTATTTTGTTGCCCGTATCCACGACCTCATCTGTCTTCTCCTTCGCAAGGAGAAGGACTTTTAAGAGTACATGATTAACTTTAAATTCATTGAATGACTTAGTAATATTAAACAATCTCGGAAATTCCTCCTTTGAAGGAAGTGCCGGGCTGAGCGAATGCGAAGCCTGGCGGTGGATGTACGGAGGTAGATTATGGCTGGTTGCCGGAATCCGCTGTGCAGAATCTTGAGTTGGTCAAAAACAGCAGGTGTCTAGTAGTAAATACCTCCGTTTTTGAACTGGGATTTTCGGGATTAAAAGGGAGATTGACAGGATTACAAGAATACAATTACCCTAAATAACCCGAAAACCGGTCTTTGCGAGGGCGAATGTTCGTGATAATGCTCGGTTAATGATGTCAAACAACAGAAGCAATCTCCATTAAGCAAGCCCCAAGTAAATCAGGCAGATTGCCACAGACTGTGCCTACACCGTTCACTCCAGTCTTCGCAATGACTGAGCCTTTAAAGAACACCCACTCAAAACTAAAAACTAAACACTAAAAACTACATTGTTGCCCGAATTCTCCACCCCATCTGTCTTCCCCTTCGCAAGGAGAAGGACTTTTCAGAGTAGTGATCAACTTTAAATTCATTGAATGACTTAGTAATATTAAACAACCTCGGAAATTCCTCCTTTGAAGGAGGTGCCGGGCTGAGCGAATGCGAAGCCTGGCGGTGGATGTACGGGGTTGGATTATGGCTGGTTGCCCATATCCACCACTTCATCATTGGATGTTCCTTGTTCAATATTCGATATTCCTACCCCTCGGTCCAAAAACCTAATCCAGCCCGAACCTAAACTGATCTCTCAGTTCCTGAATATAAATCCCGATGTCATTTCTGAGCTCAAATAGGCGGGCATGCAGGTCTAAATACTGATGAGCTTTGAGCAGCTTTTTTTTCTTGAACAGCGGCATCAGCTCCAGTCCATGGTTGGCACATTTCAAAGCCTTTTTGGAATAGGCGATATTGGCACCGATATATTCCGGTTCAAACCCAAATGAATGGCCACCGGCAACTTTAGCGCCGATCTTAAGGGTTTCATCCACAAAATCCTGAAACTCCTGGGTCTGATATTTTGGATGGATCGTCTCTGCCCATTTTAGCACATCCACAGCAAGATCCTTGGCATCTACGAATATTCCAAGATTATCAATGTCGGAATAATCAGAATACATATAATCATCACTCAGGCTTTTCCACTCCTCACCGTCTTCAAAATCATCGAAGTCATCTTCATCGGGACCCATGTCCATAAATTGATCAAAGGAATCTCCAAACAGAAAGTCCTCGTCTTCCCAGTCATCATCTTCCTCATCCCAGTCGTCTTCGTCCTCCGGGAAGTAGGCTTCATCCATCAACAGCTCTTCTTCCACATAGGCTTCAAACGCATCATCCTCGTCCTGACTTTCCTTAAGCAGGGTGAGCCATCTCGGAGTATTACCCTTAGGGTCAGAGGCTATGAATTTTCGCAACTGTTCGCTCTTTCTCTCGACTTCGTTAAGGTGAGCTTCCCACTTGAATTCATCCCATTGTTCATCATCGAAACCGTCAAAATGCTGAGGCATATAGGCAGGCAATTAGTTACTGTTTATTACAAGAAAACAATTATGGACTGTTATGCAATACATTGTGGAAAAATAACGCTTTTTGTGGATAATTAATCTGTCGGTTTGGTAAATAATTAAGTTTTATTTTAAATATCACTCATTAGTTACTGGCTTATTATGAAAAGATCATTCATTCTATTCTCACTTTTTATTTTGATGCTTTTACTGGTTAATACAGCCGTAGCGCAGGATTTTTATTTCGGGAATGATTTGTCATATGTAAATCAGATGGAAGATTGTGGGGCTGATTTCAAAGAATGGATGCAGCCTAAGGATGTTTATGATGTATATTCTGAGCGTGGTAACGATCTGGTGAGAGTTCGTTTGTGGGTTGATCCGGTTTGGCAGGAAGACTTGAATCAGCCTGCGGGGGTAAAACCGATCTACAGCAACTTCGAAGATGTGAAGGAGACCATCCAAAGAAGTAAAGCCGCCGGCATGCAGGTGCTGCTCGATTTTCATTATTCAGATTTCTGGGCTGATCCGGGCCGACAGGTGATACCCTCCCGTTGGTATGACGTAGCCTTTGACGAACAGGCTCTGGCCGATTCCGTTTACAATTACACGCACAAGGTTCTGTCTGATCTGAATGATGAGGGACTGATGCCTGAAATGGTGCAGGTGGGAAATGAAACCAACAGTGGGATGATGACACATCGATCTATGGATCAGAATTTTGATGCCACGGAACCGATCAGCATTTCCTGGCAACGTCATGCCAGGATGTTCAATGCCGGCATTCAGGCCGTAAGAGATGTATCAGCTTCATCATCAGTAAATACCAAAGTGGCTCTTCACTATGCCGGAGTGGGAAGTGGCCTGGATTGGTGGTATCAGAATGCGATCAGTAACGGCATCACTGATTTTGATGTGATCGGTTTTTCCTATTACTACGCCTGGCATGGAAGCAGCATAGAAGCTGTGGGTGATCAGATCGAGTCACTCTCACAAACCTATCCGGATAAAGAGATCATCATTCTGGAAACAGGCTATCCCTGGACCGATAAAAATTTTGACTCCAGCGGAAACATCATCACAGATACCACACCGGAATACGATCCCGTTTCACCGGCAGTGCAACTCGATTACCTGGTAAACCTGACCAAAGAGGTCATGGCTTCAGGCGGTGATGGGGTGATATTTTGGGAATCGGCCTGGGTTACAACTTCATGTACCACTCCATGGGCAACAGGCTCCTCTCACGATCATGTGGTTTTCTTTGAGCCGTTCACCGATAACTTTATTGGAAACGGTGGTGGGTTATGGATGAATTCCGATTTCTATGCAGACATGAATTCTGTTCAGGTGATCTATAAAGTGGATATGAACGGTCAGGATCAGTCCAATGGAGTGTACATCGCAATTGATGAGAATGAAGACGGTTCAGAGGAATCCAGGCGCATGTATCATGAAGGGGATGGGATCTACAGCTACACAACGTATCTGTCGCCTGGAACTGAGACCACAAGTTTCTTCCACGCCGGCAGTGATCCCCAAAACAGGGAGTCAGTTCCTGCAGCCTGCGCTACATCTGGTGATAGGGTTACTACTGTTGAAAACGAAAATATGGAAACGGGTTATCAGTGGGGAACCTGTGATGCCATAGCAGGATCAGGTTCACAGGATCTTACACTGACTGTTGCTGTAAATATGGAGGGACAGGACACGAGCAGTGGAGTTTATGTGACCGGTGATTTCACAGCTGAAAACGGCAGTGGATGGACTATTGAACCGATGCAGCATGAGGAAGGGCATGTGTATTCCTATACGGTTACTGTTGAGCCGGGTGAAGAGGGTGGTTACTATTTTTTAAATGGCAACAACTGGACCGACCGGGAAACTGTACCGCAGGCATGTGTAGGATATTATGATGCGGATCGCGGTTATTTCATCAATAATGAAAGTATGACTTACGCCTACTACTTCGGCTCCTGCGATACCTTTGATTTTGTAGCAACCTCAATTGATGAACAAGCTGATATTCCCCAAAAAGCTGCATTGCATCAGAACTATCCCAACCCCTTTAATCCGACCACAGTTATTCCCTACGAAGTGAACGAGCCGGCCATAGTTGATCTGAAATTATACAACATGCTGGGGCAGGAAGTGCGTACCCTGGTGTCTGACTTTAAAGGAGCAGGAACGTATTACTTTAACCTGAGTGCGGGTGACCTCCCCTCAGGAACCTACATCTACAAACTAATTGCAGGAGATTTCAGCGCCAATAAAAAGCTGACGCTGATCAAGTAGTTTAAAGTGATTTCGACTTAAGCTTTAAAAAGTTGTCATCCTTGAGCGCATATAAAGAACTTTATGAAAACCATGTTGAACGCGAAAGACTGTGTCCGACAACTGGCTTGATATCAAAGCCTAATATGTATAGAAAGTAATTTAGACTTTGAGACTCTTCGCGTAAAACTTTAGCGTATTGTACAACTACCAAAGCGCTCAGAGTTGTAGATGTTAGATAATTCGATGACAGATTTGGCTTTTTAGCTTTAGCACTCCACCTGTTTGTCATCTCGAACGTAATGAGTGAATGAATATGAACGAATGAAGCTGAGAGATCTGCACAGGTTGGAAAAGGCTAAGTTGCTGTGTCAAACCCCGTAGATTTCACTTCGTGGGTGACGCTTCGCTCTGAGCTCCGCTCCAGTCTTTCGCCTTTCAGGACTCATTTCTTCCGGTCGAAATGACAACCCCGGGATTGAGTTTTTAATATAAGCTCTGCACACATATTTTATTTGTCAACGAATAACATGACACCTACAAGAGTGACAACTATGAGTGAACCTGCGAGCGTCCGAAGGTCCTCGCAGCGTTCATAGCATAGAGGTGATTTAACAGAAGATCAAAGTCTCGCCAGCACTTCAATAATAACCTGAGTCATTTTCGGCTCGGCCATGGCCGCTGCAGCCAGTACATCTTCGATCTCTACCGGTTCAAGGGCATCCGGAAAGCATTCGTCAGTGATCACGGAAATACCAAGAACATCCATTCCCATATGAACTGCTGATATCACTTCGGGCACGGTACTCATTCCAACCACATCAGCACCCAGCCGGCGCATGTAGCGGTATTCAGCCTTTGTCTCGAGCATTGGTCCGCTGGCGGAAAGGTAGACGCCCTGATGCATTTTAATAGCGTTTTCGAGTGCTACATTTTCGGCTAATTCAAGGAGTCGCTCGGTATACGGCTCACTCATGTCAGGGAAACGGGGTCCCAATTCATCATCATTTGGCCCGATCAGGGGATTATCTCCCAGAAAATTGATGTGATCCGTTATCAGCATTATATCGCCCCGCTTGAAATTGGGGTTGAGTCCCCCACAGGCGTTACTCACGATCAGCGACTGAGCTCCGATAGCCTTGGCTACTCTTACGGGGAAAGCGATCTGCTGCATGGTGTAGCCTTCATAGTAATGAAAGCGACCCTGCATGGCTACAACGTCTTTTCCACCCAGTTTACCAAAGATCAGTTTGCCGTCATGCGTTTCTACCGTTGCAATAGGAAAGTGGGGGATTTGGTCGTAATCAATGGAATGAACCGTATCGATCTCGTCTGCAAGCTGACCTAACCCGGTTCCAAGAATAATGAGATATTCCGGCTGAAAATCGGTCTCACCTTTAATAAAATTGACCGCTTCATCTCTTTTAGTGCGGAATTCCTCAACTGTATCGTACTTCATAAAGGGCTGTAATATAATTTTTCAGGATCAGGTATTTCCCGCTTTAGTCTATTTCATCAAGAATGTCATCCAAGCGGTCACTGCCGGGGGGGAAGGCATGATCTTCATCTTCTTTTCTGGAGCTGGTTTCATCTTCACTATCGTCATCCAGGTCATCATCGGGAGTCTCATCAAGTATGAACCTGGCTCCGCCGCCATTACCCGTATTTTCAATAGCCTCTTGCAGATTAACTTCTTTCGGGAGCTTAAAGACATCCATTTCATCATTTCCAAATTGCTCAACAGACTTTTTGGCGTTATCGAGGTAAGAAGAAATACCGTTTATGATCTCTTCCCTGCGATCCAGTAACCGAAGTATACTCTGTCTGATCTGCTGACGATTGTGATTGGCTTCCTGAATGATGGCATTGGCTTCCATCTCAGCCTTCTCGATCGTGCTTTTAGCCTCTTGACGGGCACCGGTCATTTTCTGTTCAACGGATTCCTTGGCCGTTTGTAGCGTTTCGTGAAGGGCATCCTCAACACGTTCGTAGTGTTTCACCCGGTCCTGAAGCTTGTCGATTTCCTGCTCAAGTTCTTTGTTCTTGTTCAGCAGGTTTTCAAATTCGTTGGAAACAAGAGTCAGAAAGGCCTGTACATCTGCAGTGTCGTATCCCCTCAGATTTTTCTCGAAGGTCTGTTGTTTAATTTCAAGTGGAGTAAGTTTCATAAATAAGTGATTTTAGTCGTCCTTAAGCTTATTTAAAGTAACATTTATTCATTTAACATGTTACGCAAATTGCTGTCGTTGTCGCGGTCGTCTTTGGAAGATGAACGGATCTCTTCCTCTTCTATTTCAATATCTCCTATACTTTCATGGTCCCCGTCTTCCACTCGATAGCGTTCTTCTTCAAGCTCACCAATTTTAGCCTCAAGAGTGGAGATCTTACGCTCTGTATTCTTTTTGAACTCCCCAAGGGCTTTGAAAAATTGTGGGTCGAGCTGTGAGTTACCACTTTTACGGTGGATCCACTGTTTGATCAGGCTGAATATATTCCAAAATAAAAAACCTGCAAAACCAAGTCCCCCTACTATGGCGATGGCGGCAATCATAAATTCTTCAGGTGTCATATAACCCCTTAATTACGTGTTGATGTTTTACCTCGGTTAGGTCCTGAATTATCGGGATTTTGATCCTCAACTTCATCATCAATTTCAATATCTCCTAATGAACCGGAAGTTGTGTTCACAGAGCCTCTGCTTTGGTTTTTAAGGTCCGATTCCAGGGTTTCAACCCGTGATTCCAAATCATGAACCATTTTACGAAGCTCACTCAGCTCCCGCATATTGGTCACTCTCTTTGACTCCATTTCCATTTCTTTTTCTTTATAAGCGTATAAAAGCCCGCCACCAATGGCCACGATAGCTACAATGGCGAACCAGGGTAATCCAAATAACATAAGCCCTAATTCCTGTGTTAATTACTGTTTTTGTTTAGGTAAGTTGATCTACGGGTTAACATCAGTCATAGTTACGCTCACCGAATATGGCACTGCCAATTCGTAGCATGGTAGAACCTTCTTCGATGGCCACCTTAAAATCGTTGGTCATACCCATAGAAACATGCTCAAGCTGAACACTGCCTTTATTATATTTTTGGTGGGAATCGTAGAGTTCCTTCAAAAGCTTGAACTCATCACGGATTTCCTCAGGATCATCCACAAAAGTAGCCATCCCCATTAATCCTTTTACCTTTACAAATTCGTATTCCTGGGCCGATTCCAGAATTCCGGCAAGATCTTCCGGCTTACAACCGCCTTTTTGTTTCTCATCACTGATATTTACCTGAATCAAGGCATTAATGACACGGTTGGCCTGACCGGCGCGCTTGTCGATCTCCTTCAGGTATTTGGCTTTTTCAACGGAATGGATCCAGTTTACGCGGTCGGCTATGTATTTGATCTTGTTGGTTTGAAGGTTCCCAATAAAATGCCAGACCACATCCGGGTTTTCAATACTGGCCATTTTATCTTCCAGTTCTTTCATGCGGTTTTCACCAAAATGTAGCTGTCCGGCGGTAATAGCTTCCAGGATGTCCTCATTGGGCTTTGTTTTACTGACCGCAACCAGGGTTATTTCTTTGGGATCACTTCCTGTTGATTCACAGGTTTTTTCTATTTGTTGGTGAATTGAACGAAGGTTTTGAGCGATATCTTCATTACTCATATCAAAAATGTTGCTTTTTTAGGGATTCTAAGTAATTAACTGCAAGATAAGCTTTTATCATTCATCAATAAGCCTTATTTTTGGAAGCTCTAAAGACATTGTAATTAATGGTTATTTATTGAGATTGATAAAGGTCAAAGTCATAATTCAACATTTTTCTTCGACGAGAAGGTCGGATTCAATAAAACAAGGGGATAGATAGCATGTCAACCCGAATCCGACAAATATCTACTTTCCTCGATCAGTGGGCTCCACCACAGGTAAAAATGGATTATGATAACGTCGGATTGCTTGTCGGAGATCCAAACGCGCAGGTAAACTCAGTACTAACCTGCCTTGACGTGACCGATGCCGTTGTAGCTGAAGCCATAGAGAGAGGCTGTGAACTCATTGTTGCCCATCATCCGCTCATTTTTAGTAAGATTGGAAGCATTAATCCAACTGATGAGCAGGGCCGTATCATTTATAAGCTGATCAAAAACGATATTGGTTTATTAGTGGCACATACGAATCTGGATGCTGCCCTTGATGGCGTATCATTTGTGCTTGCCAATATCCTTGGGCTTGATGAACTCCGGTTCCTGGATAAGAACTATTCCATCAGCCGCAAGATCAGGCTCATTACTTCACATGCTGACAGTGATGCTGTGTTGAAGCTACTGAACTATCATTCTGCTGAAGAAGCACATTATTTTGCCGTGAACAACCGCAAAGACGGCTTGAAGTGTTTTGAAGCGATCATCGATCAGCACAATGTATCGGTGCTCAAGAATGTCCTCAAAAGTGAAGGCATGCTTAAAGAAGGTAGTTTTCAGGTGATTGACCTTGCATCGACCACACAGAATTTTGGTATGGGTGTGATCGGCGAATATCCGGAAAAAGGCATTGGTAAGAACGAATTTCTTCACCTGGTTTCAAAAGCCCTTGATGTGAAAGCCATCAGGTTTTCCGGTGATGTGGATCGAATTAAAAAGGTAGCGGTTTGCGGTGGCGCCGGTGTCTTTCTGAAAAATAAAGCCATCCAAGCAGGGGCTCAGGCTTTTGTGACAGCTGATATCAAATATCATGACTATTTCACCGAGAAGGATGACTTCCTGCTCGTAGATGTAGGCCATTATGAAAGTGAATTCCCTATTGCTGAAGCCCTGAAAAATGAGCTGACCGAAGCATTTGAAAATGTGGAAGTATCGGTCACTCGCACTGTAACTAATCCGATGCAGGTATATGTGTCGGATCCCGAACCCAAAACTATTCAACAAAGTTGACCCTCACTCCATGAATGAAGTATTACAAAAATTAGCGAACCTGCAATACATTGACAGCCGAATTGATGAGCTTAAACAATTAAGAGGTGACTTACCTGAAGAAGTACTTGACCTGGAAACGGATATTGCCCGTAAAGAGGCAAAATTCAACAACCTGAATGAAGAAAAGCAGAATCTGCAGGTTGAGTTGGATAACCTGAAGCTTGATCTTAAAAGTTCAAAAGAGAAGATCGAGAAGTATGAGGACCAACAGCTGAGCGTAAGAAATAACCGCGAGTATGATGCTTTGACCAAAGAGATCGAAGCTCAGAAACAGGTGATCGAAAATGCTGAGTCCCGCATCAAAGAGATCGAGAAAAGACAGGAAGAGATCGAGCCTGAAATTGAAGTAGCTGAGAAGGAACTTGAAGCTGCTAAAGAAATGTACGATGAAAAAAGCAGCAGTCTGGACAATGTAGTGAAGTCTACACAGGACGAAGAAGACAAGCTGCTTAAAAAGCGTAAGGAAGTGGAAGAAGAGATAGACGACCGCTACATGCGCAGCTATACACGACTTCGAGACGGATTGACCAACGGAATGGCTGTTGTGGCTATGGATCGCGGAGCTGCTCTTGGTATGGCACTGCCTCCACAAACACAGGTTGAAGTACGTCGCAAGAATAAGATCATCATTGATGAGAACAGTGGACGTATTGTAGTAGATCAGTCATTCTTTGATAAAGCCAAAAATGAGCTGTCTATCTGATAGAAAGCCTATTTGCTTTATAGTTTTTGGAAAAGGGAAGCATGGTCTTCCCTTTTTTATTTGAGCCAGCCGAGGGTTTAAATATCCATACACAAATAAATAAATCGGTCTCTCGATCTATCGGTCGTTCGGTGAATCGTTAATCAAAAAGAGCTGAACTGCGAATCACCGATGGACCGAATGACCGAATTGCGATCCGGGAGCTGGAATAAATAATTAAGCAATAGTTCGGTTTTAGTTTTGCAAAAGACGAGATACTTCTTGGTCAGCTGGCGGAGCAGAAACCCTATGCAGAGAGCGGATTTCAGTCTCACCCAAACCTCTGTATTTTCAGTGCAGAGTGGTTCAGTTGAGCCAGCCGAGGGTTTAAATATCCATTCCTTCAAATAAATAAATCGGTCCCTCGATTTATCGGTCGTTCGGTGAATCGTTAATCAAAAAGAGCTGAACTGCGAATCACCGATGGACCGAATGACCGAATTGCGATCCGGGAGCTGGAATAAATAATCAAGCAATAGTTCGGTTTTCAGTGAAGAGGGGTTTATTGGGTATGGTTCAGGTATATGATGTAATACCCGTGGAAAAACCGTATTTTCAGTTAGCAGGAAAGCCGGGTGATCGCTCGGCACATACTTATTAGTTTAATTCTGATTTTACAGCATAAACCTGATGTTGTCATCCTGAGCGCAACAAAGTCACATTAGGCTACAAATGTTAACTGCGAAGGATCTCAACGGCTCCATCAAGTAAGTGAGTTAATTTTAGGTCGAACTAACAAGTATGTGCCGGGAGGAAAGTCCGGACTCCAACAAGCACCGCGCTCCCCGATCCGGTTTAGCCGGCGAAGGGGAGGCTGGGTGAGAGGAATCTCACTTTGACAGACAGTGCAACAGAAAACAGACCGCCTGACATTGTTGGGTAAGGGTGAAAAGGTGAGGTAAGAGCTCACCGCTCCGTATCGTGAGGCCGGGGGCACGGTAAACCTCGCGGGGAGAAAGTTCATGCAGATGGTATATGCCGCTTGTCGTGACGCCATCGGGTGGGACGCGACAGATAAATGATCATCCTCGACAGAATCCGGCTTACAGGCTTTCCTGCCTGAATTTATATCAAAAACCCTGCTCCCAAAAGGAGTGGGGTTTTGTTTTTAAAACTGTCACCTGATCACACAAACAGCCAAAAGCTGACCACCCCACCGGTGGAGATGAGCAGGATGAGCCATAGCATTTCAAGGCTTTTCTTCCAGCCGGCAATGAAGATGAAGAATCCGGCTTTTACAATCGTGTTGGAAATAACGGATATGACGATACCAAGTGTGGCTACAGAATCGGTGATCTCATTTTGTGCCATTTTAGAAAGAGAAAGTGTGATGGCATCCACATCCATCAATCCTGAAAGCAGTGCCAGTAAATAGATCCCCTCATCCCCAAACCATTCTTTTAAGGCGGTTGATAGAACCAGGATAACACCGAGTAATGCACCGAATTGAAGAGCCGTTTTAAGTTGTAATGGGTTACCAAGGTCAAGGCTGGGGTTATCTTCACTAGGTTCATTGTTTGCACTCATATACAGCCAACCCACGCAGCCGAAGGTTAATATCAACATTGCGGCAAGAGGTATCCAAAGAGGATGCAGCAATTCGCGGTTAACCACAGAAACTTCTACGAACACACGGACCAACATGATGGCTGAAGCCACAAGAACACCGGCTATATATAGTTTATTTTTATTTTTTGCGGCTTGTTTACTGATCTGTGCCAGGCTTATAGTGACTGCCGTTGAAGAGGCGAGTCCGCCAATAATTGCCGTCAAAATGGTGCCCTTTCCCTCGCCGACATATTTAACCAGGATATAGCCCAAAAAGGAGAGTCCCGAAATAAGTACCACCATCCACCAGATCCAGTAGGGATTCAGTGTTTCCCAAGGACCGTAGCCTTTGTTGGGTAAAATGGGGAGAAGAATGACCGAAATTACGAGAAGTTTGATGCCGGCATAAATGACATCCACATCTATCTTTCGAAGCCATTTGTGAAGCACAGGTTTTAAACTGAGGATGGCCATTACAACTACAGCACTGCCAAGAGCTTCGATCTGATTGCCAAGAGCCGCCCAGATACCCAAAGTACAAAGGTAAGAATAAGGGCCACTTCGGTGGTGATACCGATGTCGTCATCCTCACGAACTTTGATCTCATATATATAGGAAGTGATCACTAAAGCAGAAAATGAAATAAAAGCTATTGGGATGAGCCATTCACCCGAATAGGGAACTAAATATGCTGTTATCCCACCGAGTAATCCGACAAGACTAAATGTTCTGATGCCGGCAACACGATCACCTTCATCTTCCTTTCGGCCATACCAACCCCGTTCGGTGCCGATAAGAATCCCACGCCAAGGGCGGAAAGCAATTTCCAGACAATTTCTAACTCAGTGTTCATGCTTAATTATAAGCAAAGCATTTGAAAAAGAAAGGATCTGATGTAAAGCTACATATTTATTTTATAGTTCCCTTTCACATTGCGCTCTATTTGGCGCTTCACATCTTTCTCTTTGATGGAATCTCTCTTGTCGAACTGTTTTTTACCTTTTGCTACACCGATGAGAACTTTGGCATTCCCGTACTTGAAATACAGTTTAAGAGGAACAATCGTATAACCTTTTTGCTCGGTAGCTTTTTCGAGCTCTCTGATCTCCCTCTTATTTAGCAATAACTTTCGAGGGCGGGTTTCATCGTGATTATAATAAGAGCCGTGTTCATAGGGTTTGATGTACATGTCCCTTAAAAAAACCTCGCCATTTTGAAGGTAGGCAAATGAATCAGAAAAACTGGCCTTGCCCTGCCGCAGCGATTTAACCTCTGTTCCTTTAAGAACAAGTCCGGCCTCATAGGTCTCTTCGACATTATAATCGTGACGAGCCTTGCGGTTTTGTATGGTGGGTGTCGTTTTTTTTGGTTTGTCGCTCATTAGATCACAGGTTATTGTGATTACACTGATTTATTCGCTCGTTTGATTCTAAAACCAGTAAGGGGCAATGCAATGCGCCCTTACGCCTTATATTTGAAAGCCGAATTCTCTGAGTTGTTCCAGGACATCTTCAGCCGGTTGTCGGTCAGGAAATGTTCTGTAGATCCCCAGAATCTGTTCGATCTCTGCTCTGGCTTTTTCATTCTCAGGATTGAGTTCAAGAACAGCAACAAATTCTTTGAGGGCATTGTTTGCGTTCTCTCTCATTTGTGAAGGGTCGGAGTTGTAGATCAGGTAAATACCGTGACGTAAATGCACTTCCTCCCGTAGTTTCAATGCTTCTTCAGAAGATGATTCGTCAAGCAGATCCATGGCCTCATCAAATTTGGCTTCGGTAACCAATTGGTCGACCTGCTGCTCAACCGTCATTTGAGACTGGTTATCAGATTGAGAACAGGCGCTTATAAATCCAAACAGGATAATTGTTAATAGTACTTTTTTCATAATAAAACTTAGTTCATATAAATAGGGTTCGGGCTGATACAGAGTATAAAGATAAGCATACTTAGCCAGCCTATCACGCGTCGTGTAGGAGATAATTTTTCTTCAAAATCTACCGGAGGATGTTCTACTCCAACCGCAAAAGCAATAAAAAAGCTCCATACAAGCCAAATAAGTGAGACTTGCCCGGGTTCTATTCCTCCAACCAGGTAGCTATAGAACCAGGAGCCGATCAAGGAGACGGCCATCATACTGTATGTCCACCCGCGGTCTGTGCGAAAGGCCTTGTTCATGAGAATGTGTAAAATGAAGCCCCATGCGATCCATTCTACAAAGGGAATGTTAACATATTCGGTGATATAGGAACCGAGGAAGGGCATGACTTCTGCTCCGGCCAAAGCTGTGACAATCGTAAAAAAGATCCGGGCCACCACGCGGTGCCTTCTGTATCCGATCAGTGAATAGAGTATATGTCCACCATCTAGCTGACCGACAGGCATCAGGTTTAGGGCGGTGAAGAATAATCCCAGCCATCCCGCAAAAAGAAACGGGAAGTGATACATTTCCCACATAGGCGGTACGTTATCGAACAGGGAGGCAAGGGCAGTATAAAGAAGCGTATTTCCAATGGTTAGAACGCCCTGCTCGGTTCTGTCCGTTATGTGTTCGGGATAGGTACCATTTTGTGCCACATATTCTTTGAGCTCTTCATGACCGGCAAAATTCATCACATAATCCGGTTCAGGTAAGGTAGCAAAACCGATCAGCAGAACAACTATGGCAACGATGAAGCCCGCAACGGGACCTGCCGCTCCAATATCGAAGAGTTTGTGCATCTTTCGAATGCGTTGCTTGATCCGGATAACGGCCCCAAGGGTACCGATACCAAGTGGAATAGGGATGTAGTAGGGTAGCGTTACCTTGATCTTATGGTGAACAGCGGCAAAGTAATGCCCGAATTCATGAACCGTTAAAAAACCGAGCAGAAGTACGGCAAAAAGCAGACCCCTGAGCAAGTCAGTAGTGTTCGGTAAGGCAAAGGGAAACAGAACGGGATCAAGTCCAACAAAGTTAGCCCCGGTCATGGTCACAAAAAAGAACGTAAGAACGAATAGTCCCGTGTGCTTAAGAATGGTCTTAGTGTCCGGCTTGTTCTTGGGTTCTTCTTTGGTAGAAAGTACCTCATAATCCGTATTTATCTCTTCCTGAAATGGATCTTTGCTCAATAGTCTCTGATGGATTTACTGGGTTAAACTCTTTCTTGATATAGGCATGGTCATACAACGTGCGCCGCCACGGCCGCGACATAATTCATGACCCTGAAAACTGATAGCGATCTTTTGATCTTTACCGGGATTGAAGTCCTGATCGGCAAATTCTTCCACAAACTCGAATTGGGTCATCAGATCGTAGCCATGATCCACAAGTGTATTGAAAGTGTTGGTATTACGTTCGTATCCGACAATTATTCCAGGTGCTAAAGCAAAAACATTGGCGCCATCGGTCCATTGTTCACGAAATTGATTGGTTCGGTTCTCACCGCCACATTTGATGAAGTTGAAATCACGCCCGGTTGCTTCCTCCAATGCACCTTTTAACGATTCTTTGGTTTCGGATTTGATGGAGTTACCATCCTTGAAAAGGGCAACTACGTTATTTTGTTGCTCCATGATAGCAGGAGGAAAAGCGATGCATTCAGACTCGTCTGGAAAGTGAAAATGGTATCGAGATGCATGGAAGAACGTTGCTTGGGGATATCAACCGCTAAAACGGTTTCTACGCCTCGCTGAAGCAATCCTTCGGTTCCTTTCATAAGTCCACTGAAGGACGTCCGTTCACTCATCCCGATTAGTACCAATTTATCAGATACTACAAGGACGTCACCACCCTCAATGGATTGTTGCCCTGAGATGCGGATAGCATTTTCTCTCACGGATTCGAACATTGGGTGGTATTCAACCAATGTTTCCATCATTAAGGATTCTCTTAACCGGGCTTTTTTTGCGGCTCGGGAGATCAGTATCCCATTTCCAACAACGGCGGCAAGATCTCTGGTAAATAGCAGGTTGGGCGATGGATTAAGGGTGAAGCCCTTTGATTTCTCCAAATATCCCTGGATCACAAACTTCAACAGGTCCTCGGGTGATAGATGATGCAGCTCCTTTTCAATAACATGCAGATTCTCTTCAGGAAATTCCTTGATCAGCTGCTCTATAAAATAGGAACGGGCGTCTTCTTTTTTAAACACATCCTTGAATAGATCTACGATCTCGATGACTTGCCCACCAGTTGGCATGGCGGCTTTAAAGATATCAAGCATATCGAGGTGTTCGCCCCGTGCATCTTCTTCAAAGATGATATCATCAAACAAAAGCTCATCTTTAAGCTCGGGGTTTACCAGAGAAACTTCGTGTCCGGGTGTATGAACGATCACTCCTTGCAGGTGACCGATCTCAGAAGAAACATTAATGTCCATATTATGGTTGAATATGTAGGTTAACAGAAGCGTTAAATATAACGGATAACAAGAGCATTTATAAGAAGTAATTGGACCATTGAATTAATATCTTCAGTGCCAATCCGAAAACGTTTATTATGACCTCAAAATCAGAGATAGAGTCGCTTTTATTTTTAATGGATGATCCGGATCCTTTTGTTCAGGAAAGTGTGCAAAACAGACTTCATGAACTGGGTGAACAGGCTGTGCCGCTGTTGGATCAGTATAAGTCGACAGTGAAGGGTGCAGATGCCAAGGAAAAGGTAAACGATGTGATCCATAAGCTGACTTTCAATACGTTGGAGTCTGACTTTATTGAAGTTCTTGAAGGAGGTCTGAAAACCCGGAAATCACTTGAAGTGGCTATTTTAACTATTGCCCGTTTTGGGAATCCAACCCTTCGTATCAGTGAGTATCAGAGAAAGCTGGATCATTTTGTGCAAATGGTAGAGCCGCAGGTTAAATACAAGCTGGATGAAAAGCGGAAGATGAAGCGGCTTCTGAATTTCATTTTTGAGGACCTGAACTTTCACGGTGATGCGGAAGATTATCATGCACCCCAAAATTGTTTTTTGGATCAGGTGATAGACCGACGAAAGGGGCTGCCTATTTCGCTTAGCTTGATCGTGATGTTCATGGCACGTCGACTTCAAATGCCATTCTTTGGGATCAACATGCCCATACATTTTATGCTGAATTATGTGGGAGATAAGGAAGAACTACTCATCGATCCATATGATAACGGAGCCATTGTAACTTACGATCAGTGCTATTTCTTCTTGAAGAAGAATAATGTTGAACCGCGACCCGAGCATTTTCAGATGGCTACCAACCTGGATATCGTACTGCGTTGTGTGCGAAATCTGATACACAGCTATGAGCGCAGAAAGGAAATGGAGAAGGTGGAAGATCTTGGCAGGTTGCTGAACATAGCCGAGATGTATAAATAAGTTAGCTCAAATTTACCGCCTAATTTTGCGGAAACGAAAAGCTAAAAGTAGTTCCCTGACCTTTTTCAGTCTCGATGTCCATTTTTGCATTCAGCTGATCTGAAAATGATGAAATGAGCATGGTGCCCAAGCTGCTGCCCTGATCCATTTTAAAATCACTCGGGTAATCCGGGGCCATTGTCTGATATTTTGAGTAGAATATTACCATTTTGCTTTTTCAAGGTAATATCGAGCTTACCATGCTTTCCCTTTTTAAAAGCATGTTTATAGGCGTTGACCACCAGCTCATTAATCAGCAATCCACATGGGATCACCATATCCGAGTCGGCCTTGATCGTCTCAAGGTTAAAATTCAGAACAACATCATCCTGATATTCAGTAAAGGTATCATGAACAGCCTCAACCAGGTCCCTGATATAATTTCCCAGATTAATGTCAGTTAAAGAATCCGTTTTATAAAGTTTTTCGTGTATCAAGCCAATGGAATGAATTCTGTTTTGGCTGTTTATTAAGACGTTTTTTGCTTCCTCACTTTCGGTATTACCAAGCTGCAACTCTATCAAACCGGATACAATAGCCAGGCTGTTTTTAACCCTGTGATGGATCTCACGAAGCAGAGTGTCTTTTTCTTCTAAAGATTTTTGTATCTCCCGTGTTTTTGAATTTACACGATTCCGTAAAACAATGACCCATCCAAAAATGAACAAAATTGCAATGCCAATTACGCTCAGTATAAGATTCCAGTAAAATCTTGGAAGAACCTCATACTCAAGGTCATCTGCGCTTCTCAAAAATAGCTTATAAGATCTCTGCTCAGGAAATTCAGGATTGTACTCGGTGATTATTCCTTTGACATGTATAACATCACCCTGCCTTAATATACCAAAATTGAAATCCTCGTAGAACACATGAAAATTGGAGACGTACACCATAATACTTTTACCTGTCTCCTCCAGAGAAATAATGACGTATTTTCCGTTGAAAGTGGTTCCTTTTTTAATCACACGACCGGTTCCCTCAGCCATCATTCCCAGATAATTGGATAGATCTCCTGCCACTGTTGTAAGAGGTTTTGGAGCTGGAGGGCCGGATGAAGTTGAGTGAACCGTACAGGATTTTACGTGAACCTCGGTAAGTCCGTTGTACTGAGCGATGTACCCGTGAATAACCAGACTGTCACCTGCTTTAAAAGGAGTTCCAATATCTTGTGCAAAAATAGACATTCCGGCACTGTCATTCTGTATGAAAGCCTGCAGGAATTTCTCATGAAGTATACCGCTGTTGATATTCGCAATGCCGGTAACTTTTACGTCTTGTCCTATGAAGTCGGGGACTAAGTTATCATCCTGATCTGTACGAATCTGTTCGAAGGTCCAGATGGAATCTGGTGATACACTTTGTGCCAGGGCAGGAAGGTGTATTGCCGTAAGAAGCAGTAAGATACTGGTTAAGCCGATCCGTGTTAAAACTGAAGTGATTTTATCCATCTTTGCGCAAATTATTTATTGCACTTATTAAAGCTGAAAAATGTTTTTGTTTTAATATACAAAAAGGTACTCCTCTGAATAAGTATAAACGGCATTATTGGAACAATCTATAGTATTCGGTGAGATGTAGTTACGGATTATTTCAGATCTTTCTGACCACAGCCCAAACCAGGATACAACCGGCTATGATACAAGCGATACCGAGGAGAATATTTCCTAGTGATCTTTTCAGTCTTGAGCAAAGCGGAGACTGGAAAGTACCAGCCCAGGAAGTCTCCGACTTCCAATACGGGCAACCCACTCAAATCATGATCTCTTCAATGTCAAGCAATCCGGTTTTATCTATATACCATGAAGCACTGCTATAAGGGTAATCATGAGGTCGTTTACAAAATCCAGCCTCAACCGGATTATAATGAATGTAGTTCATTTTCTGCGTATAAAATGAATTAGAGGTTACCACCATTGGCCGATTGTCGTGTCTCCAAAATTGGTAAATTTTGTTGTTTGAATTTCTACTTCCTGCTTTTTTAAACATCCAAAGCATCCATTTTCTTCTGCTTTCTTTGGGATTTGATTCCAAATCTTTAAGAATACTGAAAGCCGTAAACTTTTTAAAATCGCGGAGAATAGATGACAATTTATGACCCTCTTTTGCACTAACCATAAGATGAATGTGATTACTCATTAAACACCAACCATGAATTCTAAGGCCTTTGTTTAGCTGGCAAAATTTTAAACTTTCAACTATTACCTTTTTGTAAGTCGGCCTTGTAAACACATCGATCCAATCTACCACTGCAAAAGTGATAAAATGAACCTGCTGGTCGTTATGTATTTTGAACCCCGACATATTCCAATATATAACTTGGTTGCCATGATGCAAGTCGGAGACTTGCCGGGCTGCTGCTCTTAAGTCAGCGCTCGGTAAATTTCTATGGCCTTGTATTATTTATAGTCTCGCTTTAAGACTTAAGACATCCAATGTGCTCAGTTCAGAGCTTTTTCAGATCTTTCTGACCACAGCCCAAACCAGGATACAACCGGCTATGATACAAGCGATACCGAGGAGAATATTTCCAAAGAAGATCTGTCCCAATCCAAATAAAAAGCCAAAGATCGAACCGATCGACATCACAATATTGATAAGAGAAGGGAGCAGCTCATCAGGCGATTCTTTGCCTCCCGAAAAACGACTCCAGTTACCCATAGGGGTTACCTTAGCATAGAACTTTTTCAAGGTTTCGTCCGACTCCGGTTTGGTGATAAAGGTGGCTACCAGCCAAATGACCGTTGAAAAGGCTGTGGTAAATATCATTCCTCCGGCAAAATCATACCCCATTTGATTGGAATAGACCGCCCCGATCATAGCTGCGATCATGGCGGATATCTCACTCCAAGCATTGATGCGCCACCAGAACCATCTCAATAATAATACCCCACCAATACCGGCGCTTAGCGAGAGAATGAATTCCCATCCCCCTGATACCGATTCAAAGAAATAAGACACCCCAACTCCCAGGGCTGCCATTAAAAGGGTGGCAATGCGGGAGATCTGTACATAATGCTTTTGAGCTTTGTCCTTCGTCTCAAACTCTTCCGGTTTCTTTATGAATCGTTTGTAGAAGTCGTTGACCACATAAGAAGTACCCCAGTTAAGCTGTGTGGAGATGGTGGAAACGAAAGCAGACAGAAAGGCGACCATCAAAAGCCCCATCCACCCAACGGGAAGCACTTCCAGCATCATTAGGGGATATCCCGTTTCGGGGTCTTCAAGGTTTGGAAAGACCACCATGGCCACAAGAGCAACAAGGATCCATGGCCATGGCCGTACGGCATACATCAGGATGTTGAAAAGAAGCGTTCCTCCCACAGCATTCTTTTCATCCTTGGCAGAGAACATGCGTTGTGCGATATAACCACCACCTCCCGGTTCAGCTCCGGGATACCACGCGGCCCACCAGTTCATCCCAACCCAGATAAGTGCTGTGGTTAGTGCGATCTCAGGGTTTGTAAATGGATTGAAGCTGAGTACATCGTAATCGACTACGTTTCCTAACTGTGTTTTCAACTCAGCCAACCCTCCCACATGGTCAACGGCGAAATAGGCAAGTGCAATAGTGCCGATCATGGCCAGTATGAATTGAACAAAATCGGTTACAATTACTCCCCACAACCCAGAAATCGCAATGTATAGACCAATGAGGCCATAGAGGATGATGATCACGATCCACTGATCAGCCCCGGTAACAACGGTGAGAATCTTGGCCATCCCAACGGTAACCCAACCCATAATGATACAGTTGAAAGGGAAGGCAAAATACAGAGCCCTGAATCCCCTTAAAAAACTGGCAGGTTTTCCACCGTAACGAAGTTCAATAAATTCAACATCGGTCAGTACATCCGCCCGTTTCCATAATTTGGCATAGATGAAGACGGTTACGATCCCGGATATCATCCAGTTCCACCAGAACCAGTTGCCGGCAACTCCCTGTCGGGCCACTATTCCGGTGATAGCAAGAGGCGTGTCTGCGGCAAAGGTGGTAGCCACCATGGAAACACCGACCAGCCACCAGGGCAGATTCTTACCGCCGGCGAAAAAATCATCCAGAGATTCCTGTCCGCGTACTTTGGCTGCCCAGGCTACACCGATCATCAGGATGACGTATCCGGCAACAACAAGGTAATCGAGGGTTTCAAAAGGCATGTTAGAAATTGGGAATGAGAAATTATGAATTTTAAATTGGTGCCGGATTATAATAAAAAAGCCCGCACCAAAAAATTTGATGCAGGCTTAATTTTGCTAACTGGATTTGGTTCCCGGAACTTAATCCTTGTCTTTCATAGCGGGTCGTTCCAGATATGGTATACCACTTGAGATCCACTCGGGGGCTTCCTCGCCTTTCAGGAAGTGCTCGTGCCACTGGAAAGCACGGGTGGCATAATCGATCTGGTTTTCCTTTTGGCGAAGGCCGTGATTTTCACCTTCGTACACCAGCATCACATACGGTTTTTCCATCCGGCGCATGGTGTTGTATAACTCTACACCCTGATTGAAATCAACGGCCCCGTCATCGGTTCCAAACTCAACAAGTAAGGGGGTGGTGTTATCTTCCATGTTAAAGATGGGTGAGTTTTCGATGAACTTATCCCAGTCTCGCCAGTACGGTTCCGGGAATCTTCCCTGGCTGACCTCAAAGATCTGGGCATCAGGTGTACCTGAGTTCCAGTACACGGAGTTGTACATACTCACCATGTTGGTCAGCGGGGCACCGGCCACGGCCGAATTAAAGATATCGGTTTGAGTGATGATAAATGCCGTTTGATACGCACCCCAGGAGTGTCCCGTCAGGCCGATCTTGTCTTCATCGATCATACCTGTTTCCAGCACTTTTTGAACCGCAGGAACCACACTTTCGACCGCAGAAACACCGGGATCTCTGAGCACGTAGTTGATATCCGGCTCAAACACAAAGTATCCTTCCGAAGAATATCGCCTCATGTTATACGGACTGGTTCGGGTTGGAATACTGTAATTATGCATGTTCTGCGAGCGCATCTCGTAGATATATGTGATCATCGGGTATTTTTTGCCTTCCTCATAATTGGCAGGGTAAAGAAGGCGGCCCTGTAACTTATCGCCGCGGGCATTGGTGAAGGTGATGAGTTCATCATCAGCCCAATGATACTCATCTTGCTGGGGATTGGTGTTGGTGATACGCTTCGGATTTCTAAAACTATTTCCGGCGTGATAGAAATTGGGGGATTCAGTGGCACTTTCTTTCATGAATACAAAAGCATCCGTTGATTCTGCTTTATCAAGGCGACTGATCATCCTGGATTCATAGATGAGTTCCTGCAGCCGGTTTCTGCTATCCAGTCTCGCATAGCCATGGTCTTTGGTATAATAGCCGTATTTGGAAAAGTATATCGGCTGATCGTTGCCTAAATGATCTTCTTCATAATCCAGCCGTGTTTGGCGATACACTATTTCATCTTCACCGCCATCGGTTACTTTTTCATGTCTGCTGCCATCAGCCCAAACTTTATAGACATCAAATTCATCGTAAACCAGCAGCCAGTCATCTCCTTCAACCCATTGTCCGGTTCCAAAGGGATAGAAATTCTCCCGGCCGGTAATGCTTTTATAGTTCTCAAAACGGGTATCAATATCACCGGTGATGTTGGTATGCTCCCCGGCTGAGATGTCGTAGGTCCACCAGTTATTATCTTTGAAATAGAGGACATACTTACCGCCCGGACTGCTGCTTGCATTTTCGTGGCGTTCCAGTATTTGAGTGCGCTCTCCGGTGGATGTGCTCACCACATAAATATCATTCCAGCCTTCCCTGAAAGCCGGTTCATAGGGATGAGGATCATAACCAATGGCATGTTCGTGATCGCCGGTAAGATCTATATTCTCGACTTGTTCATCCTCAAGTTGTACGAAATTGTTACTGCTGAGGTGCCAGGCTGACAAATAATTATCACGTTCATTCTGGTTTTGACGGACTTCTTGCTGAGGCTGAATTTCAGCGTCTCTCCAGTGCCATACTTCTACATTTGTGGGGTCAAGATCTTTGTTGAGCTTTGCGATCGCGGAAGTGTCCTCAGGTTCATCCTTTTTAATCTCCCAGTCCTTGATGCCAAAAAATACGGTTTCACCATCTTCGGCCCAGGTTATTCCTGCGAAATCAACTACGCGATGATCATCAGGTAGCTGACCATTTTCGGTATGATCAAACACTTTTTTTGTGGAAGTATTTGTGACATCCGTGTAGGAATAAATGATATGGGTTTCATCTTTATGAACCGTGTCACTTTTCGTTTTCATGAAAGCCAGGGCATTTTTTTCATCATGCCACGAAAGGCCTTTATAACTGACGGTATCACTGTCTAATACGGTGAGGCTGTTGCTCGGCAGGTCTATTAAATGAACCCCATTCCCGAGTTTTTCTGAAGCGTCGATCACCACAGAAAGGTGAGTGCCTGCATCATTGAATGCATAGTCAGAAACATTGCCGATCAGCTGGTTTGAACCGGAATTCAGGGTGCGTACAATAATATCGGTGCCGGAAGTTTTTATGTCTTCAGCCTGATATTTTTTCATTATCAGGTGACTTCCGGTTTCATTGAAATCAAAATCCTGTATCATTTTAAAGGTATCGACCTCAGCGGTGGATAAGTTCATCAGTCCCATATCATACTGAACGGGCTTCTCTTGTTCTTCCAGCTTTCTAGCCTCATCTTCGGAAACCCCGATTCTGAATGCGAACCACTTGTTATCGCTTGAAAACTCAGGGTCGGTACCATACATGAATTTATGCTCATTTCCGGAATCAACGTGAGTGAGCATGAGCCATCCATCGCCTTCAACTAATGAGATCTGATAGGAAAACCAGTTTCCATCATCTGACAAGGCAGTAGAATATATACTTTGCCACTGAGCATAGTCGGCAGGTTCTAAGTCTTTTTTCTGTGCCTTTAATGGGCCTGAGAGCAGGAGTAGCAATGCAATGACCCCAAAACCAAAAACGTGTTTCTTCATTTATACAATCCATTAATTAAAATTAAGTCATTACACAGTACTACTTTATGAGTAAAAAATCATATTTCTGTCTTCCTTTTTAGCGAGATGCCTCGTATTGCCTAAACATGCCACTTGAAATTTTATATCTCAGGAAAAAGTTTAAATTCCATGAGACCATATAATCTATTTTTTTAAGCTTTTGAAGCAAAATATAATGCCATATCACTTGGGGTGTTCGGTTTGGAGCTTACCGGAGTGGAAAGGGAAGTTCTACTCCGAGGATGCCAAGCCGGCACAATTCCTATCCCAATATGCCTCCGTATTTAATGCGGTAGAGGGGAATTCGACGTTTTATAATATTCCGGGTGAAACAGTGATTAAAAAGTGGGGCGAGCAAACTCCCAAAAACTTCAAATTCTGTTTTAAATTCCCAAAACACATCACACACGAGAAAAGAATGTATAATGTGAAAGGGGAGGTGCTCGATTTTGTAAGGCTGTTTGAGCCGATCAGAGAGAAACTGGGGCCGTTCATGATTCAGTTTCCCGAAAACTTTTCCCCCAATGAGTTATACCGACTCGAAGATGTCTTCTCAATACTGCCCAAAGCCTTCAGCTATTCAGTAGAAATGCGCCACAAAGATTTTTTTGACCATGGAAAGAATGAGCGTAATCTGATATCCCTGCTAAAAAGTTATGATGTGGATCGCGTCATCTTTGATACCCGAAAACTTCACTCTATGAATGCGATTGATTCTTCAATTGTAGAAGCTCAAAAAAAGAAGCCAAAGGTTCCCGTTCGTTTTGATACCACCGGTACCAGGCCGGTCTTACGGTTTGTAGGAGCGAATGATAAGCTGAATAATGAGCCTTATTTGAAGGAGTGGGCCATCATTGTTGCTGAGTGGATCGGTGAGGGACTTCATCCATATGTATTCATTCACTCACCGGACCGGGTTTCGCAAGCAGAACTTTGCCGTTACTTTCACGAACTGTTGTCAGAGTTGGTGGAAATGCCACCACTGAAAACTCGACCTGCAGACAGGCAAGATACACAGCTTGGCCTCTTCTGATATGACCGTCTACTTTAATACCCCCATGTAGGCAACACTCATAACATAGGGTCTGCTTTCCAGCAGAGAGATCATATCATCTTCATCATCAGGATTGGTTTGGACCACAGCGGCGCGTCTTGGTTCAAGCAGAACACGGATTTTAATATCCGGGTGTTGGTTGATAATCCTGTTTGCATCCTGCATAGTTGCCGTTTCTTTGAGATGGATCATCACAGCTTGATACTCATCCTTGAACTTGAAATCACTGACGGTTTCCGGATCAATGTTTCCTTCCATGATAGTTCTTTCATTTGTTACGAGATCTTCACCGGAATTCACATAAGATTCTTCATTGAGAACCAGGTGAACGGCTTCGTCATTTTGAATGGAAAGTATGTGTTTCTTTTCAGGGTGACTCTGAATGAGCATCAGAATGTTATTGAAATCAGTGCTCTTAACCTGAACTCCGAGTTTCTGCATTTCCTGAAGGGCAAAAGCTTTGGTGGTGGTATCAGTAAATAAAACCTGCAGCTGCCCCTCAGCAATTGAATACTCACCCTTTTGTAGCTTATCCAGCTCAGATGTGTCAATAACCTGTGCGTGAAGAACAGACAGGGGAAAGAGGGTAAGAAAAAATATTAAGAGTGCTCTCATAGTATTCTAAGTTGGTGAAAAACCCATTTGAATAAATAAATACAATTTAACTCAAAAATAATAGGAAATAGCTGTATTGGATTATAATTTCTGCTTTTCGTTCTTAGATAATTGAAATGCGTTGGTTTTAAAGATTAGCTATGGCAAATTATGATGTGATCATTCTGACAGACTCAAGATACGTTGCGCCTGAGGACCCTGATCAGTACACTCAGAATATTCTGACAGAAGATGGCTTGGTTAAAAAGGCATTGGAAGAAAAAGGTTTGAAGGTGGAAAGGAGATCTTGGTCTGATCCTGAATTTGATTGGAATGAGACTTCTTCGGTTCTATTTAGAACCAACTGGGATTATTTTGACCGCTTTGCAGAGTTTTTTGACTGGGTTCAGAAAACTGCAGAACATACCAGGTTTATCAACTCTCTTAATATTCTGAACTGGAATATCGACAAACACTACCTTGAAGACCTCGGTAAAAAAGGGGTGCCTATCGTCCCAACCCGCTTCATTCCGCGCGGATCGTTGTTGTCATTAAGCGAATTGCATAATCTAACGGGGTGGAATCACACAGTGGTAAAGCCGGCTATCGGTGGGGCGGCAAGACACACTTTTCAAATAACGCCACAAAATATGGATGAAGTTGAGGAGCATCTGAAACAGTTCATGAAAGAGGAAGACTTCATGCTTCAGCCGTTCCAATACTCGATCCCCGATGAAGGAGAGATCTCCCTCATGATATTTGGTGGGGTCTACAGTCATGCCGTGCTTAAAAAAGCAAAACCGGGTGATTTCAGGGTACAAGATGATTTCGGTGGAACTGTACACGATCACATAGCTTCAAAAGAAGAGATCGAACTGGGTTTGCAGGCAGTGAAAGCCTGTCCCGAAAAACCGGCCTATGCCCGTGTCGATATTATGAAAGATAATGAGGGAAACATGGCTGTTTCTGAACTGGAGCTAATTGAACCGGAGTTATGGTTCAGGAAGAAACCGGAATCAGCCAAGCTGATGGCTGATGCTGTTATCGATCAGTTAAAATGATATGGGGTAGTTCTTGGTTTTGATGGTCAATATTTAATTATGGAACTCTTTTACGTATTTCTTGATACGTTTTGCATTAATTCCCAGGTCACCACGGCCGATCCGTGATTTGGAACGGATATCAATTCTACTGCCAGATTCCGTTGAATCCACCCTTATCACAACATCATCGATGAATCCGTACCAGGCCAATTTATCGTAAGCTTCTATCTTTCCATCTTCCCGGCTTTCACTAACTAAAGTCCAGGGCATATCTTTCGGCAGCTTCCAGAGCTTTATCATAGGCCTCATCATAACTCAAAGTGGTTTCTATAGGTGAGATATCAGGATAAAAGGATTTTTGAGCTTCAGCCGGTCCATCCTCAAAAATATACTCGTGTGGATTGGGTGCATCTGTCCTTAAAGGGATGATGGCATCAAATTCGGGAGGATCAACAGTATCAGTTGTAATATCATGAATAGGTGGGTAGCCTTTTTGGATCTCTAAATACCAATATCCAATATTGGTCAATGCAATGATCGCCAATCCAATACCAAGCATGCCTAACAGGGACTGATTTTTTGTACGATCCGGGATCCTGAAAAATCCAATTGCAGAAATCAGGCCGCCAAGAATAGCTGCTCCGGTTCCCCAGGGAATGATGCTGAATCCAAATCCAAACGACCACCATCCCCACTGATACCCATAGCCGGAAAGAATGACGGTTAATGCTCCTAATACTGCAAGTATGGTTCCGATAATAATGAACCGGTTTCCTGTATGCGTAGTCATATATCTAATATTTTTTAAGGTGTATCCTTACACTACTAATATACATTAATAATGAAGGGAATCGTTCAAAAACAAAAGAAGCCTCATACTTAAATAAGCATGAGGCTTCTTTTGAAAAATGGTTTTATCTAAGAGGTCTTACTTCAGTGCTTTTTTAATACGGTTGAAGATCTCATCAATGGTTCCAAGCCCATTGACCTCCTGTACCTTGTCTTGTTTCTGATAATGGTCGAGAACCGGTTTAGTTTCCTTTAGGTATACTTCCAGACGGGTCTTTACTTTTTCCTCTGTATCATCAGTCCGGCCTTCTCCTCTGGAAAGAATTCGTTTAACGAGTTCCTCTTCCGGGACGGAAAGGAAGATAAAAGCATCAAGGGTGTCATCATTTTCTTTCAGAAATTCATCAAAAGCTTGTGCCTGAGCGACGGTTCTTGGAAATCCATCCAAAATGTATCCATCTTCATATTTCTCTTTTGATAACTCATCAGCTACAAGATCCACAACCGTTTCATCCGGTACCAGCTCACCATTGTCCAGAATAGACTTCACTTTAACACCAAGAGGTGTTTCGTTCTTTATGGCTGCACGAAAAATATCGCCGGTTGATAATTGAGGGATATTGAATTCATCCTGCAGTTTTTTGGCCTGCGTTCCTTTACCTGCACCGGGAGGACCGAATAAAATGATGTTCATGAGAAAATTGTGTTTTCTGAATTAGATCGATTAAGACAGGCTGTACAGCGCCTGACAGGGGAATATGCGATCTGTAAAGCTGACACAATTTTATCAGCCTATACAAGTGATCGCTTGTAGTAAAAAGGTTCAGAAGAAGTAATCAGAGTGATTACTTCTTAACTTCTTTATCCTTGATACGAGCTGCTTTACCGCGCAGGTCTCTTAGATAGAATAATTTAGAACGTCTTACCTTTCCTTTCTTCTTAACTTCTATTTGCGCGATGAAAGGGGAATTCAGTGGGAAAACACGCTCAACGCCGACATTACTGCTTATTTTACGAACAGTAAAAGTCTTGTTTGGCCCGCTTCCACGCTCAGAAAGCACAATGCCCTCATACTGCTGAATACGTTCTTTTTCGCCCTCACGAACACGATAGTGTACATTTACCGTGTCGCCTGCAGTAAAATGAGGAACTTCCTCGTTTATTAGGCTTTGCTCTACAAGTTTTAACTTATCCATGATCTCTGATTTTTAAACCTCCAACTATCGGAGGTTCAGTTATTAATGTTCTTTCTTAAATTTTTTGTACAGATCGTCTCTTCGTTCTTTTGTCTTTTTAAGGGATTGCTCATGCTTCCATTCTTCCACTTTCTTGTGGTCACCGGAAAGCAATACATCAGGCACTTTTAGTCCCTTGAATTCAGAAGGCCGTGTATAAACCGGCGCTTCCAGTAGTCCATCCTGAAATGAATCATTCAATGCGCTTCCCGCATCTCCCAACACACCGGGAAGAAGTCGGACCACAGCATCAGTTATTGCCAAAGCCGGGATCTCACCACCCGAAAGCACATAATCACCGATGGAAAATTCCCTGGTGATCAATTCATCTCTCACACGCTGATCAACACCTTTATAATGCCCGCATAGGATAATGATGTTTTGCTTCAGGGATAGCGCGTTGGCATATCCCTGTTCAAAAACATCGCCATCGGGTGCTGTAAATATGATCTCGTCATACTCACGTTCGGCTTGGAGCTTCTCGATGCAGCTAAATATTGGCTGCGGAGTTAACACCATTCCGGGCTCACCGCCATATGGATAATCATCTATTTTATTATGCTTGTCTTCGGTATAATCCCGAAGGTCGTGCACATGTATTTCCACCAGATCTTTATCGATAGCCCGTTTCACGATACTGTGATTAAGCGGACTTTCCAATAAAGCCGGAACAGCGGATATGATATCGATCCTCATCAAATCAAATACCCTCCAGTTCGTCCAGGTTCTGGCAATAGATGCTACCATCGCGGGTGTCTCGCACAAAGTGTTCAATGTAAGGAATCAGCCGGCTGCCCGAGGTGGTTGCTACCACTAATATGGGGTGAGCCGGATTGTCCATCACATCGATCACCATGCCAAGGAATTCATCCTGATCATCGAAAACTTCATGATCGATGAGGGTGTCATCCGTTTGGTTGCTGTCGTCTGATAGGATATCGGCATTTTCTGCTTCCAGAAAGATGCCTTTGCCCCTCAAGGCTTCAGCTGCTGTGCGATCAGCGATATGGTCAAATTGTACAAAGAACGAAAATTGATTTCTCTTCCCTTCAACCCGTAAATCTATAATGCGGGCAGGGATAAAATCGCCACGGTCGTTTCGCAAATACACCAGAGTTAGATCTTCGACTTTGGCAGGATCATCGACATCAAAGAAAACCCTGAGGTTGCCTTCGAGCCCATGGGAGCGTTCAACATGCCCCACCTGAACAAAATCCGGTATATTGGCGTCCCGATTCATAGGCGCCGGATAGTTTAATTATCCTTCTTGTTTACTTTCCCAGGCACGCTGAACCGTCACACGGTCTTCATCGTCGGGTACAAATCCTTTGAGGTCATCCAGATCCGTATCATTGATATGATCGATAGCCTCTTTGGCAGTCATGTCGGTTGAAACCTGACCGGAAGTTTCTTTGTCGTCATCTTTTTCTTCTTCCTTCTCATCAGCTTCCTCTTCTTCAGCAGGAGCTTCGTCTTTGGTTTCTTCCTCAGCTTCAACTTCAGCTTCTTCAACATCAGGCTCTTCTTCAGCGTCAGCAATGTTTTCTTCAACGGCTTCGGCTGCTTCCTTAGCATCAGCTGCTTCAGGTTCTGCGTCTTCTTCGGCAGATTCTTCTTCAGCGGTTTCCGCTTCAGCTACAGGAGTTTCAGCTGATTCGTCCTGAGTTTCTTCAGCAGCTTTTTCTTCAACTTCTGCTGTTTCTTCTACAGACTCTTCAGTGCCTTTTGATTCGGCTTTTTCAAGAGCTTCTTCAATTTTGTCAGCGTCTGATTTAGGACCTTCTTCTTTTTTCAGTTCGCCGGCAGCTTTTTCAGCTTTCACTTCAGCAGCAGCTTGTTTGGATTTTTCCTGAATATGTTTTTTGTACTCTTTTTCTTCAGCAGCAAGAACGGCCTTATGATCTTCTTTTCGACTTGCGGCGTCTTCTCTTTTGGAATCGCGGTATTCTTTCCATTCAGCCATTGCCGCTTCAATTTCTTCTTCGCTCTTGCCCCAACTCATGAGGTGACGCTTGTACAGAATTCCTTCTCTGCGAAGAATTTTTCTTATGGTGTCGGTAGGTTGTGCACCGGTGTCTAACCAATACAGAATGCGGTCTTCGTTGAGTACCACTTCTTTTTTCTCGGTAACGTTGTCATAACGTCCCACTCGCTCAACAATACGGCCATCTCGTGCTTCATGTCGCTCTGCAACTACGATATGCCAGATTGGGCGTTTCTTACGTCCTTTGCGTTGTAATCTGATTCTTAACAATGCTGTTCTCCACTATGTGTGTTTGAGTTATAAGTTCTTATCGGCCGATAGGCAGATTTTTCAGTCCTTGAAGAGCACGTCCGGTTTTACCCATTTTTGACATGGTCTTCATCATGTTTTTCATTTGATCGAACTGTTTCATGAGTTGATTTATCTCACGAACTGTGGTGCCAGAACCTTGCGCTATTCGTCGTCTTCGACTTCCATTCAATAGCTCGGGATTCTGACGCTCCTCCGGCGTCATTGATAAGATTATAGCTTCAATCGGTTTGAACGCATCGTCGTCGATTTCTGCATTATCCAATGCTTTGCTGGCGCCGGGTATCATATTAACAAGATCACCGAAGTCTCCCATCTTCTTGATCTTCTGAATTTGCTCGAGAAAGTCGTTCAGGTCGAATTTATCCGATCGTATTTTCTTTTGAAGTTTTTCAGCTTCTTCCTCGTCAAATTCTTTTTGAGCTTTTTCAACAAACGAAACCACATCTCCCATGCCCAAAATACGCTGGGCCATTCGGTCAGGATAGAAAGGAGAGAGAGCATCCAGCTTTTCGCCGGTACTCACAAATTTGATGGGTTTGTTTACAACGGTCTTTAATGGAAAGGGCAGCACCACCGCGGGTGTCACCATCCAGTTTGGTTAAAACCACACCGTCGTAATTAATACGTTCGTTAAATTCTTTGGCTGTATTAACAGCATCCTGCCCGGTCATAGCATCGACCACAAACAGGATCTCATGAGGATTTACGGCTTTCTTGATTTCCGCAACCTCATTCATCATATCCTCATCTACATGCAAACGACCCGCGGTATCAATAATAACCGTATCGAGCGCCAGACTTTTGGCCATGGAAACAGCCTCTTTGGCAACGCGAACGGCATCTTTCTGTTCGATGGAGTACACCGGAACATCAATTTGAGATGCGAGTGTCTTAAGCTGGTCAACAGCGGCAGGGCGATAAACATCGGCGGCAGCAAGAAGAGGATTCCTTTTATGCTCCTGCTTTAAGTGTCGGGCTAACTTACCAACAAAGGTCGTTTTACCCGAACCCTGAAGTCCGGCTATAAGAATTACAGTAGGTGGGGTTGGAGCGAGTGCGATATCGGCCTTTTCACCACCGAATGTTTCAACCAGCTTGTCGTGCACGATCTTCGTGAACTGTTGGCCGGGATTAACACTGGTGAGTACATCGGAACCGAGCACCTGCTCTTTAATATCATCCGTAAATTGGCGGGCAACCTCATAATTAACGTCAGCATCAAGCAAGGCACGGCGAATTTCACGGACAGTCTCCGCTATATTCACATCCGTGATGCGAGCTTCCCCTTTCAGGGATTGAAATGCTTTATCTAATTTTGAGGATAGATCTTCAAACATGGTATTGTGTCAAATCGATTTTTCTCCGCCAATTACAGAGCCTGTAAAAATACGGGTTCTTTCCCGCCTTATCAACAGCAATGTGGATAATTATTTGTATTTGATTGATAGTTGTAAAGTGAGAGTTGATGTTGCTAGTATTTCAATTACTGTTGGACGAAGCTTTTCGGTCAATATCCGAAAGCAGGACTCTTCAAAATAACTTCACATATGCAGTCCTTTGACTCTAATTACATATACTGAATGTAACTTTTATATAGTTTATTATCTTTATATTTAGAGGAGAACTAAAAAATTATCTCATGAATAATATTTTGAACACCCTGTTTATCGGATTTCTACTCATCTGCTTTTCATCTCTCCCTGAAAAAATTTATGCCCAAAAATCAGACTCTGTTTCCCATTCCTATTACTTTGAATTAGGAGGTGCTGGGTTTTTATATTCCTTAAACTATGAATATGGATTTAAGAAAAACCTCGCTTTTCGCTTAGGAACTATGTTTTTAAGATATAAGAATTTTGAAAATGAAGGAGACGAAAACCAGTATCAGGGAATTATAATACCAATCACAATTAATAAATTTGTAGGAAAAAAAGCTCATAAACTTGAATTCGGTACCGGCTTTGTAATCCAAGACTTTAGAGTTGAAAATAATTTACCAAACCGAGATGAAATGTTTTTGGGAATGTTAGAAACTGACACTGGTGGAATCGGGATTTTGGGAACTTTTGGATACCGGTATCAACCTGTTAACGGTAATTTTTTATTTCGACTTGGTATTTCTTTAGATGCCTCCCCTTCATTAAACTATAAATTAGGAGGAGGACTTGGTTTAAGCTTAGGATTTGTTCTTTAGAATAAAACTATGTTTTCTAACGATAAAGTCACCCCAAACCCTACTTCGCAAAAATCTGCTTTTTATCTGCAAAGGATTTGAACTCTAACGCATTTCCACTCGGATCTAAAAAGAACATGGTAGCCTGCTCACCTGTTTCACCTTTAAATCGGATGTAGGGTTCAATGATAAACTCAACTCTCGCCGCTTTCACTCTTTCAGCAAGTTCATCCCACTCGTCCATTTCTAAAATCACTCCGAAATGGCGAACTGGAACTCCATGTCCATCTACGCATTTTTTGCAGATTCTTTGGCTTCATCCGGCTTTTGGAGTCATTCGCCCAACCTAGTTCAAGCGTTAGCTTGGACGAGGCACTTTTAGGCTCGTTGCTTATTATAACACGCACAAGCAGACGCTTACGCTAGTGTATGGAGTGTGCTTTGGTGGATTAAGGTGTACATTAACCATTTCGCAACGCTTGCGGGTGCTCCCTGAAACAGAATCTATCACAATGGAGAACCTGTGAGCGTCCGAAGGTCCTCGAAGCGTTCGGACCAAAGATATCAAATCCATCATTTCGTTTCTCCACAGCAAGGGCTTAATTTTATTTAGGCGAGAAACGGGGTGATGGATGGTGTTTAATTAGACCTCAGGCGCCTCAGCCCATTCCATCACCCGACTCTCTCAAAAATGGGTAATTTTCTTATTCAGATTGAGCCGAATGATGGAATTTGATTCGGAAAGAGGTAAAGATGGTCAGATCAAACACTTGAGTTTATCTGATAACTAATTTTCGTCCCGCTAGGGACGGTATATTTGTAATAAAAGGGTTCCCCATGCTATAATAATCGTGCCGTAGGTACGATATGCTTAGCCCTCAAAGACTTTATAGTGTACCAACGGCACACGGTCTTTAGGGTCTCTTTTATTACAAATATAATGTCCCTATGGGACATGCTCCAGATGATGGATGGTATTCGATCACGAATCGGAGCCCTTAACCCATTCCATCACCCAATCGGCTGTCAGAAAGGAAGAGACGTTAAAAGCAGGTTTATCTACTCCTGATCTTGCTCGTAATCTGAGCCGGGAGTAGTGGTAAAGATCGGTTCCCGCCAGTTGGGTATGGTTAATCGGAGTATGTAGTAGTATAAGGCCATGAACAGAAGGGGAAACATGATCAGTACATTCATCAACCCGATCAGATCAAACATCGTGTAGAAGGCGACAGTCGGCAAGATTATAAAAAGAACAAAAGAGATCAGCCAGCCATATCGTTTTAGTTTGAACAGATCCCATAATATGACAGGAGTTGAAATCACAGCCGCAAAAATACCGGCTCGTGATATAGCGTCAAGAAACAGAAAGGTGGGGCCGGGGAAGGAATCACTGACATCAAAATTCAGGATCTTATGTAGTCGGTCGAGATGTCGGTTTGGTTTGTACCTGAAGGTTCATTTCTTAAGAAATTTTACAATTATCGTGTAACCATTCGTTTTAATATCAGTGTAATGAGTATCCTATCCAAATTGCTGCTTCGGAGGTGAGTCAATGATTCATACGTTCCGGGGCGGCTTTTTTTATTTTCAGTTCGATGGTGTTTTGGTGTTACGGTGTTATGGTTTACATAGGCAAACCATAACACCGTAACACCCTCGCACTGTAACACTATAAAATAAACTCACAATCCTTCTCCAGCGCCTCATCCAGCATTTTCTCGTATTTTTCAGCATCAATTTCTATACATCCGAATTGAGCTAAATGATCGGTGTAGAACTGGGTATCCCAAAGTAGAAAGCCATTCTTTTGCAGGATCTCGTGACAATAGTATAGAGCTACTTTATCAGCCCATTTTTCTTTGTTGAACATGCTTTCCCCGAAAAAGGCCGCTTTTAGCTTCACCCCATAAAGACCTCCAACTAATTTTTCATCCCGATAACATTCCACACTGCAGGCATTTCCGTGCTGGTTCAGTACATCATAGGAATTGATGATCAGGTCATTGATCCAGGTGGAATCACGGTTGGCACATTCTTTTACCACTTCCCGAAAGTTGTTGTTTACTTTAATCTCAAATCGCTGCTGACGAATAATTCGAGCAAGATTATTAGAGGTATGAAATCCCCCTATGGGAATGATCCCCCGCTTGTGGGCGGTGTACCAATCTACATTATCGGCATCCTTGTTTTCTGCCATAGGAAAAATTCCCTGGGCATAAGCTTCGAGTAGTTTTTCAGGAGGGAGGATGCGCATAGACTGAGGTTTTAGTGCGATGGTGTTTTGGTGTTACGGTGTTATGGTTTTTAGGCAAACCATAACACCGTAACACCCTCGCACTGTAACACTACAAATTAAAACTCACAATAATACATCCCACCACTTCCGATCGGGGAACCGGGTGGCGGTGAGGGAGCATCCTCAACTTCAAAGTCTTCAGGATCGGTTAAAAACTGATCGATCAAATGTACTCCATATTTGTTGTCTGCAACATCATTCGCATTCAGTGAAAGTCTGATTTTGAGATCGGTTAATTTATCCAGGACGATGGCCTTCGTTACCGGGTTTGCACTGCTTGACGCTGCCAGTTCGATCATATTCTTAAGGACCACATGTTTTACTACACGGTGAACGGACCCAAGATATCCATCGGGTGAATCTTGATTCCAGCTTACCTGAATCAGTTTGTCCAATACTTCTTCCAGACTAAGATTTCCGGTTCTTGCAGAATACTCAACCAATCGATTAGCGCGGTCAGCATTAAGGATCAAGCTAACAGAGAGGTCAGCCGCAGTTTCAGCAATACCCAAGGCATCTAAGGCGGGGCCTGTATTTCCGTTAAATAGCTCACGGGAATATCCGAGTCCGGCAGGGCGTGGAGGAATGATCTCCAGCAGATCTTCCGGCAAGGCCAGTGCTTCCGGAGAAATAGTTGCAAGCATTTCATTCAGTGCTTTCTCTTGTGTGGCACGATCCACAATCTCAGGGTACGCCTGATCATCACCCTTAACTTTATAGGTGTAATCGAGTCCGCCAATTGCTTTCACAGTAGCTTCCACCTGGTAGCGATGGAACAAATATATCGGGACGAGAACATCTTGTAATTCAGCGAGCGGTCGGCCGGTTTTTAAATTGGCTTCGCCAAAGTTTTTAAGGGCTATTTTTCTAATTTCCATCATCTTGGGCAGTTGTGCAATGGGATCATCCCCAAATTCCCATAAATGAGCATCTGGATGAGCTCCACTCTGAGGACGAGCATCCTGATCGGAAATATACTTCAACCCGGAATTGTAGGCTTCTGTCAGAATATCATTCAAAGCAGCTTCTTCATCGGTTCCTTCCGGAAAATCCTGATAACCGAAAGCCACCGCCATTTTATCCCATTCTCCGATCCCGACATCATAAGGATCAGAAAGATCGATCTCGCCATTTACAATTTTTGGTTGGGGATGCGGATAATCCATCACCGAAGCATCATTAGTTACACTGGCGGCAAAGTTGTGTGCAATTCCTATGGTGTGACCAACTTCATGCGCCGAAAGTTGTCGGATACGGGCCAGTGCCATTTCCTGCATCATGGTGTTTTCTTCGGATTCAACAGTGTAGGGAGCAAGCAGTCCTTCTGCGATCAGGAAATCCTGCCGAACACGGAGTGAACCGAGGGACACATGTCCTTTGATGATCTCACCGGTTCGAGGGTCACGAACGGAAGAACCGTATGACCAACCACGGGTAGAGCGGTGGACCCATTGGATCACATTATACCGAACATCCAATGGGTGGGCATCTTCAGGGAGTACTTTTACAATAAAGGCATCTTTATAACCTGCCGCTTCAAAAGCTTGATTCCACCAGCGAGCACCATCCAAAAGGGCACTTCTGACCGGCTCCGGAGTTCCATTATCCAGATAATACACGATCGGTTCAACCGGCTCACTAACAGCTGCATTAGGATTCTTTTTCTCAAGTCGATGACGAGATATAAATCGTTTTACAAGCGGCTCATCAATGGGTGTACCATAATCCTGATAGGTAATTCCGAAATATCCACCACGTGGATCGTATGCTCGTTTTTCATATCCGTCATCAGGCAGTTCCACAAATGAGTGATGCTGGCGAACGGTGATAGCTTCCGGAGTTGGAGTTACTGAGCGAACATACCCTCCCGGATTGCTACCAGCAAAAGTCAGGGTAGCTTCAAATTCAGTATTTTTTGGGAAGTTCATAATGGCTTCCTTATATAATGCAGAGCGGTTTTTATCTAAGCTAAATGAGCCTTGATTTGATCGCTGTAGGGTGTTTGTTACTCCGTGAGCATCCTGCAAAAGGAAATCCGTGAGATTGATGAGTATTCTGCCGTTTTCCTCAGCAGCAATTTCAAATCCGGCTAAGATGGAAGAGGCAAAGGCTTCCCGAACTGATTTCTTTTCCAGTTCATTATCGGTCTCTGCCCGGAAACCGTAGTTGGGCTGAACCATCATGATCTTTGGTCCACGCCGCTCAAAATAAACGATACGGGTATCGCCGAGCTGTCCACGATCCAGGCCAATATCATTGGAGCCAATACCGGCCGTAAGGGAATTCACGTATATAAATTCTGAATCCAGCTTATCGATCTCCAGCCAGAGCTGATCTTTGGATTCATCGTAATAGTAGTCAAAGAAACCTTCAGTTTTAGTGAGACCTTCTGTTTTTTCAGAAATAGTTGGGGTCTGGGCTAAGGCTTGAACAGAGACAAAGGCCATTAGCAGGAATAGTATCGCTCGCTTCATGTTTTGGAAATTTGGAATTGGTCCCGATACCCGGGATGAATTATGAATTGGTGTCAGAGAATATCCGAAAGTTGAAAGGATAAGAAAAATGATTAAAGTAAAAACTATTAACAGAAGGATTATGGAAGTAATAAATGAAAGGATCGTATAAAAGGCACACTACCGAAATAATGGGTCTATGATAACTATACGCCATTATTTGGGTCCGGTATCTATTTACAAAGATTAGATTATGTAACAATGGTACCGGTGAAGACTTTTTAATGATACTGATATGCTAGGTACATGGGGATAAACAAAAGCTCTGAAATTAACTAAACCCAATATTTATGAATAACGATACAAGTATCATAGCCAATGTTGTCTTTTCAATATTGCTGTTTCCGACCTTCTTTCAGGAAGAATTTCTGGCATTTGCCTGGGCAGCCGGTGATCCTGTTTGGGCCATGACTTTAAAACGGGTGTTCTTATTGTTACCTGTTTTAGCGTTTATACTGGGAGCCTGGGTAACCATTCCAACAGTTCTTTCGGTGATATTCCGCCATAATCGAAAAGAGTATGTTTTAGCGATATTCAGCACCTGGTGGGATCTTGGTAGATCCATAGCCTACTTTTGGGCTGGATTAGCCAATTTTTGCTTTTATATTGTTGTCTATTTGCTGGGAATGATAAAAATGCTGGTCCTGGGAATTATGTCCGTTTTACAAACCATCCTGCTCATGCCTTTTCGTTTGCTTGGCTCTGCCGGAAAAAAAGTTACGGGTTCATCCATCCCACTGATCGCTGTTTTTCTGACAATATTCTGGGTCCTGATAGAAGCCACTATCTTTACCTATGTGACCACTCCGCTTGTATTAGATACCCTTTCCAATATCACCGGTGAAAGCATTGATGTGAATCTTATGAGAATAGGTTTGTTTACGTTCTTGTTTTTCATTGTGCTGGGTAGCTATGCAGTGCTTTCCACTTTTATTGATTCTCTGAAAGAGAAAAATATTTCCCAGATACTTGGTATTGCTGCAATAGAGATCATTGTACTTCTGGTTGAGGTTCTATTCTTATACAGAGAATTCGTAGATGCATTGATACCCTGGTTTGCCATGTACGCTGAAGATTTCCAGATTGGAATAGCAGGCATACTGGCAATTTCCACTTTTGTCTGGTTTGGAATTCGAAGTTTGTCATGGTTTCTATTTGCTTCGTATGGTACCCCGACTATTATGGCTGTTATTCAAGGTAAAGGATTGCAGCAGGGTAAAGAGAAGAAATCGGGTGTATCGCAAAAGTTGTCAACCCAAATATTTGATACTGATGAATACATGAACAGCATCAAAGAAAATATAGATTGGGTTCAGGAAAAAGGAGAAGAGCTCATTGAAGCTTTTATGCTTCCTCCATTGCAGCTTGTGGCTTCAGCTATAAACTTCTGCACGCTGCTTGTAGCTAATCAGCACATGTTTGAGTTGCCGCTTCAGGATATGGAAAGCCTTAAAAATGCCGGAAGTAATTTGACTTCCGAAAATGTATTTAAAAAGGATTCCGTACCTGAAAATGCATTGCAAAACTAATGGGGAAGAATATGAAGCGTTATTTAAAATCTATTTTACTGTTACTGTGCTTCTCATGTTTTGGATGCACAACTTCGGAGGAGCCTAATCCACGACTTTCACTTTTTATAGGTGTTGACGTAAGCGGCTCTTTCATTGACAGCGGGCACTATGAAAATTCAATAAAATTTCTTGCTCACTACATTCAGGCACATTTAAAAGGAGCAGGCGAGTTGGAAATACCCAATGTATTGTTCGTTAGTTCAATTGGCGGCTCAACCGAAAATGAACCGAAAACCTTTTATCCAATTCAAACCTTTGAAAATCGAACCGTTGAGGAAATAGAGCAAAAGCTATACGAAATATTTCCGAAGGAAGTCCAGAATCCGTTTACGGATTTCAATGCTTTTTTTGAGCAGGTAGCTCTTACCATTCGGAATAAAAACCTGCTTTTGCGTCCTGTGTCTGTTGTGATGCTGAGTGATGGTATCCCTGATGTTAGCAGCAATGGTGAAACGGGTTATAGAAGCCTTGACTTGTCACCGCTTGAACGGTTATCAAGAAACATTACCATTCGTGTGCTTTACACCGATGCTACATCCGGGCGAAACTGGCAAACAAACGTGCCTAGGCGCAGAGTGAAAATATGGACTCAGGACGCCGAAGTGATGACTACCTGGAATGACTCCACTCTTTATGATCCGGAGCAGCCCTTAAGGGAGCAAGGCCGATTTATAGCCTGGATAGAAGACAATGTTGACTTTGGAGTGCGTGCCAGAAGGGTAAACTAAAGAGATAAACACACATTCAGTAAAAGGGCGTTGGTATGATTCAAATACTCGCGTCCTTTTATTTATTTATGTATTCCTTAAACTCGCCGGCTCTTAGTCTCTTAAAGTAATCTATCGAAGCAGCTCTTACTTTCGGTGAAAGGAGCAGGGCTGAGATCATGGTAGGAACGGCCATTAAAGCAAACATCCCATCTATAAGATTTATCACGGCATCGAGGGAGGCAACGGCTCCGAAGATGATGGAGAATACGTAGAAATAGTTGTAGAGGTGTTGCTTATCGGCACCCAGTAAAAAACCGAGGCATTTTGAACCGTAGTATGAGTAGGATAGCATAGAGCTAACGCTGAAAGTGAATACGGAGATCATTAGCAGGTAGGTTCCAAAAGTGGGTAACGCTTCATTGAAGGCATTCAGGGTTAAGGTTACACCATTGGCCTCGGAGGTTTGCCAGACACCGGTTACCAGAATGGCAAGGGCGGTCATGGTACATACGATAAGCGTATCAATGGCCGGTTCCATCATGGCAACCAATCCTTCCCGGATCGGTTCTTTGGTTTTGGACGCGCCGTGTGCAAGAGATTCTGTCCCAATACCCGCTTCATTCGAAAAGGCAGCACGCTGTATACCGATAATGATCAGCTGACCAACGGCTCCACCCATTACAGCTTTTCCGGTGAAAGCATCCGTTACGATCAGACCTAGGTAATAAGGCACATCAGTAATATGAACGGCAAGGATAAATAGTACAGAAATGAAATATATTACAACCATAGACGGAACAAGTTTTGAAGCCACTTTTCCGATCTTGGTGATACCTCCAAAAATAACAAGTGAAACCAATCCAACCAACGCAATACCGGTGATCAGGTTTCCGGTAAATGCAGCATCGGCTTCAACCCAACCATTCGGGATGTAAATAAAATCTCTTAGAATTTGAACAAGTTGATTTGTTTGGAAGATCGGCAATGGCCCAAACAAACCGGCCAGCGCAAAAAGGTAAGCCAAAGGCATCCATTTTTTATTTAAGCCTTCGCGAATGACGTACATAGGTCCGCCCTGAATCTTGCCTGAGCTATCTTCACCCCGATACATGATGGAAAGGGTGCAAGTAAAGTATTTTGTGGCCATCCCAACAATGGCACTCATCCACATCCAGAAAAGGGCACCGGGGCCTCCCATAAAGATAGCCACCGCTACACCACTGATATTTCCCATTCCAACAGTTGAAGCCAATGCCGTTGAAAGGGCCTCAAAGTGATTGATATCGCCGGGATCATCAGGGTTGTCATATTTACCACGAACCAGGTCTATGGCGTGAAAGAAAAACTTGAACGGTGTGAAACCGGAGAAGATCAGAAACCAAAGTCCGCCACCAACTAACAATATAACGAGTGGATATCCCCACATGAAGGATGAAAAAGCAGCTAAATATTCTTCGAGGAGTTGCAGAGCGATGTCCGTTTTTTTGCGATTAAGCGTAGAAACTAATGAATAGACGGATTAATTGTTTATTTCTCGCGTAAAAAATATAAAATCTGTTCCGGGAGGTGTGATTTCTGCTTCCCTCAGCATCTTAGCTATTTGTGCCCGATGATGTTGGCCGTGAATAACCAGGTGCATAAGGATATCTCCCGCCTTACTTTGATGTGATATTCCTTTTGAGTTTTTATAGCTGATCGACTCTTCTTTTCTGGGAATCAGAGATTTGAGCTTTGCAGGATTTTCACGAATGAATTTATCTATTTCAGATACAGAAAGTTCTGGCCAGATCTTCATTTCCGATCTTTCCCCCATCATGCGGCTCAACCAAACAACCTGGGCAGCTACTATGTGAGAAAACATAGTCTCAATTTCAGATTTGATTTCATCACTCTCGACTAACTGCAAAGCGTTAAATATTTTTTGGTTTGCCCAGTGATCGTAAAGAATCAATGTTTCTAGATCCATCATCCAATACCATAGAATTTGGAAATTCCATTGATCACAAACTGAACCCCTATAGCCAGCACTATGAAACCCATCATTCTTGTTATAACTGACATCCCTGCGCTACCAATATATTTTACCAACCTGGGAGAAACACGAAGTATGAGATAAGCGAGAAACGCCGTAAATAAAACTGCCAGTCCGCTTACAAAATAATCAGCGATGCCCTGAGCTTCAGATCCAAAACCGATCACAACGGCAATACTTCCCGGGCCGGATAAAAGTGGCATGGCTAACGGACTAAAAGAGACATCTTCTTTCTCCATAGCAGCCTCCTGATCTTTTTTGGTGAGTTTTCTTCCTCCATTATCAGGGCTCAACATAGAAAAACCGGCACGAATGATCACTAGTCCACCGGCAATTTGAATACCGGGCAGGCTGATCCCAAAGAAACTGAGAATGTAAGTACCGATCAGTAAAAAGGTGATAAGCACAAAGAACATGTACGTACTTGCCTTGCGGGCGGTGCGGGCTTTTTCAGAATCGGTTTGTCCCTCTGTTAGAGAAATGTAAACCGGCATGGCTGCAAAAGGGTTTACAACTGAAAACAGAGAGGAAAAGCTGGCTGCAAAAAGTCCAAGCGCCCCCATAAAGAGGGTTGAAAAGGGTATTATGTCATTGAAAAGTTCTTCCATTAGGTTCCAAAGATAAGGACCTTTTTTGGAATTTAAAGAAGATGTTTTTGCTTTCCGTAAAGCTTAACTTTGGCTTCATATTATTTTTCCAATAAAGCATTGCCTGAACCCTCTATTACCTTTTGCAGAAAATGAGCCTTACAGAAAAGATTACAGATCATATCATTTCAGAGACAAAAAGAATCCTTGACCGAAATTCTGATCGCGATGAAAAATTGTTAGCCATCTGCGAATTAATTGAAAAAGAGGTGGATACATTCGATTGGGTAGGATTTTATTTCGCCGATCCTGAAGGTAAAGAAGAATTGCATCTCGGTCCGTTTGTTGGCGAGCCGACTGATCATAACCGGATTCCGTTCGGCAGTGGTATCTGTGGCCAGGTTGCTGTATCTCATAAAACATTTATTTCACAGAATGTACACGAAGAAGACAACTACATAGCTTGCAGTGTAGATGTTCAGTCCGAGATCGTGGTGCCCATTATGAAAGGGGATAAGTTCGTGGCTCAATTCGATATTGACTCAAACACCCGCGGCTCAATCACCAAAGATCAGCGTAAACTGCTTGAAAATATCGCTCAGCTGCTGGAACCGTTATTTTGATCACCATCTAACTTTACCTGAACCGGAAGCATATCTAACGCTGCAGTTGAAGGTCGAAGATATCTCGCATGAATGACTAGTTCCTAATTTTCAAGACTGAGATCAGATATGTGAAGATTCACACTGTGATTCACCCTCAAACCAAAAATGCCATCCGTAGTTAGCTCAGTAGAATTTATTGAGGCGACTTCTTCACCGTTGATTAAAAAGGACATCGTATTACCGGAAGTCGCTACTTCCAAGGTATTCATAACCGAAGAGTCATCGGTAACTTCACTTTCATATTTGATGATTGCACTGCTTGGAGTCCAGTTTTGAAGCACTTCGGTTTCTTCACCCATTCGCTGTTTCACTAAAAATTCGCCGGTATTTCGAAGCAGGAAATAAATGTAGGTTTGGTCATCTCCCTCAAGGTTGGAGCCACCCAGAAAAATTCCATACCCTTCACGGTTTCGGTCACCGGGATCAAACAAGTGTAATTCAGACTTAACGGTAAAATCTCCGGAAGCAGTATTTGCGGGGTGATAGAAGATACCGGCGGGCCCTGTTGTAATGTGCCATCCGGGAGTCATATTGACAAAATAAATGTCAGCGGAATCCGGCTTCGAGCTTATGATCACATCTTCCATTTCACGGTCTAATCGAACTTCCCAACCTTCAGGAACTTCAAGATTAGTGCCCTGTGGCCTATTTGGATCAGGACGATCCTGAGCCATTACCATCGTAGAACAAAATAATAACCAAACAGTAAATCTGATCGCTGTTTTCATATAATACACCCTTTTTATTTTTAATTGACCAACCTGCTAACATCGTGGATTATACAATATTTGATGGAATTGGCGAAATGATCAGAGGAATTCCTCTTTATAGCCAGTCTACGATCTGATCTTTTTTCTCAACTTCCACGTATTTTTCAAAGATCTCGTGAAGATTGGAGTCTTTTTGTAATTCTTTGCGACTCACGGAGTCAAGATAAGCCTTGATCTTTCCCTGATGTAATATGGCAATATCATCGCAGAGATTTTCAACGACTTCCAGAATATGGCTCGTAATTATAATAGTCACACCTTTTCCCTTCAGCCTGCGTATTACAGTTTTCATGCGATCTATGGAAATAACATCTACCGATTCAAATGGCTCATCAAGCAATAGGAGCTTTGGTTCTAGCAAAACGGCTGTAACAAAAGCCAGTTTCTTACGGCTACCGGAAGACAGTTTGTTCACTTTGATCTTCGCAAAATCCTTAATATCGAAATAGTCCATCAGGGAATAAGCTTTTTCGACCAATCCTTCCTTTTCGATCTCGTAGATCTCGCAAATATATTCTATGAATTCCAGGCTCGTGAATTGTTCAAATAACAGGGGAGGCTGAAGAACCGAGGCGATGATCCTTTTGATATGGAGCTCATTTTTAGAATTAAGCTCCATGTCATGAATGGAAATTGAACCTTCCTCAAAACTCAGTAACCCCGTTAAAACTCCAATTAAAGTGCTTTTTCCGGCGCCGTTAGGACCAATTAGCCCAAATATAGTTCCTTTGGGAATCTGAAGATTCAGGTTTTTCAGGACCGGTTCGTCTTCATAACATTTCACAAGGTTTTTGATCTCTATAGCTCGTTCCATAATCTCATCAATACGCGATTTTTAAACAGGTTAACTAAAACTTCCATATGCCGCCATAAGTAAATACACATGATCACGATCACCGTGCCCATAATGGTGAGCCTATACCATTCTAGTCCTTCCAAAGGTACAAACACGAGGTATCCCATTGAAAAGATCAGGAATGAAATGGCAAAGGTCACTTTTTGCGGGATGATCGGATGCTTGTAACTGAATGAGGAATAAGTGGCCCGTTTGTACTGGAAGTAGGAACTCCACACAAACAGTAGCATGAAGATCAAAAAGAAGAAGGTATTGGCAACAAAGATCTGCAGCGGTGAACCGATCTCAGGAATGACAAGTAACTCAAATACGGTGATCAGGTAAAAGACCAGCAAGGGCAGTACAATAACTCCGAGGAAACGCTCTTTGAGCTGTTTTTCCAGGTCGATGGGGAACTGAAGATGAAGGAGGAATTCTCTGTTCTCATAGCCGTACATATTGGCCATTCCCATGGCTAACAGGGCTACCGGAATACCTGCAAGTATGGTTGGTATCAGAATGGTTCTGGCGATCTCAAAATCCACGTTCATCAGCAACGGTACGTAAACGAGTGGAATAACTGTAAGTGTAAGAACCTGAAGCCGGTTGTAGGGATGCTTCATTACGTAGAAGTAATATTTTCCGGCATTTCTGCCCATCACTTTTCTAAGGAAGATCCACAGTTTGCTGCTTTCCTCTTCTGCTTTTTTAAGGCCGGGATTCTGGAGTCCTTCTTTGGTCTTGTTAAAATGATCTATCACTGTGAGTCCGACCAATAGAATTGAAAATGCAAAGATGATGGCGGCGTTCAACCAACCGTATTCCACCGTCACCGTTTGGATGAGTAGTCCGCCCGGAAACAAAGAAAGGAAGTAATTTACGGTTTCAACCTGAGGAATAAACTCATTGAATATTCTGCTGGAGTTGGAGGCAAATAGGGAAACCAGCTGAAACAATCCAAAGACCAAAAACAGGAACCCAATCACAACCGCAATGAATCTCTTCTCCACCACGCGAATGAATCGGTGCTTTACTGAATATATGAGCACATAATTCAGGGCAATAGCTGACAACCCAACCGGTACCTGATATGCAAAATCGACCTGTATCATGAGGAAGACCACCCAGGTAAAATTATAGATAATGTTCACGGGGTGGCAAAAACCAATGAGTGTCAGATATTTGGCCAGTCGCTTTAGGGGAAAGCCGAAACCAAGTAGCTTTCTGTTCTCCTCAATATTCAGGAGCCGCATATTGGTGAAGGAGAAATGCATGAGCCAGTAGGCATTTCCGAAAACAAGGAGAATAAATTTGTAGATATCGGGGGTGAGCCAGGGCAATTCTACCTGCATCCAGGGGCGGCTGTCCATGAGCACTACCACAATAGCGGTACCGATCAAGTTCACCAGCATGATGCCGAGAAACAAGATATAACCGATGGTCAGCAGTAGCTGAAATCGGTTCAGATTAGAAATAAAGATACGCCAGTTTAGCGTAAGCAGCCGGTAGAACAAAGGAGGTACAGCTTTTATTGAAGTTGTTTAAAATCAGTAAATTATTATAAAATAATAGAACTGTTTATTCTATTTGAAAATTCAAATAAAAGCCATGGATAGTAAAAGGAAGGGGTGTAGAGTTTTAGTTCTCTACCAGCTTCAGCAGATCTTCGGGTACATCAACATCCATTCTCAAAACCTGTGAGGCATGAGTTTTTCCCTGGGCATCCAGCTTAAGTGAAACAGTTCCTCCGCCGCCAAGACTTTCATTCAAAATGAAATTTAAGGCACCGATATTAGGCATCTCATACCGTTCAACTTCACCTTTGCATACATGTTTCATGTGTTCTTTAATTCGGTCTGCAGTGAGGTTTTTTTCAAGAAAGGGATAGATATCAGGATGACGTGCAATGATTCCCACATTACTTCCATTTCCTTTGTCGCCGCTGCGACCGTGTGCAATTTTGAGGAGTTTTACCGTAGGCATGATGAAATTGATTTAGGCTTATTTTTATCTAAAGATAACAGGAATTGAATTTACATCACAATGGATTCGGTTGTAATGTAGGGATGCAAAATCTTGAGTCCCAACATTATCAATCCGACAAATAATAAACTACAGTAGAAACGACTCTCACATTCTTGATGTGAGGATTGTTATTGTCTCGTGGCGAGATACTGAACTGTCCCTGATAAGCCGTCTTGATCTTGCCTAGTTGACTGTTGGAGTCTTCTGCAAATTTTTCAGCCACTGCTCGTGCCTCTTTGGTGGCGGCTTCGATCATTTGTGGCTTGATGTCATTCAGGCTGTTGAAGATGTATTCCGGTTTTACCTGATATTCGTCTCCTGAAAGCGTGATGCCCTGTTTACCAAGTTCAGCAAGCTGACTCATAACTTCACGGATTTTCTCTACATCTTCGGAATAGATAGTTACGGTCTGATCGGCAACAAATCGGAATTGAGCATCCTGTTGACCACCCCAGCGTTGTGCCGATTTATCGGTTACCAATGGTGTTGAAATGGAGATCTCATCCTCACTCACTCCGCGATCGTTCAGGAACTTCCGGACTTTATCTCCACTGTTTTCAAGCTGCTCGTAAATGTCCTCAAGCTGATTGCTTGCTTCTGTAAATTGAATAGGCCAGATAACAATGTCGGCCAGATGTTCTTCCTCAGCCAGTCCCTTTACCGTTACCGTTCGTTCGTATTCTTTAAAGGTGATGGCTGCATTACTAATAATAAACCCGAATGCAACTAACCCGAGAAAGATGGCTCCCCCGATAATACTAAGCCCGCGATTACTTTGAATATCCATAGTATTTTAAGTTTGATGATATAATAGAATACGAGGTTGCAGTGTGATTTAGTGCTTTTTTGAAAATATGTTTCAGCAGTCAGCAGTCAGCAGTCAGCAGTCAGCTAGCATGAAAGCTGAAGCCTGAAAGCTGATAGCTTAAACACCTACGCCCGCTCAGCCATTTCCAGCCAAACCATTTCCTTTTCCTCGATCTCTTCCTTTAGCTCATCTAATTCTTTTGAAAGCTCATTTAACTCCCCGTATTCCAGATCGCTTGTGCCCATCTTCTTTTCCAGCTTGGTTTTTTTCTCCCCCAATTTGGCGATCTCTTTTTCAAGTTTGTTGAATTCACGCCGTTCGTTGTAACTGAGTTTTTGGACAGATTCAGTTTCTTGTGTTTTTTCTTTAGTCTTTGAAATCGTTTGGTCTTTTGGTTTCTTTTTATCGATGGTGATGACATTCGATTGAGGATCTCGTCCCGGTATTCATCATAAGTTCCGTGAAAGTCTTTGATCACGCCCTGTCCCTCAAATACAAAATAATGTTCAACCAACTTGTCCATGAAAAAGCGATCATGAGAAACAATGATGAGGCAGCCGCCAAAGTTTTGCAGAAAATCTTCCAGTTTATTCAGAGTAAGGAGATCAAGGTCGTTGGTGGGCTCATCCAGGATCAGGAAGTTCGGGTTTTTGATGAGCACCATCATCAGCATGAGCCGGCGCTTTTCGCCACCACTCAGTTTTTCAACCGGCGTATATTGCATCTTGCCGGGGAACATGAAGTGCTCCAGAAATTGGGAAGCCGTGATCCTATCCCCATTGGCCAGCTCAATGACTTCGGCTACCTCCTTGATAACCTCGATCATTCGCTTGCTCTCATCTATGGGAATGCCTTTTTGCTGATAATGGCCGAATACGATGGTCTCACCGGTCTCAACGGTACCGGAATCAGGTTCCAATTCACCCATCAGGATTTTGAGAAAGGTACTTTTGCCGACTCCATTCTTCCCCAGGATCCCAATACGTTCACCCTGCAGAAACTGATAACTGAAGTCATCCAATATCACCGTATCGTCAAATGCCTTCGAAAGGTGCTCCACTTCCAGAACTTTCCCGCCCATGCGACTCATATTCACATCCAGCTGCATCTCCGTTTCTTCACGGGCAGAATTAGCTTTGTCTTTTGTCTCATAAAATGCTTTGATTCGCGACTTCGACTTGGTGGTTCGGGCTTTGGGTCCCCGGCGCATCCATTCCAGCTCTTTTTTCATCAGCTTGCCGGCTTTGGCAATTTCCGTCGCTTCCACCTCTTCTCGTTCTGCCTTCTTCTCCAGGTAATACTCATAATTCCCTTTGTGGTGATAGAGCTTCCCATAATCCAGTTCCAGAATATTGTTGCAGACCCGATCCAGGAAATAACGATCGTGAGTAACCATCAAGAGTGTCATTTTACTGCCGGCAAGGTGCTGCTCCAGCCACTCGATCATTTCCACATCCAGATGGTTAGTGGGCTCATCCAAGATCAGCAGATCCGGTTCATCCAGAAGTACAAAAGCGAGGGCCACCCGTTTACGCTCACCGCCGGATAATGAGCTTATCGACTGATCCAGGTCGTGGATATTTAAAGCGCTTAAGATCTGTTCCATTTGTTGTTCCACATCCCAGGCTTCAGCTGCATCCATGGCTGCAGAGGCCTTTTCAAACTGTTGCTGCGTTTGCGGATTAAAGTCTTCAGCCTGAGCATGAACCGCCTTTTCATAGCGCTGTACCACTTTGATCTTCTCAGAGTCACCATGAGCAATAAATTCAATGATGGTCATGTTCTCGTCGAGCTCCGGCTCCTGTGCCAAATATCCCAATTGTATACCCTTTTGGGTCATTACTTTGCCTGAGTCTGGTTCCATTTCTCCGGCCAGGATTTTCAACAGAGTAGATTTGCCGGTGCCATTTGGTGCGATCAATGCGGTCTTATCACCCTGGGAGATACCAAAGGTCAGGTCTTCAAATAATGGTTTGATGCCAAAATTCTTGGAAAGGTTTTCGGTGGAAAGGTAGGTCATGAATTATTTTTGTGAGGACTCTGCTGATGAAACATTAAAATAAGGAATATGCAGGAACAAATAAGGTTGTCGGAAACTTAATTTTTTGGATTGAAACTAACCTGCTATCTGTTTAAAGTGTTGGAAATAAATAGATATGAACGTGGACTTTAATAAACCTCCCAAAAAGATAAATCAAGACGGTGAAGAGCGTTCGGTGGGATTCGAATTCGAATTCACCGGCGTGGAAATGCAAGACGCTGCCGATATGATAACCGAACTTTATGGTGGTCATGTAGAGCAGGTAAGTGGATACGAGTATAAAGCAGTTAATACCGAATTCGGTGATTTTTCCCTGGAATTGGATGCAAGTTTATTCCTGAATAAGAAATACGAAAAAGTCCTAAAAACTGTTGGTATTGACGTCGATAAACTTAAAAATAAGGATAAACTGGAGGAAGCCCTGCGTGACATGGCTTCAACAGTGGTTCCGTTTGAGATCATCACCTCACCTATTCAACTATCGAATTTGCCACGGATGGAAGAATTGGTGAACAAACTTCGGGAATGGAAAGCTAAAGGAACCGGTGGGTCATTATTCTATGCGTTTGGTCTGCATCTGAACCCTGAAGTGCCGGAGTTAAGTGCTGATAGTCTGCTTAGGCACTTAAAAGCTTATGTAATGCTGGATGCATGGATCCGAAAGGATGCCGATGTGAACATATCCCGGAAATTAACGCCATACATCAATGAGTATGATTTGGATTACATCCGCTTCATTTTGCGTAATGACTATCAACCTGACCTGAAAGAATTGATAAGGGATTACTTCACGTTTAAGAATTCAAGAAACCGGCCATTGGACATGCTGCCGGTGTTCATGTATATCGATGAAGAGGTTACATCCGGATTTATGAAGGAGGACCTGACCTCTGCCCGGCCGACTTTTCATTATCGCCTGCCAAATTGCTCTTTAGGAGATGTGTCGTGGTCGCTGGCAGCCGAGTGGAACCGCTGGGTGCTGGTAGAAAAACTGGCAGATGATGAACAGGCACTCAGTCAGTATTCAAGGGCATTTTTAAAGATGGATGATAAATCAGTTTTCAGTATGAGAAAGAAATGGGTAAAGTTAATGGATAGGTGGGTGCAGAATGTTAAGTAAAAAACCGGTTATAGGGGTTACGGGTCCGGATGAAGGTGGGGCTGGTGCATGGATGTTTACGGCCATATCGATCAGGCTGGCCGGAGGGAAGTCCGTGCGAATAACTCCTGAAAAACCAAAAGGCATTGAAAACCTGGATGGACTGATACTCGGTGGCGGAGCCGATGTTGAACCAATGAAGTATGGGCAGCAGCGTGTAGAACGGTCTGTCTTGGTTAAAGATAAGCGAAGCATCTTTGAATGGGTGCTTTCAGTTATCTTCTTTCCTATTTATTGGCTGGCCCGGTATTTTCAGCATACAAAACGCTCACCTGTGGATACAAGACGAGATGAACTGGAATTTAAACTGCTTGAACAGGCGACGGATCGTGGATTGCCCGTATTAGGGATATGCCGTGGTATGCAGCTTATGAACGTGCATTTTAAGGGAACCCTTCATCAGGATATACGTGGATTTTACGGGGAAAAGTCACAAGTATCTTCCATCTTTCCGAAGAAACGAGTTGAGGTAAAAAAAAGAAGTAAGCTGTATGAACTGCTTGGAACCGATATATGCAATGTCAACGCCCTTCACAATCAGGCCATCGATAAAACCGGGGAGGGACTACAAGTTGTGGCTAAAGAAGTGAATACTGAAGTCCAACAGGCCATTGAGCATACTGAACTGCCATTTATGATAGGGGTACAGTGGCATCCCGAATATTTGATACAGATTGCCCGCCAACGGAATATTTTTAAGGAGCTAATTAAATCAGCTGCTGAAGCTAAATGATGGCTGAGATCTCGTTTTTATAACTGAAAATCAAGCCAAACAATAGGGATCGATGTTAAGTTGTTCTGACTAATGGAGAATCCTAAGTAATCAGCAAACTCCATCATTCGGCTCCGCAATCAATGAAAAACCTGTAAACTTCTACCCGAGCCGGGTGATGGAGTTGGGAAAAGGCCTTGGGCACGTCACAACTCGAATCAATCACCAGATGTTATGAAGCTTTGGTGTAGTTTTTATAAAAACCGAAAAGGGATTATCGTTCAGTACAAAATTCGAGTTTTGATAGTATGCTTTACTTTGCTTAGCTCATCCAGTACCTGATCGTTATAATCCTTATCGATATCAAGCACTACGTACCCGATGTATTCATTGGTCTTTAGATACTGACCCAGAATATTGATATCCATATTGGATAAACAACTATTGACCTCAGAAAGCACGCCGGGTTTGTTCTCATGAATATGAAGAATACGATGGGCATCTTTTTGAACCGGGAGGTTAAGCGACGGTACGGTGTGAGAATCGACCGTGGTTCCGTTATCGATCAATTTGATGAGTTTGGTGGAAACATCCAGCCCGATGTTATACTGAGCCTCGAGGGTTGAGCCGCCAATATGAGGAGTCAAAATGACGTTAGGCAGATTCTGCAGCTCTGAAGTGAATTTTTCTCCCTTTGATTCAGGCTCTTCAGGATAAACATCTATACCGGCACCGGCAATGTGGCCGGATTCGATCGCCTCTTTCAGGGCATCAATTTCCACAACCGATCCTCGGGCCAGATTAAGTAAAAAGCTTCTTTCTTTCATCTGAGCCAGTTCCTCTTTCCCGATCATCATGTGAGTATCAGGTGTGGCGGGAACGTGGAGAGTCACTATATCAGAAATGGTAAGCAGTTCTTTGAGTGAATCGACACGGGTGGCATTACCCATTGGGAGCTTGGGTTCGATATCGTAATAGAACACATCAAAGCCCATATTCTCAGCTAAAACGGAGACCTGAGAGCCTATGTGACCATACCCAATGATGCCTATCTTTTTGCCACGAACCTCGTAACTCTCCTTGGCATCTTTAAGCCATACACCTTTATGGGCCTCTTTATCGCGCAGTGAGATCCGGCGCATCAGCATAATGGATTCAGCGATCACAAGTTCAGCCACAGACCGTGTGTTGGAATATGGTGAGTTGAAAACGGTGATGCCATCAAGTGTGGCTGCCTTCAGATCGACCTGATTGGTGCCAATACAAAAACAGCCAATGGCCTTAAGTTTGGATGCTTTTTTGATCACCTTTTTGGTGATTTGGGTCTTGGATCGGATCCCAATAAGCTGAACATCTTCGATCTTTTCGAGGAGTTCTTCTTCGCTGAAAGCTACATCATGCGTTTCAACATTATAGAACCCATTCTGGTTAAAATTTTCAATGGCTTTGGGATGAATGCCTTCTAATAAAAGTACTTTTATCTGATCTTTGGGGTAGGAGAGGTCTTCGATTTCTTGGGACATGTTTGAAAGTGAAAATTGAGTATGAATAAGTGACTTTAATGTACTAAAGATTTATGTTTTCAATAAGTGGTTATTACAAATGTTAAACAGAAAGCAGCTGCCGTTTGAAACATAAAATGGTATGATTCGAACAAAAATCGGGAAAGTAAAATTACAGGGCAGGTTAAAGGTTGGGTTTGTTGCTTGTCTTTAAATTAAAGTGAATAGGGTTATGAAAAGATATACGTCGATACTTATTGTTGCGCTCATTCTATCCGTGAATGCATTTGCACAGGATACCACAGAACTGAAACAAGGTGAAGAAGTGAGTCAGTCCCTGGCCAAAGGAGGTGCTCATATCTATTCAATTGATCTGAACTCTGACTTTATGATCTTCGGCAAGGTAGATCAAAAAACAGTGGATGTGATTGTTAAGATCACCGGTCCGGATGGAAAATTAGTTGATCAATTTGATGGTCCTGCCAGAGGGCCTGAGTCTTTCCGTTTCACCACGAAGCAAAATGGTGTTTACAGTATTAAGGTTGTGCCTTTCGAAGAAAATGAGGGAGATTACTCAATACTTGTTCAGATCGTTGAACCGGTTGCAGACACCCCTGAAGGGAAGATCGATCAGATGATGGTTGAGTATTCAGGTGAAGTCCCGGGAGCAGCTGTAATGGTGATGCAAGACGATGAAGTTGTGCTTCAGAGATCTTTTGGTATGGCAAACTTGGCATATGATGTAGAAATGAATGAGCAAACAGTTCACAATATAGGTTCAACCTCGAAGCAATTTCTGACCTTTGGGTTACTGCTTTTGCAGGAGCAAGGTAAACTATCGCTTGATGATGATGTGAGGAATCATATACCTGAACTTCCGGAGTTTGATCATACAGTGACTTTGAGGCATTTGGTAAATCATACCAGCGGGTATAGAGAATATTTGAATCTGCTGGCGATGACGGGACAGAATATGAGTCAGGAAGTGTCGCAGGAAAAAGTGATCGAACTGGTTCAAAACCAGCCGAAACTGCAAAACGTACCGGGAGCGGAGTTTAATTATAACAATACGGGCTATTCGCTTATGACTGAAGTCATTGAACGTGTGACTGAAACTGAATTTCCCGAATGGATGAAGAATAATGTGTTTGAGCCCATAGGGATGAATCATACGGTAGTGAGAAACAGTCCGCATCAGGTGGTCGAAAACAGGTCTATGGGGTATACATTTTCGGAGGATGGTGGGTACCGTGAGGTAACTGATCTTGGTGGTGCAGCCGGTGCGGGTGGTATACATTCAACCATGGCCGACCTTAAAAAGTGGATCGATAATTTACTGGATCCAAAAGTTGGAACTGAAGATATGATAGAAGAGATGACCACCTCATTTAAACTGAATAATGGTTCGGAAAGCGGTTATGGTCTTGGATTATTTATAGATAAATACAAAGGATTAACTCGCATCCATCATGGCGGTGCAGATATGGCCCATCGTTCTATGATTATGGTTTTTCCGGAGATAAATGCAGCAGTGGTTACCCAGAGTAATTTCTCAAATTTTGATGGGAGCATTCCAAATAAGGTCGCAGACATATATTTCTCAGAGTACCTTGATGAAGGAGAAGCAACTAAGGAATCTGAAGATAAAGAAGTCTCTGAGTTCGAGTATGACCCTGCAAATTTTGAACCACTTACAGGCCGGTATGAGTTGAGTGTAATGCCGGGATTCGTACTAAGTTTTTACCGAGATGAAGACCGAATATATACTCAGGCTACCAATCAACCTGAAGTTAATTTAACGGCTACAAGTGATTCTACCTTTAGACTGGTAGGTGTGAATGCATCCGTAACTTTTCATAGAAATGAGGATGGCACGGCCGATTCACTTACCCTTCATCAGAACGGGAATCATATAGCAAAAAAGATCGAGTTTGAGCTAAGCCAAAAAGATATGGATCAATATGTGGGCCGTTACTTCAGTGAGGAGATCGACACGATCTATGATGTTGTTCTCGCAGACAGTTCACTAAGTTTGACAACGTATCTGATTGAAGATAAAATGCCTTTAAATCCAACTACAGAAGATAAATTCAGCGCCGGATTCCCAATTTCAGAAGTGGACTTTATTCGGGATGACGCCGGCAACATTATAGGTTTTGAAGCCTCAAACGGTAGAACAAGAGGCGTCTTTTTTGAAAGGTGGAGAGACTAACGATCTAGAGAAAGTTTAGGGCTGAGACTAATTTATCGGCCCTGAACTCTTTTTCGGAGGGTCATCTCAGTTTTGTACTGCTTGTTATCCCTGATGAGGTGTAACTCCATTTTTTCCCCTTCCTCATAATCACGCATAAGAGCCCAGGCATGCATATCACTGGTTACGCGTTCTTCACCGATCTGAACGATCACATCACCGGGCATAACACCGCCTTCGTAAGCAGGTCCGTTCTTATTCACTTCAGTTACAAACAATCCTAACACACGCGGTATGCCGGGGTATTGCATGATAAGCTGTCGGGTTACGGGTACGAACTGCATTCCAGGGTCATAGTCGAGGGAGACCGTTCCGGATTCTTTTAATTGTGAAATGATCTTTTGAACACGGTTGCTCGGAATGGCAAAACCAAGTCCCACAAACCCACTGCTGGTTCCACCGGTAAATATAAAGGTATTGACGCCCATTACTTCTCCGTTGCTGTTTACCAATGGACCTCCGGAATTACCCCGGTTAATGGCCGCATCGGTTTGGATCATCTCCACATAAACCCGGGGATCTTGTGGGTCCGGCCTGAAGTCACGTTCCTTAGCGCTGACCACGCCAACAGTAACGGATGGCTGCCCATCGGCAAAGAGTCCAAACGGATTACCCATGGCAATACTCCACTCACCGACCATGATATTTTCAGAGTCAGCGAATTCAACATACGGATAGGTTTTGTCCTGATCTTTTATCTTAAGAAGTGACAGGTCGGCCAGCTCATCAGAACCCAGCAATTCGGCTTCATAGCTGTTTCCGTCAGAAAGTGCTACCATGATCGTTTTGGAATTCTTACTCGCAACATGTTCGTTGGTGACTATCAAGCCATCCTCACTGATGATAAATCCTGAACCGACACTTTGTACTTCACGTTGAATAGGGACATCAAAATAGCGGAAGAAGAAAGAATCAAATTCACGAGTGTAACCGCGCTGAAGTTCTGTGACCGTAATGCTTACGACGGCGGGGCCGGCTTTCTGCACCGCATTGGTGATGGCGTTCCGGCGGGAGTCGTCAACAGCTATTAGTGGGGTTCCCTGATCCGGTTCATCCTGAACAGAGTTTGATTGTTCAGAGACCATAGGGCTGATCGAAGCGGCGGGGATGGAATTGTCCACCGGGGCAGGATCATTATTGGAACAGGCAGTGAACATCAACAGAAATAAAACTATAAAACTATTTTTGATCATGGAATCAGGTATATCAATTTCAAGTGATTAAGATCAACGGATATTACAAACGAGATAAACCTCTTTCAATTGCCATGAAGATCACAGAAACCTAAAGATCTTTATATAATCGCCAAAGCGTAGTGCCAAGCTGCATAAACATTAAAGTGGACAGCTTGTACTCATGCGAGGTAAAGACTCTTTTTCGTTTTATGACCACATACCCAAACAAAGGAGTTTTTGGGGGGATCTTCATTTTATTCTTGATGAGCTCCTTTTCCGTGAGCGCAAACAGAGGGATGCCGATCTCAGCGGGTAACCCTTCCTTTTCAGATAGTTCAGGAAGAATTCCCTTCTCGGAATTGAATACGTTATTCACCAGATAAGGCCGTTTCTGTTCCAATACAAGCTTGAAGGTTGGTTCTTCTTTTAAGTCCTTAGGCCCATATTTTCGGGGAAGTTGCACTCCATTTGCCAGCAGCATTTGGACATTCTCCTCATTCATGGTCCAGAATGAAAGATGATCTGCCTCAAGTTTGTTGAAGATGATCTTGCAGAGCTTTTGGGATGTGGTGACAAAATCACCTGATGAGACCTCGAACAATACGCTTTTAGTGATCTCTTTTTTATCGAGTTCAAGTTTTTCAGGCAGGTCGGGAATATCCACATTGGCTACCAGTTTAACGCGGATACGGTTCAGTAGCTCATCACGATCCGAATTGAACAGGGACTTGTCGATGAAATCAGCGGCGCCCAGTCCCAGTGCCTTTTGTTCTTTTTCGATGGTTGGAAGGCTTGTCATGATCAACACCGGAATATTTCGCATTTCTGCATCAGCCATTAAAGCTTCCAGGAACTCCAGTCCGCTCATGCCCGGCATGTGTATATCTGTCAGAATGAAATGGATCTTTTCCTCAGCCAGCTTATTGATGCCTTCTTGGGCCGTGTTGGCATTGATGATGTTATAGTCTGAGCCCAGCATAGATTTAAGCATGATATGCATGGCCGGGTCATCGTCAATTATCAAAAGGCTGTAATCCTTGTCCATCCGTCAGGTTTTTATGATCAGTAAAAAAGTCGATCAATTAGTAATAATATACGGCAGTACCTACAATTGTTCAGCACCAACAGCTAAAACGTCTTTGATGGCATCTTCAAGGGGGCCCTCATAATAAGCACCGGCCGCTTTCTGATGACCGCCACCATTAAAATTACGGGCCCATTTGTTCACGTCAATATCATCACTTTGTGATCGTAAACTGAGTTTGTATCCACCTTCATCTTCCTTTAAAAGAATACAGGCTTGAACGCCTTCCACACTTAAAGGATACTGAACAAATCCTTCGGTATCTTCGCTTGTGGTATCGGTCAGGTCAAACATTTTTTGTGTTATAACGATGGAAGCAAACTTTCCACCTTCATGCAGACTAATGGTATCCAAAGCCTGACTCAGCAACTTAAGCTGACTTAGCGGCCGTGAGGAGTAGATCCTTTCAGCGATCTGATTTGGAGTGAAATCCCCGCGTTCAAGCAGATCGGCTGCTGCATGCATGGTGGCAGGCTTCACACTGTCGAACTGAAAGGAACCCGTATCCGTGATCATCCCAAGATACAGGGCTCGTGCAACTTTCTCATCGATCTGATCTGCATCATGTTCCGCATATAAATGATAGATCAACTCACAGGTTGATGAAGCTGAAACCACTGAGATCGGTGCCTCAAAGATATCATCCGGATCAGGATGGTGGTCGATCATGTAAATGGGTTTGTCGGTATCGAGTGTCGATTCAGCCGTACTACCAAACCGATGAAGGGCATTACCATCTACGACTATGAAGGCATCAAAATCTGAGAGCTTTGCATCATTTGGTTTGGTGATGGGGAAATAATCCAGCAGCCAGTACATATTTTCAGAAATGTCATCCTCATTGAAAGCTGAGACTTCAACTCCATTCTTTTTCAGCCAAAGTGATAACGCAACCTGAGACCCAAGGCAGTCGCCATCCGGTCCAAGATGTGAAAAAATGGCTACTTTCTTGTGTTGTAATACTTTTGATATAAATTTTTTAAACATATGTTCTCCTTGGTTCAAAAATAGGCGAAGATTGGCACAAATCCATGTATTTTAAAAGCGAATTAAAAGAACAGGACAAACCTGATGCATGCAGTTGTAGTTAGTAACGGTTTCCCGCCGCCCAAAAATTTACTGGAAGAAGAAATTAAGTCTGCAGAATTACTGCTTGGAGCCGATGGTGGCTGCACTACCATACTAAATCATGGTTTTACACCGGATGCTGTAATTGGCGACCTTGACAGCTTTGATCCCCCTGAAAGTCCATCCTTTAAAGTGATACACAAACCGGATCAGGAAACCAACGATCTTGAAAAAGCACTAACCTATGCACTTGAACAGGGTGTTAAAACCTGCTCTGTGCTTGGTGCCTTTGGGCACCGGATGGATCACTCGTTGAAAAACATGTCGGTATTGAACAAGTTTCATCACTCATTCGATGAACTCATTTTCCGGGATGAAGTGTTTGATGCCGTAATTATTGAAGATACGTTTTCAGCCAGATTGCCTGTTGGAAGTATTGTATCACTTTTTCCGGTATCGGGTGAGGTAATGGGCATACAAACTGAAGGTTTAATGTATGCCTTGAATAACGAAAGTCTCAAAAACGGTGTGCGTGACGGCACATCGAATGAGACCATCTCAGATGAATTTTCGGTAAAGGTAGACATCGGAACACTGGTGATCTTTTATGAGCGGGGATCTGCCTAAGCGGTACCAGCAACAACTGAAGCTTCACTTTCTCTTTTCTTCATTTCCTTTTCCATCGATTTCTTCCAGGCGAAATAACCGGCAAAGGCAATGCCTGTAAATACCAGAAATTGAAAACTGGTCAGCACTAATCCCTTATAAAAATAGAGCGGAATAGAAATTAGATCAGTAATGATCCACGCAACCCAGCTTTCCAGTTTTTTACGGGCCATCAGGAACATACCAAGGATGGCAAAACAGGTGGTAAGGGAATCCCAGAAAGCTACATCACTGTCGGTAAAGGTTGATAATACATAATAGAGGATAATGAAGGAACCAACCGTCAGGGCAACTGAAAACAGGTTTTCATTCCGTGTATTCATAGTAACCGGGACCTGATCACGGGAATCGTTCTTTGGGTGAACCCAGTAGTACCAACCGTACACACTTACCACAAAATAATAGAAATTCACGCCCATATCGGCGTAGAGCTTGTATGCAAAAGCAATGTACACGTAGATCAAAACGCTGACAATGCCGGTGGGGTACACCAGAATGTTTTCTTTCATGGAATACCAGACGCTCGTAAGTCCGGTTGCCACAGCGATCCACTCAAGTAGGGTGGTTTGGATCACTCCATTAATAATGCCTTCAATAACGTAGTCCAGAAATTCCATAGTGATTATTGCGAAAAATTCAGCCGTGAAGATAACAAGTGTGGGAGAGAATTGAAGGATTTAAAAAGGGTTGACGTTCATGTCGGTTAATAATTCTCTCTATCAATGATCCTTCCATCCAAAAGCTGTATCTGTCGGTCTGTTTCGGATGAAAAGGAATCATCATGAGTGACCATGAGTATGGTTTGATCGAACTCACGCGTTAGGTTTTTTAGCATATCGAATACGATCATGGCATTTTTTGAATCCAGATTTCCCGTGGGTTCGTCACAAAAGATGATGCGGGGTTCATTGATAAGCGCCCGGGCGATGGATACCCGCTGTTGTTGCCCACCGGATAATCGGTTAACCCTCTTCATCGCCTGATCAGCAATACCCAGGAGGTTGAGCTTTTGCATAGCTTTATCTTCCAGCTTCTTCATGAGGCAGTTCGCCGAGTTTAAGTCCCGGCAGCATGACGTTATCCAAAGCAGTGAAATCAGCCAACAAATAGTGAAACTGAAAGATGAAACCAATGGATTTGTTGCGTAAATGAGCGAGCTTTTCATTAGTCAGTGTTTTCAATTCAATGTCATTGAACAGAACCTGACCCTGATATTCACGGTCCAGGGAGGATAAAGCATAAAGCAGGGTGGATTTTCCACTACCGGAAGGGCCGACAATAGAGGCGAATTCCCCGGAGTAGACCGATAAGTTGATATCCTTCAGCACGTGAAATTCTACCGGCTTGTAGAAATATTTATTCAGTTCTTTTGCTTCTAAAACTTTCTTCACGGCTACTGAGATCTGATGATATTGATGGGATCAATTTTAGAAGCTTTTTTAGCGGGAAGGTATCCGGCAATTCCGGTGGCCACCAGTCCAAAAATAAAAGCGAGTAGGTAAAAAGCTGGATCGAAATTGATATTCAGATATTCAGAGGAAACAAAACCCTCAATATTTGTAGGTATGATGGAGGTGATCCACGAGATCACAAAGCCGATCACCAAGCCGATCAATCCGCCCAGAAAACCAATGATGAGAGCCTCCAGCAAGAACACATTCCGGATGTCGATATCCGTGTATCCTATCGATTTCAAAATGGCGATATCGTTCATTTTTTCATAGATCATCATGGAAAGGATGTTGAATATGCCAAAACCGGAAACCAACAGGATAGATATGATCACGAGGTACGTTACGATATTCTGAATTCTGAATACGCTGAAAATGCCCTCGTTGGCTTGTTTCCAATCTTCAGCTGTGTATCCAAAGCGGGACTCAAATTCGCGGGCCAGTGTTCCGGATTGATCCACATCCTCTAGCTTAATGTTGATATCGGTGATGTAGCTACCGGTTACATTCATCAGCTTTTGGGTGTTTCTGATGCTGCAGTATGCACGACTGTCATCAAGATCCCGAAGCCCGGTATCCAAAACACCAACTACCTTCATTTGCAAGGCAATTCCACCGGGTGAAACCACCGTGATGTTGTCATTCAAGACCGTTCCCAAAGATTCAGCCAGGCCGGAACCAAGTATGATCCCGTTATTCACTGTTTCGAGCCGAATGATGGATCCGCTTACCATGTCCTGTTCCAGATCGAACAGCCGGTTTTCCTTCCGAATGTCCACTCCGTTAATGATTCCCGAAATATCGGCCACACCGATCTTAAAGATGGCTTGCGTGCTCAGGCTGGGTGAGACTCCGGACACTTCGGGATAAGACTCCAGGATCTCCACGATCTGTAGGCCGCGTTTCAGTTTGGGGAGCTCATTCTTGCTTTTGATGTTGGGGACGGAGATCCAGGTGTCATCCTCTGAATAAACATTCCGTAGCACGGGTGGTGATTTCTGATTCTTATTCTGAAAAATATGGATATGAGCAGTAGAGTTGATGGTCTTCTCTATGAAGAAATCCTGCAATCCTGTAATCACACCGGCCTGAAAAATGAACACCGTGATCCCAAAGGTGACCCCAAGCATCGATACAATGGTCTGTCGCTTCCGGCTGGTGAGATGCGTGATAACGATCTTTAAGATGGGAAAGCGGTTCATGTCATGACTCAGGTTTTAAAACGACATCTCCTTCTTCAAGACCTGAGACAAGCTCAACATAATTCAAGTCACGTATCCCGGTTTCAATTTGCTTGCGTCTGCCGTCTGCCAGAATCACTTCATTTTCTTCAGAGATGTATGTGATCGGGAGTACCAGCACATTGTCCTTTTCATTGATCACAATGTTAGCTTCCAGTGCCATGCCCGGATACATCGGGTAGCCGGAAGGATCAATAGAGGCAATCACTTTTGCTGTGCGTTCCATGGTATTGATCCTTGGGTAGATCAGGCTGATCACTCCGCTCAGAACGGTGTCTTCAATAGCATCCAGTTCGTAGTACACGGATTGACCTTCCATTACCATAACAATATCCGTTTCATCCACCTGAAGCTCTGTCTCGAACCGGTCGGTAGCGCCGATCTCCAGGATCGGGCGGTTTCCGGCAATGAGCTCACCTTCTTTGGGAATGATATCATATACTTTCCCCTCAATGGCAGACAGGATCGTATAATCACCGGTCTTGCTTTCCTGAGCCTGATAATTACTTTGGGCGTTATCGAGTTCGACCTGAAGTCGGTCGCGCGTTTCCTGCAGCTTACTAACCGCGATCTGATAATTATTCCGGGAAGTTTGATATCTAAGCTGTGCTCGATCAAAGTCTTGTTTTGAACCAATGTTATCTTTCTGAAGCTGACGGTAGCGTTCGAGTTCAACAGAGTCCTGTTTAAATATGGCCAGTGAATTTTCCACTTGCTGTGAAAGCTGCTTCAGTAGGTCGGAATCAGGCTGGGCGTTTTTTCGGGCCAATTCTAATTGATTTCGTGCGATCTGGAGGTTCGATTCGTTGGGTTGGTTTTGGAGCTTCACCAACGGGGTTCCAACTACCACTTCCTGTCCCACATTTACCATGATCATATCCACAATGCCGGAGACCTTACTTGTAACCTCATAATGACCAACAGGCATCACATTCCCGGAAGCATACACTCCCTGAACCAGATCCATTTGTTTTACCTGAACCGATTCTTGTTCTGAACAACCGATCACAGTGAGGATCATCAGGATTAGTAAGTGATAAGAAAGGGTAGATCTCATTTGATCAGAATTAGTGCTCTTCAAAGGTAGGAAAATAAAGGTCTTGAAGAAGAATATTTTATTAAAAGAGCCATCTGTTTAGAATCATAGAATGCATAACAAAGATCGTTATTGTTTGAGTTCAATTTATATAAATACAAAACTAGGTGAGTGATAAATGAATCGCTTTGTTGCAGTCTGATCAGCCAATTACGATATGTGAGAATGTCTAATCTTCGATCAGGGTCAGAGACAGTCTGCTGAATCGATCCTCAGAATCATCTGCATCTATCTGGTAGGTATAACGTCCACTCTTCAAGGGGGTTTCTCCAACATAATCGATGGGTTGCAGGGTATAGGTGCTATCATTTATTTGCAATTCTACAAAGGCATACCTGTATGCGGTCTCGAAAACACTATAATCTGTAAATTGGCTGGATCTAAGATCTCCGAAATTCACATCATCACCCGTGGTGCTAACCCTAATATCCTGATAAGTATATGGGCTTACGTTAGATAACCGAATGTTTACCTTCGATGGGTTATCATTTCCGGAAAAGACTGAACATCCAATTAGGGCGGAAAGGGCGAGAATGAGGAATTGATTGGCTTTCATAGCGGTAGTGTTAAATTATTAAATAATTAACGCTAAAAATGGTTTACAAGCAATATTGGGCATCAAGATCAGGACTCTGAGTACTCACACTTTTGGCAATTAATTACTGTAATAAACGCCGGTATCAGAGTTAATATTTGATCTCATAATGGGTAAATCTTTTTTTTGGTAAGGCATCTCCAGATCCCTCGATACGTAATATTTCCCCATCTTTTTTTACCAGTCAACCTGACAAACCCCACCTCTGAATTGCAGACTTTCATTGGTGTATTGATGGAACTCAATTCTTACCCCATTGGGATCTTTGGTCCATGACTGCCAGGTTTTATCACCACCCAGTTCTTTATCAGTCGCATCAAAACCATTCTCCCGCAATTTCGATATAACCCGATCTATATCATCAGTTTCAAGAGCGATATGATCGATGTTTCCTACTTTTCTTGAATCCCCTTTGAATACTTCAATAAAGGAATCTGCGCCCGCTTTAATATAGAAACCAAATAAGGCTCCATCTTTAACGAACTCGAACCCTTTGTCCAGACCGAGTACATCACAAAAGAATCTTTCGGTTTCATTGAGGTCTTGGGTGTGTATACAAATATGAGCCAAACGTATGATCATGGTGTTTACTTTTAATTCAAGGCTAGATAAATGACTGCAAAATTATTGCAAAATTCATAAATAATTTAACTATCTGCGATAACTTACCTCAATGAAAAATTAGTTCAAATGAATTTTTGGGCACTGGTAAAACGTTAGACAGGTACTTTGAAAGTTATATTTCTAATAAAGTTACATTTCTCAACTCACTCACTCACAATTAATCTCACTTACCATGTACTTTAGTACAACTGACGACGGCATCGAACTCGAAAAAATTCAGAATGATCTCACATTTCTACACAATTGTTATGTCGAAATGCTGCGTGGTATAGGGGAAGATCAGATAGCTAATGCCATAGAAAAAGGCCATCATTCAAAAGCAGATTCTGAAAAGATCAGCAAAGCATTTTCATTGTACTTTCAGTTTATCACCATTGTAGAGGAAAACGCAGCGGTTCAGCTGCGCAGAAAGCTGGAAGATGAACACGGACTTTCACGCATTTCCGGCCTTTGGGGAAAAACGCTGCAAGATTTAAATGATCAAAGGATTCCTGAAAATGATATTCTGAATAAGCTTCCCAATATTAAAATTGAGCCGGTAATGACGGCTCACCCTACTGAATCAAAACGTTCGACGGTCATCGATCAGCTTCGGTCTGTTTACTTGCTAATGGTGAAGCGTGAGAATCAGATGTGGACGGAAAATGAGAAAGATCAGATCCGCGACGAAATAATGACGACCATGCAGCGACTTTGGAATACCGGTCAGGTTTTCCTTCATAAGCCTTCCATTCAGGATGAACTCAGCAACATCATGCACTATCTCACTAATGTATTTCCAAAAGTGCTGCCTATGCTCGACCAGCGCCTGAGGGAAGCTTGGGAAAATGCTGGATTTGATCCTCATCTACTGGATGATTACCGAAAGTTTCCTAAAGTAAGCTTCGGTAACTGGGTAGGTGGCGACCGCGACGGCCACCCTTTTGTAACAGATCAGGTGACCCGTGAAACACTATTTGATCTGAGGAAACAGGCACTGCATTTACTTAAAGGGGATCTTGCAAAGCTGGCTCAAAAACTAAGTATATCATCTTTTGAAGTTCACGCACCTGAACTACTGACAGATCGTATTTCTGAAATGAAAGCACGAGCCGGAACACCTGCCCGGTATGCTCTTGAAAGAAATATCGATGAGCCATGGAGGCAGTTTTTAAATTTGATGCAGGTACTGCTCCCTCTTCAGGAAGATGGTGAGCCTGTTGAGAAACCTGATTCCGAACGATACTATACAAATGAAAAAGAAGTACTTGCCGATCTGGATATCCTCATTAGATCGCTGCACGAAATTAACGCCGACCGTATCATTAAAAGTGATGTGGAGCCCGTTGCCCGTAAAGCCGCAACTTTCGGATTTCATCTTGCCGCAGTTGATATCCGGCAAAACAGTAATTTTCATGATCAGGCTATGGCTCAGCTGTTGCAAGCTTCCGGTATTGAAGATGGCGAAAATTTTGAAAATTGGTCTGAAGAAAAACGCGTTGAATTTTTAAATGCAGAACTTAAGAGTTCACGCCCGTTCGTACGCCACCGTCAGGGACTTGGTACCGAAGCCGATGCCGTTCTTGCTTGTTATCACGTGGTGAATAAGCATATCAACCGGTATGGCACTAATGGAATAGGTTCATTTATCGTGAGTATGACGAGAAGTTTGTCTGACCTGTTGGTTGTATATGCCCTCTGTCGTGAAGCCGGTCTCATGAAACTCACTGAAGACGGTATGGCTTCCAAGGTTCCGGTTGTGCCTTTGCTGGAAACCATCGAAGATCTTGAACAAGGACCCAAAATACTGGATGAGTTTTTAAAACATCCGGTTACACAGCGCAGCATCACGTACCGGCAGCAGCGGGATGAAACCGATAGGTTTCAACAAGTGATGGTCGGTTACAGTGACAGTAACAAAGATGGGGGCATTTTTGCCAGTTTGTGGAGTTTAAATCAGGCTCAGCTTAAGCTTACCGATGTTGGAAATAAACATGACGTTCGAATACGATATTTCCATGGGCGGGGCGGAACCATAAGTCGTGGCGCAGGTCCTACACACCGGTTTATTGCCGGACTCCCCTCCGACACCGTTCAGGGAGATATGCGACTGACTGAGCAGGGTGAAATGATCTCACAGAAATATGCAAACACGATCACTGCATTGTATAACCTGGAATTGCTTCAGGCCGGAACGGCATCACATACATTAAGTGATGATAAGGAAGAAGAGGATCTGCAGAAAAAACTTCAGCCTATTGTAAACAAATTGTACGATTATAGCCTGGAAAGCTATCAGGGCCTGGTGCAAACAGATGACTTCGTAAAGTTCTTTTCCCAGGCAACGCCAATTGATGTCATAGAATCAAGCAGTATTGGGTCCAGGCCTGCACGCCGAACGGGTAAACGTTCATTCGGTGACCTCAGGGCGATCCCATGGGTGTTTAGCTGGAGTCAGGCCCGGTTTTTACTCACAGGATGGTATGGAGTAGGTTCCGCTCTGGAGAGACTACAGAAAGAAGATCCCGAGGCCTTTTCAGTACTCAGCAAAGATGCCGTAAACTTTATGCCTTTCCGGTATATCATTACCAATGCATCATCAGCTATTGCCCTCACCGACACAGATATCATGAAAAACTATGCAACTTTGGTGGAAGATGAAGCCCTTGCAGAAGAATATCTCAAGACGATTGAAGCTGAATTCAACCGAACTCGAGAAATGCTGGAGCTTTTATATGGACATAAACTAAGGGAAAGACGTCCCCGTATGTATCGCATGATCGAATTCCGGTCAGAGCTATTAAAGCCACTGCATCAGCTACAGATCGAACAGCTTAAAACATGGAGAGAACTCAAAAATAAAGGCAAGGACAAGGAAGCAGCCGATCAGTTACCTGAAATGCTGTTGGTTTTAAATGCCATTGCAAGCGGTTTGGGTACTACGGGCTGATAGGGATTGAAGGCCCGAAAACAGGCGCAAACCGGATGATGCAATTCAGGAAGATGTTCCACGGTTAGATTATGTTATGATGATTCCGCCTTTAATTGTAACAGCAGCAGAAGACCGCTTTTATAAGGCGGCCTTCTAATATTTATTTACTGAGTAACTTCGGTTACAGGTAAATTCTGTGGAAACATCGAAAAGCATGGCGTGGAAGGTTTGTAACACCGGGTTTCTACAGCCGGCGGCATATGATCGCCCATCGGTCCGAGTGACTGAATATATGCGTAGATCGCCCTCATATCCTGTTCGCTCACGTTGCTGGCGGTCCATCCCGGGCGTAGGTGGTCTGACTTTTCGTGTTTTTAATGTTTGAACCCAGGCATCTTCTGACCACTCCTGCGCGCGTAGCCTCAGATTAGTTGCATAGGTGGTTCCCCAGGGACCCATGCCAGCCCCATCGGAGAACCGGCCAGCCAGTTTTCTTCCGGTATGTTACCATCCATCATCAGATATCCATCCGTATGACAGTCATTGCAGCCGCCGACAATAACGAGGTACTGACCGGCTTTGACCGGATCCTTCGCGCATAAGATATCGTGCCGGTGAATCAGTGGTTTTCTCAGCTTGGGAAGGTGTGCGTCCTGCAATTATTATACACAACAACCCCATTGTAAAGTAGTGAATTTTCCATGTTATCTGACTCCAGATATTTTTGGGTTACAATTGGTAAAAGGAAGAAGCTTTTATTCCAAAGTCTCGTTCTTTCCCCAATTTTGCGATTATACTTATTGCTATAATTTTATGTTACAGGTCCAAAAAGTATTTTTTTAACCATTCAGGTTTATATTGACATATGATCAAAAGTATGTCTGCCAGAGGCTTAGGGCTTCGCAGCAAACACAAGGCCTCCATGTTTATTTTGATTTTGATCAGTTGATCCAACAGGCTAAACAATTGAACTAGTCTCGATTCAGGTCAGGTGATCGAGAGTAAAATGATGAGCTTTAACCTGACAAAAGTACTGACGGCATTTCGCATTCTCGGGAAGTGAACAACGGTTAACGATCTGGCTATGAGGTGCGGAGATAATAATTTGGTTGAAGCAGCGAAATGAATTCCACAGAAACAAGTTCGTCGAACCCCTGTCCGTGTCCGATTTGAAACGTATTGTTAAGCTGGCTTATTTGCTGATATTTACCCACAAGCATCACTGCCATTAACTCGAGCTTGTTCCATATTGATCCAGCCTTCATTACTGTCTGAATCTATAGTTTTTACCCACCACTCAGTCTTCCGCTTTTCTGACCCGTTTGGCTAATTCTGTTTCATCAGGTTCACCAATTCGACGGTTGTACCAATAATGATCTGAAACACTTGCGTAGTTTCCCTTGAAAAAGACATTGTAATATCCTTCACCCTCATAATCCAGAATGTACAATGTATCATTACTTTGAACCTCCCATTTTGGCGAACTATCAGAAATGAGAAATTTCTTTTTTGCGATTACCAAACCAAGTTCAGTTGTATATACATTTCCTGTTACCGCTTTAAATTCTTCCCCTTTGATATACTGAATAGTAACGTTGTGTCTTGCGGATTTTGATACACTCCTATGTTATTTAAAGCAGTCCAATTTGTATAAAGTACAACATTCAAATGGACGAGCTCCCTTCATTACTACAGGTATATCCAATTGATTCTGTGAATAAACTGGATTTGAAAGGAAAAAAAGAACAGCAAAATGAAAAATTAATTTTCTAGATAAACTCATAGATAGTATGAAACGGTGTTAAAGCCAGCTAACGACCCAGCGTTTAAGCGGCGCGGGGATTATTATTTCTTTGAAGTAGCGAAATTAATTCCACAGAAACAAGGTCGCCGAACCCCGGCCGATTTTAAAACGCTTTGAGATACCCACGGTTATTTTCTTGACTCCCAATACCCCGGTTTTCGTTTCATATGCTTGACAGCAGTAATTGTGATTACACTTTCAGAAACGTCATAAATAATTTCATAAGGAAAACGGTCAAGTAGAATCCTTCGATCTTGTTTGGTAAGCAAAGAACCAGATTGAGGATGTGCTAATGCTTGAGCGATGGCTTCTTCTATTTCATCAAGAAATTCAGCGCCAAGCCCAACAGACTTATCTTCGTAGTATTGAATAGAACTCGTTAACTCTTTTGCTGCTTCAGGATGATACTGAAAAGTCATTATTTAAGAAGTTCTCTAGCAGCCTTATGTACTTCTTGACCGGAAATTGGAGTTACTTTTCCCGATTGTATCTCAGCTTTTCTCCGTTTGACTTCATCAATCCAAGCTTGCTCAATATCATCATCAATTCGCTGGTCAAGGCTATCAATAAGCTTCTTTGCTAATTCAGCGCGATGATTTTCGTCTAATTCAAGAGCCGAATGCTGAATTTCTTTATAATCTGTAATCATAGCTTTGGGGTTTATTTCTTTCTCCAATCTATTGAAAAACGGACAATTCTGACAATTATTTATTTAGTGGAAGAGTGGGCATAACGACCCAGCGTTTAAACGGCGCGGGGATTAACATTTCTTTGAAGTAGCGAAATTAATTCCTTACAAACAAGTTCGATCGCACCCCGTCCGCGTCCGATTTAAAACGCATTGTTAGGTACACGTTAGCAACCATCGCCAAAATAATTCAAAGTAATTGAAAAATATATTTTTGCCCCATCTGCCGAGAACCAAGGAGAATTAAATGATGAATTGATTGATTCCCATTGTCCATTTCCTGATATAAAATCTCTCTTTTCAGTCAGTTGAGTAATTTCTTTTGTTTCAATATCTATAAGGAAAAGACCTTCATAATTAGCAATTACTATACTACTGCCATCAGGAGAAATCAATGCACTACTGATAAATTGAATGATTATAGTCATCTGAATATAGTAACTCAGTATTTCCATTAAAGTCGAGACAATATTATACCATCAGAATTTTCATAAATAAATTTCTCTTTGGTTGGAACTAAAATGAGGATAAGTACCTGGCCCAATATAAATAGGATCATTTTCATGGGTATTTTTTAAGAAAATGGATGATTCGCTCAATCCGTCATCTCCTTCTATTTCGGCTGAAAGAACAACTATTTCACCATCTTTAGAGACATCGTATCCCCATCTACCATTTAATTTTGTTAATTGTTCAATTGTGGAATCCACAATGTTTGCCTTGAATACTCCGAGGCCATCACTTTCGCCAAAAGCATTGAATGTAATTTCATTGTCTGAAATCCACTTAGGAGAACGATTGGATTTAATAGTAGAATCTCGTGGAGCAAGAATTGATGTTGTGTCGAATATTGATATAATTGAAACGTCTGCATCCCCATCTGGTTGAATTTTTTCATACGGCAAATGAGACTGCCATCCGGAGATAAGGGAGAAACGCTCCCCTTTTTCATCTAATATAATTGCGCTCTCGTTGCCAGTTTCATAATTAAGTCTAATTATTTCTTCAGGAGAATAAATGTAATTATCAGTGTAATACAGATAATTTTGGGTGTCATCTAAACCATATATAACTGAAGCACCATGTCCATTTCCAGACCAATTTTTTTCTACTGCTGATATGTCTCCATTTAAATTAATTACATAAAACCTGGCTTCATTTTCTCTCAGAATCAGGTGCACACCCACCATAACCATTAAGACATCCAGCTAAGATAAGTGGTGTAATAGCGATCAAAAATACTTGAATACTTCTCTTGAACTTATTTGTTTTCATAGTGTACCTAACGACCCTGCGCATAACGGGCGCGGGAATTGTTAGTTAATTAAAGTTGATAATTTTAAAACAAGCAATCCTGGACACAAAAGCTCTGTCCGGGTCCTCGTTGATGCGCTTGTTAGCTGCCGAAATACTCTTTTCATCACTTTCAGATTTCATTTTTTCTAATTCAGTGTCAACTCATTTCCTTAGTGATACCCAATTTTTCCCAAAGCTTGTGCGGTGATTTTTTCAATACTTCTATCAGAGAGTATGGAAGGAGCCAGAGATTTTTCTGAGTTCTTGTATCATTTTAGAACGACCCGTGTCGGGACAGAAAATTTGATGAATGATGATAAAAGAATCTATGAGCAATGTAATTTCTATGATCTTTTGCTTTCATAAGTGAGTCTTCAAAATCTTTAGAAACTTTGTGTTTTTTTTCGAAGATCAAAAATAAGCTGTCCCAAGGTTTTTGAGCCTGATTTATCAAATAAATGGTCTATTTCTTCAGAAGTAATTTTGGTTAAGTTTTTAACTCTAAGGCCAACTGTCAAATCAATGATTCCTCTTTCCAGAACTTGAGCGTTATACATACATAATCCGAAAAAAGAGAAAACTTCTTTAACACTACTATTCTCAGGTTGAGGAATAGTTCGAAGTTCATGTTCAGAAAAAACAGACATAATTAAATATCTAAATTAAGAGATTTTCAAGACAGCTAACGACCTGACGTTTAAGCGGCGAGGCTATATGTTAAAATTAAGTCCAGAATCCTAAACGAGTCCGTTTGAAACGCTTGTTAGCATACTACTAGAATCAGGGCTGTGACTTTACTTGATGCCTCTTCATATTGAAGATTAATTTTACTTAGCATCAATTTATAATTTTCCAAACCTTTCTCTCCATACTGATGCTTTTTAATTGCCTCTAGAACTTCTTTAACCTGTGAAGTAGAAGTTTTTTGAAAATCATATCCATACCTGTTTAAAAAGCTGATGATTGAAAGATGCAAAGCGTAAAGTCTAATCCATCTTAAATTGTCGATATCAGGTCTAATGTTTACTCAATAAACCTACAAATACTTTTTAGGTCAGATTGAGTTTTTTTTAGATTGAGATAAATAAACTGAATAACTAATTGAATTATCCCGACCTGTAAAACTGGCTACTTCATCTTCTAGGATATGTTTAAAAAAATGATCATCAGCATATTCAGTGCTATAATCCATTTGATCAAATAAGGTTGTTTGACACATGACTAATGTAAAAAACCGAACATACTTCACATAATACAGATCAGAATCTTCAGCAATTGTTGTATCAAAATACTCTACATCTGACCAGCTTTTCTTGCCCACCATAAAAAGTTTGTATAATCTATAGACGAATGAGTTGAAGTAATACTTATTATCCTCTCCATAGCTTCCATTTACTTTATGCCATTCCTTCTCATAGTTTGATATTAGGTTCCATAGTCGTATGATTTAATTCTTCTGCAGCATTAATCAATTGAATTTTATTTTTTGCTATAGATTCCTTGATCTTTATCTGTTGGTCATGTTTATGCTGGGCATTGATCTTGAAGTTGAAAAGCCATTTTTCTCCTCTTTTCTGAAGATAAACCGTTATCAGTGAAGTTACGGCAGAAATAATTGCAACAATTACAGCAGTTTCTAAAGTAAAATTCATGCTTTTTGGTTTATAGGTATGCTAACGACCCAGCGTTTAAACGGCGCGGGGATTATGATTTCTTTGAAGTAGCGAAATTAATTCCTTACAAACAAGTTCCATCGCACCCCGTCCGCGTCCGATTTAAAACGCATTGTTAAGGCGCAGGCAGGTTGAACGGGAACCCAAAACCGGAACACCACCACTTTGTGTAGCAGGCCAGGCTGTTTGGATTTCCACGGCAGGCGCACGGGAAAGTGGTTGCGAAGGATGGCCGAAAAAGCAAAGCGCCACAACCGTAAAAGACCAAAAATTCAGCACCGAAATCGTGGCGCCCCGATTCTTGGGAAAACCTTAGAAGAGGCAACCCACACCAACGACCCGAACCGCTTACCTGACCCAAAAACTACCACCGGCTGGAAGCCCACAATTTTTACCAGAAGGTGATGCGCCTGACGCGCTTTAACATATTAATATGCGACATGGGCTATCTTATGAGACGTCGTATAATATTCTTAAAAAGGTCATTAAACGGCCTAATCACATCTTTTATTAGTTTTTATGCGACAGGCGATGTCGCATAACCTCGTCGCATAATATCCAACTTTTTTTGTAAGGAATTGCTTCCTCATCGCTCTAACAATATAACAACCGTCAACAAAATAATCAATGCTAGTTATGGGCTAAGTCTAAGTTGTTACAGAGCAGTTAGAGAGGAGATACAGAAGAAGGAATTATAGCTATAAAACCGAACAGGCTTACATAAGTTGGATCGTACGCTTTGTGAAGTATCATGGAACGGTTCACCCCAAAAAATTGGAAGACAGGGATGTGGAGAACTTTCTAAATTATCTGGCCAATGATCAAAATGTGGCCGCAGGAACTCAGAATCAGGCACTATCTGCGTTGGTGTTCCTGTATAAAGAAGTATTAGGAGAGAAGGTGGTTAGTCTGGATAATTTGCAGCGTGCAAAGAAGCCTAAAATATTACCGGTGGTACTTTCTGTGGAGGAAACATCCAAACTATTTGAACATATGAATGGGGTCGCTGACTTGATTTGCAAACTCTTGTATGGCAGCGGTCTTAGAATCTCTGAATGTTTAAGACTTCGTGTGCAGGATGTTGATTTTGACATACGAGCAACTTATGGGTGCGTTCGGGAAAGGGGTATGAAGGACAGGGTGAGTTTATTACCACAAAAATGCATACCGGAAGTCAAAGATCAGATTGAAAAAGTAGCATTGCTCCATCAAAAAGATCTTGCCAGGGGATATGGAAAGGCGTTGTTGCCTAAAGCACTTTCCAAAAAATATCCCAATGAGGACAAAGAGCTCCGATGGCAATATTTGTTTCCCTCTAAGATAATTTCTGAAGATCCGAGAAGCGGATTACAACACCGCTATCATCTTTCGAGCCGTTACGTGCAAAAACGACTTAAGAAAGCCGCAAAAAAAGCAGGGCTCAATAAAAAAGTGACCTGCCACACTCTCCGCCATTGCTTTGCCACCCACCTGCTTCAAAATGGCTACGACATCCGCACCGTACAGGAACTCCTCGGCCACAAAAGCCTGAAGACCACCATGATCTACACCCATGTGATCAACAAAGGCGGCAACTACATCAAATCCCCCGTGGATACGATTTAGATCGTCCACCGAACATATTGAATAGCTATGAAAATAGAACAAACCTCATAACCGGTCATCCTGAGGGTACCCCCGAAGGACCTACACAGCTATGATGCAATTTAAAACCCGTGAAGATGCTTCTCCGCCAGCCGGCGAATCAGCATGGCTTGATAAGGCTGAGGAGGTATTGATAAACAGCAAACACCAAAAAGGAGTCATCCTGAGGAACCGAAGGACCTACACAACTACGACACACCCACCTCTGTGAAAATGCCTGGGGTACTCTCCACATGAACCCTCACAAGAGTGAAAAATGAAATACGCAACCTACATACTAACCAATCCCAACCGAAAAGTTCTATACACAGGTGTAACAAATAACCTGCCTAAAAGATTGGTAGAGCACTATCAGGAAAGAGGAACCCCCAAAACATTTGCAGGCAAGTATTACTGTTATTGTCTCATCTGGTATGAGGTTTTCCCAACCATTAATGAAGCCATACAAGCAGAGAAAAGAATAAAGGGAAAGAAACGAGCCTGGAAGGAAAATCTGATCGCGGAGAAAAACCCAAAATGGAAATTCCTGAATGACACCATACTAGGTGAATGGCCACCCAGGCAAACCATACCGGAAAAGGGTAGATAGCTTAAACATTATTACCAACCAAAAATGGGTCATCCTGATCCGCCAACCGGCGGAGAAGGACCTGCAAAGGTCGTATTGAGCAAGAGAGCTGTTTCAGGCCTGTAAAGGTTCTTCGCAAGTATGCTCAGAATGACTTTGAATAGATAAGGTGGTTGATTTATCACCAGCTAAACAAGAAAGTCATCCTAAGGGTACCCCCGAAGGACCCACACAACCACGAAACGAAATCAACCTCGTGAAGATGCTTCGTCCCGAAAAGTCGGGATCAGCATGACCTTTTTAAAGCTATTAACCATGATTTAACAAACCTAACCAATATAGGAGTCATCCTGAGGAACCGAAGGACCTACACAAGTACGAAGCGACATCAACACTGTGAAGGTGCTTGTAAAATGCCCTCAGCATGACCGTACACATTACCTGCCTTTCAAAACCCCGGACAAATTCAGCTTATGAATCGGAATGAGATAAGAAGAAAGCATTTCATCTTTATGGATGCCAAGCTCCCCGGTACCCCTAAAATCAACCATACAGATCTTTTCAGCTGTCTGCACCACTTCGCCAATACCATAATACTCAGGACTGGGACCGTAATACACCAGGTCACCCGTTTTCAGGGTATTATTTGCCCGGCGGTGATAGGGCATGATCACGGGGAGGAGGTCCAGCCGGTATGATAATTTTCGTTTTCTGGAGAGAGCCATCACTCTAAATTCTTCTGATGAATATGTATATCACGCTCAGACCCTGAAAGATGTGAAAATTTGATCCAAATCGCATCGTCAGGAATAAGAGAGCGGATCTTTTCAGGCCATTCGACTAAACAAACGCCGTCACCATAGAAATATTCCTCGGCTCCGATCTCCAGCGCTTCCTGCTCATGCTTTAACCGGTAACAGTCAAAATGGTAGACCGGGATCTCACCGGAGTACTCATTGATAAGAGTGTAGGTCGGTGAATTCACATTGTTCGGATCCACACCAAAATAGGAAGCCACACCCTTAACAAAATGCGTTTTTCCGGCACCTAGATCACCTGTCAGGCACACCACATCTCCGGGACTGAGTTGCTTACCAAACTCAGATCCGGCGCGAATGGTTTCATCCACGGAATGAGATCTATAAGGGGTTTTAAGGTCCATATGGTATTTTGTACTAACTAAATTCAAAAACACCCAAAGATAACACCCTTTCCAAACATGTTTGTGGAAAATGTGGTGTGACTAAATAACCCTAAGATCATTGGTTGTTAATGCATCCACTTCATATCGCAGGGTTGGGGAAGGGTAGCTTTAAAGATATGTTTACCCAATCATCGTAAACCGGCGTAGGTCAAATCACCAATCTGGCAAAATTTCTAAATCAATAATTAATGTGGAAATAATTATTGGCCTGGGCTTATATTTTTTATAAATTAAAATAAGATAAAAAGGTCTTTTATTCTGTCAGTATTTACATTAGAAATATTAAAACCACAAAAGTCATGAATATCACACAAAAAATAGGGACACTAGCGTTAGTGACAGTAATTTCGATGACACTAATTTCGTGCGGAAATACGCAAGACAAATCCAATAACTCTGCAACAGAAAATCAGTCAGTATCAGCATCTAATACTGGGCAAGCCGGAGTAGTGGATGATGAATCACAAGCACATATCTTGCGAATTGCTAAAGAATCACCGGACCATACCATACTGGAAAAAGCGATCGAAGCAGCGGGTATACAAAATGTGTTGGCAAATCCCGGACCGTTAACAGTGTTTGCGCCCAATGATGAAGCGTTTAAAGCACTGCCCGAAGGTACGCTTGATGACCTAATGAAGCCTGAGAACAAATCGAAGTTGGCTAAAATTTTAACTTCACATGCTTCTCCTGCTTCGCTAAGTAAAGATCAATTGGCCAAGGGTATGGATGTGTATCTTGCTACCGGGCATTATGTGAAATCTGAAGAGAAGGATGGCGAGGTATATGTTAATGGAGCCAAAATATTAGCTTCGGTGGATGCCTCAAACGGTGAGGTACACGTGGTTGACAAGGTGTTCTTGGTAGCGAACTAGAAAGAAAACTGTCAGATAATGATTAAATGTGCGGTAGCTTAGAGTTGCCGCACTTTTTTTGGTTATGAGCACTTCTATAATCCTATAATAAAAAACATTGAAGCAATAACAGGGTTTATCAGGTCAAAACTCAATGTTCCTTACTCAATATTCATTACCTTTACTTCGGCTTTAGCGTAGCAATTGGCAGTATCACTTCCTCCATAGAAGCCCCACCGTGCTGAAAGGTATCCCGGTACATATTTTGATATTTATGGTAGTTGGTTGGATACACAAAATAATAATCTTCCCTTGCCACCATATAATTATTAACCGCACCAACTTTAGGAAGCCTGAACTTTTCCGGATCATCCATAAAGATGACGGCCTCGGATTCATCGGCCTTGAGGTTGCGGCCATACTTATATCGCAGGTTTGTAGCGGTGTCTTTATCTCCATACACCTTGGTATCTCTCAGAGCTCGGACGGAACCATGATCGGTCGTTATCACTAAGGTGACATCCTCCTTCGCCAACCCCTTGAACATCTGCAGAAGGGTGGAATGCTGGAACCACGCTTCAGTTACAGATCGGAATGCGGATATATCGGGAGCCAATTCCTTAATGACATCCGAATCAGATCGCGAATGAACCAGTGTATCCACAAAATTGAACACAAAGGAAGCCAGTCGAGATTGGGCATAACTGCCTATCCGGTCAGCCACTTTCCGACCGGCATCAGCATTAAGGATCTTTTCATACTTGAAATTAATGTCGATGCCATGGCGATCCAGTTGCCTTTTTAGCAGCTCTTCTTCATGTCGGTTCAGAGATGTTTCATCCTGACCCTGTTGCCATAATTCAGGGTACATCCGTTCAATATCTGCTGGATACAGACCTGAAAAGATCGCATTTCGGGAATAAGGCGTAGCTGTTGGTAAAATTGAGTAGTAAAAATCCGTATCGATGGAGTAATGATTCGAAAGGAACGGTTCAAACAAAAGCCACTGGTCATAGCGCATGCAATCGATGACGAAGAACATCACGTTCTCGCCTTTATCCAGATGAGGGTTCACGTATTTTTGAAACACTTCAGGTGAAAGCATTGGCCGGTTATCATCTCTTTGCATCCAGGCCTGGTATTCCTGATCCATAAACTTCCCAAATTCCTTATTGGCCTGCTGAAACTGATCGGAGAGTACCTGCTTGAGGCCTTCATCACCATCCCCAAGATCGATCTCCCACTGCGTTAATTCCTTATACACATCGATCCATTCCTTCCAATGCGTGCCGGGATGAATACGTGACGAAAGTTCGTTGAATTGCCTCAGGTAAGTTTGAGCTGACCTCTCTGACTGTATCCGGCTGCGCTCCAAAAGTCGCTTGGTGGTCAATAGGATCTGATTCGGATTCACCGGTTTGATGAGATAATCAGAGATCTTACCGCCAATAGCGTCCTCCATGATAGACTCTTCCTCACTCTTGGTGATCATAACCACGGGGAGTGAAGGCTGTATAGCTTTGATCTTCTCAAGGGTTTCAATGCCACCCATGCCCGGCATCTGCTCGTCCAGAAAAACGATATCAAAAGGTTCGCTGCTAATGAGACTGATGGCATCGGCTCCGTTGGTAACCGGAGTGATATCAAATCCCTTTTTTTCTAAAAATATGATGTGTGATTGCAGATGATCGATCTCATCGTCTGCCCAAAGTATTTTTGGCATAAGCCTGTTTTATATACCTTTAATTATGGCTCTAATGTTATAAATGGGCGAATGGTTTCTAACCGCTTCTCACCAATGCCCTTTACGTTTATGAGTTCTTCAATAGTTTTAAAGCCGTTGTTCGCCTCGCGATACTCAATGATCCTGCCGGCGTAAGCGGGACCAATGCCATCCAAAGTCTGTAGTTCACTCAATCCCGCCGTGTTGATATTAATGATTTCAGGAACTGATACGGATTCTTCTGCAGGACCTGCTTTCATCTCCATAATAGTAATTGCGGATTCTTGTTCTACAGCAGGTTTAGTATCGGAATTCTGAGGGTTACTAACTGTAAAATCAGGATTATATTTTTGAGCAATAGCTTCCTGTTCCTGTTCGGCTAGCTGAGACCGTTCATCAAACAACTCCAGGATCTTATCGTATTCTTCCTGTTGGTAATTCAGCGTTTGGTTAATGAATAGAGAACTGATCAGCAGAAGGCATAGAATTAGCATCAACAGCGAGAATGAAATCCGCTCTTTTCTTGTGATCTGTAATTTATCAATCCAGAAAAAGGTCTTTCTTTTAAAATTTTGCAGCTTCATCCAACTAATATGAGTCTGAGAAAGGAAAAACTCAATAATATTCTTGTATCAGTCTGCAGGAAGTGTGAAGTTTGGCAAAATTCAGATCATGGCAGAAAATCACATATTTAATTACGGCGACCAAAAGATCATATACCAAACCACAGGTTCTGGTAAACCCCTGGTGATACTCCATGGATGGGGGAGCAGCAAGCGCGTGATGATGCCGGTGACTCAAAACCTCGCACACCTTAGAACGTGTTATGTGTTAGACCTGCCCGGTTTTGGCGATTCTCCGGAACCGGATCGAGGTTGGTCTATAGATGATTACACCGATGCTGTTGAAGCCTTCATCAAGGAACTCCCGCATGAAAAAGTGGACGTATTGGTGCATTCGTTTGGCGGCAGGATCATTCTGAAACTGCTGGCCCGTGAATTCGGTAAGATTCACATCGATAAAGTATTGATCACGGGAGGAGCCGGTATGAAGCCAAAACGGTCTATGAAATTCTATTTAAGAAAATACGCGGCCAAAACCCTTAAGGCGCCTTTTATGATCCTTCCGGAAAGCTTAAGGGATAAAGCTTTGGTGTGGTTACGAGAAACGGCTCTCTGGAAAAGTCTTGGTTCAAGTGAATACGGTGAACTATCAGGAGTGATGAGGGAAACCTTCGTGAAATCAGTGACGGAATTTCTGGAGCCTACACTGCCAAATATCTCCCACGAAGTTCTATTGATATGGGGACGAAATGATGACGCAACGCCTGTCTATCAGGGTCAGCGTATTGAAAAGGGAATAGAGGAATGCAGTCCTTGTCATTATTGAGGATGCCGGCCACTACGCCTTTTTAGACAAACCCAAGCAGTTTGCAAGAATTGCAGAAGCGTTCTATAAATAGGTGTTAGGTGTTAGGTGTTAGGTGCTAAGTGTAAAGTTTACTAAAACCTAAAACCTAAATCCTTGAACCTTACACCTATACCCTCCAGCTCTCCGGAATACTCAATTCAGCTTTAATTCCCAGTGATTCAATTTCCAAGCCGGCATTCAACAGGCTGATCGCTATTTTCTGTGCTGTTTTACTGCTTTTGTCTCCGTTGATACCATAAATCGGATCATCGATAATCGGGTATCCCCACTGTTCAAGGTGCAGGCGGATCTGATGAGTTCGTCCCGTTTTTGGATGACATTTTACGATGGATGAATCTTGGCTTTTTTCCATCACTTCAAATTCAGTGATAGCCTCTTTGGCTTTGGATAGCCCCATCTTAGATTCGAACACAAACCCGGTTTTCCGACGTATGTGTGATTCGATCACCATAGACTGTTCATTAGGGGTGCCCGAAATTTTGGCGAAATAGGTTTTTCTGACATCGGAGCAACTGAAGCTAACCATAGCCCGCTTTGCAAAATCCTTATTGCGGGCAAAGAGTACCAACCCTGAAGTCACGGCATCCAATCGGTGCACGATCCGCAGGTCATCATACCCCTGTTCTTTCAGGATCTCGATCATGGAGTTTTTGTTATACCGTCCACCGGGATGCATGGGCATTGGAGCCGGTTTATAGGCGATCAGGTAATTTTTATGAACCTCAAGAACCTGAACTTCATCAGGTACGGAAGGCTCTATTACTTTTGGGTTGTGATGATACACTTCATCCTGAAGTTCCAGGATATGATCAGTATCAACCTCATTTTCATTCACCCCGACCAAGCCATTACTTATCTTATTTTCCCACACCTGCCTACCATGAAAAGGAAAGCGGGTGCTCATGGTTTGGAGCAGTGTTGTACCTCGGAATTCTTCGTTAACCCTGAACCGATAGGTTATGGGATAGGGTGGTACAAGGCGGATATTACGCACATCCAACAGGTCGTTCCTTGAAATCTTCGCCAAAGTAGTTATACCATTTCCGGAATGGTTTGAATGCGTTTTCAGGATCGAAAGGCCGTTTGTACTCGCTTTCCATACATTCTTCACTGCAGCATCCTTCCATTTTATAGGCACCTTCCTCAGAGCAAACAAAGAGCTTGTTGCATTCCATATTTGCGCAATTGATATAGGTGTCAGCCGGTTTTCCGGTGATCTCACATCGGGCGATCGGCTCCAGATCTTTGGGGTTTACAGGCACCACCAGGCGATCGTCAAACACAAAACATTTTCCTTTGAAATGTTTACCGCCTTCTTTCTTACCGTATCGCAATATACCACCATGCAGCTGATTGACGTCTTCCCAGCCTTTCTCTTTCATTAAGACAGAAAATTTTTCACATCGGATACCGCCGGTGCAGTACATAAGTACTTTTTTACCTTTTGGGATATCAACTTCGTCCAGCCATTGAGGGAAGTCATAGAAGTTTTCAAGATCCGGTTTGATGGCTCCCTCAAAATGCCCAACCTTAGACTCATAATTATTTCGAACATCGATCATCACGTGATCTTCCTCTTCCATAACACGGCGCCATTCTTCCGGCTCCAGATAATTTCCACCATTTTCAGGGTCTACGTCATCCATATGCAGAGAAACGATCTCTTCACGCACCTTACAGGTCAGTCTTGGAAAAGGGATGTAATCAGATTCATCTTGTTTGAACGCAGTGTCAGAAAAACCGGGTATAGACCATACAAAATTCTTGTACTCCTCGACCTGTTGTTTCGTTCCGGCTGCTGTCCCGTTAAGCCCTTCTTCAGAAATATATATACGTCCTTTCAGGCCTATCTCTTTACAGAATTTTTTGTGTGCTTTGCAGAACCTTTCCGGTTCCTCGATCTTGTGGAAGTTGTAGTAGAGTATTACTTGATACATTTTTCTCTTAAATTATAAAGTATAAGAAGTGTCAGGTCTTGACGTTCATTATTTACGCGAACCTGAAAGTTAAGCAAAATACAAACAATGCATAAGTCTGGATTTATAAATAAAAAATTTAAGAGAGTCCTGTTTCTGATCGTTTTCCTACCGGGGATGGCTTTTTCACAGGTTCAGCCGGTCAATAACTCATTATTATCCATTCAGTCTTCATTTGAAAGAGGAGAACTGGATGTTCAATCAGCTGCTATGCAACAATTAGAGCTACTTGAAAGACCATTACTTGGAGATTACAGGGATCAAGAGGCAATCAAGTGTATCACCCCAACCACAATGTTTCTGCATCAGCATAGGAATGAACTTAATTCGGAGGTGCTTGCAAAAGCTGAAAGCCTCGGGTTAACGACCCTACAGAGTGTTTCCATGGCTGAACAAACCTATATTTCCCCATCCGGAAAGTTTGAGATTATCTACCAAACCTCAGGTCCCGATTCTGTTTCATTAACCGATGATGACGGGAATGGAGTACCGGACTATATTGACCATGTGGCTGAGTCGGCTGATTCGTCCTACCGCCATGAAGTTTTGAATATCGGTTTTAAAGATCCAATTCCTGCAGGTCAAACCTACAAGGTGTATGTGGAAAATGATATTTCCGGTGGTGCCTATGGGTTTACAAATACCTCAGCATCATCACCGGGTGGTACCTATATAGTTATAGAGTCTGATTTTGACGGATTTCCTGAAAATACCCATCCGGAGGGGAATCAGGTCGGAGCTATTTATGCTACGATGGCGCATGAGTTCAAACATGCTATACAGTATGCTCAAAATAACTGGGCCTCACCATCAGGGGCTTTTAACTGGTCAGAAATGGATGCGACATTGATGGAGGAAGTGGTTTATGATGACGTAAACGACTATTACAATTATATCAAAGAATGGGCTTCAATTCTGATAATCCCAACTCAAGTTCAATTTTCTTTTCACCTGGATCGGGTACACCCGGAGCTTATTGGCACGTAAGCTGGATGATCTATTATTATGAGAAATTCGGTGATGCTATCTGGAGAGATATATGGCAGGAAATTGAGGGCGAGAATAATTTAAGTATTGATGATGCCTTGCGAAGAATACTTCCGTATCAAAATGAAGAATTCGGCGAAACTTTTGTGCAAAATCATCTGTGGCATATGGCATCTGGTTCAAGAGCGGGTACTGATTCATACGGATTTGTGGAAAAGAACAATTATCCGAACGCTAATTTGGAGGCAACATTCAATTCGGTACCCGCAACCAGCATAAATATAAACAGTGTAAGCCGCATGGCTGCGCGTTATTATGAGATCTTACCGGGTTCTAATGATCAGGGAACCATAGAAGTAGCGGTAGATTTTGACAGTACACAGGTTGGAGTTGGGCTTCTGTTCTATAAAAAAAATGGAGAGATGAGTGATATGGTTGTGACCGGTGAAAACAAGGGGCAGGTGTTTGTTCCTACTCATGTGGCATGGTCAGACATTAGCAGACTTGGGGTTGTGATAGCCAATTACAGTAATTCAGAAACCACCCGAAATCTTAATATTCAATTCGGGAAAACAGGTCAGATAGTCGATATACGCGATCCGGATTTCGGTGATATTCCTGAAGAGATAGCTGTGTATCAGAACTATCCTAACCCGTTCAATCCGTCCACGAAAATTCGTTTTGAATTGCCCCAAACTGCATTTGTGAGGCTTGAGGTGTATGATATTATGGGGCGAAAAGTTCAGACATTGATAAACGAAACCTTAAACCCCCGAAGCAGACCCTACGAATACACTTTCAATGCTCAGGGATTGAGTTCCGGTGTGTATATTTACAGGCTTAAAATTGATAACGAGGTTACTACCAGGAAAATGACCTATGTGAAGTAACTTTTACTTAAATGCCGGAAGTATCTTTCCTCTGACTTCCCCAAATCCTACCCGGTATCCGTTACCCTGACCAAAGCCTGTCATTATTACCTCATCGCCATCTTCCAGATAGTTTCTTTCCTCTCCGTTGGGCAGTTTAACGGGATCGGTGCCCATCCATGCCAGCTCCAGCATGCTTCCGTATGAGTCTTTTTCTGAACCACTGATGGTTCCGGAGCCAAACAGATCACCTGTTCTAACATTACAACCATTTACGGTATGATGTGCCAGCTGTTGTTCTATACTCCAATAGAGGTTTCTGTAGTTTGAGGTGCAGATCTTGTGTGGTTGATCCAGTTTCTCGGTTTTCAAATAAACTTCTAATTGTATATCAAAAGCGGATCTGCCGTCTGAATTCAAATATGGAAGAGGTTCTGGGTGCTGTGAAGGCGATTCTGCTCTAAAAGGCTGAAGGGCTTCTAACGTAACCACCCAGGGGGAAACAGAAGTCCCCCAATTCTTAGCCAGAAACGGTCCTAGAGGCTGATATTCCCACTTTTGTATATCACGGGCACTCCAGTCATTCATCAAAACAAGTCCGAAAATGTGATCATTAGCTTTATCTATTGGAACCGGTTGCCCAAGTTTGTTCTCAGGACCGCTGAGAAAACCGACCTCAAGTTCAAAATCCAGCCGTTTGGATTCAGAGAATATCGGTGTTTCACTGTTTTCTGGCAGTATCTGTCCTTTTGGCCGATGCAGATCGGTTCCACTAATAACAATTGAGCTGGCTCTACCATGGTACGCCACCGGCAGGTGTTTCCAATTAGGAAGAAGGGCATTTTCAGGATCGCGAAACATAGCTCCAACGTTACGGGCATGCTGCTGGGAGGAGTAGAAATCAGTATAGTCACCCACTTCCACCGGAAACACGAGCTGAACATCGCTTTGCTTATGAAAAATTTTATTTTTTAATACTTCGTCATCTCTCAGTGTTGGACCATCTGCAGAAAGTAGTGTCTGAAGAGTGCTCCGGGCCTCAGTCCATGCATCTTTACTCATGCTCATGAAATAGTTTAGGGAGGAATCCTGAAACGCCATTTGTCCGCTAAGCTCTGGTCCGCCGAACAGGCCTTCTTCATCAAGAACGAACAGGTCAACCACAAGATCTCCAATAGCTGTACAGAGGTGAATTTCTCCCTGATCTGTTATGAATGCACCGTATGGCAGGTTCTGAATAGGAAAATGAGAGTCGGGATCAACGTCTATAAAGGATCTGAGCATGCTTATGTTTCTTAGATATTTATAATTTCATGGGATGATAACAAACCTTAATGTATCCCAAAATCTTAAATAATGCGGAATAGCAGAATATTAGCTAAAATTGCATATTTTAAATTATTAGCATTTATTCAGTTAAACGTTGGTATAAATTAAGGATTTGTCTATGACTAAGTCGGAGGTACTGAAGTCGATATCAAAAGAACTGGACCTGACCATTGCAGAAACAGAAGAAATCTATGATTCTTTTGTGGATGGGATGAATACCCTGCTTTCTAATAACGTGGGATTTACCCTCCCGGGCGTTGGAAGTTTCAGTGCTGAAATACGTGAATCTCACAAGTCTTACAATCCTCATTATAAGAAAATGATGCTGATCCCGCCTAAGAATGTTGTGCATTTCAGCCAAAGCAGTACCCTAAAGGATGAGATAAACCGGGGTAATGATGAGTAAAAAAGTGACCTATTCTGATATTGTCAATGCTCTCTCTAAGAAAGCGGGTGTCAGTAAACAGAAGAGTGAGGAATTTGTAAAGGCCCTGCTTAATGAGGTTAAGGATGAGCTGAAAGATTCCGGTAAAGCTTCGATCACGAATTTTGGGAGTTTTAAAGTTAAAGAGGTAGCAGAGCGACAAGGTAAGAACCCGCAGACAGGGGATCCCATCACCATACCCGCTCACAAACGAGTATCCTTCTCGCCGTATAAGTCACTGCGTGAAAATGTTAACGCAAAATACGCACACCTTGAAAGTGAGCTCATTGAAGAGGACGAAAATACTACGGATGAGCAAGCAAAAGATCTGAAAGAGAAGCAGGAAACAGCTGAAATTCAAAGTGAAACAAAGGCTGATGAAAAAATAGCCTTTGATGTAAATCCTTTTGCAACGGAAACGGAAGAGCCGGACTCAGATACAGAAGAAGTAGGGGAAGAGTCTGAGATAGAGACGGAATTAGAGGAAGTTTTTGATAGTGAGGAAGAGGATGAAGATGGAGAACCTGAAACTGCTGTAAAGACTTCTGAACTGCCAAAAGAAAAAGAAAAGAATTACACTAATCTACTGGCTACACTTGCTGTACTGTTGCTTACAATTATTGCAATTACTTCTGTGTGGTTTCTGTTGGATAACGGTAAGCAGAAAAATGATGGATCACAGAACAACATTCAGGCTGGGACTATAGCTAATGGGCAACAAGCCACTCAATCTCAATCTGCCAGGGATTTTGAGTCAATAAAGAAAGAAGCGGATGAACTTGAGGAAAGACTAAATGCAATGATCCAAGAGGAAGAGCGGCTCATAGCGCAAGAAAATGAGAGAGCAGAAAGAATAGCCGCTGCCCGAGGAAGTTCATCTAATAATGGATCATCGGATGTAAATGACTCTAATAATTCAGGATCATCGGATCAGTCAACGGTTCAGAATTACGAGGTTCAGGAAGGGGAATGGTATTGGGTGATATCAGATAAACTGTATGGTAAACCACGATTCTGGCCACTGTTGTTCAAAGAAAATCACTCGGTCAATGAGGATCCGGATAAGCTGTTTAAACAGGTAAGCATTAAAGTGCCTGATATGGAGGGCACTGCGACAAATCCGACAAAACAAGATTATAAAGAGCTGGCGGCTGCTTCAAAATTGGTAGCTCAAGCCTATGAAAATGCCGGTAAAACCGAGAAGGCGAATGAATATGCTAAATTTGCCCGAAAATGGGAACAGTTGGGCGCCTGACCGGTTACTTGGTCAGTATGTCTAATAGGATCGAATCGGCGATCTTCAAGCCTTTCTTAGTGAGCCGTATGTTTTCGTTTAGAACAGCTTTTCCATCGCTTTCCAAATGCTTAATGTACTGAAGCTGATCCGGGTTGAATGAATACCGATACCGGTTTTTGAGTTCGTTAATTGGTACTCCGCTACGGGTGCGAAGGCCCAGCATCAGTCGCTCTTCAGCAAGGTCATTTATATCCAGAGTTTCAGCTTCAAAGGGTTGCTCCCAATCGCTATTCAAGTAAGACCTAAGGTCCGGTTTGTTGCTCCATCGTTTTGCTGAACGCAGATCTTCATCCCACCAAAAAGAATGGGCTCCCGGTCCCATCCCTATATAATTCACGTGATTCCAATAGCTTGAGTTGTGAACCGCTTCTTTGCCCGGTTTGGCATAGTTGCTTACCTCGTACTGCATGATTCCGGCTTCTTTCAGTTTATTAACCACAAGATCAAAATGCCGGGCAACGGTGTCATCTTCTGCTGGAAGGATGCGTCCCAGCTTGACCTGCTTACCGAGTCGGGTCTGAGGCTCTACGGTGAGTGAGTAGGCTGAGATGTGAGGTGGATCAAACTGCAGGATCGTGTCTATGTCTTTTTCCAGGATCTCAAGCGATTGTCCCGGATTACCATAGATCAGATCCACCGTAAAAACGTCGAAATTAGAATTCTGAAGTAACTCAAGACATTGAAGAGCTTCCTGTGAATTATGGGCCCGATGCATAAAATTAAGAAGGTCTGCATCGAAGCTTTGAACCCCCATGCTTGCACGGTTTACTCCCGCGCTTTTAAGGCCTGAAAGTAACTCATTCGTTACATCATCGGGATTCATTTCAAGAGTGATCTCTTCCGCCTGAAGATCGAAGACCTCGTCGATCGCATTGAGTACGGATTCAACTTGTGAGGGGGAAAGAAGGGACGGGGTTCCTCCGCCAAAATAAACGGTTTGAATTGGATCTTTGGTGTAGCGCGAGTCTTTTTTGGAATGTATCTCTCGCACCAGTTCATCTACAAAATCCTGTTTATACTCCTGTCGGGTTACGAAATAGAAGTCGCAGTACGAGCAGGCTTGTTTGCAAAAGGGAATGTGGATGTAAAGACCTGCCATAGGAGTTTTGAGTGTTTAGTTTTGAGTGCTGAGTTAACTAAGAACTAAGCACTTAAAACTAAAAATTACTTAGTGTAGAATGGATTTTCGTTGTGTTGATCCTTGCCTTGATAGGCGCGGGAGTATTTGACGTAATTGGATGCGTATTTCCTGATGGATGTGATCTCCTCAACAGAAAGCTTGCGAGCTTTAGTAGCAGGAGAGCCCATATAGAGATATCCGCTTTCCAAAGTTTTTCCGGGAGGAACCAGCGTGCCGGCAGCTACTATCACGTCCGATTCAATAACCGCCTTATCCAAAATGGTGGCATTGATGCCTACCAGAACCCGGTCGTTGATGGTACATCCGTGTACCACGGCTCCGTGACCAATGGTTACTTCATTTCCAATGACGGTGGGTCCGGTCTGATTCATCACATGAATGCAAACGTTATCCTGAACATTGCTGCGGTCACCGATCTTGATATAATTGACGTCTCCCCGAATGGTGACGTTGAACCATACACTGCTTTCCGTGCCGAGTGTTACATCGCCGATGATCTCCGCACTTTGGACAATATGAACAGAATCATCAAATTGAGGAGAACGACCAAGAAATTCATGTATCATGGATGTGAAGGTTTGTGAGGTTAAATCTGCTGGAAAGGTAGGGAGAAAAAGGAGTCAATATCTACCTGTGGAGAAGCTTTCAGCAGTCAGCTATCAGCTTTCAGTTTCACCCAAATAAACTGAAAGCTGAAGACTGAGAGCTGATGGCTAAAAAAGTCCCTCACTCCTCAAGCTCACAAAATTGTATCCGGCAATGATCACATGATCGTCAACAGGTATTCCAAACAGTTTCCCGCACTCGGCGATGCGCTTGGTGAGCTGGATATCGGCTGTAGAAGCCTTATTGTGTCCTGACGGATGATTGTGGATGAGGATGATGGAATTGGCTTCATTCAGAACCGCCTGTCGCATAACCTCAGCTGTATCCACGATGGTGGCTGTTTTACCACCGTTGCTGATCTTGGAAAAACCCATCAGCTTTTTGGCATTGTCCAGAAAACCGACGATGAAGGTTTCTTTGGTAAGGTGGCGGAGTTTGGGTGCGAAGTATGCATTGACGTCTTCAGGTGATGTGATTTGTATCTCTTCGCCTAAGGCAGCCACCTGTAAACGCCGGGCGAGTTCGAAAGAAGCCTCCAGCGTGATGGCCTTTACCTTGGCGATGCCCGGTATCACCTTCAGGGATTTCCAATCCTTACGAACCAGGTTGTGCAAGCCACCGAACTGATTGAGCAGAGCTTTAGCGGTATCGATCACATTCAGCTTCTTGGTTCCGGTTCGGATCAGGATAGCGAGCAGCTCGGCATCAGATAGGGAATCGGCCCCGTAGTTCATGAGTTTTTCACGTGGCTGCTCATCAGGCAGCATCTCTTTAACGGTTCGGTTATGGAAGTTTTCAACGGAAAAGGATTCTTGGTGTGTCATATCTCTCAGTTTGTTTTCTTTTAAAGTGAGAGCGATGAAAAAGGAATTCCTTACAGATTTTTTTGTGTGTGAGCCAAATAAGTGGGGAAGTCATCTCACGGCGAATGCCTGAGATCTAATAGTATGAGCAGGAATCAATTAGCGATTCTATGGCAATATTTAGATTCCCGCCTTCGCGGGAATGACCATGGTTGGGAATGTAAAGTGGTTAATTGTGATTTGTGGATACCCCTATTAACCAACACCTATTTTCCATTAACCACCCTCCGAATACTCCAAAATATCCCCGGGCTGGCAGTCCAATGCTTCGCAGATAGCTTCCAGGGTTGAAAACCGGATCGCTTTGGCTTTGCCGGTTTTCAGGATAGATAAGTTCGACATGGTGATACCAACCTCCTCCGAAAGCTCGGTGAGGCTCATCTTCCGTTTGGCCAGCATTACATCCAGGTTTACGATTATGGCCATGGCTACACCGTCAGGTCTTGTTCGTTTTGCATGGGAATGGCTTTTTCAAGAAATATGATCAGAAATAATAGAATACCAAGTCCAAGCACCGGTTCCACTGAAATACCACTTGTAAGCGGTTCACCAAAATAAAATTCAGTGTTTAGAAAGTGAATCATTCGCCCATAAAGAATGGGATGAGCTAAAAATCCTGCAAAGATGAGAAAATACAATCCCAGTACCCAATGATAAATCTCTCTGGTAAAGAGCTTTTGTTGCTGCCGGGTTATTGTAATTGCCATCCCAATCAAAAAACCAATAAGTATAAGCCAGCCAAAAACAGTAAAGCCAATTATAAGCTGAAATTGTGATTTCCAAAATGGAAGATCGGCTTCTTTCACAAGGAAGGAGGGATGACTAAGCAGGCCGAGAATTTTTGTGTTTTCAGAAGCCATGGAAAGGATCTCTGTACTCTTGTAATTCAGAGGCCGATAGGAAAGATCTGTAACTGAGATATATGTGTAGGTAGTACCATCGAGGTTAACTTTTGTGAAGGACAGGGGGTCAATGGTATAGTTCAAGGTTTCTCCGGCTTTTCACTTCATCGGCATCAAAAACAGAATGAAAAGAATTGAGCTCATCTATGCCGGACCAAATAATCAGAATGGCTGTAAAACACATGAACGCAATCAGTAACTTTTGAAAGCGCTCTTTGGGGATGTAATCTTTTTGAAGGTCCATAATTCACACCGTTAGCTTTTGTTCTTCGTAGATGCGATTTCCCTCTTTAAAAACGTAACCAAGTAAAAGTAAAATCAATCCAAAAAAGATAAGTACATCAATCTCAATAATTGGACTGAAATGCAGCGAGCTTTTCATTGGTAAAGTTGATAAAGCGTTGGCAATGAGGTAACCATGAAGAACATCCACTACAGAAAGAAAAATCAGAAGCCCTCCCATGGCGTATAGCCGGAAACTGTTCTTTTGTTCGAAAGGATTTTCTTGAATAATCGATTTAATAATGCGTGATAGAAGTAATAGGAATCCCGCCAAAATGATCATCCTCAAAATCCGTACGGCATGGACTTTGGTGATCTGTGCAGAAAAACCCGAATAGTTATTTTGCACCATAAAGCTTGCATGAACACGCAGCGGAGTTAGAAAATTATGCTCTTCCCCAACACGTAAATTATCTTCAGACACAAAGTTTTTAGGAGCTACCTCAGTCATTGGGTCAATAACGGGTAGGTTGGTAAAAAAGCTGTCGCCCGTTAGGTAAGACATTCCAAAAAAAGTGATAAAACTTAAAACCAATCCAATTAAGGCAAACCAAGTGGTATAATAGATAAAGTGAGTAAAAGACCAGTCTTCTTTCAGTTTCATAAGGTGATAATTGATTTCTGTTCACCAAAAATAAAAACAAATAATTTCTGAAAAGCAATAATTATTTATTGATAAACAATAAGTAGTTATTGAATAAAGAAAATAAGAGCGGGGTAAGGTTATGTTTTGGTGGAGTTTAATTTATTCGCTCAAATTTAAAGTGATTAGAGTGAGGCAGAGCCTTAGGTGAGGGTTACGCAGCAGAGCAACGGAATCAGAACAAGTGAGGGAAGTCATCTCACGGCGAATGCCTGAGATCTGTTAGTATGAGCAGGAATCAAGTACCGATTCTATGGCAATATTTAGATTCCCGCCTTCGCGGAAATGACCGGGGATGGGGTGTAAGTTGAAGATTCCTTCAATCTGTCGAAGAACTCAGAAAGGTATATCGATAAACAGAAGCTAATCCACTGGGAGATTCCTGAATGGCGTAGGCATTGCCGCCAACTCCGGGATAAAGTTTGATATCGGAAGGCAGATTGACGGTCCATTTAGCATCACTGCTTTTATCAATGATCAGCCAGGGTTGAGTATCACTCCATGGATTATGTTGTTTGATCCAGTACCGGCCATCAGTGTCTATGATAAATTCTTCAAAGGCAGGCCAAAAATCAGGTTTACCGGTATTATTCACGGCTTTTATGATCTTATCCCCCCTTTTGCTACTTAAACTGTCAAGGTCACTATCAGTGAATGGAATCAGGGAGTTTTGGGCTTTAACTTCAGAGATCTTTGATCCAGCCAGATCATATTCTGTAAACTGAAGAGAGTCACTTTTAGCTATAACGATCTTTTCTGTATTTGAACTGATCTTGAGATCAGGATACATGTCGGCTGTAAAAATATTAATACTATTGTCTTCCATATAAACCAGCCTGTTATTGGTTGGAAAAGGGGTGGGGACCTGTAATAGCTTTTCATTGATGAATTCACCCTTTAGATCAATCTCTGATAGAGTGATGAGTTTTTGAGTATCACCATCCTCAGGCTTAAAGAAGTAAGGATCTACAAATGTCACTATTACATTTCCATTGTCTGATGGGAAAATGTTACGCGGTGTACCAATTGGTTTATTATCTATCTTTACATTTTCAATAGTTATAGTTTGAAGATGTTTATTTGTACCTGTGTCGAAAACATCAATCTCACGTGCATTATTCTGTAAAACAAAAAGTCGATTTGAATGAATTTTAATAGCCGGATTTAGCCCATCAAATTCGCCGGGTCCTTTGCCTTCCCGCCCAATGGATGCTAAGTAATTTCCTTCAGACGAAAATTTATGTATTTGTTGAAGTTTGGTGTCAGCTATATAAATAAGACCCTGATCATCTACAGTCATTCCTGAAAAGGCACCGATCAAGATCTCGGGATTATCAGCATCTAAAAGCAGTTCCTTACTAAAGGAAAGCTCTTTTAAGGGATTTGTTTCAACCTGCTTTTTAGAATTGCAGCTTGCGATCAAAAAGAGGGAGAATAGTAATATGAAAGGTTTCAATAGTTTGGCTTGAAATTAAACAGGTTGTAGTTGAATAATAGCTGCAAGAATATAGGAATCAATAACCAACATCAATCATGGTATGATGAAGTGTATACCTTGGCTGTTGGCTGTTGGCTGTTCGTTATTTTCTACTCCGGTCCGCCCATCAATGGTTCATTGAAAGCACGGATGCTGGAATTGGGCAATCCTTCCGGGTAGTTATCTTTCACCATTTGCAGCGCATCGATCACCATTTTTAGGTGGAGTTCTTTGGAGTTTTGGTAGAAAGATTGGGCATATTGAGAAAGTTTAGGCTTACCGTGCAGGGGCTTATCACTCACGCAAAGCAGGGTGGCATGAGGAATGCGATATCGAAATCCATTGGTGGCTACGGTTGATGACTCCATATCAACAGCAACGCTGCGGCTCATATGAATTTCTTCCACCGTTCGGGCTTTAGAAAATTCCCAGTTTCGGTTGGCCGTGGTGTACACGGTTCCAATACGATGTTTCATTTCATTCTGATTCAGCATCTCCTGCATGTATCGGTTTAAAATGTAATTTGGTGAAATCGGGATTCCAATAGGAAAAACATCATCCAGAACGCGGTCGGCTCTGTAGTATCCATTTGCCAGCACAAAGTCACCGATATCCTGGTGGTTTCGGAGTCCGCCGCAGTGCCCCACCATCACCATGGCATCAGGCCGAAGCACGCCAACGTGGTCGGTAATGGTTTTGGCATTCGAAGGACCAACGCCGATATTCACAAGCGTTAGGCCGGAGTTGTTTTCCATTTTGTGATGGTAGGCCGGCATCTGAGCTCCCTCGTTCACCGGTTTTTCACAATCGGGAAACATCTCGAGGAATACATCAATGTGCATATCATAGTTTGTGAAAAGTATATATCGCTGGAAATCTTCCGGTTTGGTGCCGGTGTAGTGGTAAAGCCGATCGAGTGAAATGTCAATGCGTTCGGCCCGGAACAAAAAGAGTTTCTTTTGGGTGATGTCCCATTCGTTTTCGTCCAGGTTGTCAAAAAGTTCGGGATTGTTCATCGCTAAGGCTTCTCGGGAAGGCTTCACAAATACTGTAGCCCCATTATCCAGCAAGCGCTCAATTTCACGCTTTAAATACCATCGGTAAGCGGCGGGTTGAGCAAGTTCTCCATCTATGACAGGATTGTGCTTACTCCAGGTACGCTCAACGATCAGCTTTGGATATTTTCCGGAAGCATAAATTTCTTCCATCAGGTCGCACGCTTTAACAATAGCTTTTTTAAGTTCTGCCTCCGAAGAAAATTGATCTTTAACTAATTTGAGCGTGTCTGACATCTATGAATACCCGTGATTTTAAATTTTCGATTGAGCCGTGGGTTACCACGAAAGAAGAACTCAAATATACAACGAATATCTTCAAACTTGTAAGCCGGAACATGAAGTTAGAGTCAGAAGATCATTCGGCTACATTTTCGATCATTGATGCTCCTGAATGGATGAACGTGATCCCACTGACTCCCGATAATGAGATCGTGCTGGTTGAACAGTTTAGATATGGGATAGAGGAGCCGACTCTGGAGTTACCGGGAGGTATGGTTGATGCGGGAGAAACTCATGACGAAACTGCTCGCAGGGAGTTACTTGAGGAAACGGGATATACTGGAGATAAATGGAGTTATCTCGGAAAAGTAAGTTCAAATCCTGCTTTTCTAACAAACTATACGCATTTATACGTAGTTGAGAACTGCCAAAAAGTTCAGGAGCAGCAGCTGGATGGTAACGAAAGGATCAACATTCATACCATGCCACTGAATAATTTCCTGGAGATGGTGAGGGAAGGAACAGTTCACCACTCATTGGTGGTGGCTGCAGTGGCTAAGTATTTATTGTGGGAACGTACATCGGCTCGCTGAGCCGCAGGGTGGTTGCAATGGCTTAGGTGGAACCTGAGGTTCAGGCAGGCATTCCGAACAGGACGTTCGGAACGAGTTTAACATTGCCTCCGTCCCGGTAGGGACGGTATGTTTGTAAACCCCTGACTCTATCAATACCTTCGCGCCTTAGGTGCGATATGTTTAGTTGTTAAGAGCTTGGTAGTGTACCTACGGCACACAGTCTTTTACTTTTACAAACATACTGTCCCTATCGGGACATGTCGACGGATGGTCTTCTTGGATCTAACACTCTGCGTCGGTACGGATGATTATGGCTTTTCATCAACAAAATAAATCTACTATATCAACATATCAGATAACAAAATGACTGAAATCGAACGAATCCATTTGTACTTATCAGTTATCAAGATCCTTCAACCCATAAGAAACTAAAGACTGGTATCATGATCGAAAACGGAGCCAAAGCGAATTTAAACTTTACCGTTAAAGCCGTTCAAAACGGAGAGGAAAAAGAGATCAACTTCAAAGATCTGTTGGATAAACCGACCATTGTCTCGGTTTACATGAAGAATAATACAGGTGGATGCGATCGCCAAACCAAAGACCTGGCGGATCATGCCGAATGGTTCACTGAAAAAGGATACAACCTCGTAGCATTAAGTAAGGATACCTGCGGTTCACACAAACGCTATGCGGAAAAGCAGGGAATAGATTTTACACTCGTATCTGACCCTGACTATAAATTCGCAGAAGCCACTGATTCCATCGTTCAAAAAAAGATGTATGGAAGAGAGTATGAGTCTCCTTCACGTTCGGCCTTTGTTATTGATACAGATGGTACTATTTTGGGAACTATCAAAAAAGTGAATACGAAAGACCACGCCGGAGAGTTAAAGGAGCTGGTCGAAGAATTGAATTAACCCTGTTTTTACATGAAAAGTCTCGTCATTGTAGAGTCCCCTACAAAAACTAAAACTATTAAGAAGTATCTGCCCAAAGGGTATGTAGTGGACTCCTCTATGGGTCACATTCGTGATCTGCCTTCCTCGGCCAAGGAAATTCCGGCCAAGTATAAAAAAGAGAGCTGGTCAAATTTAGGGATCAATGTGGATGATCGTTTTGATCCACTTTATGTGATCCCATCATCCAAAAAGAAAGTGGTTACCAAGCTCAAAAAGCTGCTCAAAGATGCAGATGAACTTATACTCGCAACGGATGAGGACCGGGAAGGTGAAGCTATTTCCTGGCACCTTATGGAGATCCTAAAACCGAAAGTGCCGGTTAAGAGAATGGCATTTCGCGAGATAACCAAAGAGGCAGTTATGAACGCTCTGGAAAATACCAGAGATATCGATATGAATCTGGTTCATGCTCAGGAAACGAGACGAATATTGGATCGCCTGGCCGGGTATACCGTTTCTCCGCTATTATGGAAAAAGATCTCTCCGGGTCTTTCAGCCGGACGTGTGCAATCGGTAGCTGTAGAGTTTTTGGTTGAGCGCGAACGCGAGCGCATGAAGTTCAGAAGCGCAATTTATTATGATCTTAAAGCACAGCTTCATAAAGAAGGTGATGATTATAAATTCGATGCAGACCTGACGCACCTTAATGAAAAGCGGCTTGCAAGCGGTAAGGATTTTGATGAAAACACAGGCAAGCTGAAAAAGCCTGCTTCCGTGGTTTTACTGGATGAGGACAAGGCAAGTGGCCTTGTGGAAGACCTGAAGGAAGCCAAATGGTCGGTCATCAACGTAGATGTCAAAACACAGAAGCGTAATCCTTCGCCCCCTTTTATTACCTCAACACTGCAGCAGGAAGCCAACCGTAAGTTTGGGTTTTCAGCTCGCGATACCATGAGTGTGGCTCAGAAATTATACGAAAAAGGTTTTATCACTTACATGCGTACAGATTCTACCCGACTATCCGGCCAAGCAATAGGCGCTGCCCGTGATGCGGTTACTGATGAGTACGGTGAAGATTATTTATTTGAGCGGGTTCGTAATTACAGCAAAAAAGGGAAAGGTGCTCAGGAAGCTCACGAGGCTATCCGCCCTTCAGGTTCACGCTTTGTTAAACCCGACAAGGCAGGATTAAGCGGACGTGAGTTTAAGCTTTACGACCTTATCTGGAAGCGAACCATTGCTACACAAATGGCCGAAGCAGAACTTGAATTTACTAACGTAACGATCCGTGCAACCAATAACGGAACGGATGCGGATTTCAGAGCCGGTGGAAAGAAAATTCTATTCCCCGGATATTTCCGTGCTTATGTTGAAGGCAGCGATGATCCGGAAGCCGCTCTCGAAAATCAGGAGAATTTCCTACCTGCCATGAGTGAAGGCGACGGCACTGAGCTTGATGACCTGAACTTTGTCAGTCACGAAACCAAACCACCTGCACGCTTTACGGAAGCGACATTGGTTAAAGAACTTGAGAAACGAGGCGTAGGGCGACCAAGTACCTATGCGTCTATTATCAGTACCATTCAGGATCGCGGCTATGCAAAAAGTGAAGGGAAAACACTGATCCCGACTTTTACGGCTTTTGCAGTTTCATCATTGCTGGAAAAACATTTCCCGGATCTGGTTGACAGTCAGTTTACTTCTGACCTGGAAGATAAGCTGGATGCCGTGGCTGAAGGAACGCAGGATCCGGTTAAATACCTGGAAGATTATTATAACGGTGAAAATGGTCTGAAAGCCAAAGTTGATACTCAGGAAGATAAGATCGATCCGCAGGAAGCCAGACTTTTGGATCTTCCGCTGGAAGGATTGGAAGGAATCAAAGTGGCCGTTGGACGTTTTGGTCCATACATCAGTCAGGGTGAAGATGATGAAAAGATAAACGCTTCAGTTCCTGAAAAATATAATCCGAGTGATCTTACTACAGAACTGATTGAGGAAATAATAAAGACCGAAAAAGAAGGTGATAAACCAATAGGTCAAGATCCTGAAACAGATGAATCAATATTTCTTTTAACAGGACGCTATGGCCCGTATGTACAGCGTGGTGAAGTAACTGAGGACAACAAAAAGCCGAAGCGCGTTTCACTGTTAAAAGGTATGGAACCGAGTGATGTGGATCTGGATCTGGCTCTTCAGCTGCTGGAACTTCCACGAAAATTAGGTGAACACCCGGAAGATGAAAAAGTGGTAAAAGCAGGAGTTGGTCGTTATGGACCTTATGTGGTGCATGATGGTAAGTTCAAGTCTATACCAAAATCAGACAGTGTTTTGGATATTGAGCTTGATCGCGCGGTTGAATTACTGGCTCAGAAAAAGAAGTCGAGAAGGGGCAGTAATGAAATACAGGATCTCGGAAAGCATCCTGATACGGACAAACCAATAAAGGTAATGACCGGACGGTATGGACCTTACATTAAGCACGGCAAGAAGAACATAAGTTTACCGAATGGTGAATCACCGGAAGATTTTACACTGGCAAAAGCCATGGACCTGATAAAGGAAAAAGGATAGCTCGTTCTGGAGTGAACCGATTTCGCTGGTCGGTGGCTTTATAATTTTTTTTGTAGATTTATATTCATTACTGTCAATAACATAAAGACAGCTTAAGTATCTCATGCAAAAACGCAGCGATTTTTATTTCAAGTATCCACCCAATATCCACGAACTGGATCTGGCAACGATGGTGAATATGTATCGCAGCCGGGGTGAACCGAGAAAGGCACAGCCCGGTCAGCCTTTTGCCTGTGCTTCAACCGGCCATTTGTTAAGAGAGGCAAAGTGGTGGTTTGGATTATATTACTCACAAAGCACATGGGATGAGTTGCTGACTAAAGGTTGTGAAGGCTTTCCACTGACTGATATTGAGCTAAATGTGTTAGGGTCGGTTTATATAAGTGAAGAAGAACCGCCTCACAGAGAATATGTTGAGAAAAATGCCGGGGTGACCGAAAAATTAGCCTATCTCATTGTCAACGATCTGCGTTCCTTTGGCTTTCTGGATGAAGATGATTCCGGTTTTCTTCGGATCACTCCAAGAGGAGAAAAAGCCCTGCATGGTTTAGCCCGGCGCATCTACGAAAAACGCTTTATGCCGGAAATGCTTACAACTTTCACACCTTCTGACGAACCTCAGATTGAGCAGGCACAAAAAGAAGATAAAGAGCAAACCAGCTTATTCTAAGGAACTACTCTGTGGATACATTCAATTTTAAGGATAATACCTATTCCTTTTCACGATACCCCGAAACAACCAATCGTTCATTGCGGGCCTGGAGTGCAGCTGATGAATACCTGATAGATAAGCTGTTTGAAGATGATACGATCTCTGAAACGACCCATTTAGGGGTTTATAACGACCGCTTCGGTTTTTTGAGCTGTATATTGAATCGACATGAGCCGACCGTCATCCTTGAGAGAAAGAGTCAGCAGCGATGCATAATCCAAAATCTGGAAGCTAATGGGTTGGATCCAAAGCAATTCAAATTCTCAAAACCTTTGGATCAGCCAAAGCATAACTATGATAGGGTGTTGCTTAATATTCCAAAGTCGATGGACCTTTTTGAGCTATATCTTCACCAGCTCCATGCAAATTTAGCGGATGATGGTACCGTGCTTTGCGGATTTATGACGAAGTATTTTACTCCTCAAATACTAAGCATCGCTGAAACCTATTTTGAGAATGTTGAGCAGAGCCTGGCGCGTAAAAAGTCACGGGTATTGGTATTAAAAGGTAAGAAAGAGTCAGTCAGTAAATCTCTTGTTCACCGATTGGATTATGATTTTGGTGGTAAAACAGAAAATATAATTGAACAGAATTACGGGGTATTTTCATCTGATCATATCGATTATGCTACTCAGTTTCTGATTGATCATATTCAGGTCAAAGAGTCAGAAAATAAAGTACTGGATCTTGCCTGTGGTAATGGGGTACTTGCAATGGCAGTACAGCTTCAAAAGCCTGAAGCAGAGATATTTCTCACAGATGATTCCTTCCTTGCGATCGAATCTGCAAAACTAAATATTGATGGTCCCGGTGTGCATTATTTCTGGAATGATCGTCTTGATGATATTCTTGATAAAAGTCTTGACCTTGTTGTGACAAATCCTCCATTTCATTTTGGGTTTGAGACGAATATTGAGGTGACCATTCGTCTGTTTAATGAAGTGGCAGAAAAGTTAAAAGAGACAGGAAGATTAGTTTGTGTGGCCAATCAGCACCTGAACTATAAAACGCACCTCGAGAAGATCTTTAAGGTGAACGTGTAATGGCACAGAATGATAAGTTTATCGTTTACGAATGTATTTTCTGAAAAATTTATTTGTACAAGGAGCCATCCATCATTTCGTTCCGTCATGACTGAGGCATATGAAGCTTAATATTGGGAAAAGGACGGGGTGATGGATGTGGTGGATCAGGCAACAAAAAACCTTTCAGCCCACTCCATCACCCGGTTCCGATTAGGATTTGATAGGTTACGTCAGCCTGTTTCACGGGAACCGAATGATGGAGTTAATTTTAAATTCTACGGTGCATTCATAGCTACCCTGGCTTTCTTCTCAATGTGTATTGTTTATATTCAGGGTGGTTATTAACAAATCATGGGATATTTATGAAGCAACGCATCACTTTTCTGGTACTTACTCTTGCACTCATTTTTGGTCATACTAGTTCTTTTGCACAGGGAACTCAGTTACTCAGGGAACCTACAATTTCTGATAATGGGATCGTGTTTGTTCACGCTAACGATCTTTGGAAAGTCAGTACTGAAGGCGGGAAAGCCATTCGGCTGACGAGCAATATCGGAGGAGAAAACAATCCTCATTTCTCGCCGGATGGCAGCATGATCGCTTTTACAGGTCAATATGAAGGCAATTCGGATGTGTATGTGATCCCATCTGAGGGTGGTTCACCCAAGCGACTGACCTGGCATCCCGGAGCTGATGAAGTTACCGGCTGGACACCGGAGGGTGAGGTGCTATTCAGATCGGGCAGGGATGGACATCCAACGCAACTTAACAGGATCTGGAAAATTGACATGAATGGCGGCAATGCAGAAGTGCTTCCGGTTCCCCGTGCCGCTACAGGTGAAATGTCGCCCAATGGAAAATATCTGGCCTATAACCCGATTACATTCTGGGATCCGGAGTGGAGAAATTATCGCGGGGGACAGGCTCAACCAATTTGGATCGTTGACCTTGAGACTTTTGATCTGATCCAAACACCACGACCTGACAATGAAAGACATACCGATCCGGTGTGGCACGATGGAAATGTATTCTATCTTTCCGAGCGGGATTATGCCAACAACATCTGGTCATACGATCCTGAAACAGGCGATGAAAAACAATGGACCTTCCATGCTGACTTTGATGTGAAAAGCCTGGATGCCGGTGATGGAATGATCGTTTACGAACAAGGCGGATATCTCTATCTGCTGGATCCTGCAAACGGAAATACAGAGCAGCTTGAAATTCAGGTATCCGGTGATATGAGCTGGAGTCGGCCACGATGGGAATCACCTGATGCCAACGACCTGAATAACGCTTCTATATCACCTACCGGAAAACGTGCCATCTTTGAATTTAGGGGTGAGGTCGTGACGGTTCCTAAAGAAAATGGAACATGGAGAAGGCTTAGCGAATCATCTGCCAGTGCAGAGCGATATCCTATATGGTCACCCGATGGTGAAAAGGTTGCCTGGTTTTCAGATCAAAGTGGAGAATATACGCTTATGATCACTGATCAGTATGGACTTGAGGAACCGAGAATGATCGAGCTTCCAAACCCAACCTATTATTTCAAGCCAGATTGGTCACCGGATGGCAAATACATTGCTTATACAGATACCGACTATAATCTGTGGTATGTGAATATAGAAAGTGGCGAAGCTAAAAAAGTAGACACCGATGGATATGCACATCCTAACAGGACTATGAATCCGGTGTGGTCCCCTGACAGTAAGTGGATCACTTATGTGAAACTGCAGGAGAATCAATTTAAAACAGTTCAGGTTCATAACATCGAAACAGGTGAAACCCATCAGCTAACAGATGGGATGTCGGATGCCATCACGCCGGTTTGGAGCGAGGACGGAAAGTATCTCTACTTTCTTGCAAGCACCGATTATGGATTGAACACCGGCTGGCTGGACATGAGCTCCTATAACATGCCGGTTACGCGAGCATTATATATGATCGTTCTATCTGACGATGAACCTTCTCCTTTACTTCCAAAAAGTGATGATGAAGAAGCAGCTGAAAAAGAGGAAGAGAACGGAGAGGAAAAGGATGAAGCCGTAACGGTAACTATAAGCCTCGAAAACATTGCCGAGCGCACTCTGGCAGTGGACATACCCGAGCGAAATTACACCGGTTTAATGCCCGGTCCGGCTGGCGATGTGTTTTATACGGAGTCCGTTCCGAATGAGGGAACCCGCCTTCATAAATATGACCTTGCCAAACGTGAAGGCAGCCTGTTCATTAAAAACTTCAATGAAGGTGTGGTTTCTCAGGATAGAAAGAATCTGTTGTTCAGAAGCGGCGGAACCTGGGCTATTGTTGCGACAGAAACAGGTGAGAAAGAATCCGGGACCGGAAGATCTGGATATTTCGGGCATTAACATCAAGGTGGATCCGCAGGAGGAATTCCATCAGATATTCAGAGATGGCTGGCGGTTTATGCGCGACTTCTTGTACGTGGATAACATGCACGGTGCTCCGTGGAATGAGGTATATGACTGGTACGCCCCATGGGTCGATCATGCAAAACACCGTTCTGATCTGAACTATGTGCTTGATATCATGAGTGGTGAGGTGGCAGTTGGTCACTCTTACGTTGGCGGGGGAGATTTTCCTGATCTTGAAAACGTACAAGCCGGATTGCTGGGAGCTGATATTTCAATTCAGAATGGAGCCTATCGAATTGATAAGATCTACACAGGAGAAAGCTGGAATCCTGATCTTACGGCGCCACTATCAGGTCCCGGAATTGATGTGAATGAAGGTGACTATATTCTGGAAGTAAACGGTGAATCACTGGATACCTCCGAAAATTTCTACACGTATTTTGAAGGAACCGTTGGGCGGCAGATCAAACTGCTGGTCAATGACCGTCGTCAAACAGAAGGTGCTCGTTTAGTAACCGTAGTTCCTATCGCAAATGAGTATGGCTTGAGAACCCGGGATTGGGTGGAAGGAAACCGCAGAAAAGTTGATGAGATGTCTGATGGGCAGTTGGCCTATGTCTGGGTGCCAAATACCGGACAGGGTGGTTACACTTACTTCAACCGCTATTACTTTTCCCAACAGCATAAGAAAGGTGCCATAATTGATGAGCGAAACAATGGCGGAGGTTCAGCAGCCGATTACATGGTGGATATCATGGCACGCGAACTGCACGGATTTTTTAATAGTAAAGCTGCAGACCGGAAGCCGTTTACAACACCGGGTGCCGGTATTTGGGGACCTAAGGTGATGATCATAAACGAACGTGCCGGATCAGGCGGTGACCTGCTTCCATTCCTGTTCCGGAAGATGGAGATCGGTCCGCTGGTTGGTGCTAAAACCTGGGGTGGTTTGGTTGGTACCTGGGATACACCACCATTTGTGGACGGCGGTTATTTTGTAGCTCCTCGCGGTGGTTTTTATAATCTGGATGGTGAATGGGATGTTGAAGGTGAAGGTATTGCTCCTGATATCGAGGTAATGCAGACACCAAAAAATGTGATCGATGGGCATGATCCTCAGCTTGAAGCTGCGGTAGAAGAAGCCCTTCGCCTGCTCCAAAATTATGAGGATCCGATCATCCCAACCCCTGAAGATCCGATCCGCTGGAAACGGCCCGATCGAGGTGGGGAGTAAGTCAAGAATCCAAGATCATTGATCAGACGGGTAATCCGTCAGATCGAGCACCTAAAGTTTCATATTGAAAACGGTCTGATGGCTCTAAGCTCATCTGACCGTTTTTTGTTTGGGAAACGAACCATCCATCATTTCGTCCTGTATAACTAGGCACATAAAATAAGATTCGAGCAATGGACGGGGTGATGGATATGGTTGATTAGGCAACAAAACCTATGGTCCACTCCATCACCCGGTCCCAACTGGATTAATGAAGTTGTGTTATGCTTTTTCTCGGGACCAAATGATGGAGTTACTTGGTTGCAGATTTTGGATAAATAGATTTAATTTAGTCTATGCAATTTTTACCGGCGCACACATATCATATTTATAATCAGGGAAATAACAGAGACCAGGTTTTCTATGATAGAAGTGATTATTTGCTCTTTCTAAACAAAACCAGGAAGGCATTTTTATGGCATTGTAATGTTCTAGCTTGGTGCCTTATGCCGAATCATTTCCATTTTTTAGTTCAAATTAAACAAGATTATGAATTTGAATACTCAGAAAATGACCATACTAAGAAACTCAATCCTTTAAATAGAAATATTGGTTCACTGTTGAGTTCTTATACTCAAATTCTAAATACAAGAAAAGGAAGGACAGGATCGCTCTTAAGAAAGAGAACGAAATCAAAATCACTGAGTGAAATCTTAACTATGGCATTTATTGTTTTTTGTACATCCATCAAAATCCAATCAGAGCCGGTTTGGTAGAAAAAGTTAGAAGAATGGGAGTTTTCTTCGTTCAAAGATTATGCGGGTTTGAGAGAAGGTAAGCTTTGTAGCCAAGAATTAGCGAAAGATTTATTCAAGTTACCAGGTGATCAGGAGAAATTTTATGAATTATCTTATAAAACCATACCAGATGGTGTTATTCAAAATTTGTTTTAAATGATAACCAAAAGATTATTCCTAAAATTAAAGTAGATCATCCATCATTTCGTCCTGTATAACTAGGTATATAAGATAAGATTCAAGCAATGGACGGGGTGATGGATGTGGTTGATTAGGCAACAAAACCTATGGTCCACTCCCAACTGGATTAATGAAGTTGTGTTATGCTTTTTCCGCGGGACCAAATGATGGAGTTGCCTGGTTAAAACATGATCAAATAGGTAACCTTGGCAACGGCGGCCTGACTGTTCATGATCATATCCCGGCGTGGATCGAATAAATTCTCGTTATCCTCCGTAAGGTGGTAGGAGGTGTTGAATACAAAGAACAGGTCGCTGCCCGGTGTATGGATCCAGTTTATCCTGAGGTTAGCCTGAAGATCCCGTGAGAAGTTATCGTACTGTATCAATGCTTTGGCAAACAGCTTGCGGCTCAGGGCTCCCAGTATGGAAGTCGAAATTGTAGTGGCTTCGAATTCTCCGTTTGCAATAGGCAGGTCTATGATGCTGTGATCAAATTTAGCTTCAACGTGTAAATGCTTTGACTGTCGATATCCAATACTTCCACCGAATCCCATTCGGTTTCCATTATAAAATTCGCCAATACCAAATAAGGCCGACCCAAACACGCGCTGACTTTCGTCGGTGGTGACACTTAATCCCACTCTGTCAAAGGTATAATCGCCGGCAGGAATAATTGCATCAGGACGAATGGAGAAAGGAGCAGTTAATCGTTCAAATTCACGGTTAGCAGAAAGTGTGATATTTTGATTTCTGCTGAATTCGGCTCTTATCCTGCCTGACCAGTACGCTGATTGCTTAACGCCATCCTGTCCTTCTATATAATCATAGTCAGTTCCAATGTTAAACCGGCGAATACCCGGAATAGCTGCAATATCAACTGTGGGATTGTATCCGAGATTACCGGAGTATTCTCTCATATCAAGTCTTCTAACAAAGCCAAGAGCCGGGGCATAATTTTTTCCTACGGTGGTGTAAGAACCGCCGATTTCATAAGTATCATTCTGAAGCTGAAGGCTGGTATGTCCCGCCTGATCATTCAACAGATCGGTGTCATCCCAAACTTTGGTGTACCAGGCATTGAACTCACTGGAGGTCCAAAAACGGTATTTTGTATCAAAGCCAAGGGCACGATTATAGCCATCCACCTGCTCAACATTAGTGATGATACTGCCGACAGTGGCTCGGGGGAAAATATCCGTTCGAATTCTGGCTACTGAATTATTGATGGATTGGCTGCCAAAAGCTTGTTTGAGTTTATCACCTGTTTCAATATTCATGGCACCGATAGAAAATCGTCCAACCTGCCCGACCATGCGGGCTCCGGTCAGGATCTGATCAGTTAGTCCAATGCGTCTTGAGAAAAAGGTCTGGGTCGAGCGACTGTTTCCGTGGTCAAACAAGCCGGCCCTTTCCAGGAAGAATTCCCTTTTTTCCGGGAAGAAGAGGCTGAAACGTGAAAGGTTCAACTGTACATTATCTGACTCCACCTGTGCGAAATCCGTATTTACAGTCATATCCAAAGTCAGGTTGGAAGTGATTCCCCATTTCATGTCACCGCCAATATCGTAAGTATAATCGGTAACGGTTGCCTCATTTTGGAGGTCAGGTCGTACTTCCTGAACGCCTGAGATCACATAAGGTTTTAGCTCTATATTATTTCCGCGACGGATATTCTTGATCCCTTTCAGGGTACCGTACTGAGAAGCTGCTGCCAAAACGCCAAAACTTCCACCATACTCCATCCCGATTGCCGGCCAGAGAACCCGTTCATTTTTTCGGTTTATCATACGGGAAACCATCAAACCAAATTCGAGTTCTTCACCCTCAGGGAAACGTAACTGACGAAAAGGGATGGAAACCTCAAGCGTCCAGCCCTTATCATCGATCTTAGTTTCACTGATAAAGACCGCATCCCAGGAAAAGCTTTCATAACTGATCTTCTCGTCGGTTATCAGGGCATCATCCTGAGTTCCTAGTGCATTCATTTCGAACAAATAGGCATTACGTCCGTCACGATAGGTGTCTATGCCAATATAGGCGTGATCATCCCGGTTGTTACGTCCGCCTCGTTCCAGGTTCTTGGCCCGGATCAATTCCGGATTTTCATCATAGAATCGGAAAGCGAAGTAGAGGTGGTCGCGGTCGTAGGCTATTCGGACTTCAGTGTCTTCAGTAGCTTCGGCTCCATCGTTAGGCCACACTTGGGTCAGGTTTGTGATGGGCTGAATATCCTGCCATACCTCGTCACTTAAGTCCCCATCAACATAAGGCGGGTTATCCGTGAAAACGGCGGTGACTTCGAAATCGGTTGGAGCCGGAACAGGTGGCTTTATTTGCCCAAATGCATTCGTTGAATATGCTGTGAGCAGAACCACACAGGCGGATAAATATATGGACCTCATTACTTTCCTGATATTTGATCGTTGATAGAAGTCAGGGAAAGTAAAGATTTTGAGTATCAGGCGGAGATGCTTTTTGTAAAAAATATCGAAAACCGCATCTCCGCCTGAGGTATGAATAATTTATTCGGCACTTTCTTTGATAGCATCTGCCACACGCTGTGGGACTCGCTCATCAAAAGGGCTTGGAATGATCTTTTCAGGAGTGACATCTTCCACGCAATCGGCTATAGCTTTAGCAGCGGTGATGAACATTTTTGTGGTCAATCGCGTGATGCGAGCATCGAGAGCGCCACGAAACAGTCCCGGAAAGGCAAGTACGTTATTGATCTGATTAGGAAAATCAGATCGGCCGGTTGCAACCACGGCAGCACCTGCATCTTTGGCATCTTCAGGAAGGATCTCAGGATCGGGATTCGACATGGCAAAGATCATTGGATCCTTGTTCATACTCTTCACCATATCCTTGGAAAGTACATTTGGCACCGAAACGCCAATGAATACATCCATGTCTTTTACTGCATCAGCAAGAGAGCCTTTCCGACCCTGTTTGTTGGTGATCTCAGCCATTTCCTTTTTGGTATCGTTAAGGCTGCTTCGGCCTTTGTAGATGATACCCTGGCTGTCGCACATGATGACATCTTTAACGCCGGCGGCAAATAGCAATTTAACGATGGCCACACCGGCAGCACCGGCTCCATTTACAACAACCTGAAGCTCGTTCATCTCTTTGTGAGTCAGTTCCATGGCATTGTACATTCCAGCCAGCGTCACAATAGCGGTTCCATGCTGATCATCGTGAAACACCGGAATATCGAGTTCCTTTTTTAATCGTTTTTCAATTTCAAAGCAGCGGGGTGCAGAGATATCTTCCAGGTTGATGCCGCCAAATCCCGGTGCAATGTTCTTAACGGTTTGTACAATCTCATCCGTATCCTGAGTATCAAGAACAATTGGGAAAGCATCTACATCGGCAAATTTTTTGAATAGAACAGATTTCCCTTCCATTACGGGAAGAGAAGCTTCAGGGCCGATATTTCCCAGGCCCAATACAGCGGAACCGTCGCTGACTACGGCCACCATATTTCCTTTTGTGGTGTATCTATAAGCATTTCTCTTTGTCTTCTGCGATCTCCTGACAAGGTTTTGCCACACCGGGAGTATAGGCGATACTCAGGTCGTCTTTGGATTCGAGTGGCATTTTCGGCTCAATGGAGATCTTGCCTTTATATTTCTGGTGAGCTTCAAGAGCTAATTTAGCGTAATCTTTTTGTGACATTGTATAATATGAGTTTAAGCGTGATCTTTGCTTAGCAAAAGTGAGATTTTAAAAATTCAGTTCCAATAAAAAAGGCGTTGCAAATTGCAACGCCTCCTGATATAACTAAAAATAAGGAATTATTCGTTCAACATTGAAGCGACATCAAAAGAATTATTCTCTTTGTTGATATCGGCCAGACGCTGACTTGGATCGATCGTAATGCTTTTGATCTGTGAAGCCGGTTTATTGATAACGAGGTTGTAGGTCGGTTCAACCCAGGTCCAGTCTCTGAGCACGGTTCGCTTCATATCTGTTTTCAGCCGGGTTTTTCACCACGCATCATACGCAAGGGCATGTAGAATAGTTCGTTGCTCTCCGTCTTGTATATTCCACAACGATATCCAGGTGGCATGGGCATTACGCTCAAATCTGGCTCACGGTCTTATTTCGGTTTGCCCACCAACACGATTCAATTCCGTAATCAATGGTCTTGGTGGTCTGAACGAAATATTCGTAGTACCAGTCCAGGATCAATCCGGATTCCTGTTCCATAATGTTAATGAAATCGAGAGCGGTTGGGTGCTTCAATTTCCAGGTTTCATGATACTTCAGCATTCCATTTCGGAAGTCCTCTTTACCGATGATGTATTCAAGCTGATTCAGAAATATAGCTCCTTTCGAATACGCAGCCACGCTATAGGCCGCATTGGTGTTATAGTGATCGGCGTGTGTTGTAAGAGGCTCTTCATCGCCGCTTTGTACAATGTAATAGTAGCTTCGGTATGAACCGGAATGAACATCACCATCGCGGTTGAACAGGTGAGCCATGGTTTCAGATGAGGCAAAGCTGGTGAATCCTTCATCCATCCACTCCAGCAGGCTCTCGTTGGTTGCCAGTACGTTTTGGTACCAACTGTGATACATTTCATGCACCATTACGCCTACCAAGCTTCCCAGACTGCGACCACCTGTAATGAAGGTTCCCATCGGATACTCCATGCCACCATCACCACCCTGCAGGTTCGTGTATTGTGGGTATGGATACTCCCCAAAATGTTCATTGGCATATTCAAACGCACCGATAGTGTATTCAACAAGCTGTTCCCAGTTTTCTGTGTACTGTGCATTTTCTTCGGCAGAAGCGCCCTCAACCACGGCAGGCTGCTGATATAGAAAAGTGGAGTTTCGGTCCGTTTGGAACCTGAGCAGTTACGTGTTTGTAATCAGGATCGGCTCCCCAGAAGAAATCGATCACGTTCTCGGCTTTGAAGTGCCAGGTCATTTTATCGCCACGGGGACGATTCACACGGGTTCCTTCCTCTTCATATCCATACCCGATTTGATTTGGATTTTGCAGGATCCCGGTTCCGCCCAGCACATAGTCCTTATCGATGCTGATCTTCACGTCAAAGTTTCCAAAAGGTCCATGGAACTCACGTCCAACATATTCATTGGGATGCCAGCCTCTGAAAGTCATACTCGGCCAATTTTGGATACCACTGACTCATAGAAAATTCAACGCCCTCGGCATTGTTCCATCCTGAACGTCGTATCTGCAGGGGAACCTGAGCGTCCCATTCCATTTCGAAGGTCGCCTGATTCGCCCGGGCCGATCGGGTTCACTCAATTTAACAACTAAAACGGTTCCGTCCGCTGGTCGTAATCAACAGCCCGACCGTTCTGGGTGAGTGCGCGAACTTTTTGGTAACCGACCTGATCATCTTCCGGAGAGGTTATAGATACGGTCACCGCAACATCGGCCATCCAGGATCTCGATGGTCCTTGAGCGGATATCCATCATGCTTCCGGGCTGGAAGGCGTTGAAATAGAGGTGGTAATATACGCGATCCAGTGTGTGTGGCGAGTTATTGGTGTAAACCAACGTTTGCTCACCGGAATACTGGTGATTTTCAGCGTCTACGTCGATCTCCATAGTGTAATCAACATGCTGTTGCCAGTAATCACGGTGTTGAGCCTGCATAACAGGCAGCGTTAAAATAGTAACGAGTAGTAGCGATAGTAGTTTTTTCATACAGACTTAATTTACCGCAGAGCAGCGCAGAGTTTGCGCAATTCACGCGGAGTTAGAGGTTATTTACAACTCGGCGAAAACCGTTTTTTAGCAAATTGTTATTAAAGTTTATAAGTAAGCCAAGTTTTGATTCAGATAATTTTAAATAGGTTAAAACCTGAGCCAAATGAATATCATTAAGTGCATCAACAGATTTGATTTCAACAACGACTTTATGGTTCACAAAGATATCAACTCTGTAACCAACTTCCATTGCAACTTCTTTGTAAACTAATGGGAGTCCTCTTTCGGTTTCAACAAGCAAGCCCTGCTGCTCCAATTCGTAGGCTAAACATTTTTGATACGCTGATTCTAACAATCCCGGTCCCAATGCCCTGTGAACCTGTATGGCAGAATCCAAAACTATTTTTGAAATCTCATTCTCAGTCATGACCGTTTGATCTTAGCGTCCTTTGCGCCAACTCAGCGACCTCTGCGGTTATCAAACAGTATGGTTAACCGCAAAGAGCGCTATGAATTCGCAAAGTTCCATGAGTTAAAAACTGTTTCTGCTGGCGAAGGCTCGGCTTAGGGTTGCTTCGTCGATGAACTCAAGTTCGGTTCCCATCGGTATTCCATAGGCAATACGCGTTACCTGCACGTCATATTGCTTCAGCAATTTGTTGATATAATATGATGTGGCTTCCCCTTCGGCATCCGGGTTCAAAGCCAGAATGATCTCATTGATCTGATCATCTTCCCCAACGCGTTTCAGTAATTCCTGAATGCGCAGTTTATCAGGACCAATGTTATCCATAGGAGAGATCACCCCACCCAATACATGATAGCGCCCCCGAAACTCATTCGATTTTTCGATGATATAGACATCATTGAATTCCTCCACCACACAAATGGCAGAAGGGTCTCTTTTAGGATTATCGCAGATCTTACAGGGGTCTGAATCACTTACGTTTCCGCAGATAGAACACCGGGTCACCTTTTCCTTAAGGTCCACAATAGCCTGAGCCAGGCTCATGGCATAATCGCTGTTCTGTTTTAAAAGATGAATAGCAATGCGCTGGGCTGATTTTCTGCCGGTGCCGGGAAGTTTAGCAAGCTGTTCAATAGCCCGCTCTAAATATTCTGAGGTTATCTGCACATTTATAATGTTAAATGTTAAATGCTTTAAAGTTAAATGAGGCTTCTCATTTAAAACTTAAAATTGAAGCATTTAAAATTACTAGAGTCCTAATTTAGACATGTCCATTCCGGGAATTCCGCCGCCGGGCATCATATTCTTATACATATCCTGCATCTTTTCTTTGGATGCCTCTTCAGCTTTTTCAAGGGCTTTGTTCACGCCGGCCACAATCAGATCTTCCAGCATTTCCTTATCGGCAGGATCAACCACATCATCATCCATCTCAATGGAAACGATCTGCTTATTACCGTTGGCTTTTACTTTTACCATTCCGCCACCGGCTTCAGCTTCAACAATGACTTCTTTCAGTCCTTCCTGAGCTTCTTTCATTTTCGTTTGCATTTCCTGAATCTTGCCAAACATATCGGCCATATTAAAATCACTCATATTTCTGTATTTTCATGATTTTACAGTTTCATTTTTAGCTTTCAGCGATCAGTCGTCAGCTTTCAGTGTAAACCTGCTGACGGCTGAGAGCTGAAGTCTGACAGCTTAGTACTCAAGTTCTGCCCCAAATATCTCAACGATATCACGAATAATAGGGTCTTTTTGTTGTATCTGTTTAAAGCGTTCGTACACGCTCATGGGTTTGTCTTTTTCGTCCTTTTCACCCACGGAAATATTAAAACGCAGTACACTTCCCGTAAATTCCTTTAGCTTGAACTGCAGATCTGTGCTTTGCTCATCCAGCATTTTCTGTGCAAAATCATTATCGCATTCCAGGTGCAATTCACCGCCTTTAACTTTTTTTACTTTAGCCCGCTCCATTTGCAGATGAAGGAGCATCGGGAAATCCCCTTTCAAAGATTCCAGGTATTCAACCCATATCTCCTGAACATATTCTGTAGTGATCTTCTCAGGAGTTTCTTTTTCAGTAGAACTCTCATTTGAGGAAGTCCCAGTACCATTCCGGTTTTCTGCTTTGGGTTGAGCCTTGGTTTGTGTTTTATGGGAAAGACTGGTCATCAGGGCCGGAGCGCCGATGTCAAAATCATCTTCTTCCTCTTCTTCTGCTTCAACTTCCATTTCAGGTTCAGCAGGTTCTGGATCCGCTTCTTCAGCTTCAATTTCAATTTCTTCTTCTGATCCTGACGCCTCTTGTTCTTCCGGTGCTGAATCAGTTACGGGTGTGGGAGTCTCTACATCAGGCTCAGTTACTTTACCCGGCTCCTCTTCAGTTTTAGTTTCCGGTTCTTTTTGGGTTGAACCGTTTTGAGAAGTGGCTACAAAGTTACCGGAGTTTTTTTTTAACTCCTGAAGACCTGCCAGCAGTTCGGATAACTGCTCACTGCGCTCCATATGAATGAGTTTCAGCAGGGTGATCTCAAATTGAATTCTGGGCTGACTCGCATCCTTTAAGCTTGATCTGAGCTTCGCTGATGATATGCAGCATGCGCATCAGGTCATCCCGGGAAAAGTTCTTAGCCGTTTGCAGATATCGTTTCTTGGTTTCTTCTGATTCCTCTACCAAATAGAGTTTTGAGGTTTCATGAGCAATGTACAAATTCCGAAGATGCTCGGTCAGGCCTATCAAATATTCCTGAATGTCATAGCCTTCCTGCAGTAGGGTGTTGATCAGTTCCAGGCCCCGGTCGGCATCATGATCTTTGACGCATTCCATAAACTCAAACAGGCGATCGGTTCCCACCACATTCAGTGCCTGCAGCAATTCATTGTGGGTAATGGTATCGCCACAGAAGGCAATGGCCTGATCCATGAGCCCGAGGGCATCACGCAGGGCACCGTCCGCTTTTTTAGCGATCACGTGCAGTGATTCCTCATCAATAGAAATATCTTCATCGATAGCTATTTTGCGAAGCCGCTGAACGATCTCATCCACGGAAATACGTTTGAAATCGAACCGCTGAACACGGGATAAAATAGTGGGGAGAACCTTGTGCGGTTCCGTGGTGGCAAAAATGAAAATAGCATGCTCGGGCGGTTCTTCGAGTGTTTTAAGCAGCGCATTAAAAGCCGCTTTACTGAGCATGTGGACCTCATCTACGATGAAGACCTTGTATTTGCCATTTTGAGGTGGAATGCGAACGCTTTCCCTGAGGTGATGCACGTCATCCACCTTATTGTTGGAGGCGGCATCCATCTCCACAATGTTCAAAGTCTGATTCAGTGACTCCCCATCCACACTGATATCGATCTCGTTGATGGTTCGGGCAAGCACCCGGGCCATCGTGGTTTTACCAACTCCGCGCGGGCCGCAAAACATATAGGCATGAGAAAGACGATTCTGCTTGATCGCATTCTTGATGGTATCACTCACATGCTCCTGAGATACAATATCCTCAAAAGATGTGGGCCGGTATTTTCGTGTAAGTGCGCGGTAAGTTTCTGACATTGATCAATTGGATTTTACAATCAAAACAATGTACAAAAACGACAGTAAAAAATTGAGGGGATTTAGGGTTGTTTTGAGTGTTTCATAATTTTCAGTAATGCTCAATTTTAAATATTGAATGATAAATTGGATTGAATTCCATTTACCATTCAACATTTTATAAGGTATTCATAATACTAGCTCTCCAATTATAAAAGACCGTCTTTACGACAGCTTATGATCAATATGCCATTCGAGCTTTTAAGCATAATAGTATTTCTTATCTGTTAAAGCCTATTCGTAAAACTGAGCTGAAAGAAAGTCTGGAGAAATTCGAACGATTCAGATCGGCATTCAGCATAGATTTTGAAACCCTGAGGTCTATTTATCAAGGGGAAAAACCGGCTCATAAAAAACGATTTTTGATCAGTATAGGTGAAAAGCTCAAAAAAATAGAAGTTACTGACATTGCTTATTTCTATGCTATGGATAAAAGTGTGTTCTGCCGGACATTTGAAAATAAGGTATTGCCCATTGATCAGTCTTTAGATGCACTTGAAGATCTTTTAAATCCTGAAATGTTTTTTCGTATCAATCGAAAATTCATTGTGAATATGAATGCCATTGAGCAAATGATCGCCTGGTCACGAAGCCGTATCAAACTGGAATTGAACCCATCTGTTCAGGATGAGGAAGGAACTATAGTCAGTATCAGCCGTTCCTCAGATTTTAAAAAATGGATGAACAGTTAATATAAATGGTATACATGAGTTGGGAGGGTTGAGAATGAAACTATTTAAAGATCATATCATTTGGTGGATAATATTAGTGCTTATGACATTCATTATATCAATGATAACCTCAGAACAGGTAACTTCACTTGGTTTGGTATTTAGTATGTTGGGGCATTTTGCTTTCGCAACCATTGTGTCTGTCTTTCCCCTTATTTTTTACTGGATCATTAAAAAGCCACTTAATACTGAGGAATATATGGCCACATTTACCGTAGCCTGGTTGATCTTGTCGGTTGCAAACCTTGCCGTGATGTAAATTTTACTTTTCTGATCAGTTACTTTTTTCATCATCGAAGATATCTTCTATTGGGTGCCCAAATAAACGGGATATTTTAAAAGCCAGGGGTAAACTCGGGTCGTACTTTCCGGTTTCAATGGCATTTATTGTTTGCCGGGAAACATCCAGCTTTTTAGCCAGGTCAGCTTGGGTAATATCATGTTCTGCCCGTAAAACTTTAAGTCTGTTTTTCATCGATACCTCTTGTGTCCTATTCCAATTGCTGCCAGATAGGTGAGTCCCATCAAAATTATCAGGAATGAGATCTCAGCATCCTGAGCTATCAGGTTTACAGTATCCATCATAGAATAACTTATTCCGGCAACCAAGGTTATTCCAAGTGTGATTCCCATTGCTTCAAGTTGAATGCGTTGAAGCATCTCATCCAGAGACCGAAGATGATGAATATTGGCAAGGATCATCCCCACACCAATTAGAAAATTAAGGCCAATGGCTATGACTGAAATGGTACTGTTTGAATCCCAGATAAACTTTGGTCCAAAAGCTGCAAGAGCAGTTGACAGAACCCAAAGGCCTGTCCAGATCGAAAGTGATCTTATTGATTTTTTTTGAGTGATGTTCATTGTTGTTGCATTCATAGGTTTCTATTTAAGTAAAGTAAACTTTACAAAATGTAGACCAATAAATAACTAATGTCAAGTTAGCTTTACAAATAATTAATGCCTCTATTATCAATTAGCTGCAATAAAAAAAGCTGAGACCAAAATGAGCGGGTTTGCATAGTGACTTCGTATTTGAAAGTGAATTCTATGAAAAAGGGGTAATCCGGATACGGTTTTATCACAAATTCTTGAAAACCCGCAAGTGCTAGCGGTTTATGCTCAAAGAAACATTAATATCAAGTAAGCTTTACAAAATATTTTTAATCTACTCCAAATCAGTCAAAATAAATCAGACAAAAATGAGCGGGTTGCCAAAGTGACTTCGTATTTGAAAGTGAATCCCATAATAAAATTCAAATATGAAGCATTCGGTACTGATTTCAGCACCACCGGCCTTACTATTGATTTCCTGCAGCGGAGGCAACAGTTCACCCGATCCTGAGATCACAAATATCCAGCCAAACAGTGGCCCTCCCGGCACAATGGTTACTATCAGCGGAGTTGGATTTTCAGAGGACCCCTCAAACAACGAAGTATATTTTAATGGTTTACAAGCGGATATAACAAGCGCGAGTGATTCTGAACTCAAGGCAACTGTACCTGACGGAGCAACAACCGGTGTGATTAGTGTAAAAGTTGGAAATGCTACGGCTAGTGGTCCAAGTTTTACGGTTGAATCACAAGCCCCCGGTATCAGTTCAGTTAATCCGGAAAGTGGGGTAGTTGGAGATGAGGTGACCATAACCGGAATGCATTTCAGCGAGACGGCTTCAGAAAATTCGATCACTTTCAATGGTACACAAGCCCAGATACTAAATGCATCTGAAAATGAATTTGATGACGCAGGTTCCGCAAGGGGCAACCGATGGCCCTATTGAAGTAACAGTGGATGGGAAATCTGCAATGGGACCAGATTTTGATGTTATAAATGAAGGAGCTGTTGAATTTTTATTCAGCAGAAACGGACCGGATCAGGATCAGAGTATGACTCTGACATTTGACGGTAAAGACACGCCAATTTCTGCAACAACTTCCAATGCCACCAGAAGGGAGGTCACAAAAGGTAGTTATACAGCAGAATTAACCGGGATAAATCAAAATTGTTCACTAAGCGGGCAAAATCCACGATCGATAGAAATCATCGCAGGTGATACCACTCAAACCAATTACGAGATCACTTGTACGGAGATTTCGCTAATCAAAAATAGAATTGTCTTTGTGAACGATTCAAAATCGCCTGAACAGATCTACTCAATGAATCCTGACGGAAGTGACCTCACACTATTTTTTGAAAGGATGGGATTCAATTCTTTTGATATTTCACCTGATGGTTCAAAAATCGTTTTTTCTCAGGGCCCGGTAACAAACTCGGATCTTTATGTATATGACGTAGACAGTTCAACTTTTACCAAACTGACATCAAATGGAAGTGGGAATAATGACCCAGCTTGGTCACCGGATGGTACTCAGATCGTTTTTTCAAGATATGATACCAATCGAGATCCGCAAATCTTCGTGATCGATGCGAATGGCTCAAACCTAACACCTCTAACCGATAATAATTATAGCGGTAGAGAACCCGATTGGTCTCCGGACGGTACAAAAATCGTATTTGATGCATTTCCTGTGGATAATTATGAGATAGCAGTCATGGAAGCAGACGGCTCAAGCCTGTCACTGCTTACTAATGATCCGTCGGGGTCAAATGTAAGGGATCAGGATCCTGTATGGTCCCCAGATGGTTCGAAGATCGCATTCGCAAGTACAAGGAATGGGAGGTTCGATATTTATACGATGGCTCCGGATGGTTCAAATATTATCAGGATCACTGATTCTCAAAATGGAAGAAGAGACCCGGCTTGGTCACCGGATGGCACACAGATTGTCTTTGTAGGATTTGATGGCAATGATCAGGAGATCATGACAGCTAATGCAGATGGCTCCGGTAACCTCAACATATTGACGGATGATGATGATGAAATGAGGTATCCAAAATGGGGTGCCAACTGATCTTGTATTGCTTACATATGAATATGAAAGACCTAAATAAAGTGGTTTTAGTAGAAATAAAATAACAAAGGTTTGAGGCTGACAAAGAGAGATTTTTTAGATGGTCTTGAATATCAACTTCAATAGTAAATTCTGAAAACAAATATGAAGATAACAAAACTGACATTAGCCCTATTTTTAACTTCTATGCTGCTTTTCTCATCTTGCAGTGAAACACCTACCAATGAATCGCAACCGGATGAACCGGATGATACCTGATCCGCCAACACTTATCTGCAGTGATCGGGTATCCCGGCTTCACCTGAAGTCAGGATGCAGGTAACTTTGGATGCAACGGCTTCAGAAGATGATCAAAATATCGGATATGATATAAATTGGTCTTTCACGGATAGTACCGGCCGGAAGCTCAGCTTCAATAACCGGTTCTACACAACAGAATGCGAGCTTTACGCCTGATGTTGCAGGTGATTATATCGTTGAACTGGAAATAAGCAATTCATCAGAAAATATATCAGATTCGGAAACTGCGACCGTCACGGTAACTCCCGTTCAACAGAGTACCATTGAGTTGAATGGAACCATAAGTACAGATTCTACTCTGACGGATATCTTTTCTGATCCGGCCGAACCCGATTACCTGGTAGTTGGAAACCTTGATATTGAGGCGATGCTTACTATAGAACCGGGCGTTGTGATCTACGTTCAACAGGATCTTGGTATCGATATTAATGGTGCCGGTATTCTTAAAGCGGATGGAGAAACTGACAACGAGATCGTCATAACAGGAGAAAACAGATCGGTTAATGGTTTTTGGAGAGGATTGAATATCTATTCCAATTCAGTTGAGAACTCGATCAGTAACGCCGAGATCAGTTATGGAGGCAGTAGTTCAGCCGGTACGTACTTTGATCTGCAATCATAACCATAGACAGAGCCAGGGTGCAAATGGCGAACGTTAGTATATCGAATAGTGGAGGATATGGGATCCAGACCCGTAGAAATGAATCCGAATTTCCGATGCAGAATATGACTTTTGAGGATAATGATCTTGGGCATGCTTATATACACACCGATCAAATGGGGTATTTTGACAATGCAAGTACATTTGATAGCGGTTATGTATTAGTATACGGGGGTGATACCACAGCTGATATGAATATTGCGAATTTAAATGGCGCAAAATATCAGATAATGACTAAGTCAGATTTTGATCACACTGTAACCATTGAAGCAGGAACTGAATTTGAATTTGCAGCAGATGCAGGTCTTGATATAAATAGCGGCTCTGAGATCATTGCCCAGGGTACGGCAACCGACAGGATCATTTTTACGGGCGTTAGCAAAGTGCCCGGTGCATGGAAAGGGATCTATATTGGTTCAAGCTCAGTAAATAATATTCTTGAGTATGTTGATATCAGTTACGGTGGCAGTAGTGCAAACAGAACCTATTTTGATAAAACAAATTTGGTTATAGACCTTGCCAAAGTGACGTTGCCGAGATGTTTCGATAAGCGGGAGTGACGGATATGGAATTCAAACAAGAAGAGACGGTTCTACCTTTAGTGTAGAAAATAGTTCATTCAGCAATAATGAGTTTTCCGACATGTATATTCATCCAACACAGGTCGGTTTTGTTGATGATCAAACAAACTTTAATGGGGGTGATGTTGAGGTATACTCAGGAGATACCGGAGATTCCGGTTCTGTAACCTGGAGTAATTTGAGCAACGGATCCTGATTATTTTTCATCCTCTGTCACCATTGATAACGAGGTTACAATTGATCCCGGTGCCCATTTTGAAATGGGTACTAATGTAAATTTGTACGTATCGCGTTCAACATCTGGCGGTGTCAGTATATTTAAAGCATTGGGTACCGCTTCGGACCGATCACCTTTCACAGGTAGGACTCAGGCTAAAGGTGCATGGGGTGGCATCCTGATCTCTTCTTCATCTGTGGAGAATGTCATGGATCACGTTACTGTTGAATACGGTGGTGGAAAAGATCTGGCGACCTATATGGATGCCGGAAATCTGGGAGTGTATAACGATGGATACCTGACTCTTACAAATTCCTCTATAGAAAACAGCGCTAATTATGGAAGTGATCATCAGAACCGGTCGTGATGCAACTCTTAATAAAAACAATGTGACCTATTCAAATAATGATAACCTCAATGAATACACGTACTAGCAGCATTTTATCATAAGTTGGTTAGTGGCGAAATGGGCATCAGTTAGATCTGATGCCCATTTTTTATTGTAATGAATTTATAGAGGGATGAAATCCTACCGGATCGTAAATGAATCACCCTCAGTCAGTAATCTTAAAATTCATGCCTCGGTTCTCGGGTTTTTGCATGGCTTGAGTGAAGTCATTTTCAGGGTCTTTCATGCCATCATCAGCGAGTGGGAAAGTACCGAAGTGCATACCAAAGCTGATCTCAGCTCCAACTTCCTTATGAACCTGAATGGCTTCTTCGGGGTTCGACATGCATCGGCTTCATAAACCAGCGGGGTTTATAGGCTCCGATCGGGATCAGTCCAACTTTGATATCTGGGTAACGCTGTCCGATTTCTTTGAAAAAAGGCCCATAACCGCGTGTCGCCGGCAAAATAAACGTCACCGCACAGGAGTTTCGGATCACATAACCTGTTCCAGAAGGTTTTATTGCGGTCAAATAAGGCCGCGGGCAGAAAAATGTTGAGCCTGCACCGCATGAATGGTTATATCGCTGTCTATGACGTTTTCTTCCCACCAATTCAATTCAAATACTTTATCGATACCGTTGTTATTGAGCATGCGTCCAACGCCAAGCGGTGCGATGATCCTGAGGTTCATAATTTTTCATTAATCTTTTTAAGGGTTTCAAGTATCCAGATGGTCATAATGATTATGGCTTATGACACGATGAGGTCGATACGGGGAAGGTCTTCAAAGCGAACACCGGCGGGACGAAATCGTTTGGGGCCTGCAAAGCTGAACGGACTCACCCGATCACTCCAAACCGGGTCTGTCAGGATATTGACCCCCGCGACCTGGATCAAAAAGGTAGAGTGATTGACGTAAGTGATAACCATACCATCAGTGACATTGGCGGCCGGTTTTTCGGCAAAGGTAACTTCAGTTTCAGAGATCTTATCCCATTCCCCCTGATCTCTCTGCATGTACCATTTCATCACGTCAAAGAAGTTCTTTTGCGGGTACTTCACCGGGGTTTTCAAACGTTTAGCACCGTTGAAGTGTTCACTCACCGGCCCTTCGTATCCCGGCTCAGACACAAACCAGCCGATTGATGCTATGACAATGGCACTAGAGCACGATAAAGATCAAGCAGTATGGTCAACAAATTTTACCAATGAGTTTCATGAATGACTGGGTTTTTAGTTATTACAGTGGTGTTATCAAGAATGACGGAAAGCAGGCTTCTAGATACAGGTACCTTAAAGTCAGGAACTGCGTTCCTTTATTTCACATACTTATCCCTAAAAATCTACTTATCTTCCTTCAAATGCTTATTCAAAGAATTGATAGATACGGCGATACTCATCATACCAGGCATCTCTCATCGCGGAAACTGTGTCGCTCGGTGGGATACATCATCATCTCGAAATTCTTCATTTCCGGACTGTACGAGTCGCTCGATATACTGTACGGCATCCTGAAAGCCCACATTGTTATCGATCAAGCCGTGTAGAAGAAGAACGGGCTGCTGCAGAGAATCGGCATAAGTAAGAGGATTACTGCGTTCATAATGCTCCGGAAATTCTTCGGGGTCGCCAAGCCGGGGCAGGGTGTACCAGGGATTGGCGTAGAAGTAGTTTTCCCAGTTGGTCACGGAGCGTAAGGCCGGCAGCGGCATCAAAATGTTCGGGAGATACACCTACGGCATAAAGGGCCATGAAGCCGCCATAACTTCCACCATAAATTCCAACGCGAGAGGTATCGGCTTTGTCGTAATTATCAGCGAGGAAAGCGAGCCCGTCTTCGATATCTTCGGTCTCATATTTGCCCATCCAGTTGGTCACATCCTCACGGAATTTCCGGCCGTATCCGGTACTGTGGCGGTAATCAACTTCGATCACATAATACCCCTGATGTGTCAGGAACTGATGAAACATGTATTCGCGCCAGTAGCTGTTAGACCAGCCTTTGTATACATTTTGCAGAGAGCCGGCACCGTGAACAAACACAACCACCGGATTGCCTTCGGATTTCTGCGTTCCGGTTTCAGTACAGACATGGATAATTTGGTTTCACCATCCCGCCCGGTAAACTGCACATAATCTTCTTTCTGCCAGTCATATTCATCAAATGATTCTGGGACAGAGTTCGTAAGCTGGATTTCCCTTTGTGGGATCCTGGTGTCTACCATATACAGGTCAAAGGGTTCGTTGAAATAGGTCTTGCTATACACGATGTATCGGCGATCGCTGCTGAGATTGAAATCCTGACGGTAGCCTACGGCGGAAGTCAGTTTGGTTGGTAGGTTTCTGATGATATCGAGTTTGTAGATCTGTACTTCACCGGGATCCATTTCATTGGTGGCCATGGCAATGGTTCTTTCATCAAGCCATCTTGCCCAGCGGATATCGTACTCGCCAAAAGTATGCTGTTCAAATCCGGTTCCGTCGGGATTAACAGTATAGATATGATTCCACCCATCCCGTTCGCTCTGAAACATGAGTCGCTCCGTAGCCGGGGCAAATTCCATGTTGGTGCCGTACAGCCAGCCTTTCGTGGAATCCTCGAAAAGGACACTGGAGCTGAGATCTGCTGTACTGAATACTTCGATCCTGGCGCTTTTTCATGGGCGCATCTATGATATCGAGGGCAAAATGTTGACCATTTGCGCTGATGTCGGCATTCACGTAGCCGCGGTGCTCCAGTACCACTTCAACATCACCACTGTCAACGGGTGCTACGGAAAAGATCCTGTTTGGGATCCCTCTGCGGGTGGCTCCCGTTTCCACATACTGTCCGGCGTATTCCGGGAAGAAGTACTCTTTGTTATCGGAGTTATCAAACTGACTGAGTAATAACTTATTACCGGCCCAACCTGACACGCTGTAGCTGGGTTCATCCTCTTCTTTAGCGGTGATCTGTTTGATGAAGGCATCTTCAACACCGGAGATCCAGACGTCTCCGTTTTGAACAAAAGCGAACTGGCTGCCATCCTGATTCCATACCGGATTATAGTCATATCCCTTGGAAGCCACGATCACTCTTTGATCCTCAAACTTTGAGTTGGCCAGGATCAGATCTCCATCTTTCGTGTATAGAACATGCTTTTTATCCGGAGATAATTCATAATTGCGAACAACATCCTCCGGGGCTTCCTTTTGATTCTTGCCGCTCAAGCCAACCTGAAAGAGATCCTGGTCTGAGGTAGCGGAATCACTCCAGCTGAAGTAAATGGTCTTGCCATCCGGTGAATAATGTGAAAAAGAAGGTCGGGTACCCGGGATAAACGGCTCATGAAAAATATTCTTCAAGGTTAATTCTTCCGGAAACTGTTGGGCCTGAGCACTGAGGTCGGTACCAATAAACGATAGCAGTAATAAAGCAGTAAATAAATACTTCATAGGATCTTGATGATTCTGAATTGACTAATGGAGGATGAGAGAATAAAAACTTTGGGGGAGAAATATTGAAAAAGTTGGTTTCATCAGTTTGATCTATGGCGCTATTTACTCAGCTTTCTTAAGAGGTGTCAGCGATCAGAAATTACGATGTTGTTACGACCATTAACTTGCGATAGACTTCATTCCATGTGCCGTTTTGTTTTCTAAGTATTAATAAGAATGAATTCTCAGGACTTTTGAAGTCAGGGTGATTTAGAAATTTAACATATATCAGTGCTTTATCATTAGAGGTGCTTAAAAAAGGTGGTGAAAAGGTTGCAAATTTTTCAAATTCAGATATTGGATCATTTGAATTTAAAACCGTTCCTGTTTGTGGGTCGTATATAGGTAAGTTTGCTAACTTCGTAATTTCAAATCTACCGCTCTTGTAATTTTCGATCTTATTGTTCCAGTTCGTTATATCAGATTCTGAAATAATAGAATTGATATCATTCCTGTAATCACTGAAAAAAGGAGGGGTCATAAATTTGTCCAGATCTAGTGGGACTTGAAACTTCTCCTCAAGATTACTAGCCATCTCAATATTTACTAATATTTTTTCATTAGTATTCTTAATGATATCAACTAAAATTTCATTTGTCTCTTCTGGCGCCTCGCTTTGTTGACAACCATGCAAAATGATTGAAATAGATAACAGGAATACAAGACTAGTTAAAGTTAGAAGTTGTTGTGTTCTTTGCATTTCCACCTCACTTAAATGATATGTATTCAACTTGATTTACTTTAATTAATAAATCAATCTAAGTATATAATTGATAGAAGCATGCTGAAGATCTTTATGTAAATGTGTCAAGGCGTAGAGACAAATGTTTTAGTACCAATAATTACCCATTCATTATTTCGAAGGTTAAGTATGATACCTCCTCCGGATAAGCTATTTAACTCATACGAAAGATCATAAAAGATTAAAGCGAATCTGTTTCCAACTATCGGACGGCTTATTATGTAAGTTTTCCCCTTAACATTAAGTGGATCCGGAATAAATTTATCATCAGAAAAATAACCCCCAGAACTTCTGAATTCTCTTTCAATTCTTGAAGTATCTATGTTAGCCTCAATTTTTCCTGGTTTATACTTTTCAATCTGATTATTCCACTCATCTATCTCAATTGTACTAACCAGCATTTCAATATTATTAGAGTGGTTTTTCCAATCAAAGGAAGTCTGAATCTTTTGTGCAGAAAGTGGAAAGTCTAGAAGGCGTTTGTATATATCAATATTTTCTCTGTATCTGGCAAAGACCTTATCGTCTGGGTTTAGCATTTCCTCTGCAAAAGCTATAACAATATCGTTTTCTTTAGATAATCTTGAATCATCGGTGCACCCCTGAAAAAAGAGAATTAATAATAATCCAGACAGTAAAACTGTTTTGATATCATTCATATGAATAAAAGGTTAGTAATTACTTATAAAACTTCCGACAGCCATATACTCTTTATTAATTATCGGTATTTCGATGAGCTCAAAATTGTTTTCGGTATCTAATTTATAGAGTACTATAAAGTAATTGTCATTTAGAGTATAAAAAGAGTAAGATTTATAATCACTCAGCCAATGCAAGTTAGATTTTAATAACTGGCAAATAACTTTGTCAGTCTCATCCGTTAATGGGCGCACTTTATCTTTAGGGTTTTTTGCAAAATTAATTTTCAATAAATTTTCAAGAGATTCTATTTGAGCTTCTGTTTGAAGAAATTTGAAAAGTGCATTTTCTGCTTCTTCTAAACTTTGGGGGCAATAATTTGATTGTGGATAACCACTTTGTAGTGTTACAAACATTATGGTTACAGTAAGTAAAAAAAGGTTTCTCATGATGGTAAATATTTTAACTCATTCCCAACCACCCGGTTAGGAATGCATACCCGGACCTCCGGTCCAAGTAGAATCCTTTATAAAGCACAATAATCTATAAATAAAGAAAATCTGGAAATTAGAACACAGTTTTAAAAAAACATATCTACAGACAAAATTTGATAAACATGAGTACAGATTCAGCATTTATGATTATAACAGCTTCTGTATCTTTGATTTGAAATAAACACTCAAAAACAAGAAACACCATGAGATCCATAACTTTGAATATTGACGGAATGGGATGTTCCGGATGCGTGAACACGATAGAGAATACCCTTGCGGCACTGCCCGGAGTTAAAACCGCGATCGCTAATTTAGAAAAGGGCATCGCTGAAGTAGATTATGATGAGAATGAAGTGAAAGAAGAAGACTTCAAAAAGGCCGTGGAAGAGGCCGGTTACCAGATGACGGGTGTTTCGAAATAACTTCAGAGGCAATTTAAAGTCATTTTATGGCGAATGCCTGAAATCTAATAGGTGGATATAATTCAACTGTTGAATAAGTGCTATCTATTGGATTCCCGCCTGCGCGGGAATGACCAAATAAAAATGTATTGGCTTAATAATACTCGTTCCCAACCTCAGGGTTGGGAACGCATGCCCGGATCTCCGGTCCGAATTGATGACTAAGAAGCTTAAATAAATCTCATAAATCTATTACCCATGAAAAAAACCACGTTCCAAATTGATGGTATGCATTGTGCCGGTTGCGTCAATGCTGTAGATAAACAGCTGGAAGCCCTGGAAGGAGTGGAATCCGCACAGGTAAATCTGGCTACGGAATCTGCCACGGTAGAGTATGAGGGCGATATCCCCATAGAGACCTTTGATGAGGCTGTCACCAGGGCAGGCTTTACGTTGGTGCGCCAACATTCAGAGGAAACAGAAGACAAAGCCAAACAGGCTGAGGAACGGGAACAAAAGAAACTGGATACGGCCCGAAAAAATATGATATGGTCGTGGGTTCCAACCATCATTATGCTGGCATGGATGCTGCCTATGTGGATCGCCGATTATATGTTGTTCGGTATGATAGGGATGGAATCCGGAATGATCCTGTTGGCAGGTTTTGCCATTTTTGTCCCGGGATTGGAAACCCTGAAAAGTGCGTGGAGGTCAACCAAAAACCTGAGCCCAAATATGGACGTGCTGATCGCGATGGGCTCTCTGGCAGCCCTATCCACCGGCTTTGTAAAACTGCTGCATGCCTTTGGGATCGGGGCCGATTTCCACAGCTTCGCTATGATAGGCGGTATGATCATGGCCTTCCACCTCACCGGCCGGTATATCGAGACCAAAGCCAAAGGCAGTGCCTCTCAAGCCATTCGAAAACTGTTGACGCTGGGTGCCAAGGAAGCATCGGTTATCAGAGATGGGGAAGAAATCAAGATTCCGGTTAACAAACTTAAGATCGGTGACGTGATGCTGGTTCGCCCGGGAGAAAAGATCCCGACTGATGGGGAAGTGCTGGAAGGTGAGAGCAGTGTGGATGAATCTATTGCTACGGGGGAATCCATGCCGGTGGAGAAAACCGAAGGCGATGAGGTCATCGGGGCCACTTTGAACACTAATGGCGTGCTTAAAGTGAAAGCCACCAAGGTCGGTAAGGACACTTTTCTGAATCAAGTGATCAAAATGGTGGAAGAAGCTCAGGGCTCCAGGATCCCGATACAGGATTTTGCCGACCGGGTGACCAACGTTTTTGTGCCGGTGGTGCTTTTGCTGGCACTTTCAACCCTGACGGCCTGGCTGGTGTTTCCGGACTTTTTTGGTGGTCTTGTAGTTTGGGCTTCTGATTTTATTCCGTGGGTGAATCCTGATCTGGGTTCCACAGCCCTGGCTTTTTACGCGATGATCGCGGTGCTGGTCATAGCCTGTCCGTGTGCACTGGGTCTGGCCACACCAACAGCTCTCATGGTCGGTTCAGGACTTGGAGCCGAAAATGGGATCTTGATCCGTAAGGGAGAAGCCATACAGCGGATGAAGGATGTGGATACCATCGTGCTGGATAAAACGGGCACCATCACCAAGGGAAAACCGGAAGTGACTGATGTGATCTCCTTTGGAGATATTTCTGAGGAGGAACTACTGAATCTGGCTGCTTCCGTTGAAAATAATTCGGAGCATCCGCTTGCCCGGGCCGTAGTCAATGCAGCTTCAGAAAGAGATATCGAATTGAAGAAATCGATCGGTTTTGAAAGTATCACCGGAAAAGGGGTGAAAGCTATTGTGGGTGATGGTGCGGTCGGAATTGGAACAGCTTCACTGATGGAAGAATTGGGAGCTGAGATCACTGAAGAGAGAACTCAGCAAAAGCAACAACTTGAGGAAGAGGCTAAAACAGTGGTTTATGTTAGTCAGTCCGGCAACCTGTTGGGTATTCTGGGTATAGCCGATGAGGTGAAGTCAGACAGCCGGGAGGCCATTAGCGAATTCCGGAAACTGGGATTGAAAACCATCATGCTGACCGGCGATAATGCCAAGACCGGTCGGGCCATCGCCGATAAGGTGGGTATCGATGAGGTGATAGCCGAAGTATTGCCGGATCAGAAATCGGATGAGATCAAGAAACTGCAGCAAACCGGAAAGGTGGTAGCCATGGTAGGAGACGGCATCAATGATGCCCCGGCGCTAACTTTGGCGGATGTCGGTATTGCCATCGGAACAGGAACCGATGTGGCTATTGAATCCGGCGATATTGTACTAGTGAAAGGCGACCTGCCCGGGGTTTTACGAGCGATAAATCTCAGTAAAGCCACCTTCACCAAGATCAAACAGAACCTGTTCTGGGCCTTTTTCTATAACCTGATCATGATCCCATTGGCCGTGGTGGGTATGCTGCATCCCTTACTGGCTGAGGCGGCCATGGCCTTCAGTTCCATTAATGTGGTACTCAACTCCAAGCGGTTGGGAAAGGCAGAGCTGGATTAGGCTTGCTTAATGGTATAATCGTTAATAGGTATTAGATTAACCATTACACCATTAACGAATAACAAAAATTAGTTGATTTTTCTTATTGTAAGTCGGAGACTTTGCTCTTGTTCTCGTTCCGGCGCTCTGCTCCGGAATGCAACACTGAGGCTCCGCCTCTTGCCATTCAATATGTACTCTATTTAGAACACTACTGAACGAAAATCACCCTAACAAACTTTCATAATTCAGCATAAAACAAATTTACTGCAAGAAGGTTATCTTTAGCGAAATCCTATTCAAAAATTTTATTTATTAGAGCTATGAGCAATAACAAGATCCTGATCCTTGGTTTACTGATAACAGCCGGTGTGGCGGCCTTTTTATTCTGGCCGGGCAATGAATCGCCCAGTGACCTTTTTACCAGTGGCACCGAAGTAGTAATGTATAAAAACGCAGGTTGTGAATGCTGTACTAAATGGGGAGATCACATGCATGAGGGTGATTTTGCCGTGGAAGAAGTTCCGGTTCCCGTTCTGATGCAGGTCAAACGTGATAACGGAATCACCAGAGAGCTGGCTTCCTGCCATACGGCAATCGTAGAAGGATATGTGGTGGAAGGTCACGTGCCACGAGCCGATGTAGAACGTATGCTCAGAGAAAAACCTGATGCTATTGGACTTGCCGTGCCGGGTATGCCGATCGGATCACCGGGAATGGAAACACCGGGTCGGGCCCCTGAAAGCTATGATGTGCTTCTTGTTCATAACGACGGATCAACCAGCGTTTACTCCTCCCACTAAGCTATTTTTAAAGTTTCAGTAGGTATTTATAAAGACTTTTAGATGAGCCCTTACATTATGTGAGGGCTTTTTTATGTGAAGTTATATTATTTATAAAGCTTTAATTGAATTTTTTACCGAAACAAAGTATTCTGAGACGGGTTTAATAAAGAAAACAGAATAAAATTCGGAGTATTATGAAAGAATCAATAGGAAGAATACTGACCATTGGGGGCGTTTTGGGTATCATCTATTATGGATGGCAATATTATGAAGAATCTGAATCATTTGAAGCATTCGGAGCAGATTTTGCGATCAGTACCGGAGATTATAATCATATCATCATATCAGCGGTAGTTATGTTGGTTGGTATAATTGTAACCAAGGTGAATTTTCGTTGAGCTGATATAAAGCTTTAAACGCAGCAAAGTTTTTCGCTGATCTCCCACAGTTCTTTTGCGGCTTCAGGATCACGGGCTGTGGAAGAAGGTGTGGCTACTTTTTTGTTTTTGAAATAAGCTCCATTGGTCTCTTCAACCTCGGGTGAGGTTGCCAGATAGATCGATGTATCAGCTCCTTTTTCAGGAGATATGAAGAAAAGCTTACCGATGTTGAACAGGGTTTTCATGATCCAGCTTCCGCTTTGGGCAAAGTTTGATGCCACCACTCCCGGATGCAGGCAATTGGCTGTAACGTTGGTATCCACCAGGCGATCAGCCAGTTCTTTGGTGAAGAGAATGTTGTATAGCTTGGAGTTGCCGTAAGCCTTCCAAGGTGAATAACCTTCGCGAAGCTGAATATTCTCGGGATCAAAGGTGCCGGCACGGTGAGCTTCTGAGGCAACACTAATAATACGGCCACTATCAGCGGCTTTGATCTTTTCGAGCAGTAATTTGGTGAATAGAAAATAACCGATATGATTGACGGCAAAGCTCATTTCAAGTCCGTCTACTGTTTCTTCTTTTTCTGAGGCCAAAAAACCATGGTTATTGATAAGAACATCGATCTTCTCATATTGGCCATTGATCTTTTTAGCAGCTTGATGGATCTCGGACTGAATGGAAAAGTCACACAAAACGATCTCCAAACCTGAATTACCTGTTTCTTCAATGATCTGCTTTCGGGCTGATTCTGCCTTATCCTCATTCCGGCAGACCATAATAATAAAGGCTCCTTTTTGTGCCAGTGCTTTGGTAGTCTCATACCCAATTCCGGAGTTGGCACCGGTGATGACCACCAGTTTGTTGTGCATCGGGTCGCTTTTAGAACGCTTATTCATTACAGGCAATTAAGTGCGTTTTGGTTTGAAATTTGAACTGTTCTAACGGTTTTCATAAGTCTCAAATTCCGTATCTTTAGACAAAAATTTTGAAGTTACATGATACAGGAATATCTGAACTCAATTGAGAAATTTGTCGTAGTTGGTGACCGCGTTCTCATCAAGCCCCGCGATATGGAGACGCATACGCGGAGCGGTCTTGTACTTCCGGCTACTGTGAAGGAAAAGGAGGATATCCAGAGCGGGTATATCCTGAAGACAGGACCCGGTTATCCTATTCCCAACACCGATATTGAAGAAACATGGAAAGGGAGCACTAATACCAAATACATTGGAATGCAGGCAATGGAGGGTGATTTAGCCATCTTCCTGAAAAATCAAGCCTACGAAATTGAATTTGAAAATGAAACGTATCTGATCATACCACATGCAGCGATTCTGCTTTTGATCAGAGACGATGAACTGACCTAAATGAATACTGATAAAGAAAACGGGAAAACTAAAAACGAAACGATAGAGCAAACACAAGAGGAGGAGAAGACCAGGAAAATCGAAAAGCACTCGATAGTGGATGACATTCAGGGTATCATAATCGGTTCACTGTTGGCTGCATTCGGGATCGCTATCTTTTCCCACATGAATTTCCTGATCGGCGGAACCGCCGGTGTGGCTTTTTTGACGCAATACACCACCCCGCTCACATTTGGCCCCATCTTTTTTGTGATCAACTTGCCGTTCTATATTCTGGCTGTTAAAAAGCTGGGCTGGGATTTTACAATAAAGACTTTCATCGCTGTTTCCGGGGTTTCATTCCTGACTGAATTCATACCCACGATCTTTGAATTCGGGGAGATCAATCCGTGGTTTGCAGCTATATTTGGTGGGTTTTTGATCGGAAGTGGATTGTTGATGCTTTTCCGGCATAAAGCAAGTCTTGGTGGTCTGAATATTCTTTCCATCTACGTACAGGAGTACTTTCAGATCAGTGCGGGAAAATTTCAAATGGCGGCTGATACGCTTATCATACTCGCTGCTTTCTTTGTTGTGGACTGGAAAGCCCTGGCGTTTTCCGTACTGGCGGCCGTAGCGCTTAATGTCATCCTTGCCATAAACCACAAGCCCGGCCGCTATCGCGGTATGAGTTAGAGGTTGTACGTAGTGCTATAGGTTTGATTGTTGCCTAGTAGTTTACGTGTCAATAGGGATAGTGTAGTTGTAATCATACGCTATAACGCAGAGCGTCGTAGCGAGGTCTATATAGTGCAGTGGAAGAGGAGTAGAAATTAATAACAAGACTAGTTCAAGCGTCCCGCTTGGACGAATGGTTTGATAAAGAAAATCACAACAAATATCGAATCCCGGCCTCGTGCCTGACGCTCTGCGTCGACACGAGATGATCACTAGGAAATTCCCAGGAATGAATATTTAAATTTTTTTCGTTTATTGCGCTAAATCAAAGACTCAATAAACCGAATATTCCATGAATCGCCGCGATTTCTTGCTCAAGTCTGCTTTAATGGGAGCTGCAGCTACTGTTCCATTTCACAAACTCTTTCAATTGGGGCAGGACAGTCCCTTTACGACACTTCGCCGAAATGTGGGAACCTTTGTTGGAAGAGGTGGAACCATTGGCTGGCTTGTTAATAATGATGGTATCGTGGTTGTTGATTCCCAGTTTCCGGAATCGGCACAAACCTGTATTAACGGTCTTGAGGAAATGAAGGATGTTGCATTTGATATGCTCATCAATACCCATCATCATGGCGATCACACAGCGGGTAATCCGGTTTTTAAAGACAGGGTAGGGAAGATCGTAGCTCATCAGAATGTACCGGAATTGCAAAAGGCAGCAGCGCAACGAAGTGGACAGGAAGCACTTGATGCACAGGTTTATCCGAACACTACCTATAAAACTTCATGGACAGAATCAGTGGGTGATGAAACCATTCACCTCAAACATTACGGTCCGGCTCACACCGGCGGAGACTCCGTGGTGTTTTTTGAGAAAGCTAATGTGGCACATATGGGTGACCTGATCTTTAATCGTGCCCATCCTTTCATTGACAGAGGCTCAGGGGCCTCTATATCAAACTGGATCACCACACTTGAAACTGTGGCTGATGAATTACCTAGTGATGCGATGTATATTTTTGGTCACGGAAATGCAGAATATGGCATCACCGGTTCCCGGGAAGATCTAATGGTTAAACGTGATTTTCTGACGGCTTTGATCGAGTATACAAAAAATGGCATCGAAGCCGGAAGATCAAAAGAAGAGCTGGCTGACATTGAAACTTTGGATGGCTTTGAGGAATTTAAAGCTCCCGGCTGGAGATTACCTTTAAGTGCAAATGTACAAGTAGCCTATGATGAACTCACACAGGATTAAAGAACACGACATAGCAAAGAAAGCTAATCAGGCTCATACAAAAGCAAAAAGAAGGTGTTTATTCTGTGGACAGGAAGCGGATTTGGTATGGGTTCACGGGCACGGACAATGTTCAGCCTGCGGAACCAATGCCGAGGAATGCTGCCGGGGAGAACAATGTAATTTTTAAGTGTTACGGTTTTATATAATGAAACCGTAGCACTTAAACACCATAACACTGATCAATAGTCGTAATGCCAGCGAAGATCGATACCCTGCTGCCGTTCATCACCCTGAGTGAGAATAAGATCCAGGTTATTACTTAGCATGTACTCAAGAATGAACATCGTCTCAGGGGTTGCTCCTGTGATCTCATTGATGATGGCAAAGAAAGTTCTCCGGTTCAGATACCACCCGGTTTTTATTGAGGTAGTTGTACCCGCACCCGACCCTGTATTGGATGTCTCGATCTGAACCACATCAATACCCAATTCCTGAGTGGCAAGAGCTTCCACCTCATCCAATAGCACACCTACCAAAAGATCGGTTGGGGATGATCCGCCACCACCACTCACCACCTGTTGCCAGGAGTCCAGGGCATAGCATGGTTTGTTGAACAGGGTATAGCATATGATATCCTGCTGCTCCATTTGAGGTTCGCTTTCGAACCTGAATTTTGGATCCTGTGCCGTTCCTTCGATAATATAGTACAAGGTAATGGGATTACCTTGTTTTTGACTGCCTTGTGGGATATAACTGGTGTTAATAAAGATATCAGGGTTTTCAAGCGGCCCGCTGAAAGTGAAATTACCTTCTTCAAGATTGAACTGCTTGCCAAGCGGCCGCACGTAACCATCTCCGGCATCAAGAGTACCGAACAGTTGTAAGTCTCCGGCTGTTTGTTTTTGTGCCTCAAGTTCCCCGTTAAGTTCGATCTCCATATCCAGGTATCGACTGTTACGAATAAAGAAATCCCGCTCGATCACAAAAGTCATATCCATTGCCAGTGAATCATATGGACTGAATGAAAAGGTTTCTTCTTCCTCAAGCTGTATCTCTTCAACTGATCTTTCACCGAAATTCTGTAAGTAAACGAATCCGTTTTTAATGGTGAAAGATCCGGAGGCTTTAGGTCGAATCGGATCACCTGAAATGTTACTATTCAGGTCAATGGTGAGATTATAGTCATCAGTATTTGCCAGTTTGAATCGAGAGGCTTTTGCATCTATACTTAAATTTGTAGGGGTTATACCTTCGAGGTCAATAGCACCGGAGGCTGTAAAATTACCATTTCCACTTTTCATGGCAAAATGTTGCAATTCAAGCTGGCCATTTTTCATTAGCTGAATTTCTGAGCTGATATCAGTCAAAGTAATACCCGCAATTGGTACTGATAAATGACCATTTTCCAATCTCAGATATCCATTTGATATAAGATCGGACTTAGTGCCGGATACTTTAATATCGGCATTCAGCATACCACGAAGGTTTCTGGTGTATTGTTTGTTGAGAAAATCATTGAACACCGAAAGGTTGAAATTATCAGTGACGAGATTCACGCTTAATGAATCCTCAGGCCCCGGCATTTGTACTTCAAAGGTACTGAAGTCCATTGAGATCGGGATCTTGGCATCTATGGATGCAGCGCGTTGACCACGGGCATCTATACGCGTTAAAGCGGTTAAGTTCTTTTGAGTATGATCGTATTTAAAGTTTGCCGAAGCTGAATCGATAGGAATCCCGGAAAGAGTAGGTTTGGACAGATTGAAATTCCCACTAAAATCAGGTTCTCCGGCTGTTCCACTAAGTACGCCTTCAAAAGAAAGAATGCCACTAGTTTGTGTGAACTGAAATTCCTCAAGGATGCCTTTTATTTCATTCAGTGCAATTGGAGCAATTCGGAATGACCCGGATACAGGCTCATTAAAAAAGGAATCCGATAAACTTACAGGTGATTCCGGAACGAATGGGACATCAAGGCTGCCGCTTACTTTCTCTTCACCTTGCATGATGATACTCAAAGCGGTGTTTAATCTTTTATCCCTGAGGTAAAAGTCTAAAGAAAAGCGCTCGGCTTGAGTACCTAAATAAGACAGATTTTCAATGTTCAATGCTCCATTTCCTGCAAATGTGCTGTCCGAAATTTCCAGTGCAAGGCCGCCTGAAAGCACCCCATCTACAAACCGTTCATTAAAAATGGTCTCTTGAATAACACCAAAGTCACAATTATTGGCCTCCATCCAGAAACGCTGGGAAAGGGTGTCAGCGTATGGAACCGCAAAGTTGAGGTAAGCTTCATCTTCCGAGCCTAAACGAAGGGTGTCGGTCTTAATGCTTGCATCTTCATACACCAGGTTGAATGGCTGCTTCAGTAACAGTGTCTGTGCGGGGTTCTAAATTCCATAGAATTCCAGCTTAGCTCAGTTCTCAGGGTACTAAGGTTTACGGCAAAATCACCGGATTGTAAGATCTCACCGGCATCTTCACTGATTATGTCTAAATTGAAGTAACCAGACATGAATTCGTTTGTTGAAACGCCAATAGTTTGAAATGTGACATCCTGAAGCGGAATATCATTTATTATTGGCTGTTCTATATTCAGTGAAAAATCGAAGCCATATTCATCACGTATCGATATTTTTGTTAATCCGGATATTTTATTAGCTGTAAAAAGGGAGTCGTAACGAATATCAGACAGAGATACATCCCCGTCAAAAAGCAGCTCGTTTTCAACCACTTCACTGACTTTTCCCGTGAGGGTTCCGGTCGCCTCAAGCACTTCTGCACCGGCTAATGATGCAACAGGCTGAAGGTTCAGAATTTTCATGTTAAGGCTAAAGTTATTGTCGGGATCTGTACGGTCAATAAGATTGCGGCGTCCTGAAAAACTACCTGCAATGACTTCACTGGCGAGTTGGCCATTTCTGACTCTCAGTATGTTATCCTGCAGTTCCGCATCAATGGTTAAGGAATCAATCGAAGCACCATTGATACTGCTTGAATCGATCTTCACCAATGTTTCGAGACTTAGGTTTTCTGTATCGGTAAAGATGCCGCTGCCGGTAACGTTCAGGTTGATGGAGCTCGGTAATGACTCAAGGTTGGGGAGATCTGCAATGTTGAATGAGTTTGTGGAGCTCTCAAATGAAAACAAACGTGTTTCTTGTAGAAGCTGCTGAATGGACGCTCTGATATTAACCCTGTTGTCAAATAGGTCAACGAAGCCTTTCGAAGTTAGCATATCCGAGTTGATGGAGCCGGTAAGAGAAAGATCAGGAATCCGATATCCTGCCAGTTCGATCGGTTCAGTCTGTAGCGGTATTTGGTCTCCAAAATCAGCTTTCAGGGGATCATTGGTTGCCACGGGGATCTTACGTTTGAAGATAGCATATTCCCAGGGTTGGTCACTCAAAGAAAATCCATTTCCGTGAGCTCGTGCGTTCAGTGAAATAACACCGCTCATTTCAGGAGCTTTCATCCAGCGGGCAGGGTCTAATTTTGTAACCACTAGATCTATAAGCCATTCCGGATTTGTGCTGAAGATATCCTCAATATCAGTGTTAAGGACTATGGACTGCTGACCGTCTCGCATTTCCACATTAGCTAAAACGGTTCCGTTTTTCAGTGTACCGCTACCATGCAGGGTTTGGAGCTTATAGTTGTCGTAACTGATATTATCCAGCGTAAAGCCCCAGGTCATGTTCGCATCTTCAAGATCCCGATCTAGGTAACCTTCAGCTGTGACTTGAAAACCGGAGATCTTTGCATCAATAGAATCAGCGGTGTAATATCCGATATCAATATTTTTGCCACTCAAGCCAACTTTTTTCAGGGAGGGTTGCTCATTTAGCGATAGAGTGGTTACAAGCAATAGATCATCAAAGCCGGTGCCATCACCTGTGAGCTCGATATCAAAAGAATCGAAGGTTCCTTTTACTGTCAATGAAAGTTGAAGATCTTCATCGGGAAGAGGCTGATCGATATAAGGCTTAAGGTCTGAAAAAGAAAACGGGGCGACCTGAAATGCGGCGTTCAATGTTGAATCCTGAAGATCTGTAGTAGCATTGGCTTCCAGGAAAGACCTGCCTGTTCCTATGATCAGCTCATTTAGTGTAATTTGATCTCCTTTGTAACTGGCTGAGGCATTGAGGTCAATCGAATTGGGTAAACTTCCCTCGTTGATTATGAGATTAAGTTCATTGAGGCTGGCTGAGAATTCTTCAAACATCTGAAGCTGTGCTCGTGCATTAAGTTCTGTAACAGATAATTTTTCATCCGGCAGATAGGAAGGTGAGTTTACATAGACCGCCGAGTTAAGCAAACGGATATCCTGCAGATCAAGGTTTACGGGTAATTTGCTTGAAGTGGTATCCTGAGGAATCAGTTGCTGTACGTTGAAAGTACCGGCGCTGTCTTCTTCCAGGTACATCTTCAGTCCATCAATGGAAATAAGCGAACTTTCATAGGTTAAACCCATGAGTTTTAACAGGGAATGGCTGACCTGAATATTTGAGACGGTGAGCAGGGTATCATTAGCCAGGTCGGTTATAGTGATACCATTAACATTAAAGTCGTTCCACAGATCACCCTGAATGGAAGAAATATCAAGGGTGCCGTTGATAGATGAATTTGCCACAGATATGAGCTGCTTTTTGGCAAAATTTTGGACGAAAGTTGTTTTAAAAGATAAACGAAGTCCCAGCAGTAGGATAATGATTGATAGTACGATCCACGCTGTTCTTTTAAGCCAGACTTTTTCAGTGATATGTTGTTTAGTCTCACTCATTAAAATGCCTGTCCTATGCTGAAGTGAATGCCCCAACGATCCCAGGCATTGCCATAATCAGTACCCTGATAGATCTGAAGGTCCTCATCTGTTGGGTTTACTTTATAGGCAATGTCAATCCGTAACGGTCCGATAGGTGACTGATATCGAAAGCCGCCCCCGGTACCAAAAAGAAAAGGTGTAGATGTGATATCGCTAAAATTTCTCCATACCTGACCGCCATCCAGAAAAGCAGCCATTCCAAACCCTTTAATAAAGCTGTCGAAACTGAATCTGAATTCACTGTTGAAACTGAAGCTGCCCCGCCCCCCGATCGGCACATACCGGTCGAAATTTCCGTTAGCATCAAGGATGGCTCTTTTGGGGCCAAGTTCCTGTCGGTTCCAGCCGCGTACAGAATTTGTACCGCCGCTATATAGCCGAATATTGGATGGAAGGGTGTCATTTTTTGAGAAATAAATGCCCCCAAGGTTTACCCGATTCGCAAAAACAATGCTGTTAGTTAGCGGAGTGAATTTCTTTGTATCGAGGCCAGCCTTTTGAAAGCTAAAAGTAGATTCACTAAACAGACCTGATAATTCCCAGAAAGGCTGAATAGACCAGCCGCTTCGTCCCCGGTTCAACCCATTAGAATAAAAACCGTTGAGGTTAAAAGAAGACGTATTATATGACTGAATACTGTCGGGCAGACTTTCCTGAGAATTAAGTGTCGATTCGTTGTTGAGCGTAAACTCATAGGATACAGATGCGGTCAAATTGGAGCTGTATTGATACACAAAACTGTTCGTGATACCACCTCTGAAGATCTCATAGGAGGGTTCAAGTTGGTGACTGATAAAAGGGGAGGAAACAAAAGAAGACTTTGTATTGAATAGATAGGGGAATAGATAATCGGTGCTCATCCGTTGTTCGATAGCAGACGCACTGGCTGAAATGGTAAATCGTTCTCCCTTTCCACGTACATTTCTGTGAGTCCATGAAGCCCGGCCTCTGAAAAGTTTATAGAAATCGGCCCAGCCGTCATCAAGTCGTGTTAGGTTCCCGATTCCAAATAACAGCTGTACTGTACGCAAAGGAGATTCCTTTACTCTCACTTTCACAGTAACGGTGGAATCCTGAGGCTGCTCCGGTAATGATACGATAGCGAAACGAAGCAGATGATGGCTGAAAACTTCCCGTTGTGCTTCTCTGAGCTGATCGTTGCTAAAGTACTCGCCAACTTTAATGCCTGTTTCGCGAGCTATATATCTTGCTGCCAGCGTTTCTTCACCTTCTACAGTAACGGTATCAAATCGAGCCCTGATGCCCGAAGTAACCTCAATATTAACCACGGCAGATTTTGCAATACTGTCTATTTCAGCCTGAACTAAACTGCTCGCATATGGAAACCCAAGGTTGTTAAGAGCACCGGTTAAATTTGCCTTTACTTCGGTCTCATTTATGACCTCATATCGCTCTCCTTTACGATACGGTAATCGCTCTCTGATAGTATTGAACCGGTTATTACCGGCTATCAGTTCACGGTTTTCTTCATTGGCATTGATACTGAAGTTTACCTCTGAAATGCGAATGGGTTTATTTTCGGTAATAGTGAACAAAATCTCTTTTTTCCAATCTTTGTTCAGAGACTGAATCTCATAACTCACCTCTACATCATCGAACCCCCGGCGCTGATAAAATCTTTCGATTCGGATCACATCACGTCGGACTTCATTTTCGTTGAGTTTCATACCCGGATTTTTCCAGAAAGCCATTTTTTTTAACCGAGAGGGCGATTCATTCAGAATGATGTTTTGTAGAACCATATCATCGTAAGTAGTATTCCCCTTGAAGTCTACACTCCAAACTCGGGGCAGAGTAGGTTCCTCATCCTGATCTTGAGCAATAGCCAAACTCAAAGGTAAAATCATGAGTCCCAATAACAATAAGATAAATTGAGTTGCTTTATGCATAGTTGATGTCAGGAAATAGAAACCGTTATTTGAATGTTAAGTATATCCGAATGTTTGCTATCTTGGTAACCGTTATCCGATTTTTGAGGATATAATGTCAAAGTTTAAAAGCCTTCATTTACATGCGTAAAGCACTGATTTTAGTCTCTCTGCTTTTAATGTTGTCATCCTGTAAAAGTACAGAGGAATTTACAGGTTTTTCATACGATCCGCCTGATGTAACAAATACTACAGACAAAGAGCTGATCCCACAATATAAGCGGGTAATCGGTGCCGGTTTTCCAAAAGTTTGGGTTTCGAATGAATTTGAAGGTGCGCGTCTCAATGATTTTTTTGCGAAGAATGATACTTTGTTCGAGGTTTTTATACAACCTGAAAATGCGCCGATCAATAACAGTCCATGGTTTGCTTTTAAGATATGGAGTGACACCCTCAGGATAGCTAAAATAAAGATTAATTATCAGGATGCCATACATCGGTATGTTCCTAAATTACATAAACCGGGTAGTTTGGATTCGGTTCAAGCCAATGAGTACGAGGAATTGGCTTTTGAATATGACTCAACTGACGGTACAGCTATCATAGAGCTGGAATTAAATGAAGATCCTGTTTACGTATCGGCACAGCCCCTTCAGACAACAACCGATTTAGAGGCAGAATTGGAAGAACGTGGTGTCACTGCTCATGATTATGTGAAACTGAGAAGTGCCGGGCTCTCAAAAAGGGGGAGGGAGATCCTGGAGCTTGAAATTACAGAGGTCGAACCTGATCAAACAGCTCCTGTTTTGGCAATTGTCGGAAGACAGCACCCACCCGAAGTGACGGGATATATAGCCTCACTTATTTTTCTGGAGGAGTTGACTTCTAATTCTAAACTGGCTGAAGAGTTCAGGAATACCTTTGTAGTGAAGGCATTTCCAATGATCAATCCCGATGGAGTCGATCTTGGTCACTGGCGACATAATGCAGGAGGGATAGATCTGAACCGTGATTGGGAAAATTTCAACCAACCTGAAACAAAAGTGATTCGAAATGCTCTTTCATGGATGAAAGGCCATAACAAAAGAATTATGTTCTACGCGATCGATTTTCATTCTACAAATGAGAACCTATTTTATCCCATTAATGAAGATATTAAGACGAAGCCTGATAACATTACCCAAAAATGGATCAAGCTCATTAAAGAGGACAATGAGGACGTAGAGTTCACCGTTGAGGAATTTGATACTAGTTCACCGATCGCAAAAAATTGGTTTTATCATACCTTTGGTATTGATGCTGTGACCTATGAAGTTGACGATCAGCTGGAGCCTGAGAAGCTGGATGAAATTTCTAAGTCGGCAGCTCGTTCACTTATGCGGTTATTGCTGGATGAATGGAAGGCTAAAAAATCTTGAAAACTATCAAAGCGTTACACATATTCTTTTTTAATATTTTGAATAGCAGTTTATGAAGGGATCTGAAATACTACTGGAAGGAATACAAAACTGGAAATTAAGGCTTATTTTAAGTGCTCTTCTTAGCATAATGGGTCTTGCAGCATTCATAAGCATGTCGCTGGGGGAATTTGTAGAGCTTACTGTTTGGGATAAATCAGTGGTCAGTATTGCCATTTTTATGGTTGGTACACCTGCGTATCTAATCGTCAGCAAGCTTGGAAAGGTGGATCAGTACACCATCGCCGGATTTTTAAACGAGAGTCTGGAAGAGATTCAGGGTGATGCAGAAGTGTTGGTTAAAAAAGAAGATGACCTGGATGAAAACGAAAAAACGAGACGTGAACAGCTGGAACAATTCTTCACAGAAAACCCTTTGTACAATTACTTGCCCGACAAACCTGTGAAGCAGGCATATATCTTATTTGTTATAACGCTGATCGGTAGTTTTGGCATTTGGTACCTGGGTTAAGATCATAATTCGGCAACAACTCTTTTGAATTCGTAAAGAAGGTTGTTCGAAAATTTAAAATCTTAAACCCGGTTAAATTAAATTTATACAGCGCTCAGGCCATATTAAATTAAAATGGGACATAATCACCAACACCACCATCATCCGAAAATAGATGACTCATCCATCTGGAAACTGTGGGTGTCTATATTTTTGAACCTTACTATTACCCTTGCACAGGTGATCGGTGGAATTATCGCCAACAGCCTTTCTCTTCTTTCAGATGCGGTTCATAACTTCAATGATGCCATGTCTCTGGTGACCACTTTGGTGACCAAAAAAATTGCCAAAAAGGGCGCAAATTCTTCTAAGACCTTTGGTTATAAAAGGGCTGAGATCATAGGAGCTTTCGTCAACCTGATCACCCTTGTGATCGTGGCTCTTTTTCTTATTAAAGAAGGTGTTGAGAGGTTTTTTGTCCCGGAGACCATTGATGGGTTAACCATGTTCTGGGTGGCAATGATTGGTCTTGCCGCCAATCTCATAACAGCTGCGCTGCTTTGGAAAAATTCTAAAGATGATCTGAATATGCGGGCGGCATTTATTCACATTCTGTCTGATGCAATCTCGTCGGTAGGGGTAATTGTAGGTGGGTGGCTCATCATTAAGTACGAATGGTACATTGTGGATGCCATCCTGACTCTCATAATCGGTTCATACATCATGTGGCACAGCTACCATATGCTTCGGGAGGCTATTGAAATTTTAATGGAGGCAAAACCCGGGGATATTGATATTTCTGAACTGACCGGCTCCATGCAGAAAATTGATAAAGTGTGTGGAGTGCATCATGTACATGTGTGGAGGCTGGATGAGGCGAGTACCCTGCTGGAAAGTCATATTGTGATACAGAAGGAAGACCTGCATCTCATGGAGGAAATAAAATCTGCAATCAAACAGGTACTACATGATGATTATCACATCTCACACAGTACACTGGAATTTGAGTTTGAGCCTTGTGATGATCACAGCCATGAAATTACGCATCAGCACTGATTTGGGTTACTCAGAAGGGGCTGAAAAATCCTGGTTGAATGGGTTTTGTTTCGGAATAGTGATCTTGACAAGTCCATAATCAGCCGCCTGATGACACTGATTACAGGTTTGAATCATGTTCTCGTAATTCTGCTTGAACATCGTCAGGTTCTTATTGTCGATAGCTTCTTCTAATTTTTCGAGCTCTGGTGGTAACATGGTTTCCATTAGATTGCTTATATCAATACCATCGTCCATCATATTGCCTTCACTGATCACTTCAGAAAGCTCTTCCAGTTCATGGGCGTAGATATCAGCTAATCCCCAGTTCTCTTCTAAACCGGCAAAGTACAGTTTGGTACTATAGCGTTGAATAAACGACATGTGGTAGATCAGTGGAACCGTGTTCGCGTAGTCCTCATCAGAATCCATATGGGTTTCAGTTTCAGAAACTGAATCTTGGGATTGCTGAGGCTGACAGGCAATGCCAATAAAGATCAGCATTGTAATGAAAGTGGCAACTAAGATCTTGGCTCTGTTATTCATACCGGAATTTTAAAAAGGTTTATACTTGTTGTCACAATCTCTAAGTTATTCCTGAAGTTCCTTACATTCAAACTATGAAAAAACTATTAATTTTTTTACTGCCGGTATTCTTTTACGCATGTGGCAACAGCCCTGAGGTTATTGATGATATGGGTGATGCGTCCTTTCAACTTTTGGATCAGGACAGCACAGATATAACCTTTCCCGATGACCTGCAGGGCAAATATGTGGTCATGGGTTTTATCTACACCAACTGTCCTGACATCTGTTCGCTCATCACTCAAAACCTGATGAAAATCCAGAAAGATCTGAATTTTCCTGAAGATGTAGAATTTGTGGCAGCCACTTTTGATCCGGTGCGAGATACCCCAACCACCCTTAAAAACTACGCGAATTCATTCGGGATAGATGAGGGGTTTACTTTTTTGACCGGTGATTCAACTCAGGTTTTTGCGCTGATGGACAGCGCAAGGGTTCGAAGTCAGGTTTCAATGACGCAAACCACTGAAGATGGACGTGAACTGTATTTTATTAATCACTCTGATAAGATCATGGTGCTGGATAAGCAGTCGCGGGTTATTTTTGAATATGGTGGTAGCCAGAAAGTGGTGCCGTCAATTGTGGTTGAAGACCTAAATAAAGTCCGATGAGAAATTTATTAGTTAGTTTATTGGTATGTGGGATTTTGGTTTCAGCTTGTAAGACTGAACAAAAATCGGAATCTGAATCAGACTCAATTGAGACAAAGGCTCAGCAAAGAGTTCGTCCTGCTGCCGCCGGTGGAACAAGCGCAGCCTATTTTACCTACACAAATACACTTTCTGAGTCCGATACCATCCTTGGTGTTACCAGCCGTATCGCAGCCGTAACACAGGTCCACGAAACCTATAAGACAGAAGACGGGATGATGGGTATGCGCCATAAAACTGATCTTACGGTTCAGCCCAAAGAAACAATGGTTTTTGAGCAGGGAGGTTTGCACGTGATGCTGATGCAACTTAATAATGAACTGAGTGAGGGAGATTCCATATCGGTAACATTGCAATTAAGCAAAGCCGGTGAGGTGGAGATAAAACTTCCCGTAAAAAATTGAGCAAGGAACTAACCTCAGAAGCCTATTCTAGAAAGGCACGCAATTACGAGAATAAGTGGGCGGATTATCTATATCACACGCATTCAAAACTGCTGGCTGAATTTAGTAGCGAACCGAAGGATGAAATCCTTGATGTAAGTGCGGGCACAGGGTTGTTTGCAGAACACTTGATAGAGTCGGGGTAAAGATTCAATATGCTGACTCTGAACGATGTGTCGGCCGGAATGCTGAAGGTTGTAAGGCAGCGATTTGATGAGAGGGATGACGTTAGTTTTTCATGCGCTTTTACTGAAGAGCTTAGGTTCGAAGATTCTGCTTTTGATATAGTATTATCAATGAATGCCTTTCACAACTGTGCAGAACAAGATAGAGCTTTGGAGCAGATTGTCCGGCTGCTTCTATCTTTTGGACTGGAACAGGACGGGGCTATTTAGTCTGATCAACTATGGTATCAAAAAAGTGGCACCTGAAATCATTAAAACGCGAACGGCCAGTGAAACGAGAAGAATGCTGAATAAGAGGGGCTTCCATGTTAAAGCAGAAAAAGAATGGAAGTATAAATACTGGGAGTTTTATCTCTTTAAAGCTTTCAAAAAGTAAAGCTGAAGAATTTTAAAATGGATCTGTGGAGGTAAGGACCACTTTGTTTTAAAATCTAATCAGATTAGTAATATTCAACAACTGCAGTAATGGCACCCTGATAGTGACCGCTTAGCTGCTGAAGATCACTCACTTTACCATTGACAGAGATCTGATGCTCACCATTATCAGAAATAACCTGATCAGCGTCTAATTGTTCAAAATTCAGAGATTCACCATTTTCGTTGGTGATCTGTTCTATGTTTTCAATATGGACATTAACATCAGAACCGGGGGTGGTTACAAGAGTAAAGGTGCCGGCTTCAAAATCTTCAAAAGCGTTAACAGAAGTGAAATCGATGAGATGTTCGTTTAAAGTGGTAAACCCCGCACCGCTTATTACTTCTACCCGGGCTTGCATGACTGCAGTTACCTGTGCATTAGTTTGGAGAAAAAACCCGGAAACTAGTAAAGTCAATATGGATAGAATGAGTGTTTTCATGGTGTCTCTTTTTTTATCTCACCCGTAATTTATTAAATATTTCTAATATTATAAAATCTTAATATTTGAAACGGGCTCAGATCTGCCCATGAAAGACCAATAATCTTTGATTAAGAGAGATGAGATAAGGTTTTTACACTTATTAGAAATTGAGGGGTGGCCTCAAAGGGAACTTACTTATTAGAAAAATCCACGAAATTGGTGATCAGATGCGTAAAAATCGTTTGATCTTGATCATTCTTGCACGCTTCTTCAACCGTGTAAGTTTTTCAGGTGAGATCCCGGCATCTTCCGGGTTTAAATCTACATCTTTTAATGCGTTTTCGGGATCAAGAACGCCAAGATGATTGATAAAGGTATTTAGGTGAGACCAAAGATAGTTCTTTCGGTTTTTATCAAGGAGGTCGAGAATGGTTTCCCATTGCTCAGGTTTTACCGAGCATTCAATACCAAGTCCTATGGCATCGGTATCGTCAGTACTGTTCAGGCATATTTCAAGCTGAAGCTCCAGGCTTTTTGGGAGAGGTTCAGGTCGTAGTAACTTGGGACCTTTGTGCTCGTGATAGCCTTTAGGGAAAAAGCTTTTCCACATTTCACCGGTAGAGGGATCATGATAATATACTTCAAACGTCTCCAGGTTCTTGCGGAGTGGAACCATGCTGTTGATGCGCTCGATCTGTCGTTTGTTATCAATGATATACATATAAAAGCTGACTATGTGTGCCTGTGTCTTTTAACTTGAGCTCGAACATAATGTTCCGATGCTTTGAAAAGTTGCAGCCACAAGATCAACAAAATAAAAAAAGGATGTCAATACGTAGATTGACATCCCTTATCTTTGTCGGGGCGACAAGATTTGAACTTGCGACCTCTCGACCCCCAGCCGAGCGCTCTACCTAGCTGAGCCACGCCCCGTTGCCCTTTAAAGCCACATTCTTCGTGTCGGACTTCAATGTGAGTAACAATAGAGTAGCATGGATTCAGCGTTGTTAACAAAATGTTCTTGGTTTATGATGATGTTGTGAAAGGTAAAGACTAACGCTGTACCTGATGATAGTGAGAAAAATAGAGAATTTAAGAATATGACTGCCCTTCATATGGCTGCGTAGCATGCTCAAGATTGCTGCTGCTAAGGAAAAATAAATCAGGTAAGCTACATGCCTGGAGATGAACCGCCAGTTTGATGGACGCAAGATTCAACAAAAAACCGGCAATGGAGACTGGGAAAGCCATAGGTAAGATCACGCGGAAAGGGTGGCTGACAATGTCAGTGTGACTGTCATATATAGTTTATTATTAATGACTTATGTAATTTTAAGAGAACCTTTAAGTTCATCAATATAGATGTATGCACGTAATGTAGCATTACAGTTTTGTGTTTGTATAAAGACAAACGTACCTGTTAATAAATTGCATATATGAGAATAAATTCAGCAGATAAATTATGTGGATATCAGATACTGAAAATAAGAGAACTATTGAGGAGGGTTCAGTCGTTAAGATTTTCCGTTGCCAAAGTGAATAATATATTTAAGCCTTAATGAGGGGGAAGGTCTGCGATTATTGAATAATCTGGAAAAGGATAAATTGATTGAGAAAGAAGGTTCCTCTGGAGGGAAGCAGTTTTGGACTACAACAGTCAAAGGTAATCAGTTAGCACTTGCAAGCGCTGCACAACCAATCAAAAGAGAGACTGCTACACAAAAGATTAATGAATTTTTAGAACGAGTTGAGCAAGCTAATGAAGAATCCAGAGTACATTTATAAAGTAAAAAAAGCAGTTCTATTTGGTAGTTACTTAACAGATAAGGACAGGATAAATGATGTGGGTGTTGCAATTGAATTGGCTCCAAAGATCGATGATCTACAGAGGTAACAGAACAAAGATTGAATAGAGCTAATGTTGCAGTTAAACAAGGCAGAAGCTTCAGTAGTTTTATACATCGTTTTAGCTTGGGCTGAAAAGGAAATTGTATTATTTCTTAAATCTGGTTCCAGAACTTTAAGTCTTCATAATATTGATGATGAAATCTTAGAGCATGCGACCAAAGAGATTATTTTTGAACTAAACTAAATTCGTTTTGGCAATAACTTAGCCAACCATTCTTATGTATCCTACTTTATGTTTCATATTATTTTAAGTAGCATAAAAGACGTTCGTTGAAAATGCTATTAGCATTATCAAGGGATGGCAGAGTGGTTTATTGCAGTTGACTTATAATCAACCGAGCTTAGCTGCTCCGAGCCGGTTCGAATCGCTCTCCCTCCGCTAGGCGGCTCCGGTCGCTAATTTGGTTTAGAATGACTTTTATGTGATCCCTTTCATTTTACTCTCAATTCCCCTATTTTAACCCCTTGTAATAACCATACTTCACCATACATAATCAAATGGGGTTTAGCAGTACATGAGTACAGACATCAAGCAGTTGGAGAATCGTCTTTGGAGTGCCGCCGATAATCTCCGGGCCAATTCTTCTCTCAGTTCTCACGAATATTCAAACCCGGTATTGGGACTTATCTTTTTGCGGTATGCCTGGAGTCGTTTTAAGCCGGTGCATGATAAGCTGTCCAAGCAGGCCACGGGACGGCGTACCATTGGGCCGGATGACTATAAAGCGGAAGGTGTCATGTATCTCCCGGAAGAAGCCTGGTATGATAAGCTGCTGGAGATGCCCGAAAGTGAAGACATCGGGAAGGCTATCAATGAAGCAATGGAAGCCATTGAGCAGGCGAATACGGAGCTTGCAGATGTGCTTCCCAAGCGATACAAGCGATTCGAAAATCCCATTTCTGAAAGATCTGCTTAAAACCTTCTCCAACATTCCAATGGATGTTGGCGGGGATGTATTCGGGCAGATCTATGAATATTTCCTGGGTAAGTTTGCGATGAGTGAGGGACAAAAAGGCGGCGAATTCTTTACTCCCACTTCTATTAGTAAAACTGATTGTAGAAGTGATTGAGCCGTATGGCGGAAAGATCCTGGACCCGGCCTGTGGCTCCGGTGGTATGTTTATTCAGAGTGATAAATTCCGGCAGCGACACCGGGAAGAGGCTTCTAAGGTGCTTTCCATCTATGGACAGGAAAAGGTAGATGCCACGGTGCGCTTATGTAAGATGAACCTGGCCGTCCACGGGACTGGAGGGTGATATCAGACAAGGGAATACCTACTACGAAAACCTCCACGATGTGGTAGGCAAGTTTGATTATGTAATGGCTAATCCACCTTTTAATGTTAGCGGAGTGGATAAGGAAGCCATTGAAAATGATCCCCGCTACCCCTTTGGAATGCCCAGTACGGATAACGCCAATTACCTATGGATGCAGGAGTTTTATGCGGCATTGAATGACAAGGGACGCGCCGGATTTGTAATGGCTAACTCAGCAGCTGATGCTCGGCATAGTGAGCAGGAGATCCGCAAGAAAATGATTGAAGAAGGGATTGTGGATGTGATCATCTCAATCAGCTCCAACTTTTTCTATACAGTGACCTTGCCCTGTACGCTTTGGTTCTTTGATAAAGGCAAGCAAGGCACCGACCGTGATAACAAGGTGCTGTTTATAGATGCCCGAAATATTTACCGGCAGATTGACCGCGCCCACCGCAATTACACTCCGGAGCAGATCGATTTCATCTCAGGCATCGTCCGGCGCTACCGGGGAGAAGAAATGGAAGCCACCATTCCAATGGCTGCTGAAGAAGGCGTGGAATATGAAGCCAATGGCAACTCCATTACCCAGCCGGAGAATATGAATGAGCTGTTCCCAAATGGAGAGTACGAAGACATTCCCGGCTTGTGTAAAGTGGCTACAGTAGAAGAAATTGAAGCCCAGGGATGGAGTTTGAATCCAGGTGCGGTATGTAGGTGTAGCCGAGCGGGAAGAGGATGATGTAGATTTTAAAGTGAGATTGGAAGAGTTATATGAGGAGTTGGAGTTACTGAATGCAGAAGCTTCAAATTATGAAGAGCAGATCTCAGAATAACATTAACAAAGGATTATATAGAGTAAATTCAATGATTAAGATGAGTTGCAGATAAAAAGATCGGATGAAGTTAGTTGTAATTGAGAAGTCGACTGTAGGTAATAAAACTAGTCACCAAGAAGTGGACTATTACATTAGATTACAGAATATTGATGACTACTAAGTGTGGTATGCATTGACCTAGACGTAAATTATCTAGAGAAATGACATAACTAGATCAATACTTGATTACAGAAGCAGGTAAAGTCTAGACTGGTGATGTGGTTCGTGGTACAAGGGAATGCATCCATTATGGAGTGAATCGAATTTGACAAACATGGTAAAGTAGAAAGGGTCTATCTCGGTCAAAATGGTAATCTTAAGCGCAATCAAGAATTAGATAACAATTCATTACTTTATTCTTCAGGATCAACTTTGCATCCAATTGTTAAATAATGCGTATGCAAGGATGCTACAGTCTGGAGTAATGATACTACATTGTATACAATTAAAGATAAGATTACCTGCTAGAAACCAACAAAAAGTTGACATCATCCTCTCTGCCTTTGACGACCTTATCAAAAACAACACCCGGCGCATTGAGATATTGGAGGAGATGGCCCGGCTCATTTACCGCGAGTGGTTTGTCCACTACCGCTACCCCGGCCACGAGAACGATAATCTGGTCGATTCCGGAACGGATTTAGGGGGAGATTCCTGAGGGGTGGGAGGTTAAGAAGTTAGTGGACGTTTTTGGATTACTAATTGGTGTGGCTTCAAAAGTGATGAGTATCCTGACCATGGATTGCTTGTTATTAGAGGTACTGATTTCCCTGGCCAGAACTATTGAAGTGACAGATACCGTTTATATCAAAGGTCTTATACTAGATAAATAGTCGAAATATCTATTAGAAGATTGTGATTTTTTAATGGTCTTGGTAGGAAGTATTGGTAAGTATGGGTAGTATTAGATAAGGATTTACCAGCCTTGGGAAATCGGAGTTTGTGGTCAATTAGGCCAAGATCCTCATCCAATTGGGAGGATCTTTGCAATTTGTTCATTACCTGAAGCTGTAGAACAGATGATGTGATATGCAAGTTTTTGTACTCGAGCATACTTTAGACAAAGTGATTTCAAGAAATTCCACTTGTAATGCCAACCAAAGAATTACTTACAGATTTTGACCAATCTGTAAAATGTATTTATCGAGAGATTTGGAATTTGTTGAAGTACAACTTTTATTTCTAGAATTTGAGATTTACTTTGCCAAAGTTGTTTTCGGGGAATCCTAGTATGTGTTTATCCTATTATAGTAGTTTGGCGTTGATTGAATTTGTCATAAAAGTGGGCACAAATCTGAACGCCCATTGGTTAAGAGGTCAGCCTAAGTCTTATGGCAACTTAACACCCGGTGCTTTTAGAAAGAAAATTTGGCTATTTTTGAAAACTCAGATGAAAAACAAAATACAAACACTTTAAGAGGCAGGCTCCTGCATATAGTGACTATGTTCCTGATAATTTAAATATTCAATGGCTTTTTATAATGCATCATCTTGGGAGTCCTACAAGATTATTGGTAGTGCTTGAAAAATCTATTAGTAGCTCTCTATTTGCATACAAATTAATTCATTGAAGATGATGGAGAGCTTTGGTGCATGTTTCCCAAAGAATTAAACAAGAGGTCTATCAGACCGATATGGAATAAGTCGTGTACAGAATAATCATGTCGAGAAAAAAAATCTAGCAGGTGAACCCTTGCGTTCATGACTCTGAAGATCTATATTATGATCTTGGACTTTCATTTGAACCGGCTTACTGGTCCGGTAGCACTTTGCCCACCTCTTAGATACCAAAGGATGATTAGTCAGTCAAGTGTATTCACAATACATCCCGATGTAGGAGGAAAATATATACTTGAAAACGTTTTTGAAACCAGAACCCTATTTAGTTCAATACCGAATTCCAGCAGGATAAGAAGGCCTCATTAAAAGAGAAATTATTTGCGCTTGGAATCAAGAGAAAACGTTTTGTATCCCGAACTTGGATTCACTTTTTCTAAGTCGATTCAGAAGTGCAGAGAGCTCTTAAAGATTCGGTGCAATGTGCCACCCAAGTTTGATTCGGCTACAATTAAGTTCATCTGGAAAACTTACAAAACCCATTTTCTGAGTTTTTCAAGTTCTGTAACAATTGAAAACTACTCTATATGGACGTGGGGATACCCATCAAAATATCTGTTAGGATATATTGCATTAGGATATTTGAAGATATCTTGGAGGGAATTAATTAACCGAGATGTATTTCAATCTGAAAGATATTTTAAAAAAGCGTTTCCATATATGTGTGTCGCTTTCAAAAGTTTGATATCAAGATTTTTGATTGGATTAATTACTTTGGCACTATGCTTTTATGATATAGTTTTTGGACTGGCATTACTTGGTAGATTTTTTTTATTAGAGAATTAGATTGGCATTCATCGAGAGCATTATATAGTAATTTAACGAGTTAAATTTATGGTTTTAGAGCTTAAAGATAAAGACTCATTAAAGGTAAAAGATTTTTTCAGATTTGTTTATCATTTTTGTTTAGAATGTTGAGATTCTCATCAGAATCAATTTCAGAATTATGTTGCTTTTTATGGTTTTCTGAGGGCGTTATCATTTGTTTTTTTGTTAATAACTTTTGGAGTATTCTTACTGAATTATTATCAGACAGATATAGGTTTACCTTGGATAGTATCTTTAATTTGTTCCGTTTTATCTTTTATCGCTTATATGGGTTATAATAAATTTTTCAAGAAGGTTTTCTTTAGAGGTATTAATGGCTTACTTGACTGATATTGATTCCAATAATGTCACTTTTAGTTATGCTTATAGCGCTAATAATGATGGGTGAAATGGATCACATATTTTATAATAATTAGGACTAAATATTGAGCTCTTACTCTTGAAGCTGTTGATCAATAAATTTACCTGGGTACAAACCCACAAAGAGCTTGTAGAATACCTTAAGATAAAACAGGATTCACAGGAAGAGCTCATAGAGCTACTTAGAAATGTGGGTGTTACAGGCTTACATGATGAGTATGAAGAGGGTAAAAGAGTTGATCTTCAGGAAATGGGTCCGTTTACCTTTTTTTGTTTTCTGAATCAGTATGGCTCAAAAAAAGTATTAACTATTCTTCAAAACATTGCCCAGCAACTGGATCTGACTCCTCCTCAGGGTGCATTAGGGCTTCCATCTGCTCAAGCCTTAAAAGTTATGATGTTTTCTTTTGGGTATAGCCGCAGACCAGAAGATATCCCGAATTTGTGGGAGTTATTTCGGCAGGGATTGAGCCATAATGTAAATGAAGATTTGTTTGAAGAAGTACTAAACCAATACGGAGTAGGAAAGGCAAAGTTAACTGAGGTTTTATTCTATGTTGATCCAGAGTATTATTATCCGATAGACAGGCCTACTATCCCTTATTTGAAGGAAGTACTTGATATTGATCCAGAATTTTCAACCTGGAATGAATACATGTCTATAATCGATAGGGTAAAGCAAAGTTCAGATAAACCATTATATGAGCTCTCATCATGACGCGTGGGTACTGGCTGGAATCAGGAGCGGAACAAGGAGGACAAGAAGTACGCTGGTGATGCAAGAATATTTATCGACCGGTACAAGCAATTTTCAAAAAAAAGAAGGATTAGAGGAGGAGCTTATAAGTGGGAGGCCGTTCACCACTTTTCAGCAGACGTTTGATCTTGAGGCGGATAACTTTACTGATAACTTTAAGGACTGCCACGTCAAAAGCGGTAAACCTTGTGTATCAGAACTCGATTGGGTTTATCCGAAAGGCAGTAGATTACTTCCCTGAAGAAGTACGGGAGATGTTCAGAGGATCTGTATGATGAGTCAGAGCCCTAAAAGAACGATATGAATCCTTTGTAGATAGCATCTGAGGAGCTACTGCCAAAGGTAGTTGAGAAGCACGGTAAGAAGCTGAACCATCAACAGGATGAGCGCACAATCTCCTACTATTTAACGATGCGCTTTCCGGGAGAAATATCCGTTCTATAAGAATGAGACCTATCAATATCTGATTTCCTTATTGGATGGCCAGGAAGCCAAACCTGCAGGAGAAAAGTTTTTCCACTATCTGCAGAGCTCGCAGAAAGCCTGATTACGGTAATCGAGTCTGAAGTGGAGATAGTGATTGATATGGTCGAGGATCAGCTGACGGAAGAGTGTTATCGGGGAGATCAGAGGTGGTCTGATTTTTCAGGGATGCTTTATGGACGAATATGAGGCTTGTAGACAGACGTCAACTATTGGGTCTTTCAGGGAAATCCCAAAATATTTGATGTAAAGAAGGCTTTGAAAGACGGAGCATTAAACACCTGGAGAGTAAATGCCCATACGAGTAAAATTACTCCGGGAGACAAGGTGATCCTGTGGGTTACAGGCGATCAAAAAGGTTGCTATGCACTTGCAGAGGTAGAGTCGGAAGTGCATCAGGATGGAGTGAATGAAGATGAGGTCCCAGTATTACAGCGAAACATGTAGAAGAGGAATCATTTGATCAGGTTCAGCTTCGAATTACTCATAACCTTGCTGATTGATCCAATTACATATGATCAGATTAAGAACGATTCCAGCGCTAAAGGATTTAAATGTCGGGACATCAGGGCACTAATTTTACTGGCAACCCAAGAGGAGTATGAAGCTACTTGATTAGAACTTGCTGGAGGCTCATATGGTGCTAAATGGAATGAGTTAGTTGATGCTGAGTATCAAAAATAGATGATGAGCAGGCTGTTCGGAAGTTTTTTGCAACTGTGGAACATGTATTTAAACATTTTAATCTTAATCCAGATGATGAAATCACTTATGCATCATCCATTAAGAAACTACATTCAGTTTACTATTGGCAGTCGATATGTGACACATCTTGAAAGAAAAAAGGAAAAGCGATTCAGGGCTTTTATGTAGATAATGCTCATTTGAACGATCTAAAAACTAAGACTTTCCAATCTAAAAATAAGTGACAAAGCTGTACCACCGAGTGAAGATGGTGATGATGACTTGGGTTTATTTCAGAATGCTGAAGATGGTCAATAGTAGAAGACTTCTTATGATGGCATTATTGGAGTTAGCTAAGATAAGGGTAGTTGAATGGATCAAGAAAAAGTCACAATACCGTATCAATTCATCCTGATAAGTACATAATCCCTGGATTGCTAAAGTTGCATTGGATGAATACTATTCTTGAAAAAACTTTTAAGAGGTGAAAAGATGGCAAAATACTAAAGAAGAAGCCTGAAAAGTAAACTATCCACTCAACACCATTTTCTATGGCCCTCCAGGAACTGGAAAAACTTACACTACCATAAAACGAGCTGCAGAAATTGTGGAAGGCCGCAAGATTGAAAGCTATGATGAGGCCAAAGAAATTTTCAATGAACAGTTAGGTGATACTATAGAGTTTATCACCTTCCATCAGAACTACAGCTACGAAGATTTTATTCAGGGATTGAGGCCGGATATAGAAGAATGCTAAGGAGCTGACATTTGAGCGTGCAGATGGCATATTCAAGAAGCTGGCAGATAGAGCTTTAAAAAACTGGAAGGCATCTGAAAGATCCACAGACTAAGAAAGAAGATCATTTGAGGAGGTCTTTAATGAGTTTATCAATCCATTGATTGAGGGAGAAGTTGAAGAGACTTGAAGTGGAGATGAAGCGTGTCTCCTTTTACATCACTGCTGTAACTGATAAGTCTATTGAGTTTCAGAAAAGCAAGTGGTGGCACAGCTCATACACTCAGTATCAATACACTGCGAAAGAATGTATGAAGCTGAATCTGTCTTGAAATTCAGGGACTTTCATCTTACTATTCACCTCTGCTGGACAAACTGCTTGGATCATAGGCAAATCACCGGAGAGACAGAAGATAGTCGAACGGAAAGAATTATGTTATCATCATTGATGAAATTAACCGGGCTAATATTTCGCGAGTATTTGGCGAGCTGATTACACTTCATCGAGCCAGATAAGCGCTACGGTCGAGAGTTTCATATTCCGGCGAAATTACCTTCGGGAGAGTCGTTCTCTGTGCCTGAGAATCTCTATATCATCGGAACAATGAACACGGCCGATAAGTCCATTGCCCTGCTGGATATTGCACTCCGGCGTCGGTTTGATTTTGAGGCGATGTATCCCAAGTATGAGATTGATGGAGATGACCATCCATGATGACGATGTTCTGAGAAAGATCAATGAACGCATCATCAAGCTGAAGGGCCACGACTTTCAGATCGGCCATAGTTACTTCATGGATAATCACATAGACCTGAAAGCAGCGTATGAACCGCAAAGTGATTCCTTTGCTGCTGGAGTACTTCATGAATGATGAGAAGGAGGTGCGAAGATATTCTGACTCATGCAGGACTGAACATTGAAGACAAAAGCCTGGCCACTTCGAATTACAGGTAAGAAATGATCAACCTGTTTGAATATCAAAATAAGGCAGACCTGACCAGATGAGCTGGAAGGCCTGGAGGATGTTTCTGGATGAGATCTGGAATCAGCGAGAGAAGAGCGGCTACTATTATGGTAACGAAGAGGAGGAAGATCAAAAGATTGAAGCCCAGCGGTTTCTGCAGTTTCTTGCACAAAACCGGATGAAATCAAATCAAACAAGTATGTAGGGGTAATCCACTTACGAAGGGCAGAAGATCAACCTGCTTCCCAAGATCTTCTTTGATGATAACCGAGAGGTAAGCAATCACGACGATATAAACGCCATCCAGCAGCACATTCTTTGGTGGCTGAGCTACTGTCGGAAAATCAAGTTTCCGAGCTATCAAACCTCACTGGATTCTGAAAAGAGTGACTTCTTTGAGGTGCTGATCTACCTGTTTGCCAAATACACACGTCGAGCTGCTCGGGCATTCCATTTACCAGCAGTATCGAGGAAGTCCGGCAGCGAAGTGCAGTTTGTGCGTGGCCGGCTCGATATGATCAGGTATATCAATCAGAACCTATCAAAAGGCAGCTGGCATAAAGTGAACTGTATTTACGATCCGTTTGTGCTGGATAACCGGTTCAACCAGATCATTAAAGTACGTTACCAATCTACTCTGATCATCAAACAGAAAATGATGAATCGAAAAAGTATTTGAGAGAAATTCTGTTTACCCTGGATGATGTATCCGATGTACCAGCCACTGCAGATGAATGTTCAGCCATCCAATTCAACCCTGCATTTGCTGAGTTTGAGACGGTACGTGATTACTGTCAGCTGTTTCTGAATCATGCTGTCTCCTTCGACTACAAGAACGATCTGAAGCTGTTCGCCTTCCTGCTGCCGATGGAATACCTGTTTGAGGATTTTATTTACGGGTTTATTGAGAAAGAAGTGGAGGGCGTAAAGGCAATGTCACAGTCAGCTCCACACATTTAGATCAAGATAAGACGTTTGCATTGAAGCCGGATCTTGATCCTGAAAACACAGGAAAAGCGGATCATTGCCGATACCAAGTACAAGATGGTGTATAACGATAAGGATGACCCAAAGAAAGGAATATCTCAGACAGACCTGTATCAGGTTTTAGCCTATGCGGTACGGTTTAAAATCGATGAGGTCGCTCTGCTTGTATCCGGATCAATTCAGTCAATTACCAGGAGGAAGCTACAGGCTTCACCATCCGCGATGAGTTTGCTGACCAGGTGGATGTGAAAGATCAAAGCCTATCAGTTGCCGATTATTAACCGGGCAATGTTTGAAGGTGCGCACGGTGAAGGGAAAGAAGCTGGATGAGTTGTTTGAGGGAAGTAGGGTAATTAGTTGGGAGAATTGAAGGAATTCTTAGCCACCTTGAATAAGCACATTGGTAATGAGTAGCTTCACTTATTCAGATTGGATTACTTGTGAATATCTAAACTTTCTGATATTGCTGCCTATTTGCGAACTTCATGTTCGATAGATTTGAAGAATCCTAAGAATCAAACCTGATTCAAATTCACTAATTAGCACTCCATCGCAAAAACGATCGTTTCTTACAATTGCGGTAATCAGCTTGCATTTAGCTATAAGATCCACAGAATCTAAGTCGAAGTCGGGATGCGTCATGCTCTTTGCCTTCGTCCCAATTGGCCCAGTCAAATTCTATAATTATAGGTATAGAATATACTGTTTTAAGGAACTCTTGAACGATCTTGGAAGGCATGTGATGCAGGAAAGGTAATGGTTTGATCTTCATCTGTTTCATTACCTGATTTAATACCAAAGACGGAGGTTTGTTCAATGGTCGGTATTAGATCCAGTAGTGACTGCCACTGCTCGAGTGTGTAGTCATATATTTGTTCACTATGATCAGCTTTTATTGACAATACTGTGTCCATTTGTTCCAGTTTAACTCATAGTACAAATCAATTTTAAATTTGTAAATCACTAGATACTCGCATCCACTAATTAAGTCTGTAATAAGAGTAATTACTTTTCGCAGGCTTCGACTAATAGACGATACCGCTGACATATTCCGTAAAAACACAAACTTCAATGCCATCAAGCTACGGTGGAAGATGCATCGGTCCCAGAACAACCAGCCATTGACATCTTCTGAAAACATAGAATGGGATTACGATAAACGCCTACCAGGAAGAGTTGGCCACCAATGAGTCATTAGGGATGCTGGGTAGAAAGTACTCGAAATTTGATGCCAAAAAAACTCGAAATGAACTATTTTCGTTATATTCAATAAATGCAATATCCACAGGCAAATATTAACCCCAAGCTGTTAACGTTCTCCCGCGAGCGTATGGGCTATGATATACCCGCCATTGCCGGCAAGGTGCCGGTTAAAGAAGAACGCTGGGTGCAGTGGGAAAAAGGCGAAGCCAAGCCGACCACCCGACAGTTAATGAAAATTGCCGAAAAGCTGGATCGTACTCCCGCCTTTTTTTACTTAACAGAAGTACCGGAAGAAAAAGAGCCGCTTTCCGAATTCCGAACCATCAAAAGCATGCCGCTCGATACGGCCTCTCCAAAGCTCATCGCGGCTATTCGGGAAGCTAAAAGAAACCGGGAACAGCTTTTTTCATTTTATGAATCTATCAAGCAAACGCCACAGTCGGTTCCACAACTCAAGGTGTTATCGGGTTCTGTGCAAGAGCAAGCCAACAAAATCCGTGAGTGGTTAGGAGTAACGTTTGAAGAGCAGATCCTCCTGGAGCAGTTCATCCAATGCCTTAACGGAATGGAAAAACCTGCTGGAAGCAAAAGACATTTACATCACGCAGTTTCCATACGTGGAGGTTGATGAATGCCGGGGCTTTGCCATTGCGGAAGATCGTTCCGGTCATCGGTATCAATTCCAAAGATTCCTCCGAATGCCCGCATATTTACGCTGATACATGAACTGGCGCATGTTCTTTACGGGATTCGGTTCTTATCAATGATTCGTTATCCGGTTACTTTCGCAGTAATCTGAACGCTGGAACAAAAGTGTAATCGTTTGGCTGCTGAAATTCTTGTTCCCGAAAGAATTTGGGTGATGAATTTAACCGGGACGAACTATCCCTCAGGGAAGTAAACCGATTAAGCAATAAGTTTCGCGTATCCGGTTATGTAATCCTTATTCGCCTGAAGAATTTGAATTATATAACCCAGGATGAATACGTGGACTTAGTGCCGAACTTTTCATTTTATGATGCTTCTTTCGGTGGCGGAGACCGTGGAAATGCGTACTACAATCAGATTGTGAGAAAAGGGAAAGTTATATCTAAAAGCTGCTTTTCAAAATTACTTTAACGATCAGATAAATGTAGCAGGAGCTTGCAAATTTAACCGGCTGGAAAGTCCCGAACCTGAATGAATTAGCGGCCAAGACCTTTGGCTGGCCTGAGGAGGGTTCCTACGTGTGAAGTATTCCCTCGACTCTGATGCCATCATCAATGCCTGGAGAGATTATCCCATTCAAAACTTTCCCAAAATCTGGGATTGGATAGAATCTCTGGGTGAAATTGAAATTGGTGGGATGTCCGAAGTGGTTTTTGATGAGCTCGCAAAGGGTGGTGATGAATGTTATGATTGGTTTAAGAAAAGGCGTGATATTTTTATTCACCCTTCAGACCAGGCAATTCAAGCTGAGGTTCAACGACTTGTAACTTCCTACAACAATTTTGGGCTTACCACGGGGAAAAATGAAGGTGATCCTTACGTAGTAGCATTGGCCATTGTCAAAAATGCGATCGTGGTAACCAACGAATCCCCATCGAATGATATGAATGGCCCAAAGATTCCGGATATATGCCGGGCTGAAGATATATCCCGAATTAAATTTGTAGAAGTAATTACCAGAGAAGGCGTTGTATTTGGCTAAATGATTTTATTTCATTGCAAAGCGTCAATAAAAAATTTAAGATCTATAAATGAAAATAAAACATAAGCTTGCTTATTTCATCGCAAATGTAAATTATCCGAATAAGAATTGAGATGAGTTTTAAAATGAATTTCTGATAACAAAAAATCATGCCATCAAGCTACAGCGAAGATGCCTCGGTCGAACAGCGGGCCATTGACATCTTTGAGAAAATAGACTGGAATACGATAAACGCAATCCAGGCCGAGCGCGGTGAGGGAAAAGAAGCTGGATGAGTTGTTTGAGGGGAAATAGGGCTAAATCATTGGGAGAATAGAAGGTATTTTCAATTAGCGTTAATAAAGGATTTTATATCGTTGTGAAGACCATCAACATTTGAACGATCTACACCACTCAGATGGCTAAGTATAATTTCTCTCGCATATTTATTTTCCAACAATTCATCGAATGAGTTCTTCAAATACTGAATTACTTTTTCGTCAGCATTACTTGGTATAAGGTTTAAAGTGTTGTTATTGACAAGTGTGATGATGTCCTCCATATCTTTGCTAAGACGCCAATCATTTTTTCCTCGGTTCTTAACTGCTTCCCACTTTGAAGCAAGGTAATATGGCAATGTAGATCTCGGGATACTTACTTCTCCATCTACTGATATCCATTCGCGGTTCTCTAAGCCTTCTTTATACCATTGATTCGTAAAACCAAGGATCTCGCTATCTGTAGGCATTACGTCCAATAACGCTTTCCCCGTTTGTGTACCTGCAGATAACATTACTTGACTGGTCAGGATAGAATCCAATGTTTGATAGTTTATCTATTGAGGTCTTCAAGTTTTCCGTAGTGCGTGAGCTTAATTACGTATATCCAGATCGTATGTAACGCGTATTTGGTCTTCAAAATCTTTAGGCAAGTAGGTTTGTAGTACTCCTCCTCCAACAAATGCTGCCTCTTCAAGTAATTCATTTAATTGTCTCGCAACGGTAATCGAATGTTGTTTAGTTACGGGATTCATAAATTAAGATTTTGCTTTAAATGCCGAATAGCAAGCTCAAGTTCTCGTGCGTTTCGGTTCATTCGAATTACATCCAGTAGGCTAACCACCTCGTATAATTCTGGCCATTCCTTACATGTCTTGGAAGTTTTGAATAGAGTGGATCAATAGTAATACCTGTGTGCCCTCTCCGGCTACAGGCCATACAATTTTCATTGATGAGTTTATGCTATTTACTAATGGCTCAGCAGACACAGCAGTTGGGATACCGCGATCAAGAGTGCCGGGAATAGCTGGGAAAACATATTTGAGTCCGTGTTCTAAAAACTCATAGAAGTTTAACCTTTGTACCGCTCGTTTCTCATTGTCAACTAAACCAACCAGCATTGACCGATGTAAAGATTCACTTATTTCAGATTGGCTTAGCATGAGCTGATATACAAAATACTTCATGTACCAATCATTTTCTTTTTGAAGAATAACCGCACAAAGTACAATCACATCGTGTGGTCTCATTCCATTATGCTGCTTCATCTTTTATTTTAAAGATATCAAACATATCGTGATTTGCAAATCGCGAATCGCGAATCACGAATTGAGTAAGGCTCGAAGTCTCTAATAATAGTTGACATGAAGAATAAAGGATGGCATATTCCATAAAAACGTAAAGTTGCAATGCCACTCAAGCTACGGTGAGGATGCATCGGTTGAACAACCAGCCATTGACATCTTCAAAGAAATCGAATTGGGATACGATAAACGCCTACCAGAAGAGTTGGCTACAGATGGTCTTCGGGAACGCTGGGAAGAAGTACGCGAAATGAAGTAGTATTGAGAGAATCTCTCAAAGAAAAGATTCGATCATTCAATCCTGAGCTGCCCAAGGAACAGGTTGATGAGGTTATCAAAGAGCTGTCCAAAGACAGATCCTCAATGCATCCGATAAGAGCCAACAAAGAGCTCTACGATCTAATGCGGGAAGGTGTAGACGTTGAATATCGGGGCACCGAATGGCAAGCTTGAAGAGGTAACAGTTTAGGTTATTGATTGGAATAATACTGAAAATAATGAGTACCTGCTGGTGTCTCAGCTCTCCGGGTAAGTGGAGATTACGGTAATAAACGTCCCGACCTGGTGGGCTTCATAAATGGTCTTCCTATATTGTTGTTTGAACTCAAGAAACCGGCGCGCCGGATTGAAGAGGCTCTGAATGATAATATCAGTGATTATAAAGATACCATCCCACAGATCTTTTGGTACAATCAATTCATTTTTCTCTCTAATAGTGTAGATACCAAGATTGGTACGATCTCGTCTCCCTGGGAGTTCTATACCGAGTGGAAAAAGATCAGTGATGAAGAAGAGCCCGGTATTGTTACCTCAAGACCGCCATCGGTGGACATGTGAGAAGAACCGGCTGCTGGATCTGTTGGAACACTTTATTCTGTTTGAGAATGTGCAGTCCAAGCCAAAGAAGTTGATGGCACGTAACCATCAGTATCTTAGGGGTAAACAATGCCATCCAGGCCGTGCGACGGATCGAAGAGAATAAAGGGAAGCTTGGAGTATTCTGGCACACCCAGGGCGGCGGCAAGAGCTACTGACTGGCGCTGCTTACCAGAAAGATCATGCGGTCCGTCCCGGGAGACTGGAAGTTTGTAATCGTAACCGACCGGCTGGATCTGGACGAGCAGATCTACAAGAATCTGCAGGTGTAGGTGCCGTCACCGAGCCTGAATCTGAAGTGCAGGGGCCGAAAGCAAAGAACAGCTTCAGCAGGCTTTTCAGAGAACCATCGGTACATCTTCACCCTCATTCACAAGTTCCACAGCCGGGACGGAGAAGAAGTTTCCGGTGATAAGCGAAGACGATAATATCATTAGTCATCACCGATGAGGCGCACGGCACTCAATACGATACCCTGGCAATGAATATGCGGAAGGCGCTCCCCAATGCGGCTTTCCTCGGTTTCACAGGTACGCCCCTGATCAAAGGAGAAGATCAGAAAACCCGTGAGGTATTTGGGGACTATGTAAGCGTGTATGACTTCGAGCAGTTCCATCGAGGACAACGCCACGGTCCCGCTTTACTACGAAAACCGCATTCCCGAACTGGAACTCAGCAACGAACATCTGAATGAAGAGCTTCAGCAGGTTTTAGACGATGCAATGCTCAATGAAGAGCAAGAGAAGAAGCTGGAGCGCGAGTTTAAGCAGGAATATCACCTCATCACCCGCAAGGAGCGCCTCGAAACCATAGCCAAAGATTTAGTGCAGCACTTCCTGAATCGCGGCTTTATGGGTAAAGGGATGATGGTATGCGTTGACCGATATACGACGATACGGATGTACGACCTGGTGCAGAAAGAATGGAAGGCCGAAGAAGAGCGACTTAAGAAGCAGATCCAGAGCGCCGGCGCGCATGAAACGGATGCTCTTTTGGAGCGACTCGACTTCATGAAGGAAACCGATATGGCAGTGGTGATCTCGAAGTCTCGGAACGAGATCAAAGAGTTTGACGAAGAGGGATTGGATATCCGACACACCGCATGAAAGCGCCTGGAAGAAGGAAGCACTGGACGATAAATTCAAAGATGATGACGATCCGCTTCGCTTGGTCTTTGTATGTGCGATGTGGATTACCGGCTTTTCTGTATCCAGCTTGTCTACGCTCTACCTGGATAAGCCAATGAAGAGTCATACCCTGATGCAGACCATTGCAAGAGCCAACCGGGTGTTTGAGGGTAAGAACAATGGGATGATCGTAGACTATGTAGGCGTCTTCCGTCACCTGCAAAAAGCATTGGCCACCTATGCGGTGGGTGGCGATGAGAAGACGCAGATCCACCGGTCAGAGATAAAGCCGAGCTTATCGAAAAGCTGAAAGCAGCCATCCAGAAAGCCAAAGAGTACTGCAAAGAACAAGGGGTAGACCTGGATAAGATTACTTCAGGCTGAAGGATTTGAAAAGGCTAAGTATCAACGTGAGTTCGCCAAGATCCTGGTAGACTTTAAAGAGTTGAATAATTGGGTAGAGGATGCAGCGGAAGAGCTCTTGATCAACGAGGAGAAGAAGAAAGAGTTTATGGCACACGCCAAGACGGTGAATCAGTTGTACAAGTCTATCCTTCCAGATCCGAAGGCGAGTGAGTTACCTCCCGGCGCGATCTGCATTAAAGGCAATCAGTGATTTCATCAAACGATTAGGGCCAACCACGGAGGATGATCTCGACAAAGTGAGAGAAGAGATCACAGGTAAGCTGGATAAGTCCATTAAGAGCAAGCCATACATTATCGATGAAGGTTCGGAGCCTATCGACCTTAGCAATATTGATTTTGATAAGCTTAAAGAGCGCTTTGCCAAGAAGAAGAACAAGCGGGTTGCGCTTCAAAAGGTGAAGGGGACTATTGAGGAACGCCTGGAGCAAATGATCGAGCAGAACCGGTCACGTATCGATTTCAAAGAAGAGTTCGAGGAAATGATTGAGCGGTATAATAACTACAGCGTCACCGCCGAGATCCAGCTGGAAGAGCTCTTTGCGTTTGTGAAGAAACTGGATGATGAATCCGAGCGGCACATGCAAATATTCTGAGGAGCAATTGGCTTTACTTGATGTAGTTACTCTTCATGATAAAGTACAGCTGACAAAGAAGGAGAGGGAAGACATCAAGAGGATCGAAGGTCTGCTTGATAAACTAAAAGCTGAAAAGCTGGTGCTTGACTGGAACAAGTATCAGTCCAGGATCTCGGACGTGAAAGTCGCCATCGAGAAAGAACTGGATGGCTTCCTGCCCGGATAAATGCGACCGAAAACTGTACGCTCAAGACCTGGCAGCGAAGTGTTTGATCATGTGATGCAGAGGTACTGATCAGGGCGTAATTTGATTTACTTCGCTCTCCTTTTAATGCCTACTTCTTGCAGCTGTATACAGTAGGGAAAGCTTTTCAAAGTAGATAAGGTTGGGCTCTTTGTTAGGATTGTTTCAGTAGGTTTTTATGAATGATGGGCGCTGTATGAATCGGCCCTCAAATGGTAAGCGAAACCTAAATCAGTTAGGAAAGAGGTGAATCACCGTCTATGGTATCATGAGGGTATCACGCCTCCGAATCAATTAAATAGATTGATCGTTAATCCTAAATAAATACTGAAAATAGATTATTAAACCATATTTGTATCGGTAGATACCCAACTTTACATAATGGTAGTTATTCAGGAAGATATTTAGCTTTAAAATGGTCCTAAATATTTTGTTATTATATATGCATAAGTTTTAAACATAGATTGAAATAATTAATTATGGTTTTTCGTAAGTGTGCACTTTTGCCATGTCGTTTTAGCTTTTGTTAAGCGGGTGTATGGTTACTCACAATGCTACAGTTGGACAAGAGAAATCTTTAGAAAAGATTTATGAATATGAAAGTCTGTCAAAAAGTGAGTTATACAACAGATCATTAGAGTGGGCTGCAAGAAGCTATAACTCTTCACAGACGTGATACAGCTTAAAGATTCCGATGAAGGTCAAATTATTAGTAGAGGGTTAGTTCAATTGAAGACTACTTAGGTGTTCAATTGGAATTATAAGTATACACACATCATTGATATCAAAGATGGTAAGATTAGATCTCGTTTTGAAAGTATAGAAAGTATTGATGGAGGATTAGACATGTCAAACCAGTGGGGTAAAGTTCAAAGCGATATCAATTCAATTAATGAAAGCTTAAATTCATTTATTGCAAAATCTGACGATAATAATGATTGGTAGATATATTTACATACACTTCTCAGGAGTCCCGTTTCCATTTTGACTGAATCTTATATACCGGGTGTGTTTAAGGTAGCCTTCCAGTCCAGGGAAAGTTTGTGGGTCCCATAGGGGGCAAAAATATTCTAGGCTGTAAAGCCGAAAATTATCTTTTTATTTCAATATTGTTTTGTTTGCAGTAGTGAATCAAAGTTCCAAGTGTTACTCCTGAACCTCTTGACCGCAAGCAATTACTATATTGATTATCAGCGTCTTTAAAATTGTATTAATGAAGTAGTTAAGGACTTCACACAAAATAGTCCATATAAAAAGATTCGTCATCAAACTCATAAGGCAATCATAAGAAATAAGGATAATGTGGAAATATCTGTAGATAGTTATATGGTTCTATTAAGAAAGGAAAAAACAGAAGTCGTAAAGAGAACTAAATAATATCGTGGGTATAATTTACGCATCAACAGGCTCGCAGACGTGCCGTTCGGTTTCAAGGGGGTTGTTTGACTTGAATTTTTAGCCGTTTATTAACAAATAATCTCCGCGCCAGTTATGCGCGAGGCCGTTGCTAGCGAGTAACTAGAATAAACTTTTATTTCAATGAATATTTTAAAATCTAATATTTTGAATTCATATAAAAGGCTAGTCAACAGAAGACGATTATTCAAAAATAACGTCCCTAATTGGCCACATCATAAACTTAATGTAGAATCGATATACTGTAAACAGGAATCAAGGAATTACAAGTTTAAAATTACAGTAAGCCTTTACAGCGATGATGGTATTAACTCTCATCGGTGGGAGTTTTGGAATACGGGCTGGAAAAATAAAAAAAGATGCCTGGTCTTTTCTAAAAGAGGAAATCGAGAAAATTCGGAGTGTTTATCCCGACTATAATTACTACATACAGGAGGAAGAAAGTAGGTTTTTAAAATCTATTGAATTGTAAAGTTAAATGTCAAAAAATTAGGTATTAAACGCCTTACCAACCTGCTCACTAATATCCACCGCCAGCAAATCCGCATACTTCTGAGTAGTACGAATGCTGGAGTGCCTACATCCACCTTTGGACGGTATAAATCGGAACTCCTTTTTCAAAGTAACTCTATACAGCAGGTATGCCTCAGAGAGTGAATGTGAATCTCTTCTCTTTCCGGAAGTATAAGCCGGAGGTATTTTTTAAAAGTGCGATAGGTTCTATTCCGGTCTTTATGTTGGAAAAGGCGTTCATCTGGATGGCCACACTCAATGATCCTTTTCTTAGCAATATCCTTTAATACTTCTACGTGCCCAATGGGTAGCACCTGCTTGGTCTTTGTTTTGGTGTCCGGTTTCGGTCATAGAATTGTGAGTAGTACCAATTTTTCTGCTTCAGAAGGGTCGCCATAGCGGTTTTCTCCATTTTTTTGGAGAACATTCTGTATAACAATGGAGTAACAAATTTACGTTTTGTCACGATTTTGAGCAGAATTTCGGAGAAGGGCAAAAATAAAAAAGCTCCCATAACGGCTTAAAGGCCATCTGAGAGCTTATCATTGTCGGGGCGACAAGATTTGAACTTGCGACCTCTCGACCCCCAGCCGAGCGCTCTACCTAGCTGAGCCACGCCCCGTTCAATACTCGTCAAAGATACGCTGATTTGAGGGGGGCATCAATCTTATTTTTTCTTTTCTCCTCAGCTAGAATAATAGTGACTGCTATTTAATTGCTATCGAAATGCAAAAAATTCGAAACGAGCTGATTGTCCTCGTCATGTTTTTGATGAGTTATAACTTTATTGATTATTAGAACCACTTTTTTCCATAGATAGGATATCAGGTGTACAAAAAGCGTTTGATATTTTTCTTCGGAGTTTTTTCGAACTCCTGATCTACAAGTTCAATCCCCGAGAGCTGCTCGTAGGACGCTACAGCTTCATTATAGGATCGGCGCGTTTTTTCCATAATATCATCAAGCTTTTCCTCTTTTGTATTGGTTGAGGTCATCATTTCAGCATCCGGATAGACTTTAGCCACCAGCCTGTTATTACGCTGTATAATCACACACTCCTGAATAAACGGAAAGTTCATAAGACGCGACTCCAGCTCTTCGGGATAAATATTTTGACCGCTCGGACCCAAAAGCATATTTTTTTTTCGGCCTTTAATGAAGATAAAATTCTCATTGTCCGTGATCCCCAAGTCTCCAGTCTTAAACCAGCCATCTTCTGTAAACGCTTGCTCGTTGGCTTTTTTATTGTTGTAGTAACCCAGCATCAAATTCCGGCCTTTAACCTGAATTTCACCGGCTTCCTCATATGGTTTTTCACTGTCTATCCGTACTTCCATTCGATCGACCAGTTTACCTGACGATCCATTTTTTGTCACATCATGAGGTGCATAGCTGATCAGTGGCCCGCATTCGGTCATTCCGTAGCCGATCGTAAAAGGGAATTCAATTTTTCTGAAAAATGATTCCACTTCAGGGCTTAACGCTGCACCGCCAACTACCGCTTCATGAAAGTTTCCGCCAAAACTCTCGATCAGACTTTTTCTCGTTTTTTTATAGACCAGGTTTCTGATTCCCGGTATAGCCAACAGCGCTTTGATCGCCGGTTTTTCCAGCAAGGGCACGATTCGCTTTTTATAGATCTTCTCTATGATCAATGGAACCAGCAAAATAAGATGGGGTTTTAATTCTCCAAGCGCTTTCAGCAATATTTGCGGAGTCGGCACTTTGGTTAGAAACGTAATGTGGCAACCCAGCGAAACCGGAAACAGATTCTCAAAGGCCAATCCAAATATGTGTGCCATGGGCAAAATGGAGACAATCCGGTCGCCGGCTTTAAGCGGCATATTCTCCCGCGCATAAATAATATTCGATTCAATACTCCGCACCGGGAGCATCACACCTTTGGAAAACCCCATAGACCCTGAAGTGTATGAGAGGACCAAAAGATCTTCATCGTCACGTTTTGGAAACTCAAAATTCTGCTTTTCTACACTCAGTGAATCATCAATTGCTGTTTGGGTCGATGAGTCTGATTTTTCATTTAGGATTTTGAAATCGTCCGTGGAAACAGTGAGTTTTAATTCTTTCAGTTCAGCTTTGTTTAGATGCATAAAGAGAGAATCTGCTGCAAATAACACTTTTGCGCCGGAATGCTTTAAAATATGATGAGCATTTTCGGGTGTAAAATCAGGAAGAATGGGAACGACTACACCTTCAAGTGCCATAATTGAGAAGAATGCTGTAGCCCAGTTTGATGAATTTCGGGCATATATCGCAATCTTGTCTCCGGGCTTCAATCCCGCTTCACTCAGGGTGATTTTCAGTGCTTCAATCTGATTGGCCACTTCACCAAAAGTAGATGTTTTACCGCCGTAATCCGTAAAAAGGGGGTGGTCCCAGTTTTGCTGAAATGCGGTTGTGTACATTTGATCTAACCGTGATTGAGGAGCTGTGTTTTTCATAGGTGAGCGATAAGTTTTGCGGTCTTAAGATCTCTATTATTCATTAAATATTGCACTGGATTTAAAGTACACACTTTGACTCAATATATTAGGGAGGGAAACGGTTGTAGCACCAATTAATATGTTTCCTGCCGCCGTAATAGAAAATGTTGTTTGCAAGCCGTTGAATTACTATAAGTCCATAAACTTTTATAAATGGTTTCATCGAAATATCCGCACTCACGAATTGATTCTAACGAATACTTATGAGTATTTAACCCCTAAATGGGAGGAGCTTATAATTACAGTCTACCTAAATTTTATTGGTCCCAGCCCCGGTTTAAAACCCTGCACTTTTAGTGCATCACTTTAGTATTTCTAGAAAATCAATTCCCTGTCACTGGGGTGTGTTAGTCAGTTCGAGGATTTAAATATCAAGTTCATCAAAAAGATAAATCGTCCATCGTTAATCGGTCGTTCGGTGAATCGAAAATCAAGAAGAGTTGAATTACGAATCACCGGTGGACAGAATGACCGAACTGCGATCAGAGTGGTGGAATGAATAATTAAGTGATAAATCGGTTTTGTGTTTTGCAAAAGGCGAGGTGCTTCTCGGTAAGCTGGCGGATCAGGATAACCCTAAACAGTTCTTCGACCAAAACCTCTGCACTTTCAATGCAGAGTGGTTTATTTTTTACTTTGGCACAGCTCCACCAATACCCCGTTATTATCCTTGGGATGGACAAAAGCCACCAGTTTATTATCAGCCCCATCCTTGGGCTGTTCGTTCAGGACAGTAAAGCCTTCTTTTCGCAACCTGTCTAATTCGGCATGGATGTCTTTCACTTCAAAGGCAACATGGTGTAGTCCTTCACCTTTCTTAGTCACATATTTTGCAATAACAGAGTCCTCATCAGTGGGGCCAAGCAGTTCAACTTTCGATTCCCCGGTCTGAAAGAAAACGGTTTCCACTTTTTCACTTTCAACGACTTCGGTTTTGGTCGGAGAACTGTTTAGGATCTTGGAATAAGTTTCAGTTGCTGATTTAATGTCTTTGACGGCGATGCCAATGTGATCAATATGCATAGTGTAGTAAATTAGATTTGAACGAATGTTGAACCGGAGCGGGAAACTGTTGCAGCATGCCCGGCTCTTTAATTAGTTTTTCAATGCTTTCAATATTCCGGCATAGTAAATATTGTCAGGGGTAAAAGTGCCAGGCATAAAGGAATAAGTTTTTTCTTTAAGTTCATTTCCATGATATTAGGCATTTAAAAATAGCAAATGGATTAACTGAGAGTACAAGGATTTCACCCTCATAATCAAAAAGTATTTAAAAGTTATATTAGCTTCGACTAATTTAATATAGCTGTCATAAACCAAACCAACTTTATGCCTAATAATTTCTTACACCATCCAACTGCTTCTCAAAAGAAGCATCCCTTCTGGTTTAAATCAACAATGATCCTGATCGGTTTAAGCCTACTGGTTATCGTACTGACCTCTGCCAAGTTTATATTGATGCCGCTGGCATTTTCTGCTTTTCTGGCGATGCTGTTAAATCCACTTGTTAAGGTGTTTGAGAAACTTAAGATGGGAAAAGTCTTAAGCATTATTCTGAGTTTGATTGCTGTGATCATTGTTTTGGCGGGCATCCTTTCACTGATATCGGTGCAGTTTGCCCAATTTGCTGAACGGGTGCCTGAAGTTACAGAAAAGCTAAAGGCTTTATCTGCTCAGGCAATTGGTTTATTGGAGGAACAGTTAGGGTTATCTCAGGAGGAGCAAAGTAAATATCTGGAGCAAGGAGTCAATAATCTCATTGATCAGAGTGGTAATCTGGTGAGTTCTGTTGTGAGTGCTACAACCAATATGTTCACGGTTTTGGGGCTTATGCCCATCTTTATCTTTTTTATGCTTTACTATCAGGAGATGTATCGGACCTTTTTCCAAAAATTGTTTGCAGCTAAGAGAGGGGATTATTCTCACGTGGATAATTTACTGAACCGCATACAGGAAGTGACCCAAAACTATTTGGTTGGAATGTTAACGGTGATCGGAATACTGGCCATGCTGAACACTACCGGATTATTCATTATTGGCCTTGAACATGCCCTGTTCTTTGGAGTATTTGCCTCTTTGCTTGCAATTATCCCGTATATTGGAATCATAATAGGTGCTTTTCCACCGCTTCTGTTTGCCTTATTACTGACTGATTCCCTGCTTACCCCATTATTTGTTGTTATCGTGTTTGCTACCGTTCAATTTCTGGAAGGCAATTTCATCACCCCAAAAATTGTAGGTTCCAAAGTTTCCATTAATCCTTTTGTTGCTATGGTAGCTTTGATCGTAGGTGGTCAGCTTTGGGGAATTTCAGGTATGATCCTTTTTGTCCCGCTGATAGGTATCCTGAAAGTGATATTTGATCAGATGCCGGAATTGAAACCCTATGGGTATCTTTTGGGTAATTCAATTGAATACAATAAAGACTGATGACCCTTATTTCCCGCACGGTTGTTTATGTATTGCTTTTGATCTTGATCGCTTCTTGTTCGGAGCAGTCAAATAGAAGGGACCACTATTTTCTGGATGGATATGATAATCTGGAGTTCAGGGATGAAAATGGGAATCCGGTTCTGCCCAATCAATTCATAACCAGAGGAAGCATAAATGGTATTCAACAATATTTAGTGCGCGATACAAGCCTCACTTTGGTCCACAAGAGAACAGGATATCCTTATTCAGGGTACATCAGAACCTTTCATCGTAACAGGTATAATATTCAGGGGGAATTTGAGGATGGAAAAATATTCAGGTTAAGATACTGGCATCCAAACCGTACGTTGGGGATGGATCAGAAATTCAATGAGAAAACCATGTCTTTGTGGAGTTCTGCCGGTAATCTGGTGGTGTCAGCTAACAAAAATGAGATGTACTATTACTATTCAGGGACTCAGGCGATCAAAGAGATCATCACTGATACCATGCATAGTTACTATGACAGGGAAGGGGAACTTGAGCGATATACCGTACGGCGGGATTCAGCAAGTATTCATTTTGATGGTTCGGGTACAATGCGCCGATATTTTCCTTTTAAAGCGGGAGTTGGTCTCCATGGAATGGTAAAAGAATGGCATGCTAACGGGCAGCTTAAAGTGATCGGTGAGTATGTTAATGGACGTCAATCGGGTGACTGGGTAGAATATGACAGTCTAGGTAATGAGGTAAAACGGGAAGTGTATCCGGATCGTAACAAGGCTGATTCTAAAATGGATCCGTAAGAATTCGTCTTGTTTTAAACTCAAATAATGATACATTCGAACCAGGATCAAAACTAAGGTAGAGCATGCTAGGCTTCCCATCTATACAGCAAATTACTTCAAAAGCGTCAGTAACGATCCGCAGATTTCCCATAGTTTTGACATTCGCTATTCTGGGCACATTAGGGGTTATATGGCTCGTGGATTTACCATGGGGTCAACGGGAAGGGAAATACCTGATCAGAAATTTTTGCTGGATCTCAGCTTTGTCTATTTCATTATTTCTTGCAGTTACAGTATTTAGCGAGAGTAGAAAGTGGGAACGTTTAAAATTACAGATTACAAGAGCTGCGACTGTCTTACTATTGGCTGTTTACTACTGGTTTTTACCTGAAGATTTTGAACCGTCAGGTTCAGAAGTATTTTATAGATATCTTTTGTTTTTTCTGGCTTCTCATCTGTTTGTTTCATTTGCACCGTATTTAGGTGATAAAAGTGTGAAGGATTTTTGGGCTTATAATAAAACCTTGTTCTTAAGAATTTTACTTTCGATCCTGTACGTTGGTGTTCTTTTCGGTGGTTTATCGATAGCTATTTACTCTTTAGAGGTTCTGCTTGAATTTAATATCGCAGGAAAAAGGTATGGACAGTTAGCGATATTTTTGATCGGTATCTTTGGTACCTGGTTCTTTCTTGCGGGAGTTCCTCATTCCGATCATTTAACGGATGAAGAGAGAGCTTATCCCAAAGGGTTGAGGATATTTGTTCAATATGTTCTGATTCCTCTGATAGTCGTGTACATTCTTATATTATATCTGTACATGGGAAAGATCCTGATCGAGTGGCAATGGCCGATTGGCTGGGTGGCCCATCTTGTGCTTAATTTTTCGATCGCAGGAATTTTAGGGCTATTGCTTCTGTATCCAATACAGGATGAAGAGGATCATAAATGGGTGCATTTGTTTTCAAGGGGATACTATTTAGCACTCATTCCGCTGATTGTTTTACTCATGTTTTCCATATGGGTCCGTATATCAGAGTATGGAATAACCGTGAACCGATATTATGTTGCAACACTGGCAGTATGGCTGACCGGATTGGTGATTTATTTTCTGATCAGTAAGATGAAGGATATCAGAATAATACCGATATCACTGTTTCTGATTACGATCCTGATCTCATTTGGTCCTTTGGGGGCTTTTGCGGTTTCTGAAAGAAGTCAGTTGGGCAGACTTGAAGAGAATTTTGAGAAACATGGTCTTCTTTCTGAAAGTGGAACCATCATGAAGGCTGATAATGAGATCCCATTCAAAGATCGCAAAGAAATCAGTTCGGGGATTAATTATTTACTTGATCTGAAAGGTGTTGAATCCATTCAGCCTTATTTTGGGCAGGACCTTAAGGAAGTGCTTGAAAACAAGGATTCTATGAATGTTGTCTCAGATGCTCAAGCTATAACTGATCTGATCGGTATTGATTACGTGAATAACTGGGAGATGAAGGGAGAACGCAGTGAAGAATTTGCGATATTTCAGTATCAAAAAAGCAGAATGGCTTCGGTGCCATTGGATGGTTTCGATCATTATGTAGGTGAGATCGAACTTTGGTATGAATCCAGAGAATTAGAGACCGTTGCAGGTGGAAAATCTTATACTATTTCATTTAACAATGAAGATCTTGAATTACAGGTTGCAGAAAGATCTACGGGTCACGATCTGTTGTTCGATTTGAAGCCATTTTTTGGGTCACTGAATACTACCGGTGCCGGTAAAGTTGAAACCCTGACAGTCGATGAGATGACTATGGAAGAGCAAGATGACTCCTTAAGGATAAAACTCGTTTTCAATACCATAGGTGGACAAAGGCAAAACGGTGAGATCATAGGAGTGAATGCTAACTTTGGCCTATTTATTTCTTTTAAGGAATAAGAAAAAAAGCATCACACGTCCCCCGGAAAGAATAAGTCCCTGACATGAGTGTAGTTTGCCGCCATTCTTCCGATCGGATCATATTTTTGGTAATCTACCTTGTCGTTTTCCATATACACTTCATCATCAATATGGTAGCAGACTAGTTCGCCAATGATCTGGTTGAAATTGCCGAATTCAAGGACATCCTTAAGTATACATTCCATACTGATCGGTGCCTCAGCAACCCGGGGTGCCTTTACAAGTTTACTCTCTGCCACAGTTAAGCCTGCCTCTTCAAATTCACTGATATCTTTTGGGTAAACAGTGCTGCATTGGTGCATTCGGTCGGCAAGTGAAGCTGAGGCCATATTGATAACGAAATCACCGTTTTCTCTGATATTGGAAAGTGTATCTTTATCTCCTGTTTTTCCCACGTTCTCACCCGGCCCGCTGGCAATCATAAACATGACTGGTTTAGTGGAAATGACGTTGAAAAAACTATAGGGAGCCAAATTTGGGACCCCACTTTTTCCAACGGATGATATCCAGGCAATGGGTCTTGGGACGACCGTGCCTTTGACAAGCTTAACGATATCCACTTCTGAGAACTGAGTTTTGTCGATGATCACTTCGAAATAATTAGAGGTTAAGAGTCAGGCCAAAGGTAGCTAATTTTCGAAATCATGCATAATAATGACGTTTGCGAATAGTTCTCTAATTATACAAATTCCTTACATATAGCAAGAAAAGTAAGAATTATGGCCACGGCAACAATTACATCCAAAGGGCAGGTAACTATCCCCAAAAAGATCAGAGACAAACTGGGGTTGAAACCCGGGGATAAGGTTGATTTTGAAGTAAATGATAAAGGAAAGCTAGAAGTATCAACCAAAACATATTCTATTATGGATACGGCTGGTATGCTTTATCGGCCCGGACAAAAAGCAAAGACTATTGAAGAAATGAATGAAGGGGTAGCAGATTATTTTAGGAAAAAGTATAAAAAATAATGGCAGCAATAGATACGAATATCCTCATCCGATTTTTAGTCAGGGATGATGAAGGCCAATTTCAACAAGTACTCGCTTTATTTGAAGAGTATCGAGAAAGATCCTTAACAATTAATGTTCATGTTATAGTAGAGGCCGCTTGGGTATTATCCGGCCTCTATAATTATTCAAAGGATGAGTTGATTCAAACATTTCGCCATCTAATTAATACAGAGGCACTTGATGTGCAGGATGATAAAATTATTGAAAAGGCTCTCGATATGTATGAGCTTTCTAACGCTGATTTTGAGGATTGCCTGATCACTGCCCAAAATGAGTTTACAAATCATAGTCCCACTTTTACCTTCGACAAAAAAGCATCAAAACTTAAGGGAATGAAATTGCTGAGGTAGGCACTATCTAGCCTTAAAAAAATCCATCACTTCATCAGCACTTTTAGCGTTGAGTACCCGGTCTTTCCCATACTTTCCTTTTCGGGCAATCCGAACTCCGAATTGAATATCATCGATACCCTCAACGGTATGGGCATCCGGGTTAATGGAGGTCATCATTCCAACCTCGCGTGCCTTATTTCCAAACCTCCAGTCGATGTCCAATCTGTGGGGGTTGGCGTTGATCTCAATAGCTGTGTTGTGTTCAGCGGCCAAAGCAACAAGTTCATTCAGGTCAAGATCACTGCCATTTCGTTTCAATAACAGGCGACCGGTAGGGTGACCAAGAATTCTGGTGTAAGGATTTTTGATGGCATTTCGCATGCGTTCCATCATTTCTTCGCGAGGCATGTTAAGGGATTGGTGCACACTAGCAATAACAAAATCGAATCCTTCCAGGATCTCATCCTTATAATCGAGAGAACCGTCCGCCAGAATATCTGATTCAATGCCTTTAAAGATCACAAAATCTTTTCCGGCTTCTCTGAATTCTTCATTCAGTTGATCAATTTCATCCCACTGCTTCCTGATCTCATCAGCAGAAAGCCCACCGGCATAGGCTGCCGTTTGGGAATGGTCGGTCAATCCAAGGTATTCGTAACCGCGTTCCATGCAGGCCTCTGCCATCTCACGGATCGAATATTTACCATCACTGTAGGTACTGTGAGCATGAATGACTCCCAGAATATCATCGTCTGTGACCAATTCCAGCTTGTTCTGTTCTTCATAGATATCAAATTCACCACGATCTTCCCGGAGTTCCGGAGGTACAAAATGGAGGTCTAGTTTTTTATAGATATCCGCTTCACTGTTGAATTCAATAGGCGAATCGAAATCGGTTTCCCCTTCATCATTCAGTTTGAAGAGGCCATATTCATTTAAGCCCATACCGCGTTCACGGGCGCGTTGCCTCAAAACAACGTTATGGTCCTTGCTGCCCGTAAAGTACATGAGTGCGGCCGGAAATTCGTTGTTTGAAACAATTCGAAGATCAGCTTGCCGGCCTTCTTTGGTTCTTACTGAACTCTTGGTATCACCGCGACCTAAAACTTCAGTGACGCGATCATGATTGGTAAATACATCAAATAGCCCTTCAATGTATTCTTTCTCAGCAGCTATCAGGATATCGATATCTCCGATGGTCTCAAGTCCTCTGCGGTATGAACCCGCTACCTCTATCTGCTGAACGCCTTCCAGGTCTTTCAGGCTTTCAAATATTGGGGTTGAGATCTCTTTGGCTTCGTCCAGTCTGCAGCGCTCATTGAATTTTTCCATCCATTCAATAGATTTCATGATCTTTTCTGCCGACTTCTTGCCCAAACCCGAAAGGGAAGCAACAGATCCATCCTTAAGCTTTTCCTTCAATTCTTCAATGGTACTGATGCCAAGTTCATTATGGATCTTGTATGCATTCTTCGGTCCAAGCCCTGAAATGTTAAGCCAGTCAACCAGTCCTTCCGGTACTTTTTCCTTAAAGGCTTCAAGTACAGGCATCTTTCCGGTTTCTGCCAGGGCGTAGATATCCTCAGCAATAGATTTACCAACGCCCTTAATGTCCGTCAGCGTTTTGTCCTGAATATAATCGTCGATGCTGTCCTGCAAACCTTCAATGGTTTGAGCCGCCCGGTCAAAAGCTATCACCTTGAAGCGGTTCTCACCGGCAAGCTGCATTAATTGTGAAACTTCACGGAGTTTGGAAGCAATTTCGTCGTTAGTAAAGGGCATGGTGTATTTTTAAATGCGGTAATTATAAATGTTAAGTTTAGGGCCGAGGTGTTAGGTTTTAGGTGTTAGTGTTCTTTCTAAAACCTAACACCTTGCTCCTAACACCTACCTATAAGCATCCTCAATATGATTAAATTCCGGCGCTTGGTTTTTTTTCTTTATGATTCCGATAATATCGAAACGCAGGGGCGTATCATGCATCTCTTTTTCCCTGATCCACGCTTCTGCTGCTTTAAAAATGTTCTTTACTTTGTTTTCAGTTACGTACTCAAAAGGCTGTCCGAATTTAGTGGTTGACCTTAACTTCACTTCCAAAAATACAATAACAGGCCCATTCTGAGCTATGACGTCAACTTCAGCACGGTCAAAAAAGAAATTTCGGTCGAGGATCTTCCAACCTTTTGATTCCAGAAATTCACAAGCCAGGTCTTCACCGGTATTTCCGATCTCACGATGAGATTTATCAATCATCGCTCTTTTTCTTTCCGGTCAGTGATTCTTTGACCTCTACCAGTTTCACAAGCTGCTTCAGGAACCCGAGATTCTTTTTATTGATGTAGGGCAGCAGGGCATCGGTGAAACGTTCAAACATTTCAAGGAACTCCATATAGTTCTCTATACGCACCTTGAATTCCTTGCTTTCCTGATCCTCTAATCCACCTGATTCAAGGGTTTCAACACATTTCTCAAGGTTTTCACGAATTGGAGCGATCTCTCGTTGCTGACGCTCCCGGATAATGGTGGAAACGATCTTCCATACATCTGTTTCGGCAGAATAATAATCCTTACGGTCACCGGGATAGCCGGTTTTATGGATCAATTCCCAGTCAACTAGTCGCCTTAGGTTCATGTTGGCATTACCGCGACTGATGTCGAGGGTTTCCATGATAGAGTCAGTATCCTGTGGCTGTGACTCGGCATAGAGTAAAGCGTGAATCTGAGACATAGTTTTGTTGATGCCCCACGCCGAGGCCATTTCACCCCAAAGTAGGACGAATTGGTCTAATGCTTCCTGATATGCCGGTGAGTGTTCCATAAGGATAGAATATCCAATATCCAATAATGAATATCCAATACTCAATTTCAATCAAGAGGTACCTGGAAATTGAGTATTCCGTGTTGAATATTGGATATTGAAAAATTATTCAGCTGATTTGGTTTCTTTAGTGACTTCCTTCTTGGGAGCTTCAGCTTTGGTTTCCGGACTTCCGTTATCAGCAGCATCAGCAGGTGGAGTTGAGGCTGATTTTCGTCCGCCATCTTTGTAATCAGTCACGTACCAACCCTCGCCTTTATAAACTACTCCGCCTCCACCCGAAATGATGCGCTTCACATTTTGTCCGGTAGTTGGACATGTTGTCAGTGCATCTTCGCTCATCTTCTGGACGATCTCAAACGTGGTTCCGTCTTCTCTTTTATACTCGTATGTAGGCATTGTGGAAATTATAAATTAGTTAATGATGAATGTTAAATGGCTTTATACAAATTTTGTGCTAATTTAAAGTTACGACAGGTTGTAAAACTCAAGGCATCCTATATCATCAAAATCTTCTGAGGTTATAAAATTTCGAATGGACGAGATATTTGTTCTTATAAAATCAATCATTTTTGAAGTAGTAGTATTCCCAAATCTAAGCCAGATTATTTTTGGTGGGAATCCTAAAAGTGTCTGAAGATCATAAAAATCTGCATCAAATGTGATGATCGTATAATTTTCTCTTTTAGCAAATTTCCATATCTCTTCATCTTGGGAATTTAAAAGGTCAAAATCACTGATATGAAAAAGTTCAGGAATATTTGTTTTAAGCTTTTTTGAGACTTTGAAAGAAATATTTTGATCAAGTAATAGCTTCATTAAGCTACGCGGATACTGTGTTCTTTATCAGCAGCGTACGAAAGGCAAGCTTCAATATCTTCAACAGTCAATTCCGGAAAATCACTAATTATTTCTTCTTTAGACATTCCTTTGGAAAGCCAGGCTAATATGTCATATACAGATATTCTTGTATCTCTGATACATGGCTTTCCAAACCTTTTACCAGGGTCAATTCGTATTATTTTTTGATATGCTTTCATAATAATAATAGTTAACTACAGACAAATATGATAAAACCCAAAACGATTTCAAAATGAGTCGGATCTAAGTCAAACTTGCTAAACCCTTTTTCAATCGTTCCATGGCTTCTTTCAGATCATCCATGGAAGCAGCATAACTCAAACGAATTCCGTTGGGTTCTCCGAAAGCATCGCCTGGAACCAGAGCCAATCCGAACTCATCCAGCAGGTAGAGGCATAGGTCGGTCGAAGATTCGATATTTGTACCTTCAGGCGTTGTGCATCCGATGTAATGGGAGATATCCGGGAATACATAAAAAGCTCCGCCCGGGGTAAAACAACTGACGCCTTCAATGGAATTCAAGGCTTCAACGAGATAATCCCGGCGCTTTTTAAACTCATCGCGCATAGCAATGACCTCATCCAGATTCCCTTTATAAGCTTCTTCTCCGGCTTTCTGGGAAATTGAGGAGGGAGCTGATGTTTCCTGACTTTGGATCTTGGAAACAGCTCCTACAATCTCGCTGTTGGCAGCCAGGTAGCCGAGTCTCCAGCCGGTCATTGCAAATCCTTTTGAAAATCCATTGATGAGCACAACCCTGTCTTTCAGTTCGGGAGCTACATTCAGAATGCTAACATGGTCGCCCTCAAAAACGATGTATTCATAGATCTCATCAGAAATGACGTAAACCTGAGGATGTTTCTTTAGAACATTTGCCAATCCTTTCAACTCATCAGCAGTGTATTGAGCACCGGTAGGGTTGGATGGCGAGCACAGGATAAGAGCTTTGGTCTTATCGGTGATGGCTTCTTCAAGTTGCTGGGGGGTCAGTTTAAAATTGTTCTCAAATGAAGTTCTTACGATCACAGATGATCCCTCAGCCAATCGCACCATTTCGGGATAAGAGACCCAGTATGGTGCCGGAATGATCACTTCATCACCCGGGTCAATAAGTGCCAGAATGCTGAAACCAACTGATTGCTTGGCACCGTTTGAACAGATGATCTGTGAGGGGTCGTAACTCAGATCGTTGTCTCTTTTCAATTTATTACAGATGGCTTCACGCAATTCCGGGGTGCCGGGGTTCATGGTGTAGCCATGGAAGCCGTCGTTGATCGCTTTTATAGCAGCATCACAAATATGTTTCGGAGTTTTAAAATCCGGTTCACCGGCGCTAAGCGATACAATGGATTTACCCTGTCTTTTTAATTCTTTGGCTCTGCCGGTGACTTTAAGCGTTGCAGAAGGTTGTAATTGTTGTGCTCGTTTTGAAATCATCTGTTAGCTACGTGTTGAAAGTGTGTTTTATGTGTACTTGATAAGAAGATAAGATAATCGGGGTATATGAAACTCCGTATTGCCTTATTTCTGTATTTTCCCCTTATCCCTGAACTTATTCTTGAGTGCTTCGGCTACAACTTCAGGTACAAAGGAGCTTAGGTCTCCATCCCAGTAAGCTACTTCTTTAACAATGGAGGCTGAAATAAAAGTGAATTCTTCGTCAGGCATCAGGAAAACAGTGTCTACTTCAGGAGCGAGCCGCTTGTTGGTTAGCGCCATACGAAATTCATATTCAAAATCTGAGATCTGTCGTACACCCCTTACAAGGGTATCAGCATTCAACCTTTGGGCATGGTCAACTAAAAGTCCGGTAAATTGATTGACGATTACATTCTTTGACCAATCCTTCCCATTAATACAGGTTTTGATCAGCTCAACTCGTTCTTCACCACTGAATACAGCCTCTTTTTTATGATTTACAGCAACCGTGACAATCACTTTCTCGAACAATTTGGTTGCTCGCTTAAGAATATCAAGGTGACCGTTTGTGATCGGGTCGAAAGAACCGGGGTAAAGGGCAATGGTTTTCATAGGCTCAATTTAATTCAGAATCTACCGGATGCTTTTGAAAGATGCTAACAATAGTACGGCCATATGCTTTAGAGAAGGTACAGTTCGGATGATCCTTAAAGTCCTTGTATTTATCATGTTCAAGCATCAGCCATCCCTCTTCAGTCAGCCAGTTATTTGAGAGTATTTGTTCGATCATATCATCCATAAAAGGATAGTCGTAGGGAGGGTCACAAAAAATAAAGTGATGAGGAGTAGCCATTCCATTCAGAAATTTTTGAACGTCAGAACACACGATCCGCATTTGTTTTTCGATGCCAAATTCCTTGGCTGTCTTTTCGATCTGTTTTACGTTCTGAGAGTCTCGTTCAACCGCTGTTACATGTTTTGCACCTCTTGAGATGGCTTCATATCCCAGATTTCCTGAACCTGCAAACAAGTCCAGAATGATCGTGCCTTCCATAAACACCCTGGCTTCAATAAGGTTGAAAATGCTTTCCTTGGTTCTATCAGTGGTAGGACGAACGTCGAGTCCTTTTGGGATGGTGAACTGGCGACCTTTTAATTTTCCTGTAATGATCCGCATGGCGGAGGGTTTAAATTTAAGTTATAAGTGTTAAAACGAGTACAGCCGTAATTTAACATTTATAACTGAGCATTAAACATCTCAAATCAAAAATCGAGGCTGAGTAATATAGCAGGAAAAGCAGCCGTAAGGTCAAAACCATAGGTTTCTTCTTCAGCTTTGACACCAATGGTCTCTAGTGAGTTGAGCTTTACGATCTCAGCAGAATTATCCCAGAAACCCTGAAGAGCTTGTTCAATGTCATGTATATCGGTGCCGAATAGGTAAATGGTTTCATGTAACCCTCTTAGCCAGCTTGAATTCTTGGCATATTGCAGCCAGTGGTAAGGCAGGTCTTCGGCTTGATCAAATGAGATGTACGTAGCTGCTCTGAACTTACCCAAAAGATAGGATGTGATCGATATTACGTTCTCATGGCAGCCGATCATTAAAAAAGAACCGCCGGGTTTGTTAAAACCTGACCATTGCTGCGCCATTTCAAAATCACTGCTGAAATCGGTAGTGGCAACTTGTTTGGTCAGCTTATCGAAACCTTCCATTAGGTTTCTTCTGCGTACGGAAAGGAATTTATACTCATTATTATGAAGCGAATGCCAGGTAGGCTCAATGACCTCTCGATCAACTCCTTTCATCAATATTGACAAATGGTCTTCACGCTCATCAGCATTGTCGTAAACTACTTTTGGAAAGACTGTCCAGCATTCATGGGCAGGATTGGTAAGGGCACGAACTGATTTGATGTTGTAGTCAGCCCTTAACTGTTCAAAGGTGGATTGAACGTGGGAAAAATTTGGATCCTGCTGTCGCGTTATGGCATCGATCACATTGAAATTGAAGTCAAAAGAGCCAATACGAAAAAGGTGTTTGTCTTTATTCGGATCGTTGATGGAATAGAACAAGCGATCAGAAAAAAAACAAACACCTAAATTTGCAGGTTGGTCACCCATTAATTCCAGTTTGGAGCATTACGCATAGTTGTACGTTCAAGGCTACCGATGGTGTCATCAGAACCTGGATCAGTCAATAAATAGATCTGTGGACGCAGCGTATCATTCAATGCGTACTCAAATTTTGGATACGGAGGTCGTGGTGAGTACACCAAAGAATCCGGGTTGAAAGTGTCAAAAGTAGATCCAAAGAGAGAATCTCCCATTGCGATCATCAATGAATCAGTTTTAAGGAATTTCACCAAACTGTCTAAACCACCCTCAGTTGGAGGAAAAGTATCATAAGTTGATTCATATTGTATTAAAGCATCTTTAGTGTCAACTAAGCGCTGGCGAACTTTTTCGGTCAACGCCTGCCGCTCTCTTACTTCTTCATATGGAGTGACCAAGGAATCGTATAACCAATAGGTAAGCCCAAGAATTATTATTCCAAGTACAATAGTCAGGATCGTATTACGCGTTTCAATTTTCATGTGAAAGGCAAATGAGTTAGATAATTAAGTTTAATTCCCAAGAATTTTTGGAGAAAGAAAATACATGCACACCCATAGATATGCAACTTTACAGAGCAATCAAAAAATATGAATTTATTATTATATCAATGACCTTATTTTAGCCTTTTAACATTAAAATTAAAAACAGCTTTCATTGAACCGGCAAATACTTAGACTGGCTATTCCCAATATTATAAGTAATCTGTCGGTACCGCTGCTTGGTGCCATTGATACCGCGGTTGTAGGAAGGCTTGAGCATGTTTACTATCTGGGCGCCATTGCAGTAGGCAGTATTATATTTGATTTTATTTTTTGGGGCTTTGGTTTTTTGAGAATGGGAACCACCGGAATGGTGGCGCAGGCCTATGGAGCCGGAAATAGCAGGCAAACCAAAGTCATATTAATGAGAGTTATGTTAGTAGCTGTTCTCAGTAGTGCGATGATCCTATTGCTCCAATACCCACTTATTGAAGCATCTTTGGCTATTGTAAATGCTTCTCCCGAAGTCGAAGAATACACCAGATTGTACTATCACATACGCATTTTTGCAGCACCGGCCACACTTGCATTGTTTGGGTTGAATGGTTGGTTTCTGGGAATGCAAAATTCCACCTACCCAATGATTGTGACCATTTTCTTAAATATTGTAAATATTATTTTGAATCTGATTTTTGTGTTCCGGTTTAACATGACTGTGGATGGCGTGGCTACCGGGAGTTTGATAGCTAGTTTTCTGGCTTTGGGGTTGGCTATTGCACTTTATAAAAAGAAATATGGAGGTGTTAGGCTTAACATCAGGTGGGATGAGCTGATAGAAACATCGGAGCTTAAAAAATTCTTTTCAGTCAACAGTGATATTGTGATTCGTACGCTGTGCCTGATCTTTTCATATGCTTTTTTTACAGCGAAATCTGCTGCAATGGGAGATGTAGTTCTGGCAGCCAACACCATCTTATTACAAATGTGGTACATCAGTTCGTATGGAACGGATGGATTTGCCTATGCAGCTGAGAGTCTGGTAGGGCGGTTTAAAGGTGCTAATGATGAAGAAAGCCTAAAGCTGGCAGTTAAGGCCAATATGTTATGGGGTTTGGGACTGGGGTTATTGGGAACTATAAGTTATGCCATATTTGATGCTGAAATTCTGTACTTGTTTACAGATAAGGAAAATGTGATCGCTGTGGCCATGACCGTTGTGATATGGTTAATTGTGGCACCGGTCGTCAACAGTGTGTGTTTTATTTGGGATGGTGTTTACATTGGGGCAACTGCAACAGCAGCAATGAGAAATTCAATGCTGGTAGCCACAATCTTCGTGTTTGTGCCGGTATACTACATAAGTGAACCATTTGCAGGTATTCATGCGTTGTGGTTGGCGATGACGGCCTTTATGGTTGCACGAGGAGTGATATTATCGTTATATGCTCCTTCAAGGATATTTGGAAATACAGAATCAGAAACCTAAAACATGGAATTCATCAGGAATATCTTTAAAGTAATCTCAATAGCCGTAAACGGTTTTATTGATGATAATTGTTTTCAGTACAGTGCGGCTGTTTCTTTTTATACTCTGTTTTCACTTGCACCCATTGTTATGATCACTGTGTACATTGGCGGATTATTTGCTGGAAACGAAAGCGTGATGAGTGAACTCAACGCGTTCTTAAATGATACGGTTGGAGCTGATAGTACAGAAGCAGTAATGCTGCTTGTAGAGACGATACAAACGGACACCAGAAATGTGTTGTATCTGATTCTGAGTTTTGGATTTCTTTTGATCTCAGCTACTACCGTATTTGTTCAGTTCAAAGATTCATTTAACCGGATCTTCAAGATCGTTCCAAGAAAGGATGCCGGATTTTTAAAAATGCTATTTGACAGAGCGGTATCCTTTGGAATGATCCTTTTTCTCGGGGTGGCTATGATCTTTTCATTGATCCTGGATACCGTGCTGATCGGGCTTTTTGATCTTCTTTCAGAGAATTATGAATCTACCCGAATTGTATTAGCATCCTTTGGCGGAAACGCGCTCACCTTTATCATGATTTTTTTAGCCATAATGACCATGTTCTACATCCTTCCGGATGCGAAAGCCCGCAAAAAACCATGGGTCGTTGGAAGCCTTGTCACTGCAATATTACTGGTACTTGGAAAATTTGGGGTTGGTATGATCATTGGAAACAGTTCATTGAATGAGCTGAACGGAGCTTCCTCATCCGTAATTATTTTAATGCTATGGGTTTACTATTCGAGTATTATTGTATTTTTTGGCGCTGAACTGGTCAAAGCAATGGTTGAACATGGGGGTAGTGAAATTAAAGCCGGCCGATTTGCCCGAAAGATGAGAATGGTAGAAATAGAGTCACAAAAAAAGGAGTCCTGAACATGAAACAGATCTTATTGATGCGCCATGCAAAATCGAGCTGGGATAGCGCCGGACTAGATGATTTCGACCGGCCTTTAGCTGAACGTGGTTTAAATGATGCCCCGCTGATGGGGCAGTTTGTTACAAAGGCTGGCTATAACCCTGCTGTCATTTACAGCTCGCCTGCAAAAAGAGCCGTTGAGACTTCCAAGCTGTTTGCTGAGTCTGCTCAAATTGATTTAGATAATATTGAATGGAATGAGGATCTGTATTACGGTTCCATGAAAGATTACATTGAACAGATACAGTCTGCTTCAAATGACCATGAACGCATCATGATGGTTGGTCATAATCCAATAATGGAAAATACGGCAGGTATGCTTGCCGGTTCAGAACATAAGATCGCTGTGCGAATGCCTACAGCATCACTTGTCTGTTTGGAATCTTATGCGAATTCCTGGAAGGAGGTAACCCCCGGAACCTGTCAGATCAAGTGGATGATGATACCTAAAGTCTTGAAGAAATATAGGGATCAATGAGGTTAAAGGTGTCAGGTGTTCAGGCTTCAACAGCACTAACACCTAACACCTCATGTCTAAAACCTGCCACCTAAAATGGCACATTTAGCACACTATTTGTTATATTGACACAGTCAAAAAATTCAATCTACAAATAGACAGCAGATGCAATACCAACAAAACTTTTTTTATCTCTGCAAAACCCCTTTAAGCGCGGAAGGACCTGAACACGTTGAGGTGATTACCCGTGCAGAAGACAGTGAAGATTTTCCGCGGGTATTCAAAGAGTTTGAAGACCTGAGATCTCACGCTTTTAATGATGACAAGATCTATAGTGTAGTTCGTGCCGATGATATTTACGAGCTGGTGCGCACGAATACTGAGACAAGCGCAAAAGAACTGGCCTATGAAAAGGCTGAGCAGGAGGTCATCACAAATTTACAACATCGAGTAATGCAAGATGGAGATGCCAATGCCAAGGGTATTCTAAAAGAGGTTTATGGAGTAGAAGAGTAACAGCTTCTTAACAACGATTTCAAAGCCCCATGTATATTTAATGCATGGGGCTTTTTTATGATCGAAAATCTTTATATGTCCTATCATAAATCAAATATAAAAAGCACTTAAGTATTGGAATTATATTAATGCTGTGGTGTGTTTAGTAACTGAATGATAATAAAAAGAGAAATCATGAGTACTGAAACATTGAACGGAGTAGAGACAATGAAAGTCAACATTGGAATTTCAGAAGAACACAGAGAAAAGATAGCAGACGGGTTGTCTAAAGTATTGGCAGATTCTTACCTGCTGTATTTGAAGACTCACAATTATCATTGGAATGTTACTGGTGAATTGTTTCATCAGCTGCATGAACAGTTTGAAGAGCAATATACCGAGCTCGCAGAAGCTATTGATGAAATTGCAGAACGAATCAGAGCACTCGGTTTCAGAGCACCCGGCACGTTCAAAGAATTTAACGAGCTGGCTTCCATAGAAGAGGACACTGATAAGCCTAAAGCTCTCGATATGGTGCGCCGTTTGACAACAGCCAATGAGCAAGTTATCAGAACTGCCCGGGAAGCATTGAAGCCGGCAAATGACGCTGAAGACGAGTCAACAATTGATCTTTTAACAGAACGCTTGACCGTCCATTCCAAAACAGCATGGATGCTGAGAAGTCATTTAGAAGAATAAAACCATCCCAAGTTGGTGGCTGTTTGGAACACTTGTTTTGACAAGTGCTTTCCAGATGACCATCAACTTTTTTTGATCAAATGAATTTAAATCAAGACAACGGACAAACCATAGGAGATATATTATGAATGACCTGACGATTAAAGGAAACTGGAATGAATTAAAAGGAAAATTAAAGCAAAAGTATTCGGAATTGACAGATGACGATCTTGCCTTTACAGAGGGGAAAGAAGATGAACTCATCGGGCGGATTCAAAAGAAATTGGGTAAGACTAAAGACGAGGTAAAAAAAGAACTGGCAGAACTCTGATTTATATATCAGACAAGATAAGGGGAGACTTAGTTCTCCCCTTTTTTTATGAAAAAAGTTAAAAATTTTGTTCATATTAGATTGAATAAATCAAATAAATAAAAAGGGTTTACAGTAAATGGAACGTTTTAATATCACACCTGATGATCTTATTAATATCGTGACCACCTATGGGCCAAAACTACTGGCTGCAATAGCTACGCTTGTTGTTGGTCTTTGGATCGTAAAGCTTATCGTTAAGGGAGTGGGAAAAGGGCTGGATAAGAGTAATGTAGATACAGCATTGAAATCATTTCTTAAAAGCCTTGTCTCAATATTGTTGAAGGTAATGGTGTATATCACAGCACTGGGAATGCTTGGAATAGAGATGACTTCCTTCATTGCAGTATTAGGTGCTGCCGGTTTAGCCGTAGGTTTGGCCTTACAGGGAAGTCTGGCAAATTTTGCCGGTGGTGTCTTAATTCTGTTCTTCAAGCCTTTTAAGGTTGGAGACTTTATTGAAAGAGGCAGTGAGGCAGGAACGGTAGAAAAGATCGATATCCTTCACACAGTATTGAATACCCCGAACAATCAGACTATTGTTATTCCAAACGGGCAGCTCGCTAATTCGCCTGTTACAAACTATTCAGAGAAAGAGAATAGAAGAGCTGATTTTGCTGTTGGGATCGGATATAATGATGATATAAAGAAAGCACGTGAAGTTATACTAAGAGTATTGAACGAAGATGAAAGAACTTTGAGTGAGCCTGAGCCAATAGTTGTGTTGACCAATCTGGGTGATAGCTCTCTTGATCTTTCAGGCCGTGCCTGGACCAAGACAAGTGATTATTGGGTTTTCTTCTGGGATAATTTAGAAAAAATAAAGGAAGAGCTCGATAAGGAAGGAATTGAGATCCCTTATCCTCAGAGAGATGTTCACTTTTTTCAGGAAGAATGAATATCTAAATATTCTAAGTAATTGATTTAAAGGTGCATAAATGTGCACCTTTTTTTATGAACTACAATTTTTGATCATTTGAATTTCTATTGATGTCAACAATTTTGTGTTGTTTTCCCTTTCAATTGCCAAAGAATAAGCAGATATATTATCTTAACTGAAATATATAGAAGGCTAAGAGCCGTAAATCAAAAAGAACTACGAGGAAAGGAAGGTTACTGTGGAGAACCTGGAGCAAAACAATACCGATTCTGAAATGAAAAAAGAAGAAACTGCTGAGGAATTAGAGCAGGTTAAGAACGCTGAAAAAACTGAATCGGAGGATACATCCAATGAGTCTGAGGATAGTTCTGTCGATGAATCAGAAACAGAAAATACCGTTGAGGAAGAAGCTGAAGAGAAGGAAGCAGGTACATCTGTAGATCAAGCTAAAGAAGAAAAGTCTGAGGCATCAAAAGAAACTGATGAGGCGGGTGAGGCTACAGTTGAAGAGGATGTAGAGGCAGGCGCTGATAATGAGGTTTCAGAAGAAGAAGAGGAGTCGGCTGAGGACTTTTATTCAGAGATCGTTGATAAGGCAAAAGATCTAGTTGAGCAAACCGACTGGCCTTATGTGACAACAGAATTAGCTAATCTCGCTCAAAATATTACCGAGGGACCTGAATCTACCAGTGATAAAAGTAAGACACTGATCAGTAAATTCGAAGAACTCCGGGAGAAATTCGAGGAGAAAAAAAGGACTCATTACGAAGAACTGAATCGTAAAAAAGAAGAAAATCTTGGCAGGAAAAAAGACCTGCTAAAGTCACTGTCCGAAATTGTGAATGAGGAAAATTGGACAGCCACTAAAGAGGTTGGGAAAATCAAAGGTCAATGGGAATCCATTAAACTACTGCCACAGGGCGAAGGTGAGGCCTTGGAAAAACGTTTCAAGGAGTTGATGGATGAATTTGAAGATCATAAGGTTGACCGCCTGGTTAAAAAGCTGCAGAAAGAAGAAGAGAATTTAGATTTAAAGCTTCTTTTGTTAGACAAGATGGATGGTCTTGTTAAAAAGCTTGAGGATGAAAGCCCTGATTTTGAAGAACTGGAAGATGAGTTCAATAAACTGATCTCCCAGTGGAGAAAAGTTGGGAGAGTACCTTCAGAGAAAAATCAACCATTGTGGGATCGTTTTAACAAAGTACAGGATACTTTCAATGAGATACGGTTTAAGGTTGACAAGAATTACCGTGAGGTTATAGAAAAGGCTCTTGAGAAGAAAAGGAAACTGGTGAAAGAAGCTGAAGCTTTGGTAGATCAGGAAAATATTGCCAAGGCTGCCCGTAAGGTTAATAAACTTCATAAAGCTTGGAAAAAAGCCGGTAATCTTCCACAAAAAGATGAGAACGAAATGTGGGATAAGTTCAAAGCAGCCACAGATAAGTTCAATGAGGTTAAATCTGATAATCTCGACTTGCTGAAAGAGCAGGAAGAGGAAAACCTCGAGAAGAAGTTTAAGTTGATTGAAAAGGCTAACGAAGTTAAAGAAACAGACGATTTTGATAAAGGTCACCAGACCATGCAAAGTCTGATGGGGCAGTGGAAAAAGATCGGTCCGGTTCCGCGTAAAAAATCTTCCAAGATCTGGAAACAATTCAAAGGGGCCATGGATGAGTTTTACGACCGGCGCCGTGAAGCATTCAAAGGGCAAAGAAAGGATCAAAAAGAAAACCTCGCCAAAAAAGAGGAGATCCTTGAAAAACTAAGAGAGCTGGGTGAACATGAGGACCCGGCACTTGCAGTTCAGGAAGCCAAAGAGCTACAGCAAGAGTTCAAGGATATTGGATATGTGCCGATAAAAATGAAAAATAAGATCTGGAAGCAGTATCGGGAAGCCTGTGATGTGATATACGATCGTTATCGCTCCCTCGGTTCTGATCTTGGAATGGAGAAAAAACTTGCCAATCAGGGAATAGACCCGGATACCAGAAAAGATATCATCAAGTACCAGAAAGAGCGGGACAAACTTAAAAAAGAGGTTTCCAGGCTCGAAAGTGAAATGATTCAATTTCAGGAAGCAAAGACCTACTTCAAGCCTACTAACAGAGGGAATGCCCTCCTGGATGAAATTCAGGTGAAAATTGATAAGGCAGAACAGACTATTGAAAAAAAACAAGACCGCATCATTGAACTGAAAAAAGAGATTGATCAGTTGAAACGAGCTTCAGACAGTGATGAAGAGTCCAATGACCAAGAAGAGTAAATATTACTTTATTATAATAGCCAAGTAGTTTTATAGGCAATATCTTCGTTAAACAACATTTTATCATCCCGGAAGGACATTCTGGCTGAAATCATCACAATCATTTGAACTCAAAACCCATACAAATAAAATTCTGGGGAGTTAGAGGCTCTACTCCATGCGCAAATGCTGAAAACATGCGATATGGTGGAAATACGTCCTGCGTTCAGATAAAGATACCCGGAGAGGATGCTTTGATGGTTTTTGACAGTGGTACCGGGTTCAGAAACCTTGGAAATGAGCTGAATAGTAACGGAAACGGACATAAGGGCCGTGTATTCATAACACATCCCCATTGGGATCATTTACAGGGTTTTCCTTTCTTCAAGCCTTTTTATGACTCTGATAACTGTTTCCGGATTTATATGCCACCAAATGGAGATATGGGATGTGAAGAGATCCTTCAGGGACATATGTCTAAAACCTTTTTTCCGGTGTCTATGGATATGCTGGAGGCTGACATCAATTGCGTGACCACTGATCCTGCTCCTATTGATTTTGGCACCTACCAGGTTGAGTACATGTGGGCTGTTCATACCGTGCCAACCGCGATATATAAGCTAACGGTCGGTGAAATCACGATCGTTTATGCCCCGGATAATGAGATCATGTTGGGTAATAGAAAAGACGTTATTGACTTCAGAGAAGAATTCGTTGAGTTTATTCAGGGTGCAGATATTTTGATGCACGATTCTCAGTATAACAGTGAAGAATACAAAGACCGGATAGGTTGGGGGCACTCAGCTTGGGAAGTGGTTGTTGAGCTTGCTGAAAAAGCTAATGTAAAGAGACTATGTCTCATTCATCATGACCCGGATAAAGATGATGATATTTTAGATGAAGTGAACACTAAGATTCAAAAGAAATTTGCTTCAAAATTTGAGCATATCAGTTTAGCAAAAGAAGGTCAGGCCATCTCGATTGATCCGGCCTGCCCATTTTTAGCTTTAGTTTAGAACCTCAGTTCGATTTAAATATTGGATATATGATAGGCATGGTGGTCATTTCGCAGCGGATGCCGAAATCTAATTGGTTTTAAAGTATTAGCGGTTGACTTTCTGGCAACAATAAAATTCCTACCTCCACAGGAATGACCTGTTAAGACATTTTTAGCTCTTTTCATCCTTTTTATTAATCGAACTCAGGTTTAGAAGTAATAGCGGATACCCACGGCACCATTGCCATCAAAGTCGGTATCTGGAGCCAAGTTCAATATCGGCACAGCTTCAATAAAAACATCTATCTGAGAGTCAGGGATAATATAATTCAAGCCAAATGGTATTCTGATACCTAATTCAGCATCAGGATCACTAAGAGCAAGTCTCCCACCAATACCATAATAGAAAGCAAGAGCACCCTGATCGATATCACTGAACCAATTATGCAGCAGGTAATCACCATGCAGGTGTAGCGCATCATTGTCACCAAATGACCAGGCAACACCGACATCAAATGCATTGCGGGAACTTTTCCATATTTTCATGGAAATACCCGTTGGCTCACCAAGCATAGCACCGATTCCAAGGTTACCTCCATTTCCGTTAACCTGTGCATAGGCACTAGTATTGGAGAATAGGGCAAAGCCTGAGAGTACAAATAGTAATGAAAGTAGTTTGGTAAGTTTCATGTTTGGGATATTTATGAATGTTTTCTGTGTACTTAAAGGGAATTCAACCGGAATGGTTTCATATTTAAGCAAAATTATAAGTTCTTAGGGGCATACCCGGATTCAATACTAAATGAAATTGGTAAGAATTGGGTTGAATCAAGCATCATATAAATTATTACTAATTAAGCATCATTGCTATATGGATAAATCTTATTACAAAAAAGAAGACTTAAAGAAATTCGGTGAGATCACGGAATGGCAGGAAAAATTGGGTGAAAAATTCTTTGATTATTATGGTGAAGTTTTTGAGGATGGTGCCCTTACTAAAAGAGAAAAAGCTTTGATAGCCTTAGCAGTGGCACATACTGTGCAATGCCCGTATTGTATAGATGCCTATACTTCCGAAAGCCTGGAAAATGGCGCAAGCGAAGAACAAATGATGGAAGCCGTACATGTTTCTGCTGCCATTCGTGGTGGATCATCACTGGTACACGGTGTCCAGATGATGAACAAGGTCAAAGATATATCAATGTAAATCGCGTCCAATTCCATATAAATTATTTAAAACTCTTATACTAATGAAGACCCTTAAAGCAGATACGCACGAGCTTTCGAAGCCTGAAGTTCAGCTTGATATTATTAACAATTATAATCCAAACATTCAGTCACTTTCAAAATTTGAGGACAAGCTGGATGGTATGGGGTTATTTCCCTTAAAGCCTACGGGTATTGAGATCTTTCAAATGAATGTGGGGTATATGTGTAACATGACATGCAAGCATTGCCATGTGGATGCCGGCCCTGATCGGAAAGAGATCATGAGTAAAGAAACGTTTAAGTATTGCCTGGATGCATTGAAAGAGTCGAAAATTGACATAGTAGATCTAACCGGCGGTGCCCCGGAGATGAACCCGCATTTCAGGTGGTTTGTTGAGGAAGCTTCTAAACTGGGAAAGCATACAATTGTCCGCTCCAATCTCACCATTTTGACCACAAACAAATATAGCGATCTTCCGGAGTTCTTTAAGAAGCATAAAGTTGAAGTCACCTGCTCGTTGCCATTTTACAGTAAATCCAGAACCGACCGGCAAAGAGGGAAGGGGACTTATGATAAGTCTATCATAGCCTTAAAAAGGCTCAATGAGATCGGTTACGGAAAAGAAGATACTGACCTGAAGCTTAATCTGGTCTACAATCCGGTTGGAGCTTTTTTACCGGGAGATCAGGAAGAGATCAAGCAGGAGTTTAAAAAAGAACTGAAGCAAACTCACGATATTGAGTTCAATGATCTGTTTACGATCACAAATCTTCCAATCAGTCGTTTTCTGAATTTTTTAATGATGTCCGGTAATCTTGAGGATTACATGGAGAAGTTAGTGGAATCATTCAATTCATCGGCTGCCATGGGCGTAATGTGCCGAAATACCATTTCAATCGGCTGGGATGGAAAGTTATACGATTGTGATTTCAATCAAATGCTGGAAATGGAAACCCATCAAGACAGCGTACAGCATATCAAAGATTTTGATCTGGATGCCCTCAATAACAGAGAAATCAAAGTGAACCAGCACTGTTTTGGCTGTACTGCGGGATCCGGAAGCAGTTGCGGAGGCGCTACCGCTTGAACATTCAACAAAGAATATTGAACATTGGTTTTTAATGAAGGCTGTATGGCATACGCCCAAAGTATTACAGGTGTTCTGAAATTAATACTGATCCAAAAGCCATCCATAAAAAGCCAACAAATTAATGCCTGAAAACAAACTCATCATTTTTGTAAAGAACGAAGAAGCCGGAAAGGTTAAAACCAGGCTGGCCAAAAGTATCGGTGATGAAGAGGCACTAAAAGTATATCAGAAACTGATCGAGTATACTCATGCTGAAATGGTTTCACTGGAAATAAATATGGAAGTTTGGTACTCATCTTATATAGAAAAGGATGATATCTGGGATAATAACCAGTTCACTAAAAAGCTTCAGAAGGGTGACGATCTGGGACAAAGAATGGGGAATGCCTTTAAAACCGCTTTTGAAAATGGTACGCAGAAAACCGTGATCATTGGAAGTGATAATGCAGAGATTACGTCGGGAATAATTAATGAGGCTTTTAAGTCACTGGATGAGACTGATTTCGTAATAGGGCCAGCTAAAGATGGCGGATACTATTTATTGGGTATGAACCGATTTTACCCTCAGATATTTAAAGGCGTGGAGTGGAGTACCAAAGAAGTTTTTGAAGACACGACCCGGATCATCGAACAGCTTGGAAGGTCGTACACTTTGTTGAGCAGCTTAAATGACATTGATACAATAGAAGATTGGAAAGAAGCAAAGGATGATATATTAAAAAATACGAGAGATCATGTTTAGCATCATCATTCCGACCTTCAATGAAGGAGAAAAGATCGGTGGTTTGATCCGTCATTTAAAGAATTCGGCCGGTTCACGAGAAATTGAAATTCTGATAATTGATGGTGGAAGTTCTGATGGCACGATTGAAAAAGCTGAGAACGCAGGAGCAAAACCATTGAGATCTCCCAAAAAGGGCAGAGCCAGACAGATGAATTTTGGGGCGAGGCAGGCCAAAGGTGACTGGTTGTATTTTCTTCATGCAGATACCGTTCCACCTGAATCTTTTCTTGAAGACATGATGCAAGCAATAGAAAATGGAGCCAAAAGTGGTTGCTTCATGCTTGAATTCGATATCGATCACTGGGCTTTAAAGTTCTATGCCTGGTTCACAAAATTTGATGTGGATGTGTTCAGGTTTGGGGATCAGAGTCTCTTTGTTGAAAAAAGAATATTTGAGGAGATCGGTGGGTTTGATGAATCTCTTACAGTCATGGAGGATCAGGAAATAATAAAACGGATCAAAAAGCGTACGCAATTTCGGATCATCCCAAAAGCCGTTACTACATCAGGCCGGCGTTATGAGCAAATAGGCATCTTCAAATTACAGCTGATTTTTACTATTATTGTGCTGTTATATTACTTAGGCGTGCAACAGGAGACGATAGTGAATTTTTATCGTTCTCAGATGATCAGCAACACATATTAAGTTAGTGTTAAATAGCAAAAAGTCGGGGATGTTGGGTTCCATAATCCCTATCTTTGCAATGCTTGGTGAAAGATCCTATGAGTCTGTCATTAGCTTTCAAGATCTGCCATGAGTCCTAAGTCTATGACTTGGAATAATTAAGAATGTTTCAAAAGTCGTATTTCTAACATAAAACTCTCAATAAAAAATAAACACCATGTTAAAATATCTATCCACTGTATTTTTAATTCTTGGTATTTCGGGGGCAGTATTTGCGCAGTCTGCCATCAGAGGTACCGTAACAGAGCAGGGATCAGGAGAGCCAATTATTGGTGCCAACCTGATCCTGATGGGCACAGCCCAGGGTAATGCTACTGACCTGAACGGTGACTATGTGATCAGAGGCGTTCAGCCCGGCACATATACGATCCGTGTTTCCAGTGTTGGTTTCAATACTTTAACCGAAGAAATTACTGTTGGTTCCAGTGACCTGGAACTGGATTTTGAACTTGAGCTGACCAGTGCTTCTTTGACTGCGCTTGAGGTATTTGCTTCTCGTTCAGATCAATCAACCCCTGTAGCTTTTTCTGATGTAGATCAGGAAGCCATTCAAACTCAGCTTGGTTCACGTAACCTGCCTGAAGTACTTAACATCACTCCGTCTGTGTACGCAACCGGTGAAGGTGGTGGTTCTGGTGATGCAAGAATTAACGTACGTGGTTTTAGCCAACGTAACGTAGCCGTTATGATAAACGGTGTGCCTGTGAATGATATGGAAAATGGCTGGGTATACTGGTCAAACTGGAGTGGTGTCGGTGATGCTGCCCGTTCTATTCAGGTACAGAGAGGTATCTCAAATGTGAACCTTGCTGTTCCATCTGTAGGTGGTACGTTGAACATTATTACCGATCCTACACAAAACGAAGCCGGTGGTTCAATCAAGTTTGAGAGTGGAAGTGGTGCTATGAATAAAACCACCCTTCAACTGAACTCCGGTATGGTCAACGATAAATTTGCTTTCAGTGCTGTTGGTGTTAGAAAAACAGCGGAAGGACTTGTTGATGGAACCTGGGCTGATGAGTGGGCTTATCACTTAGCCGCTTCTTATCAGGCAAATGAAAATAACCGTTTTGACCTTTTTGCTCTTGGTGCTCCTCAGCGTCACGGACAGAATTTGTACAAAATGAATACAGCTACTTATGACCGTGACTATGCGTTGAGCTTAGATGGTTATGATGCTGCTGCCGCTGATGTACATGCTGAAAGAGGTCGCTTTCATAATGCCAACGTATCCGGTGTTTCCAGTACATATAATGGAAATCAATACGTAGGTGAAGGAGCCTGGGTTGGTTCATCTATTCAGAGCAGATATAGCAGAGATTTCCTAAACGAGCGTGAGAATTTCTACCACAAACCTCAGATCAACTTGAACTGGTACAGTGAACTTAGCGATAAGCTGACTCTGACCAACGTACTTTACTATTCAGGTGGTCAAGGTGGTGGTACAGGTACACTTGGAGATATCGAGTGGGACTATACTCACAATCAACGTGTTGCTGACTGGGATGCCACTATTGCCGATAATAGTTTTGATCCGGTCGCTAATCCGAATTCAGAATCAAATGGTATCATCCGTAATAGCCGTAACAATCAGTGGACTATTGGTGATATTCTGAAACTGTCTTACCAAGCCAGTGAAAACTTTGAGCTGCAAGCCGGTTTAGACTGGAGAACAGCTGAGATCGAACACTACAGAGAAGTTCGTGACCTTCTGGGTGGCCAATACTATGTTGAAACAGGTGATCCATTCAACCCTAATTACAGAGCCGGATTGGGTGATGTAGTTGATTATAACTTCACTAATACCGTTGACTGGTATGGTGGGTATGTACAGGGTGAGTATGCAACTGACAAATACAGCTTATATGCAACCGGTGGTATCTCAACTATTAAGTATTCTCACGAGAATTTCTTCCTTGAAGAAAATGGAAGTCCTTTGACACGTGAGTCTGACAACATTTCTGGCTATCAGGTGAAAGGTGGTGGTCTCTACAATGTAACTGAGAACACCGGTATTTATCTGAACGTAGGACACATTTCTAAAGTGCCTATTTTTGACAACGTGATTACCGACTTTAACGGTGCGATCAACGAAAACCCTGAAAATGAGAAGTTCTACTTCTACGAAGCAGGTGTTCGTTACCGCGCTCCAGGTGGACAGTTTGGTTTAAATGCCAACTACTACCTGACTGACCGTCGCGACCGTTCTTTCACACGTGGTGTACAACAACCAAATGGTGATGAAGGTCTGATCAACATTTCCGGACTTGACCAAATGCACTCCGGTGTAGAGCTTGAGACTTCTTACAAGCCGAATAACTGGGTTCGTTTAGATATTTCCGGTTCTTACAACCTTTGGGAATACCAAAACGACGTTTCTGCTACATACTTAGCAGATCAGGGTGACCCTAACAGTGCTCAAACACTCAACCTTTATCTTGAAGGTCTGAAGGTAGGAAATGCTCCACAAGCTCAGCTTGCTTATGTATTAGGAGTACAACCAACGAACAACTTCGACATTCAGTTGGTAGGTACATCTTTCTATCGTCACTGGTCAGATTTCGATCCGATCAACAGAGATGATCCAAACGATAGAGCACAAACATGGCAAGCACCTAATTATACAGTATTCAACCTGCACCTGAACTATACGCTTGACAATATTCTTGAGGGTTCAACACTCTTCCTGAATCTGTTTAATGTTTTAGATGAGACCTATATTCAGGATGCTACTGATAACAGTAGGTTCAACGGTTACGATGGTGACCATGATGCAGATGATGCTGAAGTATTCTTAGGTCTTCCAAGACGCTACAACTTTGGAATCCGTGTGAACTTCTAAAGGCACACACCAAAGTAAAAATTAAGTAAACTTTTAAAAGCAGCCTGTTTCTGACAGGCTGCTTTTTTATTTTCAAGTATCATGAAAAAAATAATACTGTCCCTTTTAATAATTATTACAGCTGTAGGCTGTACCGAAGAACCCTCTAAACAGAAACCCGTTGGTGAGAAGGTCTTACTCATCTCATTTGATGGATTTCAGATATGATTATCTGGATAAGACCGAGACACCCAATTTTGATGAACTTGTAGAAAACGGTGTGATCAGTGAAGGATTGATCCCCATCTTTCCGTCCAAAACATTTCCCAATCACTATGCAATTGCAACGGGACTTTATCCCGAAAACAACGGTTTTGTTGGTAATAATATGTACGACCCTGAAATGGACTCCCGGTTTGCTATTCGAAACAGGGAAGCCGTTGAAAATCCTGACTGGTATCAGGGTGAGCCGATCTGGAATACGGTAGAGAAAGCAGGTAAAAATGCAGGAACCATGTTTTGGGTAGGTTCTGAGGCACCCATTCAGGATATACGCCCTACGTTTTGGAAACGATATGATGAATCGATGGGCGATTCTGCTCGTATAGATTCGGTTATCAAATGGATGACACTGAATAACGAAAAGGAGATCGACCTGGCTACCTTGTATTTTCATTTTGTGGATACTCAGGGGCACCGATTCGGTCCTAATTCCCCGGAATTGGTTGAAGCCGTTGAAAGGGCAGATGATCTCGTTGGATATCTGGTTAAAAGGCTGGATGAGTCAGAGCTTACTGATAACACGAACCTGATGATCGTTTCTGATCATGGAATGTCTTCGGTATCCAGAGATAGAATTGTGGTACTGGATGATATCATAAACCCGGAAGATCTTGATATAATCGCTTACAGTCCGGTTATCATGGCTAATGCTAAGGACGAAGAAAAGTTGAATGAGATCTATCAGGCTTTAAAGAAAAATGAAGAGCATTATAAAGTGTATTTGAAGGATGAAATTCCTGAGAGGTATCATTTAAAAGACCACCCAAGAATACCGGAACTGACCATAGTTGCCGATTTGGGTTATACCATCAACACCAGGGAAGTATTTGATGCCAGGCCTGAATATCCAAGTGGCGGTGCTCACGGTTTTGACAATCAGGAAAAAGAGATGCACTCCTTGTTTGTGGCTACCGGCCCAGATTTCAAGAAAGGCTATAAGATGAAAGCGTTTGAAAACATACATCTCTATGAGTTAATGACGTACTTATTGGATATAGAACCGGCTCAAACAGATGGATCACTGGACAGTGTATCTGTAATGCTGAACTAATTCTGGAACGGTATGCCAAAAAAAGCATTTCTAAAATGCTATAAAGATTGCATCTGTCCTAAAGTGAAGGGATATTCCAATCTGCGAAAATTTACCCATTATTGAAAAAACAGACTATATAATATGGCATACGTTGTAACTGAACCATGTATTCAATGTAAATATACAAACTGCGCGGCTGTTTGCCCCGTGGATGCATTTCCGCGAAGGACCAAATTTTTTGACTATAGATCCAATGGAGTGCATCGACTGTGACGCATGTGTATCTGAATGTCCCGTAGAAGCTATCTATCCGGATGATGAAGTACCTGAAAAATGGGAAGATTACATTGATCTTAACGAGCGTCTTGCTGAAACCTGGGCTGATCGAATCATCAATGAAACACAGGATGCATTAGAAGATGCAGATGAGTGGGCTGAGGTAGAAGACAAGAAAGACAAGCTGGTTGAGAACTGGTAGTCTGAACCGATCTAAAAGCTGATTATTTGCCAAAGAAAGAATCCTACTTAAATATCACCGGTGGCCCTAAAGTTATGGGCATACTGAATGCGACTCCTGACTCATTCAGCGATGGTGGTAAATATTTAGACGTGGACAGGGCTCTTGATCGTATCCACATCATGATTAAGCACGGGGCTGATATCATAGATATTGGGGGAGAATCTACCAGGCCGGGATCAGATCCCGTACCCGTTCAGGAGGAATTAGACCGGGTTATACCTCTCATTGCAAAAGGCGATACCTGTATTTGAAGACGTTGAGATTTTCGATAGATACTACAAAATTTGAAGTTGCTAAAGCTGCTTTGGAGAATGGGGTACACATAGTAAATGACGTGAGTGGCCTGCAAAAAGAACCCAAATTTGCGGACCTTTGTGCAGAATTTGGAGCCGGATATGTGTTGATGCATTCTCTGGGAGATCCAAAAAACATGCAGAAGGATCCACAGTATGACGATGTAGTGAAAGATATATTCAGCTTCTTTGAAGAAAAGCTCGAAGTTTTGAGAACTAAAGGGGTGCACAAGATCATGCTTGATCCGGGTATAGGATTTGGAAAAACGCTGCAGCATAACCTTAAATTAATTGAAGGTCTTGAGATATTTAAAAAATTTGATTTACCTATATTAATAGGGGCTTCCCGAAAATCAATGATAGGTACTATTTTGAATGGGCGGCCAACAGACGGACGTGTAGCCGGAACCATAGCTTTACATTATCATGCACTTATGAAGGGGGCTAATATACTAAGAGTTCATGATGTAGAGGAAGCTTCCGATTCTATTCGTATATTCAACGCAATTAAATCCCAACAATAACATAAAGGAGCACCTTTGTTCCCGATCGGTTTTCTCGAATTCGGAATTAAAGATTTTGCCGAGACGCTAATTATAGCGCTCGTATTGGTATATCTGTACCGATGGGTGAAGGGTACGTTCGCTATTCAGGCTGGACTGGGAATATTGTTTGTTGTGATCCTGAATGTTGTGATCGGATTATTAGGTTTTACAACCCTGAATTCAATACTTAGTCAGATCCTGGATGTGGGTATCATTGCGCTGATCATTTTATTCCAACCCGAAATCAGAAAATTGCTTTATCGGCTTGGTACGAACACGAGTCTTGATCGTTTTTTCACGACCAATAATTCCGATAATACAATAGATGAAGTGATAGATGCTGTTAAGGAAATGTCCAAGAACAAAACCGGAGCTCTAATTGTATTTGCAAGAACTTCATCGCTGCAGGACTTAGTAGATGCCGGAGTCAATATTGGTGCCGAGATCAGAAGTGAATTATTGATTACCATTTTCCAAAAAGAAACTCCACTCCATGATGGAGCGGTCGTGATTCGGGGTAATCGGATTGTAGCAGCAAGCTGTTATCTGCCTATCTCGCAAAACCCAAATATCTCTACTTCATTCGGGACAAGACACAGGGCGGCTGTAGGTATCAGTGAGTCCAATAACGTATTTGTGATCGTTGTTTCTGAAGAAACAGGGCGTATCTCAATTGCCAGAAACGGGGCACTGACCAGTGGTTTGACCATTCAAAAACTCAGAGCTGAAATGGAAGAATCCTTCGGTGATCAGAAATTTGAGGATGAAGTTGGCTTTAGCTCTCAAGCTGATATAAACCTGAACTGAGCTTAGTTTTCTTTTACCGGTGTGATATTCCAAGCCCATCTGACCGATCGTTGGTATAGACTTCCAAACCCTTTTCATATCTTAATACAACACGCTGAGTCAATATCATCGATCAGATGGATATACATCTGATCGGATCACATCAATTCTGAGTCAATGAATAACGGGTTAAAACCGGATAGTGATCACTCGTAGTATTTCCATAATTATTGACATAATCTTCCGGCTGGAACGAGCATCACAGAGCCTGTTACGTAAAATGAATACATTTCATTTGAATTCAAGTGATGATCGATCACATCAGGATAATTTACAGTTGATGAAATTCCGTTATCAGACAGTTCCTTGGTTGGAAACGTATAATTTGTAGAATCGTCTACAAAAGCCTTGTAAACAGACTCTCTACCTGAAGATATAGAGGTATCAACGTCATCATTGAAGTCTCCGAAAACAATGACGTTTGCATCAGGCCATGTGGTATCGAGATATGACTTCAAAGCTATGGCTCCGGCTTCTTTTCGTTCATAATCTTCATTATCTGTACAGCATTTGGCATGCAGTAAGATTGCTACAATATCAGCAGATTGTCCATCTACCGCTGCAGTGAGCTGAACTTCAACTGGGGGGCGGCCCGCAAACTCATGGTCATAATCTGTTAGAATAACCTGAGCACTATTCACGGTTACCAGACCAGATTTATAAATAAGACCAACCTTTTGCTCACTGCCTGCCAAAGTCACTCATAGTATTCTGAGTCACTTTTGAACCGATGCGTGCATTAGCCAGAATTCCTTCATAGCCTTCAAGACTATCCAAAAGGTCATCGAAATGGGATGTTGACGTTATTTCCTGAACCGACCATATGTCCATATCGAGGCCTGAAATTACAAAACTTGCATTATCCAGCTGTAACTCTTCATTAGATGGACCCCGGCTGGTATCTCCAAACCATTCGAGGTTCCATGTAGCAAAATCCAAGGTACTTGAAGTACCTACCGGATCGAATTCTGTGTTTGGTTCAGGTTCATCAGGTATAACAGGAGTAGGTGTGGAGTCACTGCCGCAGGCTCCAAGTATCAAACTGGTAGTTAAAAGTACAAGTGCGAAAAGTTTGTTTTTGATGATCATATCAGAGTTAAAACTGTGTGGTATTATTTATTAAAAAAGTTTTCGATAAGGATGGAAGCTGCTTTTTGTGTTGAAACTTCACCTTTCTGAACCTGTTCCCGATAGGATTGCAGCATGCGCTTCAGATCTTTGTTCTGGTAGAATCTTCTGTGAAGTTCCTGATTGATGCTTTCTTCCAGCCAATAAACCGCCTGCTGTTTTCTTTTATTGTCAAAGTGGCCTTTGGTTTTTGTATGCCGGATATATTCTTCAATAATATCCCACACATCAACAATTCCTTTATTGTGATAAGCGGAACAAGTGGTCACTTTTGGTATCCATCCGGACTCAGTAGGAGGAAAGAGATGCAGTGCGTTTTTGTATTCAGACATTGCATGTTTTGCAGCATTCTCATTTCCGGTATCGGCTTTATTGATGGCTATAGCATCAGCCATCTCCATGATGCCGCGTTTAATGCCCTGCAGTTCATCACCGGCACCGGCTAGCATGAGCAATAAAAAGAAATCCACCATAGAGTGAACAGCTGTTTCTGATTGACCAACGCCAACAGTCTCTATCAAAATGGTATCAAAACCGGCTGCTTCGCAAAGCGTGATGGTCTCGCGAGTACTTTGAGCGACACCTCCCAAAGAACCGGAAGTAGGAGTGGGACGAATGTATGCTTTTGGATTGTTGGATAAGGTATCCATACGGGTCTTATCGCCCAAGATACTCCCTTTGGTCCTGGAACTGCTTGGGTCTACAGCCAATACGGCCAGTGACCGATCTTCTTCCTGAATAACGTGATTACCAAAGGCTTCTATAAAGGTACTCTTGCCAACTCCGGGCACTCCGGTGATGCCGATCCTAATGGAATTTCCGGCATGGGGCAGACAGCCTTCAACGATCTCCTGTGCCAGTTCATAGTGCTCCTTTTTTGTGCTCTCGATCAGTGTGATCGCCCGGCTCAGCAACATTCGGTTGCCGGATAGGATACCGTCAATGAATTCTTTTTTTGAAGGAAGACTTCTGCTCAAGTTAACCTCCAGTTACAATCCGTTTTTATTGACTTATTGATCAGAAGCATCCGCATAATTTTCTATAAGCACATCCAGGATTTGTTTGGCAGCTTTGGGAATCACAGTTCCCGGACCGAATACCGCAGTAACGCCGGTTTTATACAAGAAATCGTAATCCTGCTGAGGGATAACGCCACCGGCAATCACCATAATGTCTTCTCGGTCATATTTTTTCAATTCCTCGATCACCTGAGGCACCAGTGTTTTATGGCCACCTGCAAGGCTTGAGACTCCCAGTATATGCACGTCATTTTCGACAGCCTGTCGCGCTGCTTCTTCAGGAGTTTGGAACAGAGGCCCGATATCCACATCAAAGCCAAGATCTGCAAAACTTGTTGAGATCACTTTGGCTCCGCGGTCGTGACCATCCTGACCCATTTTGGCCACCATGATCCGTGGTCGGCGACCGTCCAGCTCAGCAAATTCATCGGCACGTTTCAGCGCGGCCTTAAATTGCTCATCATCCTTTAATTCTGAAGAATACACGCCTGAAATTGATTTTATGGTTGCTTTATAGCGCCCGAAAGCTTCCTCCATGGCATCAGAGATCTCGCCAAGAGTGGCTCTTTCACGGGCAGCATCAACGGCTAAAGCTAATAAATTTCCCTCTCCGGTTTCGGCACACTTGGTGATTTTGTCCAGACTCTGCTGAACTTTATCGTCATCCCGATCAGCTTTCGTTTTATTGAGCCTTTCTATCTGTGATTTTCTAACCTTATCGTTATCAACTTCAAGGATGTCAATATCTGATTTTTCATCAGTTACATACTTGTTGATCCCTACAATGGTGTCTTTTCCTGAGTCGATGCGGGCCTGTTTACGGGCGGCTGCCTCTTCGATCCTCATTTTTGGAACTCCGGTTTCAATGGCTTTAGCCATCCCACCAAGTTCTTCAACCTCACCGATCAGTGTCCATGCCCGGCGTGCGATCTTATCTGTGAGATATTCCACATAATAAGAACCTGCCCATGGATCCACTGCGTTAGTGATTCCGGTTTCTTCCTGCAGGAAGATCTGGGTATTACGTGCGATACGGGCCGAGAAATCGGTTGGTAAGGCGATGGCTTCATCCAAAGCGTTCGTGTGCAGAGATTGTGTGTGACCCAGCGCTGCAGCCAATGCTTCAATGGTTGTTCTTGCTACATTATTATAAGGATCCTGTTCGGTAAGGCTCCATCCCGAAGTTTGTGAATGCGTTCTGAGCGACAGTGATTTTGGATTTTTCGGGTTGAAGGACTTCACGATCTTAGCCCATAAAAGCCGGGCCGCACGCATCTTAGCGATCTCCATGAAGTGGTTCATTCCAATACCCCAGAAGAAAGAGATTCGAGGGGCGAATTCATCAACGTCCATTCCCGCTTCAATGCCTGTTTTTAAATATTGGAGTCCATCTGCAAGGGTATAGGCAAGTTCAATATCCGATGTAGCTCCCGCTTCCTGCATGTGGTAACCGCTTACAGAAATAGAGTTGAAGCGGGGCATGTTTTGAGAAGTATATTCAAAGATATCTCCGATGATCTTCATGGAAGGTACCGGTGGATAGATATAGGTATTACGAACCATGAATTCCTTTAAAATATCATTCTGAATAGTTCCGGAAAGTTTTTCAGGGGAAACACCCTGTTCTTCAGCAGCAACTATGTAAAAGGCCATAACCGGAAGTACCGCACCGTTCATGGTCATGGATACAGACATCTTATCCAATGGAATTTGATCGAAGAGTATCTTCATGTCTTCCACTGAATCTATAGCCACACCGGCTTTACCGACATCTCCGGAAACTCGCGGGTGATCGGAATCATAACCGCGGTGTGTGGCGAGGTCGAAAGCAACGGAAAGTCCGCGCTGACCAGCCGCCAGGTTGCGACGATAGAAGGCGTTTGAATCCTCTGCAGTGGAGAACCCGGCATACTGCCTTACGGTCCATGGTCGCACGGCATACATGGTAGAGTAAGGCCCCCTCAGATAAGGAGGGATACCCGCAGCATACTCAAGGTGTTCCAATGATTCAATATCCTCCTTTGAGAAATGAGGCTTCACAGGAATTTGCTCAGCGGTATTCCATTCGTTTTTATTAGTTGACTCTTTTCGGGTTGAACCGTTTAACTTCAGATCAATTTTTGAGAAATCCTTTTTCATTACGCGTCTCCCTTTTTGAGTTCAGCTTCAAGATGCAAAGGTTTAATAGGTGTGATCTCGATCATATCACCGGATTCTTTTGAAGATACTTCATGCTTTTGGGTCTCAACGAATGAAATATCAGTCTCCTCCTCAGGTTGATACTTGTTAACCCCGATCAAGGTTTTTTTCTCTTCTTTGTAAGCCTTGATCTTTTTATTGCGAGATTCTGAGATCAATTCCTGAATATAACCTGACTTTAGGCATTCATAAAAACCATCTTTGGCTTCTATCTCCTGGAAAAGCTTCCAGCTTTTTTCAGCCATTTCTTCTGTTAAAACTTCAATATAATAAGAGCCTGCACCGGGGTCAGAAACTTTACTCAGGTAAGCTTCTTCCTGAAGAATTAACTGTGTATTTCTGGCGATCCGCGAGGCGAAAGCGGTATGCTCATTAAAGTGTTCATCAAATCTATGAACACTTACACCATTACACCCACCTACTGCGGCAGACATGGCTTCCGTTGTTGCCCTGAGTAAATTAGTATAGGGATCGTTCTGTGCTTTATTCCATAATGTGGTTTCCGATAGGATCTTAACACTGCTGTTTGAAACTTCGTATTCATTCAGAACCTGATCCCAAAGCAGCCGAAAGGCTCTGTATTTTGCTATCTCAGGAAAGTAGAGTGTTCCGGTTGCAAATCTGAATGAGAGTGATGTAGCCAATTCGGGGGCTGATCCCAGATATTCATTTCCGGCTGACAGTGCAAAAGCTAACTGTTGAACTAAACTCGCCCCTGCATTTGTATAGGCAGACGTATCGATCAGTATTGATCCGTAATCAGTATTAAGTTTTTTGGTATAGCTGTCGAATCGTTCTTTTGTTGGAAGTTTTTCATTTACAACAGCAAGGCTGAAAACATCAGCTGGAAAATGGATGTCAAGAGATTCGGTGTTCAGGTCACGGTCAGATATGATCTCATTTACCCAATTAATGACTTCAGGAGAAGAGACAGAGGGGCCGAAAACAATGGTAATGATATCTATCTGGATGTTCTCAAACAGAGATAGGAGGTCATCTTTTGATGTAATTCGACCTGAATTCAACCTAAGATCAAGTCCACTGGCGCCATTTTCAAGCGCTTGAAGGGCTAGTTTATTTGCCTCAGAAAGCTCGGCATCTTCAATGATCTCAAGAACACTCCAGTTGCCGGAGCCTGTCAAAGGTTCAGCTGAATGCTTCAGCTTATTGAGATCCTCGGTTCGGTAAAATGGAAGAATTTCAAAACCTTCGCCGGTATCCCACCGAAGCGTTTCTTTATAGTCTTTACCCTTGAGGTCTTTTTGGATTACTTCTTCCCATTTTTCAGTTGATACCGGAGGAAACTCGTCAAAATTAAGTTCGTCCTCGAAATTCAGATCTTTCAAAATTAACAGGTTGAGTGTTGGGATTGATTCTAGGCTTGTAAAATAAAGAGGTCAGAAGTTCTTTACTAACCGGTGTTAAAAAATACCGTTTTGATTAGTAAAAAAGCGCTTACAATTTGTATATTCCTGCCCCTACTCACATGAACTATAATAAAGAAGTACTTAGAAGCACATGACGGATCAATTAATTGCACCACTAACTCAGCTTACCGAAGACGAACAAATGTTAAAGGATGCTGCGGCTGATTTTGCGGAAGCTTCGATCAAACCCTTGGTTGAAGAGATGGATGAGAAAGCAAAACTTGATCCGGACCTTGTAAAACAATTTTTTGAAATGGGTTTAATGGGTATCGATATTCCTGAGAAGTATTCAGGTGGTGGCGGTACGTTTATGATGTCTATTGTTGCTATCGAACAGATCTCAAGAGTGGATGCTTCTGCCGGTGTATTCATGGATGTTCAAAATACGCTCGTTAATAATGCTTTTGTGAATTTTGCTTCAGATCACTTGAAGGATAAATATTTACCACAATTGGCGACTGAAAAAGTAGGTGCATACTGCTTGTCTGAAGCCGGTTCAGGAAGTGATGCTTTTGCACTCAAAGCAACAGCAAAGGAAGACGGTGACGATTTTGTGCTAAACGGCGCAAAACTATGGATCACCAACGCAAATGAAGCAGATATCTTCCTGGTCATGGCTACTGTTGATCCTGATGCAGGATATAAAGGAATTACAGCATTTGTGGTTGAGCGCGGAATGGATGGTTTTTCAATTGCGAAAAAAGAAAATAAACTTGGTATTAGAGCCAGTTCAACCTGCGAGATCTTACTTGAAGATGTGCGCGTACCCAAAGAGAATGTATTAGGTGAAGTTGGTAAAGGATATAAGGTTGCCATCGAAACCTTGAATGAAGGTCGCGTTGGTATCGGTGCTCAAATGATCGGTATTGCGCAGGGCGCTTTTGATGCAGCTCTGGCATATGTACAGGAGCGTAAGCAGTTTGGCAAGGCCATTGGAGAGTTCCAGGGCGTTCAGTTTCAGCTTGCAAGAATGGCAACTGATATTGAAACCGCCAGATTATTGGTTTATAATGCCGCTAGAAAGAAAATGGCAGGGCAAAACTTCCTGAAAGAAGCCGCTATGGCCAAGTTCTACAGCTCAGAGGTTGCAGAAAGTGTCAGCTCTCAGGCAGTAGATCTCTTCGGAGGTTACGGATATGTGAAAGAATATCCCGTAGAGAAATATTACCGTGATTCTAAGATCGGTAAGATCTACGAGGGTACAACGAACATGCAGCTTAGCACTATAGCCAAGCTGCTACTTCGATGAGTGAGTGAGAAAAAGGGGGCTTCGGCCCCCTTTTTATTTTCACCCCAGGGTTTAAAGTGCAGCACTTTAGTATTTCGAGAAAATCTATTCCCTGTATGTTGGGTATGTTAGTCAGTTCGGGGATTTAAATATCTAATCCTTGGAATAAATAAATCGGTCCCTCGATCTATCGGTCGTTCGGTGAATCGTTAATCAAGAAGAGCTGAACTGCGAATCACCGATGGACCGAATGACCGAACTGCGATCCGGGTGCTGGAATAAATAATCAAGCATGGTTCAGTTTTGTGTTTTGCAAAAGACGAGGTACTTTTCAGGAAAGCGGCGGATCAGGATTACCCTACCGGTGAAGAGAGCGAGACTTTCAGTCCCACCCCAAACCTCTGCACTTTTAGTACAGAATGGTGTCGTTTTCGACCCGGGTTTTAGTATTTCGAGAAAATCTATTCCCTGTATGTTGGGTATGTTAGTCAGTTCGGGGATTTAAATATCTAATCCTTGGAATAAATAAATCGGTCCCTCGATCTATCGGTCGTTCGGTGAATCGTTAATCAAGAAGAGCTGAACTGCGAATCACCGATGGACCGAATGACCGAACTGCGATCCGGGTGTTGGAATAAATAATCAAGCAATGGTTTCGGTTAAGGTATCTTTTCTCCAAACCGGAACAATCCGTTAAACAGGCCTTGATTGTTAAGCTCTTCCCGGGAAATGGCACACCGAAACCCGACATCATTATGGATCATCAGATCATAAGTGCCTATCCGCCAGAATGTTTGATTTGTTTCCAGTTTTTAAGGCAAATTCATCATACTGTTGAAAAGTGACCTCAAACTTGCCAATATAAAAATCACCTAATGTTACTTCGTGAATGGGAAGGGCATTAGAATTGGTTGTATTTATAACATCACCCATTAAAATGATCCGCACTCAACTAAGATCATTTCAGGTTTCATCTTTGGTGGGTTTTTCTTTAACATTGAGCACCCTATGATAAACGGTAATGCCATAATAAGCGCTGTCTGTACAAACTTTATCATGCTATTATTAATGTAGTAGTATATAAGGAATTATTTTCAATATTTTGGAATGATGTCACTACTTACAGAGTTTTAATTTGGCAGATAAGACCCTTGGATCAATTAAATAATGTAGTAATGGACCAAAAGATTTTAGATCAGCTAAAACAATGTAGCAAAGACGAGGCTTCCTTCTCGAAACTTAAAGAGCTCTATACTGAATTAGAAAGCAGATATGTGAAAGTAAACCAGCAGCTTTCACTTCTCGAGCAGGCAATTAAACATGATTATGATTCCATTTTGATCACGGATCTGGATCTTGAAAAGCCGGGGCCAAGAATTGTTTATGTGAACGATGGCTTTACCAAAATGACCGGTTATACTAAAGAGGAAGCTATTGGCAAAACACCTCGAATGCTGCAGGGTGAAAAAACTGACAGACATGTTCTGGATCGCCTGAAGGAGAGATTGATAGAAGGTCAGGCATTTTTTGGTCACACAGTTAATTACAAAAAGGACGGCAGTGAGTTTATTAATCAGTGGGATATTCACCCATTGACAAATAGAAATGGTGAGATCACTCATTGGGTTTCATATCAGAGAGATATCACTGATCGAAAAGAAACCAGCAAGGTGGTATTCGATGCGAATCTTGATTTTGACAACCTTGTTGAAGAATCTAAAAAAACCTTTGTTGATCTTGATGTTCAGGGTAATATCATTTCTTCAAATAGTTCATTCAAAAATCTACTTGGATATGATGCAGACGAACTTAAAACTGTTAAGGTTTGGGATCTTGTAGTTGATAATGACAAAGATGAGTTGAAAAAACTCTTTGCTGATTTTAATCCTGAAAATCTAGAGGAAAATCCATATCCATGGGAATTTATCCAGAAAGACGGTGAAACTGTTAGGCTGGAAGGGGATGTGAATTATTTTGTGACTAATGAAGAAACCATCATCAGAATTCACTTCGACAATTTATCTCTGAGAGATAGAATCATTGAGACTCTCAAGAAGAAGAAAAAAAACCTGGAAAATATCGTAGAAAAGAAAGATGAATTTATTCTACGATTTGTGATCAAAAATGACGGCCAAACCGGTTGTAAGTATGTATCGGAAGGATATGCAACCATTACGGGCCTTGATCCTGATGCTGTCATTAAAAGCGGTGTGAAGAACGCAGTTCATGCTGATGACCTGCATGATGTTGAAAGAGCATTAGAAAAAGCTTTTGAAGGTCAATCTACCAGCGTTAATTGCAGGTATAAAACATCTGACGGAAGTTACATTTCTGTTGTTCAATCGTTTAAGCCGGATTACGGCGTAAACGGCAAGGAGGTTGAAAGCGTGAAAAGTGTTGCTATGATAGAGCTTGAAGTTGAAGAGTAGGGCACTTTTAGATTTCCTTCCATAAAAGCCCGATTATTCGGGCTTTTTCTTTTCATGGGATAGATGAACCCGTATATTTAAAATAAAAATGGATATAAAGGAAACTGAAGACAGGATCGTAAGAGAATTTGAGCTTCTGCAGGACTGGCAGGAAAGATATAAGTATATCATCAAACTTGGCACAAAATTAGATCCACTTTCTGATAAAGATAGAACTGAGGAGAACTTGGTTAAGGGGTGCCAGAGTCAGGTTTGGCTGACAGCTAAAATGGAAGATGGAAAGGTCATCTTCAACGCTGATAGTGATGCTGCCATAACCAAGGGATTGGTTTCACTGATGATCCGGTTTTATTCCGAGAGAAAACCTGATGTGATCTTGAACACCAAGCCTGAGTTCATTGAAAAAATTGGCATGTCAAGTCATCTTTCCCCCACCCGCGCAAATGGATTAGCCTCTATGATCAAGCAGATGAAGATCTATGCTATGGCCTTTAAGTCCAGTGAAACGTTATCGTAATCTAATTGTTAGATTTGTGTAATTTGCTTTACTTCATGTCCTAATTGGAAGAATTATGGATATGAGTAAAAAGTTTTCTTTGACTGGAATCTCAGATATTGCTCTGGGAAAGGACCTGAGAACCGAAAATGAGGTTATTGGGTCTAAAGCCAGTATGTCTATTCTCAACTCCGTTTCTTTCTTTCTTGCCGGTGTATCTATTCTTTTTCTTGTTGCCTTTCAGATCAATGAATCAGTATCCTTAACCTGGTTTTTCCTGTCTGAAGCTATTGCCTTCCTGTTGATTCCATTGTTAGCCAGGCAGGGTTTTGAAAAGGCTTCCAAGATTCTTCTTATCGCTTACGCTGATATCGGGATCATCATCCTGAGTTCCGTATTTGGAGATGATGCGATGATCCAGGCTTTCTTTATTCCTGCGATGGGATTATCCATTCTGTTATTTGATAATACTCAGATACACTTTCGAAATATCGGTATCCTCTTGTCGATATTATCTTATTTCATTTTGGATTACATTATTTTTGAAAGAATTAACATGTCAGCCAGTGGCTTTTCGCTTGTCCGATGGGCTGTATTGACCGGTTCTTTCGTAACCACATGGCTGATCTTTAATACCTTTTCTCAATTCAAGGAGAATGCTGAACAACAAACTCTGGAACTTCTTAAGAAAGAAAAAGAACTCAACGAAGAGCTGAGCGTAAAGCAGGAGAAACTGGAGAATTACATCAATCAGTTGGAAGAAACTACAACTGAATTAGAAAAAAGTACGAAGGCTAAGTCCGAGTTTTTAGCTACGATGAGTCACGAGATCAGGACTCCTATGAATGCAATACTTGGAATGACCCATTTGTTAAAGCAGGATGACCCAAGAAAAGATCAGCTTGAACCAATAAATATTCTGGATTTTTCGGGTAAAACATTGTTGTCACTGATAGATGACGTGCTGGATTTCTCTAAGATTGAAGCCGGCAGGATCGAGTTTGAGAATATAGAGTTTGACCTGGAAAACCTGGTAAATGTTATCCTTGAAAGTTTCAGAATCACTGCCAAGAACAAAGGGATCAACCTGGAGGTAAAGATAGAAGAAAATGTCCCAAGCCGCTTGGTTGGCGACCCGGCACGGCTCACACAGATCCTAAATAACTTATTCAGTAATGCCCTCAAATTTACTGAGGAAGGTGAAGTAAAACTCGTAGTTAGTGCAAAAGATCATGATACTGAAACTGCTAAACTTCAGTTCACTATAACTGATACCGGAATTGGTATAGATAAAGAACGTATTGACACGATATTTGACAGCTTTACACAGGCCAGTCAAAATACAAAGAGATTGTTTGGCGGTACAGGATTGGGACTTACAATCAGTAAACAACTGACGGAACTGCAGGGCGGTGAGATCACTGTAGAAAGTGAAGAAGGAGTGGGTAGTACCTTTACTGTCGAACTTGAATTCGGTATTGCAGAAGATGTTGATTTAGGAAAAAATGGCGCCCAAAAGAAAGACCATGATGTAAGTCTTCTGAAAGGAATGAAGATCTTATTGGCAGAAGATAACCTGGTGAATCAAAAAGTGATGAAACGATTCCTGGAACGTTGGGAAGTGGATATGAAGGTTGTGAATAATGGCAGGGAAGCAGTAGAAGCTATACAGGAATCAAACTTTGATATGATCCTGATGGATCTTCAAATGCCTGAAATGGATGGCTATGAGGCTACAGAACGCATCAGGAAGCTAGATGATCCATATAAGCGTAAAGTTCCTATTGTTGCACTAACAGCCGCGGCCTTAAAGGAAGTGCGTGAACATGTGTATGCTGCCGGCATGAATGATTTTGTGACTAAACCTTTTAACCCTGCAGAACTAGAGCAGAAGCTGGCACAGATCATGCTAAATAAAGCTCAGTAATTTGTAGAAAAAATAAGAGCCGCTCCGTATCAGGAAGCGACTCTTGGGTTTTTCGGGGTACAAATGAAAGTCTTATCAATCCTGTAAAACTTGAGCAGAAGCTGACAGAGATCGTGCTAAATAAAGCTCAGTAATTTGTAGAAAAATGAGAGCCGCTCCGTATCAGGGAGCGACTCCTGGGGTTTTCGGGGTACAAATGAAATTCTTATCCGGGTAGATTTTCAGGGATGTTAATGTGGAAGGTGGTTCCCATTCCTTCAATGCTTTCAACTTTTATCTCACCATTGTGGAGTTCCACATACTTCTTAACGATCGGAAGACCCATTCCAGTACTTATCTCACCTTTGGTTCCCTGACGTTGGTGTTCTTTTTTCTTTTTAAAGATATTTGGCAGGAACTCAGCAGGGATTCCAATACCCGTGTCTGACACATAGATGTAAAGCGTCTTATCCTCAGTACCCGATATCTTCATATCCAGAGTGATGTTATCGCCGTCACGGCAAAATTTTAGTGCATTAGATATAAGGTTGCTCACAACGAGTTTGAATTTCTCACTATCCAGATGAAATGTACCCGGTGTACTGAAGAAAGTGCCGATATTAACCCCTTTGGCGTTTGCAAGTGGATTATATATATCGATGAGATCCTGGATCAGATCTTCGATCTCAACTTCATCAAGAATGAGCTTTGTTTCACCTTGTTCCATAGAGTTAGTAACTAATTCACTGGTGTAGTTAATTAATTTCCTCCCGCTCAGTTCTATCATTGACAAGATCTGGCTCAATTCTTCTTTATCTCCCTCCCATAAATTTTGCAAATAATGGGCAGAACTGACGATACCGTTCAGCGGACTTTTTATATCATGATTTACAGCACGAAGGAAGTGGTCCTTCTCCTTATTAAGTTGTTTCAGTTCAAGCTGTTTCTTTTTTAGCTCAAGCCTTGCCATGATCTCGTTGGCAATGGTTTTAAGTCCCCGCTTTTGTTCTTTAGTTAATTTCTTTGGTGTTGTATCCATCACACACAAGGCTCCAATATTGTACCCATCAGACGTTCGAAGCGGATACCCACTGTAATAACGTAAATTTGGATCATTATTGACATAGGGCATGTGAGAAAATCGTTCATCCTCAGCTAGATCTTCTATCTCAAAATTAATTTCATCAAGTATGGTGTATTGACAAACGGATTCTGAGCGAGGGCTGGATGCGATATCCATTCCATGGGCAGCCTTGGTCCATTGCCTGTCGAAAGACAAAAGGTTCATCAAAGAGATTGGGGAACCGGTGATCATGGCAGCCAGTTCAACAAGGGAGTCAAACTCATCCTCAGGGAGTGTATCCAGTATATCATATTCCTCAAGTTTAGCCTGCCTTTCAGCTTCATTGGCCGGAATCGGAGCATTTTCAACGATATCGTGGTAATGTTGTTTTAGTAAATACATGTATTTTATTCTCCTTTCCTAGTTATATAAGGCATTATGAGGCCCTTTAGCTTCTCTTTTCGGAAAGGAGACGGTTAATATACTTTGGTCACCTTCAGTGATCTTAATGTCTCCATAGATCTGCGTTAACAGTACTTCAATAAGTTCGTTTCGGAGTGTATTTCTCAATCCTGAGTCAGCTTTCTGGAAATCAAGTACCCGATGGATCGGGTCAAATAGATCGATGATCACGTTGTTTTCCTCTTGGCGCATCTTGAAAGAGATCTGGCCTTCAGGTTTATCTTCAGATCCTGTACACGCATCATTTAGGTACTCAAGGATCTCATTCAGCAGCATGCCGGCAGGAATAGCCTGATTCACATTAAGGTGCACTTCCTCGAGCTCAAAATCTGATATAAGTGGGTTATCACCTTTCATTAGGGTGGTGTTCTTGCCGAGTACGCTTTCAATATATTCTTTGAAACTAACGTGAGATAAGCTGTCGTTTTGATATAACAGCTCATGTACTTTCGCAATGGTCTTGATACGGGACTGAGTGGAGTGGAGGTGTTTAGTGATCCTCTCATCATTCACGCTCATGATCTCAAGTTCCAGTAATCCGGATATGATCGCCAGATTGTTCTTCACCCGGTGATGTACCTCAGTCAGTAGAGTTTCTTTTTCATGAAGTGATTTCTCGATCATACTCCTGGCTTCCACTTGTTCAGTCACATCAACGGCCTGAATAAAGATCCCATAGATATCTCCACTATTCATTATGGAGTGGTTTATAAACAAAATTCAGGTAGTGGGTTTCTTTTTCCAGGCTATCTTTTTTGCGGAAGTACACGGCTCGTTCGTTGAACGTAAATGCTTTTCCTTCGTTGTAACAGGTATCGATCATTTTGGTCAGGCCCTGATCAATTAGTTCAGGTGAAACTTCGTCGATCGTCTTACCTGTTACGTTTCTCTTACCGATAAGTTCCTTGTAGTTATCATTGACAAATGTGAATTTGTGATCTTCCCCTTCTAGCACCGCAATAGCAGTTGGTGCCTCTTCAAACATGTCCTGCATGTGCAGCCTGGCTTTTTGCTCTGTTTCCAGCAAGTCGAGGATCTGATCCTCTAATTTCTTTCGCTCAGATATATCAACGTACATGCCATAAATGGCAATGACCTCTCCATCAACTTCAACAGGAACTCCACCGATCAGTACCGGTAATTCTTTGCCATTCTTTGTTACTCGTATAGCCTCAGTTTGAAAACTGATTCTCCGGTAAATCCCTGTGTTGAAAAAGCTTGAGCCTGTTTGTCCATAAAATCAGGAACAATGGCTTCTGCCAAGGTCAGGTTCTGTAGCTCTTCTTTTCCGTATTCAAAGGTTTTTTCAAAACTGTTGTTTGAATCTAGAATATTTCCATCAGCGTCAATAAGAACAATGCCTATGGGGGAGTTATTGAAAAGCTGGGTGAGCAGTTCTGCGTTTCGTTTTCGTTCACTTTCAATTTCAAGGAAGTCGTTTTGGTTTAGCCCACCGCCAACTATGTAAGTTTTACCGTGTTGCTGAAAACTAGTGCCTTTGTACAGGTAATTCACGACCATTCCATCTTTCGATATGCACCGCAACTCAACACTTACTTTTTTGCCAACAAGCTCTCCGTTCAGAATGTCTTTTAACTTATATCTGTCATCAGGATGAATCAGATTAAATACATTGCTACGGGCTAATTCTCTGGCGCTGTAACCCAGATCTTCCTCAAGAATATCGTTCCAGCGTATCATTTCTCCGTCAGTAGAAAAAACAATAAAGGCAGTTGGAAGACTGGATATAGCTGATTCAGTAAATTCTTTCTCTTCTATGAGCTGTTGCTGAACAGACTAAGCGTTCCGAAATATCTTTGATGTTAATGATGGTTTTTTCTGCACCATCCTCACTGGTAAAAATAACACTACTTACCTCAACCGGAATAAGATGGCCTTCTTTATGTGTGAAAATTGCTTCACCAACAAAACTTCCATCTTTTCGTCTATTTTGAAGGGCCTCTTTGTTCAACGGATGTTCAGCATCAAATACAATATCCCGATGCTTATCTTCAAGTTCTTCTTCGGTATAACCCAGAATATCACAGGCAGCCGGATTGACCTTTAACATCTGTCCATTCGGTCTGCCTATGATGTTACCTTCCAGGGTATTGTTAAATTGAAGCTTGTACTGCTGTTCAGTTTGTCTTAGTGCTTTTTCAGTGGTTTTCTTATCCGAAATGTCATTAAAGGCCCAGCTTGTAATGTATTTCCCATCTTCATTTCTAAATAGGGTGGCACTCATTTCAACCGGAATGGTATGGCCATTAGCGGTTGTGATCTCAGTTTCACCGATCACGTTACCGTCGCGATTGATCTTCTTCTGGAGATCATCGGCGTCCATATCCAGGTTCAGGAAATTAGAAAGATTAGAAAAGGTGATATCATCAACGGTTGTTTCCAGAAGATTACAGGCAACCTTATTGGCCTCAATGATCACTTTGTTTTCATCGGCTACAAGAATGCCGTATAAACTATTGTGAAAATGACTCTCAAATTTTTGCTGAGTTTCCTTTAAATATCGTGTGCTCCTGATCTGATCACTGATATCATCATACATGATGATAGCGCCATTTTGGTTATTCAAGTGCGAAACTTTAACTTGAAACCAGTATTGGTCATTTTCTACATTTTTGAAGAAGCACTTACTCTCAAAAGAGGCTACTTCCTGCCCCAGTACTTCTTTAATGCCAATTAAAAATCTAAGGGCGAAATCGTTACCGTCAGCCAGTGGGGCCTGCAGGTTTTTCAAAATGTTCACACCAAGTCCCGGATGGCACCACGTGTTTTCCAGGCTTTCCCTGAAATTATTCCATTGTTTATTATAGGCTATGATAGTACCCTGATCATCAAGTAAGGCGACATGTGAGTCAAGTGCATTAAGCAGGCTTGCACTTAGGCTGTCCATTTCAGTCGTCGTAAATATGTCTTGATGTCTTTTCATTTTAGACCCGGTACTCAACCTTTATTGTTTGACTACAAATTAGTACATGGGTATTGAAAATGAATGACGTGAAAAGCCTAATTTTTAAATTACGTGTTAAGACGTAACTCATATTTAAAATACTTAGGTGAATATGCTTACTCAGGTTCAACGAAATAACTCTCTCCGTTAAGCAGATTGTCAATTGCGTCAATGATTTCAGTTTGAGTTGGAGTGTTTGAAATAACCCCATTGGCACCGGCCTCTACTAATGGATCAATGTAATTAAAGTTGGAAGGGTACATTACCAGAAGGGGTGAAGTAACTAACTGCTGATTGATCTTTTTGATGCTTTTGGGGACATTACCGATCCCATATGATGAATTCAGATCAAAAATGGCAAGGTCCAGAGCCTCATCATCTAATATTTCAGGTTCTTCAAACAGGTCATCCGGTTTGTGGAAGGTAATAACGGCCGAATAATTCGACTGAATGGTGTCGCAAATAAAGCTATTTGTCTGGTTTGCCTTCCCTATGTATGCAATTTTTAACACCAACCCACCGCTCTGTTTGGGAAAATTTCACTGTAAAGCTAATCTATAGCAAGGAGAGATTAAGTTGAATAGGTGTTAGTTTCTATTTTTGCAAATATAAAATAGGTGTTTTTACCTAGGTGTAAAAAGGCACAAATTGGTTAGTAGGTGTCAGATAGTAATTAACGTCAGTTCGATATAAGAATCATTCATTTATTAAAATTTAGAGTCATTTCGCGGCGTATGCCCGAAATCTAATAGGTTGATAGGATTCTGAAGTTGAATTAATAGCACGTATTAGATTCCCGTCTACACGGGAATGACCAAAAACGGTCTTATTTTAGAGAACCTACAAGCGTCCGAAGGTCCTTGTAGCGTTCGGGCACAACGCTCGCATCCCGAAAGCTTTCGGGAAGACGCTGCGAGGTTGCTTAAAGTTTAAGTAACTGTACATTTAAATGTATTTTAGAATCGAACTCAGGTAGGCAGGTAAAAGGATCGTCCGGGTTGAACAATTATTAACCACCATTACTGAGTATTTTATTCTTAAGCGCATATTTTACCAAACCGGCTGTATTTTTAGCCCCGGTCTTTTGAAGTAGATTTCTTCGGTGAGCATCGATAGTTCGTACGCTAACGAATAGTTTTTCAGCGATCTCCTGATTCGTAAACTCATTTACGATCAGTTTTAGCACTTCCAGTTCGCGTTCTGTGATGTGAACATCATCCTCATCATTGACCCTGTTTACATCCGGGGTAACAAGCTCCTGAAGAATAGCCTGGGTGGCATCGTTACTGAAGTAGTGTTTGCCATCAACGATGGTTTCTATGGCAGTAATGAGTTCCTGTTTACCTGAACTCTTAAGGATATATCCGGAAGCACCGGCCTTTATCATCTTGCGAATGTGCTGATCTTCACTGAGCATTGTTAAGGCAAGGATCTTGATATCAGGATGATTTTCCTTGATTATGCGCGTGGCTTCAATACCATCCATTACGGGCATTGTAATATCCATGATAAGAACATCAGGGGATTTTTCTCCACATGTAACGATGGCTTCTTTTCCATTTTCTGCCTCGCAAATAATATCAAAGCCGGGATGGTCCTCAACCATGATCTTGATGCCGTCACGCACTATCTTATGGTCGTCAACAATGCCTATTTTAATGTTTGCCATGATCCGGTTGTTAGTTTCACTTGATTGGTACCACCACACTCAGGAATGTACCCCTATTTGGTCTGCTGTCAAATTCGAATGTTCCCCCAAGGGCACCGGCTCTCGTTTTAATAGTCTGAAGGCCTAAACCCGGTTCAAAATCTTCAGAGTTAACATCAAATCCTATGCCATTATCATCAATTGATAGGATCAAATCAAGTTCATCCTTTATAAGCTGAATGTTGATCTCAGTGGCTTCTGAATACTTTAGGGCATTGGATAAACCTTCCTGACTGATCCTGTATAAATTGAACTGTAATTCCCGCCCAAGTTCAAGGTCACTGATATTATGATAGTAATTGATCTTGATATCCGAAGTACCTTTATAACTTTCTACAAGTGACTGAACGGCCAGCGCAAGTCCGTAATCATCAACAACTCTCGGAAGAAGGTTTTTTGATATGTGAGCAGTTTCAGTGATTGCATATTGTAGAAGGTTTAAACTGTTATCCAACTGTTCTTTTTTACGTTGGCTAAGAGCATCAGCTTCATCGTGAACGGAATTCAGATTCATGTTAGCTGCCGCCAGATATTGTCCAAGCCCATCATGAAGCTCTTGGGCAATCCGGGCCCGTTCTTTATTCTCACCTTCAACCAAAGATGCAAGAACCATTTGTTCCGCTTTTTTCTGTTCCGTTATATCATTGACCAGAACAAGACGATACTCATTACCAAAATAATTAATGGATGAACTGGTGATACGCACATCAATAATTTTTTTATTCTTTGTGATGTGTCGCCATTCAGTTGTCTCAGTTACATTATTCTCAACGTACCCTTTAACAATATTCAGAAATTGTTTTCGGTCCTCTTTTGGCCGGATGTCGAGAAGGGTCATTCCATAAAATTCTTTTCGGGAGAAACCGTAATGTTTGATAGCGGCATCATTCACCTCAATGATTTTAAGTGTCTCCGGGTCGTAGATCCACATTGGCTGGGGACTTTTCTGAAACAGGAGGCGGTAGTTGTGTTCAGATTCAGAGAGTCTCTCTTCAGCCTCGACCTGGGCCGTTACATCAACCACTGTTGAGATCATTAAATTTTGATCATACAAGGGGATATTTTTGGCATTGATGAGTTTCTCAGTTCCCAGTCGAGTCGTAATTCTCAGGTGCTCCCAGTTCATACGGTCAGGATTACGGGAAGCCATATCAGCTGTGACCATTTCAACCATACGCTTCCGATGTTCTTCATCCGGGTAGACCTTTTTGAAAAAAGTGTCCACATCAGTTAAAACATCCTGAGGCCAGCCATAGATCTCTGCAAACTTCTTATTCATGATCGTGACTTCACCTGAATCGATCAAATTTACGGCAACACCAATGGGCAGGTTCTCAAAGGTGGCTTCAATAAATTTATTACGCTGCGCTAAAGCGATCTGAAACTCCTCGCGTTCTGTTGTATCCTGAATAGTACCACTAATAGAAATTGCACGTCCATCTTCATCATATTCAGTTTCTGCAAGTTCCTGGAAATAACCGATCTCTCCGGTATCCGGTTTGATGATCCGATACCTAACGTTTAGAGAGCCTGACTCAAGGGCATTTTCAAAAGCCTCCCGGTATTTATCCCTGTCATCAGGGTGTATAAGCTTTAAAGAGGTTTCTAAACTGGAGTTCCTTTTACGCGTTTTCAACCCAAAAATATCATAATACCCCTGAGAGAAAATAGCCTGGTCATTTATGACGTCTCTCCACCAGTGCCCAAAATCAGCGATCTCTTCAGCTTTTCGGTAACGTTCAGCCAGTTCCTGGAGTTGGGTCTGATACTCCACCGTTTCGGTGATATCTTGAACCGTACCGCTGATCAGATAAGGGTTCCCGTTTTCATCTATTTCCACACGGCCCAGTTCATGGATATGAGCTATATCACCACTTCTCTGTTTGATGATCCGGTAATGGATATCCAAAGTACCTGTGGTGTACGATCTTTCAACGGCATTTAAGAAGAAATCAAAGTCATCCGGATGTATAACACGTTTTAGCAGGTCAAAATTGAAATCTTCTTCCTGCGGGTCAATTTCCACGATCTTATAAAAACCATCTGAAACTGAAGACTCATTTGTATTTAGATCCCGTTTCCAATGGCCGAAATTGGCAAGTTTTTCGGCATTTCGGTACTGATTAGTGAGGGCTTGAAGTTCCCTCTCTTTTTCTCTTAGATCCGTGGTGTCAATGCCTATCCCGATTGAAAGATCATCTGTTACCCTCACGTTAGACCATGAGGTGTAAATGAGCTCCCCAGATTTTGTGATGATCTTGAAATCCTGCCAGCTGCCATCCGCTTTCTGCATATGATTAGCTACTTTTTCTTTTTGATCATCTGGGATCATGGTCTCAATAAGGTCGATCTCCTTCAGGTCTTCATTGGTATAACCGGCTCGTTGTTCAAAGAATTTGTTAATGCGATAAACCTTATTTTTTTCATTGTAAAGATTGATCAGGATCGGAATATTGTTGTATACTTTTTCCAGCTCCAGGCGGTCCTGTTCATGCTTGTGTTCCAGTTCTTTTTGGTCAGTTATATCCATTCCAATACCAATGGTACTTCCATCTGAGATCCTGATATTGGCCCATCGCTGAATCCGCTTCTCCCCTTTCTTAGTAAGGGTTTCAAATTCTTCAAAAGTGCCATCGGCTTCCTCGATCGACCTCCATGCTTTTTTACGCATATGATCATCGGGATACATAAATTCCATAATGCTTGTTTGTGCGAGATCATTTGCAGTAAAACCTGTAATATCCTGAAAAGCTTTATTTACGCGAATTGTTTTTCCCTTATCTGATGTAATATCGATCATCACCGGTATGTTGCGGAATACATTCTCAAACAGCTCTTTTTCCCGGTGAAACTCATCTTCCATTCTCTTTTGTTTGGTAATATCAGCTACTACGCCAGATAGGTGAGTGGCTTTGCCAGTTCCGTCATAGACCAGGTTCCCCCTGCTATGCATCCACTGGATTTCACCATCCTGTGTATTGACCCTGTATTTAACCTCAAAATGGCTGTTCTCTTTGCTTATCGTTTTTTCAAGTTCTTCACGTACACGGGCACTGTCATCGGGATGAATGGCATTATAAAACTTATTCAGGTTCCACTTTACGGGGTATTTAGTAATACCAAAAAGTTTATGATGAAATTCGGAACGCTGAATCTTATTTGTTTTAAGGTCAATGCTCCAGCTAGCCATACCGGCTGCATATAAAGCGGTGTCGATCCGTTGTTTTTCAGTTGATATTGCTTCGTTACTAAGATATATCAGGTAGTACAGAAACAGAGCTGTTACTGCTACATAAAAAAGGCCTTTTATAGTTTGGTACTGAGAGATAAGTTGGACATCGTTGGTAAACCATAATAAAAACTGATCTGAAAGCAGGATCCAGAGCATGGCAAATACCAGATAGAAGACGGTAATAGATAAAGCGTTAGGCTTTAATAGATCAGGAAGCCGTAGCATGATTTAAATGCATTGATAAGTTAACCTTCGGGACAAACTAACCGCTTTATTGCGCAAACAACAAGCAATAATAATTTCGATAGTGAATAAGATAATAAATCGCCTGAACTGAATATGGCATCAATAAAAAAACCACCCCCGCCTTAAAAAGGTGAGAGTGGTTGTACTTGCACCCACGATTACCCAAAATGGTTCTCTTGACCATATAGTCAGAGCGATCTCAAAGCCATTCCTTACAAAAAAAGGTGAAAAAAATTTTCAGGGCTAAAAATGCTTCTTTAAGAGGTGCAGGGCTGTATTTTAAAGGCTTGGCATAAATGAATTGATTTCAAATATACTACAAAAGGAAGCAAAACTGTGCGAGGATGAGAGTATGAGGGGGAAGAAATAAAAAAAGCCATCTCTGTTGGGAGATGGCTTAAAGATCTGAAATGTACACCCGGGGGGATTCGAACCTCCAACCGCCTGATTCGTAGTCAGGTACTCTATCCAATTGAGCTACGGGTGCATGTGTGTTTTTACAAGATTCCAAAATTTGTACCCATTTTTGTACCCACTACATGGGAACTATGGGATCAGAAGGAAACCTGCGGTCAATATGTCAATACTCAACTCAAAAGCATTTCTTGAGAAGACTCCAAATATAAGGAATATTTTTTTTGATGACCTAATCAAAATGTGAGTAAAAAGTTACCCAATTTTATCACCACTCTGGAAGCGGAAAGAAGTTGATACAACCCATATTTTACCAAAGGAAAGCAAAATACTGAAGCTCACGAGCCGGAAGATCCTTCACTCCGTATGCACTACGCTCAGGATAACAGGGGTGGTGGGTACAACAAAAATGTCGCTACCGCGCCAATGCCCGTTCCGGTCATAAATGATAAATAAGCTGACAGCACCAACTAAAAACTAAATTCGTATCCCAGTTAGATAATCTCCTCAACAAAAACTTCGAAATTCGATGTTGAATGTTCAATATTCGATATTCAACCGGCCTTAGAAAAAAGATCGTTAAGAAAATGATAGAATGGAGCGTTAAAAAAGAAATCAAACCGCATGGTACTGGAATTACCTGCAAGCCCGGTTATGGAGCATTGATTTCTTTTAGCATAATGGAATCATTTTTAGATCTTTTTTCTACCGCCTTGATCTTTTGCTTCGTTTTGTATCAAGACAAAATGAAGGGGGAAAGACCTTGACAACAAGCAACATATTACCAAGTACAAGCTCGATTGCCATGTGGCAGGAGATCCTTCGTCACTCGCTCCGTAAACTCCGCTCATTCCTCAGGATGACAGGGGTGGTGGGTACAACCAAAATGTCGCTACCGCGCCAATGCCCGTTCCGGTCACAAATGATAAATAAGCTGACAACATGTCTGTCCCTAACATAGCTTGACCGCATTAAACACAAGTTATGAACACACGCAAACTCAATAAACGTCGCATATTTAGTAAGCAGATCAAACGTGAGGCTGTTGCCGATTTTCGATCGGGTACATATACAGCAAAAGAACTCTCAGATTTGTATCATTGTAGTCAACAAACCATTTATAATTGGATTTATACATATTCACCCGGGGATTCCCCGCAAGTAAACGTGGTCGAAATGAGTGACAGCGCCGATCAGAAAGTAAAGGATCTAAAACAGAAAATCGCTGATTTGGAACGCGCCCTTGGCCAGAAGCAGATCAAAGTAGACTTCTACGAGAAGATGCTGGAGCTGGCTGAGGAAGAATACGATTTGGATGTAAAAAAAAGTACTTCTTCGAGACCATCGAGTGGTTCCGGGAGCACCGAACAATGAGTAGCTATTCCTTGAATGCCCTGTATGAGGTGATAGGGATCACCAAACAAGGCGTGTGGGATCATTTTCGGCGCGAACAGGCCGAACTGGATCTGATCCGAAAGGTAATTGGACAGGTGGACAAGCGCCGTAGTGAGCACCCCGGTGAAGGATCATTGATTTCTTTTAGCATAATGGAATCATTTTTAGATCTTTTTTCTACCGCCTTGATTTTTTACTTCGTTTTGTACGTGTCCGACTACCGGCGGTTCAAGACAAAATGAAGGGGGAAAGACCTTGACAACAACCCATATATTACCAAGAATAACCAAGTTGGAATTTTTCATTTTGATTTTTGACAAACGATGAGAATCTATCTTGACAATTGTAGCTTCAACCGCCCATTTGATGATCAGCATCAAATCAGGATAAGAATAGAAGCTGAAGCTAAATTGTATATTCAATCGTTAATTGATCAGGGCAAACCTGATTTAGTTTGGTCTTATATTTTGGAATATGAAAATTTGGCGAATCCTTATGAATTTAGACAGATAGTTATACAGAAATGGAAGCGTAAGTCCAAAGTGCAAATAAATGAGAACAAGCAAATTGTAAAACTGGCTGAAGAATTAACCGACTATGCTCTTAAGGCTAAAGATGCATTACATTTAGCCTGTGCAATTGAAGCTGAATGTGAATACTTTATTACAACCGATGACAAGATTTTGAATAAGAACAATAAGATTAATAGCATTGAAATAATTAACCCTGTTGACATGCTTGATATTCTTGAGGTATAGATATGAGAACAGAAGCCGAAATACGACAAAAAGGGATGGAAGCCTTACTCAAAGAACTGGGTGATGTGGAAGCCGAAATTTTCATCAAGAATTTAATCCGTGAACCATTTGATTACACGAAATGGCAAAAAGACCTATGGAACGATAAGAGTGTAAAGGAAATAAGTAAGGAAGCTGCTAAAGCAGTTGAAAAATGACTTACAGGGCATTCGGCCCTAGCGCAAGCGTCTCGCTTGTGCGGTGGTGAATTCAAGCTTGGTTGCCCGTATCTACAACCTCTATCTGTCTTTCTCCTTCACAAGGAGAAAGGACTCCTTAAAGAGTTGGGTTGTAGTTAAGGCATCGAAACAAATGGAAACAGTAATATTTTGAACCAGGATTTAAAGGATTTTTTAGGATTACCAAGATTAACAAAAACTTCGAAATTCGATGTTGAATGTTCAATATTCGATATTCCCCAGTCATCCTGAACACATGAAGGATCTACACAAGCTAAATACAACCAACACTGTTAAATTTGACTCATATCTTAACTAAAGCGTGGTACATAATAAAACAAAACTGGAAGCCGGAGCTTCCGGGAATGCATTACGCAGCTGGAGCTACGTAACGAGCAATAGCTCAGAGATCCTTCACTCCGTATGCACTACGCTCAGGATGACAGGGGTGGTGGATACAACCAAAATGTCGCTATCGCGCCAATGCCCGTTCCGGTCACAAACAATAAATAAGCTGACAGCACCAACTAAAAACTAAATTCGTGTCCCAGTTAGATAATCTCCTCAACAAAATAGCCACCAAAGAATACACCAATCAACAACACGGCTGGTTTTGATTTAGAAAAAGGGTTAAGTACTTTTATGAAGTAGTGGCAACAAAATCATAGCGACAATGAAAAAATTAACACTTGAAATACCGAACAACCTTGATTTGGATAGTAAAGAAGCAGCGATGCTTTTAGCCGGTAAGTTATATGAGCAAGGCCGCCTTTCATTAGGACAAGCCGCCAGTTTAGCCGGGTACTCGAAAAGAACGTTTATGGAACTACTCGGTAACTATAAAATATCCGTTTTTAATCAACCTGTTGAAGAACTGGATAACGATATAAACAATGCCCAAAAATATCATAGCTGATACCAGTTGCCTGGTTTTACTTGAGAAAATTAATGAATTCGATGTACTCCAGAAACTGTACAAGAAAATTATAATCACCCCTGAAGTAGCTAATGAATTTGGTTCCGAATTACCTGAATGGATTGAAGTACATAGCGTGGAAGATCAGAAATATCAGAAGCTGCTTGAAATAACGGTGGACCCAGGGGAAGCGAGTGCAATTGCGTTGGCGGTCGAGATAGGAGGTTTAGTGATCCTGGATGACCAAAAAGCAAGAAAACTGGCATTTGATCTTGAACTTGATGTTACAGGAACGCTTGGAATACTTATTGATGCAACCCAAAGCAATTATATATCCTCTTTTTCAAATGTATTAGATCGTATTAAACGAACCAATTTTTATATATCCGATGATTTGGAGAAAATGCTAATTGAACGCGCGAGGGAATAAAAAAGAAGAAATAATAAATCATAAATCCCAACATTCGGCCTCAGAAAAAAATGCGTTAAGAAGATAACGCAATGAAGCGTAAAGAAAGAAATCATACCAATAAAAGGCAGTCATCCCGGACAAGACGTCGCGGAGCAGAGTCGCCGATCCGGGATCTCCCTGAAGAGATTTGGGAAGTTAAACAACGCCTCAGTGAAGAAGCATTGATTTCTTTTGACGGTATAAAAGAAAGGGGAGTAGTATTAAAGGCAGGTTACCTGAAAAGACCCAGCAGCCCCAATCAACGACCTCATCTGTCTTCTCCTTCATAAGGAAAAGGACTCTTTGGTGATTTGGGAGGCAGCCAAAACATCGAAGCTTTGGAGTGTCCATCATTCTGCACCACGGATTAATCGGATTAAAGGATTACACGGATCACTCAAAAAAACTTCTGCATTCAATGTTCTGTGTTGAATGTTCAATGTTCCTCATTCGTCTGTATTTTGTATATTAAAAAACAGAACAAACTAATAATGCGATATAGATGATCTTGAACTATATGCAAAGTTGGTGCAGTTACCGAAAGAGTTAAAAAAAGAAGCCGATGACTTTGTCGAATTCCTGAAAACAAAAGTAACGGACGAAAAGGCTACTCAAAAAAGAAAAGCAGGTTTGGCAAAAAGACTTATTGAAATGACAGATGACTTTGAGGAACCCCTTGATGATTTCAAAGAGTATCAAAGATATAAAGATATGGGTGACAAAAATGGTAAAATTCAGAACTAAACAGTGAAAGCCATGAGTACGAAAAACAACGTTTTGACTTACGAAGATTATGTAAAGGGTATAGACAAGCTGAAACCCGAACAACAGCTAAGTTTGGTAGAATTATTAACGGCCAAAATAAAAAAACAGCTACATTCAGCATCAGGCTTACATAAAGTGACAGAACTCGATGGATTAGGGGCAGAAGTTTGGAATGATGTTGAAACCGAGCAATACATTCAAAAGGAAAGAAACTCTTGGGACTAGATAGAGAAAATCCTTCATAAGAAAGTATGTATTGACACCGCTCCGTTTATCTATTATATGGAACGGCATCCTCATTTTGGACCTATTGTACAGATTATATTTGAAGAAATTGAGAAAGGGAATGTACAAGCCATAACAACAAATATAACGCTATTAGAAGTACTGGTTCAGCCCTACAGGTCCGGCAATGTAAAATTAGCTGAACAGTACAGAGACATTTTATTAAATGCTGAAGGATTTAACTATGCTTATGGTATCCCATGAAATCTCTGAAACCGCAGCAAAATTAAGAGCTAAATACTCAATCCGTACACCGGATGCTATACAACTTGCAACCGGCATTGAAAATGATGTTGATACATTCATAACCAATGATGAAGCACTAAAAAAGATCTCAGAAATAAATGTAGTTTGCCTCGATGATTAACTGCAAAAAACTTCTGCATTCAATGTTGAATGTTTGATATTCCACCGGAGCCCTAAACGGCCTCGCTGGTGTGCTGGAAGGCCGTTTTGCTTGACCGTTGGTGCCCCATCCCCGGTCGTCCGTCCCCCGTCCAAAACCCAAAAACTACTTTGTTGCCCGTATCCGCTACCCCTCTTTGTTTCTCCCCTTACACAGGGGAGAAGACGTTGCACCGAGTGCTTCGATGCAAGGTAAAACTGCAGAGGCTGTGGTTAGTGTCTCGTTTTGAACCGGGATTTTAAGGATTGAGAAGGGATTAGCAGTATGTTTTAATACAACTCCCCAACCACCTAAAACCCGGTCTTTGCGAGGCGGATTGTAGCTTAATGTAGGTTTATGAGGCATACCAACGAAGCAATCTCACTAAAGCGATCTCCCAAACCAAAAAAGGTGTCATCCTGAACCGCCGGCTAGCGGAGAAAGATCTTGCCTATTGGTAGCTGGCTGTCTGTATTCCGGCACTAGCGCAGGCGTCTCGCCTGTGTGGTATGGGAATAAAACAACAGTGTCTTTCTTATTTGAACCCGGTTGCCCGAATCGACTACCACACCGTCTTCGGTCATCGGTCCTCCGTCCAACCAACTCAAAACTCTCCCCTTGTTCGTGTAATAAAAACTCCTTATCATTGAGTAACTATTTTACTCGATAAGTGGAATTCAAATGAAAAATTCAAAATTCAAAATGTGTGCAACACAAAATTTTAAATTTTTCATTTTGAATTTCTAATTCCCGCAAGGGCACATGCTAGATACTCTCATTCAATCTAAAACAAGGCTAAAGCTCATCCTCCGCTTCTTTCTGAATCCGGATAGCAGTGCGTACCTGCGCGGACTGGCACAGGAGTTCGGCGAAAGCACCAACTCCGTGCGGATAGAGCTGAACCGTTTTGAAGAGGCCGGACTGATTGAAGGCCACAAGGAAGGGAACAAAAAGATGTACAAAGTGAACACCGGCTTTCCGCTGTTCAATGAATTGCAAAATATCGCCTTCAAACACTTTGGGATTGATAAGATCATTGAACAGATTATTGAAAAGCTAGGGAATGTAGAAAGGGTATATGTGACCGGAGATTTGGCGCGTGGATTAGAGCCAACTATCTTAGACATTGTATTAATTGGCGAAAATATTGATTCGGTTTTTCTGACAAAACTCGTACATAAAGCAGAAGAAATGATCGATAAAAAGATCCGGACATTGATTTACCAACCCGATGAAGATTTTACGATTGTGGACCCAAAACTCTTGATTTATGGCACGGAGTAAGATGTTTAACTTGGTGTGGATTAGGCTTGGTTGCTCGAATCTACGACCTCTATCTGTCTTTCTCCTTCACAAGGAGAAAGGACTCCTTAAAGAGTTGGGTTGTAGTTAAGGCATCGAAGCAAATGGAAACAGATTAATTTTTGAACCAGGATTTAAAGGATTTTTTTAAGGATTACCAAGATTAACAAAAACTTCAAAATTCAATATTGAATGTTCAATATTGATACATCCCAGTCATCCTGAACACATGAAGGATCTACACAAGCTAAATACAACCAATACTGTTAAATTTGACTCATATTTACCCTAGCGCAAGCGTCCTTTGCTTGTGCGGTGGTGAATTCAACTTGGTTGCTCGATCTATGACCTCTCTCTGTCTTTCTCCTTCACAAGGAGAAGGACTCTAAAGAGTTGGGTTGTAGTTAAGGCATCGAAGCAAACGAAACAATTATTTTTGAACGAGGATTTAAAGGATTTTTTAGGATTACCAAGATCAACAAAAACTTCGAAATTCGATGTTGATTGTTCAATATTCGATATTGCCCATCATCCTGAACACATGAAGGATCTACACAAGTTAAATACAACCAACACTGTTAAATTAATTTCATATCTTAACTACAGCGTGGTACAAAATAAAAACAAAATTGGAAGCCGGTGCTTTCCCGGGAATGGTTATACGCAGCTGGAGCTACGCAACGAGTAAGTAAAAACACAATCACGATAAAAATCTGACAGCTAAATCTTGAAAGCTAACGGTAACTCAAAACTGATAGCTGAAATTTGAAAGCTGACAGCTTGGGGAAGAAAAAAAGTCTTTTCAATCTTAAAACCAGGAAATCACCATCATCGGCTTGGGATCAGCTGGACTCCCCCCTCGCGGTCGGAATTTGCAAAGAAATTTCCCGACCGTCGGTTTCGATATCAACAAGAAAAGGGGAGATGAATTAAACAGGGGACATGACCGCACGCTGGAAGTAAGCGACAAAGAACTGAGCTCCGTGCTGGTACCTGATTTCAAAGCTAAAGCAACAGGACTAAAGGTCAGCTACAATTCCGATGACCTTAAAGATTGCAATGTCTTCATCGTAACCGTTCCCACTCCTACTGATAAACATAACCGACCGGTTCTAGCTCCTCTTCTTAAAGCCAGTGAAAACATTGGAAAGTATTTGAAGAAAGGGGATGTGGTTATTTATGAATCTACCGTATATCCCGGGGTGACCGAAAGTAGATCGTGCCGGTACTGGAAGAGGTATCCGGACTGAAATTCAATGAAGACTTTTATGCCGGTTACAGCCCCGAGCGGATCAATCCCGGCGATAAAGAACATACGGTGACTAAGATCTTAAAAGTTACTTCTGGTTCTACGCCGAAGCAGGCAAGTTTGTGGATGATCTGTATAAAGAAGTGATTGCAGCAGGAACCCATTTAGCACCGACTATTAAAGTTGCGGAAGCTGCCAAAGTGATTGAAAATTCCCAGCGTGATATTAACATTGCCTTTGTGCAGATGACTCTCCAAGATCTTTAATCTGCTAGGAATTGATACAACGAGGATGTACTAACAGCAGCCGGAACACAATTGGAACTTTTGCCTTTCCGTCCCGGACTGGTAGGCGGACATTGTATTGGCGTTGATCCCTATTATCTGGCACAAAAAGCACAGGAAGTGGGCTACCATCCCGAGATCATTTTGGCAGGAAGAAGAATTAACGACAGCATGGGCAAGCATGTGGCCACCGAAGTGGTGAAATGCATGATGCGCAAAGACCTGAAAGTGATCGATTTCAAAAATTCTGATGCTGGGGATTACCTTTAAAGAAACTGCCCGAATATCCGAAACACCCGTGCCATTGATATCTATCATGAATTAAAAACCTATGATGCCGAAGTAGATGTATTCGATCCCTGGGCTGATCCTGAAGAAGTGAAAGAAGAGTACGGCATCGATTTAGTAAATGGCAGTGATTTACCGGATCTTGAAAACTATTCTGCCATCATTCTCAGCCGTAGCCCACGAAAAATTCCGAAACCTCCCAATTCAAAAATCAGATAAATGCGTGGTTTTTGACGTGAAGAGTTTCTTAGCTAAAGAAAACGTTGATAAGAGGCTGTAAAAAATGCCATAGCTCCGTCCTTCATGGCGGAGATGAAATTCAGATTAATCAAAGACACCCGACTATTTGTTAAAGGGATTGAAGTTACCGAGGGTTGTGTCAATGAGTTTAGAACTTTTAAGAATATGAACAAAGAAAAAATCTTAGTAACAGGTGCAGCAGGATTCATCGGCTACCACCTAGTGAAAAAACTCCTAAATGAAGGATACGCAGTTACTAGGACTCGATAACATAAACGACTACTACGATGTAAACCTGAAATACGACCGACTGGCAGATTGCGGAATTTCCCAACAATCCGAAGGAATGGCATCAAATGATTCAGAGTGAAACGGTTGATGATTACCGGTTTATAAGAATGAACCTGGAAGATCGTGAGGAAATGCTTACACTTTTTGAAAAAGAACAATTCGATAAAGTTATAAACCTTGCGGCACAGGCAGGGGTACGTTACAGCATTGAAAATCCCTATGCTTATATTGATAGTAATATCGTTGGCTTTATCAACATTCTTGAGGGATGTCGTAATCAGGAAGTTAAGCATTTAGTATATGCAGTTCTACTAGCGTGTATGGAAACAATACCAAAATGCCGCTAAGTACTTCTGATAGCGTTGATCATCCGATTAGCTTGTATGCAGCTTCCAAAAAATCTAATGAGTTGATGGCGCATACGTACAGTCATTTATATGGAGTACCAACCACAGGGTTGCGATTTTCCACGGTATATGGCCCTTGGGGCGTCCTGACATGGCTCTGTTTCTGTTTACAGATGCAATTTTAAAGGATGAGCCGATAAACGTATTTAACCACGGAAATATGGTTCCATGACTTTACCTATGTGGATGATATAACGGAAGGGATAAAAAAAAGTATCAGAAGATATTCCCAAGCCGGTCACAGATACCAAAAAGGGACAGAATGTTTCTTACAGTAAAACCGCTCCCTATAAAGTGTACAATATTCGAAATTCTTCCCCGGTAGAGCTGATGGATTATATATCTGCCATTGAAAAAAAGCCTAGGACCGCCAAGGGAGCAAAAGAATTTTATGGAAATGCAGCCTGGGATGTTCCACGAACCGAGGCCGATGTTACTGATTTTGGTGGGAAAACTGTCGGTTATAGACTACAAATTGTAGGATTCAGGAGGGAATTGATGCTTTTATTAGTGGTACAGAAATTCTATTCAAATTAATTTTTAGCAATCAAATGAAGATAATTGTAACAGGCGGTGCAGGTTTTATAGGTTCAGCTTTA
>JAXHNH010000023.1:0-22303 GCA_034520725.1 Gracilimonas sp. | reverse complement strand
GCAACACCATTCTCATCTATCCAAACGGAAGAAAATTCGCACTTCTCTGATCTCTGTAATCTTGGCCGAATGATGCATCAAAAGATAATTCATCCGTCAGAAAATCAGCCTTTGAACTCAACACGTGCCTGGTACATCAAATCTGTGAGCCGTTGGATATGTACCTTCACGTGTAGTTGCGAAAAATGAAAATGCAAAGGTATCATACTGACTTGCCTGCCCTACCCTTTCAGGTTTCGCATCTTCGAGGTATTGGTAGGAGTCTAAATAGTAATCCCACTTTCATAAATACTGATATCTGAATTGGTATAAGATGTTTGTGTCTAGTGCTCTAAATTTGTCACTCGGCATGAAATTCAGATTACCGGTAAAAAATATTTTTATACACATCTGAAGCTTCTCCAACTTCACCACCGTTAAAATCTGCTGGTTGAGGATTAAACGGTCCATCTGTAAACGTATATCTCAAATTAAATCCGTCATGGATTGCCCCCCACCTTGAACAGAAGCTGAAACTTCCTGACCTACACCAATATTATATAGATCTATAAGATTAACGGGTGTTTCAAATGGTTCATAGAGATCTACATTAACACCAAGAATGTTACTTATATTTTGCTGCTCTGTTGCATTTTCAGCAAAACCGGCGTTTTTATGAAACCGATCAGGCATTTGATATAAGGTAGTTCCGTACTCAATATCAAATTGAGGCGCTGATTCCTGGCTACCTTGTTTAGTAAAGATCTGAATTACACCGGAACTCGCCTGTGAACCGTATAATGTAGCTGCAGCAGGACCTTTCAGGATCTCAACTCTTTCAATTGAATCAAAGTTTATATTAGACAAACCTGAAGGAGATCCAAGTCCACCTGCACCGAAACCTGGCGCAAAACCACCACCGCCGTTTACGCGAACACCATCCACATAAATTAACGGTTGATTCGTCATGGAAAGACTGGAAGTACCTCTGATACGAATTTTTGGTTCCTGATCAATTGCACCACTTTGTGCATTTATATTTACACCGGCAATTTTCCCGGTAAGTGCATCCTGAATTGAAGTAGTAGCCACATTTTCAATTCCATCAAATTCTACAGATGAAATAGTATGGCCTAACGATTTCCGTTGCACTGTACCACCTGTACCTGTCACAACTAATTCATCGAGGTTTAGGGTAGAGGTAGACAAAATAAAGTCCTGTACAATCGTTTGTCCTGCCTGTACAGTCACGTCTGCAACTTCAGTTCTAAACCCAACGAAACGTGCGGATATTTCATGGGTTCCTGCCGGCACTCCTGTAATTTGGTAGTTTCCATCGATGTCTGTTGAAGCACCTAATGTCCTTCCATCGATCCTTAACGTTACATTTACACCAATCAAAATTTCTCCTGATTGATCAGTAACCTGTCCTTCAATCGTTCCATTTTGCGCAAACGCCATAGCCGGCAAGCACAATAGAACAAGCGTTATTATGAAATGTGGTATATCTATTTTCATGTTAGTTGTAGTTTATGGTTCATAGCAATCTAATCAATACTTATTATTTAAACTATCTCATTCAGTCTTCTATGAATAAGAGCCTCTAGTTAATGAGGCGTTACAATTATTTAGCTCAGTTAATTAATATTTTGCTGGAGCACCTTCTTCCGGTAACGATTCTTGTATAAATTCTCTGATGTGCTCATTGGAGGTCTCCAGATCTTCTGTTCTCAGATACATCATATGACCACTTCTATATCCTTCAAACCTAAAACGATCTTTCATTTTACCACTTGGATCAATATTCCACATCGTGTATTTAGCTGAAAAATAATCAGTAGCACCATCGTAATAGCCTGACTGCACCAAAACTTTCAAATTTGGGTTTTCAGCCATGGCGCCGCGCAGCATTTCCCCGGTTTCATTCCCTTCTCTATTCCAAGGGCGTACCGGCCCGGAAACGTAATATTGAAGATCAGTTTTAAAACCAAGTACATCCTTGACGTAATGATTTATTGCGGGAGTAAAGGAGTGTTTCCATGATGAATATTCTGCCGGATAATCATAATTCTCCCCACCATCTGTTTTATCAATTCCGTAACGCGATACGAGAGTCTTCCTATCGTATGGCCTTCATCTCTAAGCAATTCTTTCCAGAAAGCATTGGAGGGAACAGCCAGGTTATAGTCCTCAACAGAAATTTCTCTGAAAGTCCTGAATACTTTGCAATCTGCCCGGTTAGTTGTTCTTTTCTGTTTGAGCTTATAAACCCACCGTATGAAAGTGCAGGCAGTAATTCTTCAATTGTAAATTCTTCAACTTGCGGTGATCAACATCCAGTTATCCTCTGAAGTTCCGGTGTAGCTGTTCCGTGAGTACCATGCTGCAGCTGTGTAATGGCATTAATTCAGCACAGATGACCGAGGCATTGGTACTTCAGGTTCCAGTTGCAATCCGGTAGAAGAAAACCAAAACAATTCCGTTTAAAAACGCTTAAATGTCCCTGTATTCTTTCCTGCTAATCCTGAAACGCGTGGAGTACCATAACTTTCACCTGTATCCAATATTTTGGCGATTCCAACGGTTGTTTCTGGAGATGAAGGTATCAATCCGCAATCGCGGATGACCCAGATCTTCATCACTCCAAAAAATTGTTCCGGCTCCCCGTCATCAACATTTTGAAAGTCCAGTATTCACAGGATTCACATACACAATATCAGCTACATCAATGATCGAATGGGGATTATCTTCAATTCCATAGGGTTGAACCGGATATCCCTCCTCACTGATCTTAAGTTTTTTGGACTCATCATCCATAATGCACAAAGAAGCTATTCCCGGACCTCCATTGAACAATTCTAAAGATCAGTAAGAATTTCATTATTCCTTACGTCTGTCCTTTCATAATAGGTATAGAATAAAGAAGCATCCGCTTCACCGTCTTCTCCATATACAGGTTGTGTTCCAACAGTTACCCTGTATGGCACCTTTTGACCTTTAACCGTTACCTCATCCGTAGAAACAATTGAAGTATCAGCCGGTAATTCACGTTTTCTGACTTCCAGTGAAAAAGTCGAAAGTACCATGGCGATCATTAAACCAAGAACGGTACTGATTTTTTTGTTCGTAATTAATGTATGCATGTTATTATTCAGTGTGATGTTTAATTTAAAATGATGCTTTAACAGCGTTAGTTTTTAAAGATCGTTGAGAGAATAAACCAGACGTTTTCTTTCCTTTCCATCAATCTGCGCTTGTAATATGGGAACCACATAGTGCCGTATGGCACATATACTCTGGCTTTGTATCCGTTGTTAACAAAATCCTCCATGGTTTCCTGCCTGAGGCCATACAGCATTTGGAATTCAAACCGGTCTTTCCCTATTCCATTCTGTTCCGTATAACTTTTGACCCAGTTGATCAGCTCATCGTCATGGGTTGCAATCCGGGGAAAGTTTGTATTCTCAAATAAGATCATGGCATATTCTTTAAATTTTTCTCTGATAATGCTCATGTTCTGTATTGCAATATCGGCAGGCTCTTTATAAGCCCTGCGTGATCTGAGCATCAGCCCCCAGGCCGGCCAATTCTTCAATATCCCTTTTTGTGCGATGAAGGTAGGCCTGTAGTACTATGCCCACATGTCCTGAAAATTCTGCGAGTGCCTCTTTGAAAAGATCGATGGTCGGTCCGGTATACTCCGATCCTTCCATATCTATTCGTACAAACTGATCATTTTCTCTTGCCACCTCTAATAGCTTGAATAGATTTTTCTTACAATATTCCCTTCAATATCAAGGCCCAGCATGGTTAGCTTTATGAAATACTACTGTCCAGCCCGGCTTCTTTGATCTCATCTATCAGTTGAATGTAATTCTGAACTGTTTGGTCGGTAGCTTTTTTATCTGTGACATTTCTCCCAACAGATCTAAAGTAACCTTGATCTGTTTTTCATTGAGAACTTTGACCTGTGGTTTTGCTTCCGGAAGGGATTCTCCGGCAACGATATTTTTTGCAAGTACAAATGGAAGCTTTGGTAGAAGATGTGATCAACTAATTTTCTATAACTCGTTGCATAGAATATGTGGAAACTAATTCATGGATAAAATACAATTAAGGTAAGCAAAGGCCTTATGGAAGCGCTTTTAACTAACATTTACAAAAATAAAAATCAGGATCGACCGTTCACAATAATTGGTGAGAGTATCTAAAGAGCTGTTTTTTGTTCGATTATCAATCTTCAATAAATGTTCATAAACCATTGTCAGGCAATACTCAAAAGTGGGTCATACGAGGAACTATTTACGATATTTTCCCAAAAATAAGTCGGTTTGATCCCTTCACCTATTTCGAAACTCCTCTTTCTGTGAGCATCAGTACATTACACTTGATCTAAGTGACTTTGACCCCGATCGTCATGTTATCACCTGCTGTCCCACCACATATACAGTAGCCGGTTTACATTCCATTAGCTATCCATTAGCTATAATTGAATGATTTGAAGATGTGCATAATCACTCAAGATGAACTCGCATCCTTACATATACAGATAGCTAGTCAAATCAATGTAGGATTGATTGCCTAGTCGTAATTGAGTATCAAAACGGACTCCAAGACCTTTAATCCAGTCTACCATCCGAACTTCACGTATTGATCAACGATTTAAATTCTCTGGCATAGGGATCTCAAGAATGATCTTGGTCCCTTCTCCCACATCGAGTCTATCCACATATTCGCCTTCGCAACTTATCGATGACATGTGGTGAGCTTTTGTCAATCCAAACCCGCCGCCCATAGTGCGAACCTTATCTTTTACATTGCTGGCGCGGTACCCATAATCAACCACTTGTTCGATTTCATTTGTAGGGATGCCATATCCTGTATCTTCCACCACAAACTTGAAAACTCCGTCTTTCTGCGAAATACCAATGGTAATATCACCACCTGGCGGAGTATATTTACGCGCATTTGCGATCAGGTCACGAATCACATCCTTCAGGATAAGCGGCATATAAATAGTTTCTTTCCCCTCACTATTGATCGCAAAATTCACCAGATAATCTTTCTCTTCCTGCTCGGCAATGTTGTAGATGATCTTATACCTGCCCTGACTGTTTTTCTCCATAGCATAAAACAACTCTTTAAAGTCATCCACGAAGCTGTTTACAGAAATGGAACCCAGGCACCGGGGTTTTCCCAGCGTTGAACGATCTCTTTTAAACGAACTTCAAATTCCTCAAACACCCTCTTCAGGATACTTGAATACTCAGAAACCTGACTGCCATCATTCAATATAGCTTGCTTTTCGGTGAGTTCGGATAACGATCGGTTCACCAGATCCTCAAACTCACGAAGTGATTCTATGCTAAAAACGGATCTATCTTTTGTTTGACTGGCATCAGCAAACTTCTTTGCCCTCTCAATGGCCGCATCCAGTAATTCAGGATAGTCGGTTTCCATTTGAATAAGCTGAAACTGACTGCTTATGACCGAAATAATATTGACTACCGAATGCATCTCAAGGCTTTCGATCTCTTCTTCGTTTGCTTTTATCTCTTTTGTGATCTTCATCTTCAGGCTGATTTTTAATGAGCCTAATAGTATCTGTATTACCGCTCAACTTCAAAGTAATTTACAGATCAAGACATCACAAATTAGTCATTCGGTCTATCGGTTAATCGCAGATCAATCATACCAGTAACGAACCCGCCATCTCCATGCCGTACAGGAGTGTCTGGAGCGATTAACCAGAACACTTCCAACTTGTTTGCCAGTCCCGCAGCGGAGTGCCCCATCCAGGCTCCGGTGTTGGAATCCGGCAAAAGGAATGGAACGCGGATGATCACAGAGTAAACACAACAACCATAAAGCCCCGGAACCCTGCTCCATCGGAGCAACATGTTTGTAAACCTCCGTGCTCCCGGAACGCCGCCCGCGCCGTAGGTGCGATATGTTCCCGCAGTAGCTTGGAAGCCCGATCCCAACTCAACATAACGTCCCTAAGGGACGTGGTTTTGGGGGCTGACAGCCTTTTACAAACATGTTGTCCCTAACGGGACAGGGTTAGGGATCTGTTGGGCTTGGCATGAACTCCATCTGACGGATTACCCGTCTGATGGATGGATGCGGCTTTGATCTTGGAATCCGGCAAAAGGAATGGAACGCGGATGACACGGATAGTGCGGATGATCGCAGAGTAAATGTTGTGACGACAATAAGAACGCCGATGGCCGATGACCACTGCTCCTATCTGAGCGTTGTTGGCTGCGGATAACCGTCTCGGAAAGGCTCGCGCCTTAGGTGCCGATTGTTACGTGATGTTAACCCGGAAGCATTGAATCCACATAACGTCCCTATGGCACACGCATTAGGGACTGGTGTGATGGAAAGGCCCAAAGTGGCGCCGCCAACCAGCCGCTGGGAATCACAGGGTAAGGATGCACTGACAGGTCTGTACGGACGGAGGTACAAGTTTCCGGGTGTGGCGGATCGTTCGCAGAGCCCTCAGGTGGTCACCGAATGGTTCACTAGACCCTCAAATGTAGCTCAACAAAAAAGCCAAAGCGCTTTAAAGGCACTTTGGCTTGGTTTTTTATATGTATTGTGGAGGTGCGGGGAGTCGAACCCCGGTCCGGGAAGGTAGACCTGTTAGCATCTACATGTGTAGGTACTGATTGACATTCGCCTGAAGCCGAGCCCAGTACCTAAGCGACTTCAAACTATCCTGTTTTAGTTTTACGTTAAAGCGACAGAAAGCACTCTAACGCTATCCTATCTTGTATGACGTCCAGGCTGGCAATGATAGGCACTTAACCAGCGGGACGGCTCAACAGTTTAAGCTGCTAAGCGGTATGAGTAATTATTGTCAATTACTTTTGATCCATAATGATTGTTATTACGAGAATCATTGGACAATCTCGACACGCAACCAACGGTGATACTCAACCCGTCGAATCCAGAACACCCCCAATACGTCAATGAACTGCTTTTAATATACGAAATTCTACGCTCATCTCTTAACACAGTTACAACATTATATCCCACTGTTTTATTGTTCTCTCAGGCATTCCGACTCAAAAAATGTGTGTTTCCGGTGACCCTGTGTAAGGTGTTCCCGCGGGTGATATATTGTTGTCCGAACCGGTTCTTGATCTGATCCATCGCCTTGATCCGCGCCGCCTTTTCCTCATCATCCTGAAAGAACACGTTAAGCTGACTCGTCTTGTCAATATCATGTGTACCCAGGGCGATATTGCGTATCTCCTGCCCGTTCCCGCACACCTTCTCTATGGCCGGCAGGATCCCATCCATACAAGCCTGATACACATAGTCATCAATATTGGTATGAGCCTGTGTCACGAACCGAAAGCCCACTCCTGATTTCCCCGGATCATTGAAACCAAACATCCCCGAATAGCTGCTGGCCCTGATACCATACGCCCGCATCCGGTAGCATACTTTCTGCACCGCTATGGCAAATTCCCCTTTGATGCGCTCTACTTCGGTTGAACCCTCCGAAAACGTATGTCCGTAACTGACACCCTGCTTGGGCTTGTAATCCTCAGAGATCTCCTCCATCACCCGACCCTGATCCTGCCCCGTTATGGTCTGATACAGCATCTTTCCAAAATTGGCCCCAAACAGCCTGATGAAGGTCTGCTCATTTCCTCTTTCAGCTACATCGCCGATGGTCTTGTAGCCTTCGGCCAGTATGTGTTCATGTCGCCGCCGACCCACACCCCATACTTTGTTCAGCGGAAGCGGCCAGATCTTATTCCGTTCATCCTCATCCGTCAGGATCAGCGTTCTTCCTTTTGGTTTGTTCAGACTGCTCGAGAGTTTGGCGTAGGTCTTGGACCGGGCAATGCCTATGGCTCCCATCAAACGTGTGGCTTCATAGATCCGCTTTTGCAACCTCCACGCAAAATCATCGATCTCTTTACGGGGGCGGTCTTTCAGAAAATCGATCTCCATGAAATACTCATCCATCGAATAGCGCTCCACCACCGGAGCAAACTCCTTGAAGATGAAATGCACCTGTTTAGAGATGGCCGTGTAGGCATCATAATCCACCTGCATCATACATACATAGGGACATAATTGAAAAGCCTCAAATGCACTGATCCCTGTTTTGATCCCCAACTTCCGGGCCTCGTAGCTGGCTGTGGCCACAATGCCTTTTACTTGCCCGTTCTCTTTGCGCCATCCGCCTATGATCAGCGGAATGCCGTATATATTTTTCCGCAGCTGTTCCACCTGTGCGTAGAAACACGCAAAATCGAAATGCAGATACAGCCGCTCTTTCCGTGGAAGTATGCTGATGCTCAGGATATATGGTATTGTACAGGGTGATCCGGTGGACATCCTGCTCAGGTTGATATGGGTGAGACTTATGTTTCGACATTTTTCTGCTTTATATATTGATATGTATAAAATATGTGTATAGTTTAAAACGACCAAACCAAATCACTGGTCATGAACAAATTTCCGCTGGTCGAAATGATCGCTTTTTTCAGCCGATATTCGCAGGCTCAAAAGCCCGCCTGGAGGAAACCATACGTTAAACACATGGCCCGCATACGCTCCTGCCACAGCAAGGTGGATGGCGGGGTTAGGAAGTCGTTCTTTAGCGTGGAAACCAAAGAGGGACCTATCATTGAGCTGGTATTCAATGAGGAGGAATTACTGTGGTCGCTGGATCCCAACTCAGGCATGGAAAAATATGCTGTAGACCGGGTACTAACCCTTATTCAGCGACACAAGCACCTGCCCTCTCGAGCGCACCGCATCGTGCCCTATCGGTTTGAGATCATCCCGCGGTCACACGTTCAGCAGGAACAGACCGGCATTGAACTGCCATTGGTGCAGCGCATGCAACCCTACCGCTTTCAGTCCGGCAAGATCAATTCGGCACAGGTCATGGATATCCCCACCAAGCACATGGAGAATGTCATGGTCACCAAGCAGCTACACTATGTGGTAGGAACCGATGTTCAACGGTTCTTTCACCTGGTATATATTTTGGATGAAATGGACTGGCGCCTGATCCAGGAAGTGGATGAAGAATTCTTTTTTGTACGATAATCTCTCAGGGAACCTTTATTCCTGAATTATGCTTGAACAAATTGACTATTCATCAAAAGAGACATTATTATGGAAAAAAAATCAGATCCAATAGACTATGACGGCATGGGTGACTTCTCTCGCTTTTACCACGCTTTCGATAATGGAAAGAGCCTTGAGAATCAGATCAAAGACTGGTTCAAAAGGGTGATACTGCGAAATCAAAAATAATAGCCTTTATTATCCAAAAAGATCAGCCTTGGCAATCAGCCCCGGCTCGTTGTTACGTACATTGCCCACCGCTTTTGGCACAATATGCTCCTGCAGTCCATCATTGGGATAGGGTTGCAAAAATTCCTGCAGGTATCCGGGATCATGCTGCTCCGGATCCAGCCACTTGCCAAATTCTGAGGGATGCAGGATCACCGGCATGCGGTCGTGTATCTTTTCCATCACCTGATTGGGCGAGGTAGTGATGATGGAATAAGAGCGCCGGGCGGGTCGGTTATCGGGAGCCAGATCGGAATAAAGTCCTGCAAAGCCAAACAGTGAATCTTCCTTTGGGTAGATATAATGAGGTGTTTTATTCCCCTTCTTCCCAGTCCATTCATAAAAGCCATTGGCAGGTATAATACACCGCCGCTCGGCAAACGCTTTGGTCCACATAGGTTTTTTGGCAACCGAATCATCCCTCGTATTGATGGGCAGAAAAGGAGATTCGCCGGGCTTGGGCTGCCATCCCATAAAGCCCCAGTGCATCGACTCAAGCATCCGTCTCCCATCCTCTCCCGCAAGGGCAACCGGCATCACATTAGACGGTGCAATGTTATAACTGGGGTGATACTCACCATGCCTTTCCATTACACCCAGAAAATGATCGATCTCATCAAGTTCTTCGTAAAGGACGTATCTGCCACACATATCTTAGTTTTGGGAATTTTAAATTGCCAATAAATGTAACTATAGTTTTCATCCATCAAAAGAAATACCTCCAAGCAACTTTCACCAACCGTTTTCGTGTAAATTAATCAAAACTATTCATTGTCAAGCAGGCATCAATGCATCGCATTATTTTAACTTTGTTGGGGATCTTTATTGGGAGTACAGTACAGGTTAATGCACAGCAAAAAGCATCCGTCAGCGGCTATGTAACGGATTCTGAGACCGGCGAAACCTTGATCAGTGCCAATATCGGATTTCAGGGAACGCGCCTCGGGGCTGCCACCAATACCTTGGGGTATTACACCATTCCCAATATCGCACCCGGCACTTACAATTTAGTAGGCAGTTATTTGGGCTATCGCAGTTATAGTCAGGAGATCATTCTTGAACCGGGAGAAAACCTTCGCCTCGATATCGACCTCATCCCCGAAAGTATAGAACTGGAAGAGATCGAAGTGCGCTCGCAGGCAGAGCTGGAGGAGCAAAAAAATATTGGAACTGCACAGGTGAATACTGAGCTCATCAAGGAACTACCCTCCGTTTTTGAAGCCGATGTATTCCGCTCCGTTCAGCTTTTACCGGGAGTGAAAGCTGCCTCTGATTTCTCGAGCGGGCTGTACATTCGAGGCGGTAGTCCCGATCAAACCCTGATCCTTCTCGATCGAACCACGGTGTACAATCCCAGCCATTTCTTTGGCTTTTTCTCAACATTCAATCCGGATGCCATCAAGGATGTGCGGTTATATAAAGGCGGTTATCCTGCAGAGTACGGTGGCCGGCTTGGTTCCGTGCTCACCATTTATAACAAAGATGGGAACCGCAAAGAGACCGCGGGTTCGGCCACCGTAGGACTTCTGGCTTCACGTGCCAGTATCGAAGGTCCCTACAAAAAAGGCTCCTGGATGCTGGCCGTTCGCCGTTCCACCCTCGAACCCCTGCTTGCCGGACTCCGCCAATCGGTCGATAACATCCCTTCCAAATTCTATTTCTATGACGTAAACGGAAAGATCAATTTCGACGCCAACGCCAACAACAAATTCTCTCTGGCATTCTATGCCGGTCAGGACCGGGTGACCTTCCCCTTTACCGATGATGCCGTCTTTGAACTGGATTACGGGAATCAAACCGTAAGTGGGAACTGGACTCACATCTTCTCCGAAAAACTTTTTTCCAACACGGTTGTGACCGGCTCTCGCTATTTCAACTATCCGGATTTTGATCTGGCCGGCACCCCCTTCAGAAGGGAAAACAACATTTATGATTTTTCGCTCAAATCAGACCTGGAGTACCTCCCCAATAACGATCATCGATTAAAAATGGGATTCTGGTCGGGTATCTTCACCTTCAATTTAAATGATATTTTCGACGACAGAACCACCTTTCAAAGCCGGATACAAAATCAGTATGCCTCCTTTTATGTACAGGACGAATGGCGGCCTTCCGATCGCTGGGTTTTGACTCCCGGTGCGCGGTTCAACTACTTTTCAGACGGAGAATATTTGCGGATTGAACCGAGGATGGCAGTCGAATACAGGCCAAATGACCGGATCCGATTGCAGGGCGCTTACGGTCGATACAATCAATTCATCACCCTGATCTCGAATGAAGCTTTTTCCGGATTTGATGTGTGGTTGACCTCAGCCAAAGGTGTTTCTCCCGCTTATGGTGACCAATTCGTAATTGGAACCAAGACCATTCCCTTTACCGACTATGGACTTGATATCGAATTCTATTACCGAAGTATGAACGACCTGTTTGAGCTCGATCCTTTCCTCCCGGATGTGGGCGGACTGCCCTATCAGGATGTATTCAGATTTGGAGAAGGATATGCCTATGGTACGGAAGTGTTCTTCGAAAAAAGAGCCGGGCGATTTACCGGTTTCCTGGGATACACACTGGCCTTTACCTGGCGAAAGTTTCCGGGCTTCAATGCTGAGATTTCCAATCAGGAACAAACTGCACGCTTCTATCCGCCCAAATATGATCGCCGACACGATTTCAACGTTGTTGGGAATTATCAGCTGAGTGATCGCTGGAAATTCACGACCTCCTTCAATTTTGCTACAGGCCAGTCTTATACAAAAGTCCTGGGTCGCTATGTGCAATATGACCTGCCGTGGACCAATGAGGATCGTAATGCTTTTACCGTGGGCAAAGTGAATGCATCACGGCTCCCGAATTATCACAGATTGGACATCTCGTTCTCAAGAACAGGCCGGTTCTTTAACGTCGGTGATTCTGAACTTCAGCTTCAGATTATTAATGTTTATTCCAGACGGAACACCTGGTTCTACAACTTCGATTTCAACGAAAACCCGATAGAGATCAATGATGTCAACATGCTGCCCATTTTGCCATCTGTTTCATACACCGTAAACTTTTAAGACATGAAGCACTATTCACTCATATTACTCGCTTTTGCCTTAGTTCTGTCATCCTGTGATCCCTACGCGCAGGATGAGTACGAAGAATATTATGTGGTTGAATCCTATCTGGTGGCCAATGCCTTGCTTCCTGAGGTTCGTCTCTCTACCACCGTTCCGGCCGATGCTTTCTATGATTTTGAGCAAGCTGCCATAAACAGTGCGGCCATTGAAATTCAGTTACTTGAATCCGGCCCGGAAAGTGCCATCGAACAAAGCTGGACTTATCAGCTTAATGCACCCGGTATCTACGTTCCGGAACTCGACCATAACGTGATCCCAGGCAGAACCTATAAGCTTGATATTATTCTACCCGAAACGCTGGAACGCATCACTTCCACAGCTACCGTACCTGAAGCCTTTGAGATCATTGGGGAAGTACAGGATTCCATCACCTACCAGTCAACCGAACAGCTTGAGTTTACCCTGAGTGCGAGCTCCTACCCGGGCCGTCAGAATATTTTTGTATTCAATTCAGTAAGTTTACAACCGTTTTCTGAGAACCTGACTCCATTCTATGCAGAATTGATTCAAGACAGTGATCAACCCGAAGTGGCTCTCGAAGAGTTTGCCAATAACAGCTCGGGCATTATCAATGAAAGTGGTTTCGAATTTAATCCTGATGGCAGTGCTACGGTACAATACCCGTGGATAGGCGTGGCTTTTTATGAGGACAACCTGATCGTTGCCAACACAATTGATGACAATATTTATGATTTCATACGTTCACAGGAAACGCAGCTTGGGGGTTCCACTCTCTCACCCGGAGAAATTCAGAATATAATTTATAACATCGATGGTGGAATTGGTGTGTTTGGAGCCTTAGCTTCCGATACCGTTCAAGTTTACATCAAACGTCCCGGTTCGTAATATGATTCTAAAGATCTTACTGATATTTTTAGCGGCCTGCTGTTTGGCTGAACCGATCTCGGCTCAGAGTTCGGGAGAATTTGAGATCGCCCGGGCAAAATACCGTGGCGGTGGGGATTGGTATAATGACCCATCTGCCCTGGAAAACCTTATCCGGTTCACCAAAAATAATCTTCCGATCCCTATTTCAGATTCCTACAGCGATGTAGATTTGGGCAGTGCAGAGCTGCATTCCTATCCCTTTGTATTCCTTACCGGGCATGGCAACATCACCCTGAACAATGCTGAAATTCGCAACGTACGTGAATACCTTGAAAATGGTGGATTTCTGTACATTGATGACGATTATGGTCTTGATGAGTACATCCAACCGGTTTTAAGAAGTATTTTCCCCGAGGAAGAACTGGTTGAGATTCCCTTCAACTATCCGATCTATGATCAGGTGTTTGAGTTCGATTCCGGTCTCCCCAAGATCCATGAACACGACGGCAAACCACCTCAGGGATTTGGGATCTTTCACAAAGGCAGGTTGGTAGTTTTTTACAGCTACGAATCCAATCTCGGGGATGGATGGACTGACGCTGAGGTCCACAACACTCCACAAAACTTGAGACAACAGGCACTTCAAATGGGTGCCAATATTTTGGTCTACGCTCTCACCAGTAATTGATATTGAGGCAATTCGCTGCCTATTTTGATTATTCAATGACCTTGGAGGGGGCTAAAAGAATTAGATTCACAAAGTAAGTGGAGATAACATTCCCCCATCACATCTCATTCATCTTCACCGCACTTACTTCTCACTACTCATTCATCACTTTTCACCCTTCATCTTATAGGTAAAGACTTTTTCATTGACCTCGTTACTGACTCCTTTTTCAGGATCAGGATACAAATCATCCGGATCGGAGGTCTCACGGCGGGTTAGCTTCGACTTCACATCTTTTTGTCTTTCCATAAGCGATAGCTTTTCATCCCCTTTGGCCTCCCCGATACGATCAGCCAGCTCATTCAACTTTCTTCGGTAAAAACTAATCTGTGACGCACGAATCGAACTTTTTGCGGTTTTATAAGGGTTTTTATCCTTCTCATATTTCAAGCCGATCTTTTCCTCATGGCGATCACTCGCTGAATGCTGCTCCAGCAAAACATCCCCTACCAATCTCGGAAAGGGTTCTTTCTCTCCGGTGTAGGTATTCACCGAAAAATCTTCTTCTTTTTTATACCGCTCAATGATGTCGTTATAGAACATCCGCAGCTCATCATCCTCAAAGAGTTTCGCATTGGTAAACGAGCAAATGTATTCCACCATACTCCGACCATAGGTGATCATCAATCGTATCAACTCCTTCTCAAAATGCGGTTTTTTCTTCATTGTAGGAGTCTTTCTACCAGACTCTTTGGACGAAGCAGACCTCAATTCTCCGATCGGGGGAACATCGTCTTGTGGTCCATCCTGATTTTGAATGCGTTGGCGTACTTCCTCTCTCCTTTCGGAACGCTTTTCCTCCCAGCGCTTGTCATTCATCACGCGCTCGAGTTGTTCGTAAAGATCCGACTCCTTCACCTTTTGAAATTTCTGAACTTTCTGATGTAAATACTGAACATACACCTGCCTCTGAATCGAATCTTTAATGCTGGCGATCGATTCCAATATTTCCGTAATGACCTTGGGTACTTCAGTTGGTTTATCGAGCCTTCCTTCCTCTCCGGCTTTAAGTAGAAGAAAATCGACAAAATCTCCGGCTTCTTCTTTTTTCAGTTCATCAAAGGATTCCTTCCCAAATTGTTTAACGAAAGAATCGGGATCCTGTCCGTCGGGCAGTTCCAACAGTTCCACTTCCATACCTTCTGCCAATGCAATGTTGATACCACGCTTCATGGCGTTTTGTCCGGCATCATCAGAATCGTAGATCATTACAATTCGCTCACCATAGCGGTGAAGGATCTTCATCTGCCCCGGCGTAAGTGAGGTACCACTGCTCGCCACCACATTCCCGATCCCGTTTTCCATCAGTGTGATCACATCAGTATAGCCTTCCACCAAAAGAACTTCCTTGTGCTTGCGGATCTCATTCCTCGCAAAATTCACCCCATAAACCACCTCACTTTTGTTATACACCTTGGTTTGCGAGGAGTTGATGTATTTTGCTGTTTTCTCATTACCCAGAACCCGACCGGCAAAAGCAATGACCTTTCCGGTTGGATTGAAGATCGGAAACATGAGTCGCCCGCGGAACGTGTCGTAATAACCATCTCCGCGATTACTGTGTTTTATGAGGTCCGCTTCCAGTAAATAATTCTCGTCAATCCCTGCATTTTTGGCGGCTTTAAATAATTCCTCACCACCGGCAGGCGCATAACCCAGACCATATTTCTTAAAAACCTGTCGATTATAGCCCCTGTCCTCAAGATATTTCAAAGCCTTTTCAGCTTCCGGATTTTCGATCAGATTCCGGTAAAAGAAAACTCCCGCAAATTTCAGAGCATGTAACATTCCCTCTCTCAGCTGAGTGGTTTCTGTAGGCTCCTCATTTTCTTCTTCGGGGATAAAGACTCCGTAGCGTTCGGCGAGTTGGCGTACAGCCTCCGTGAATCCGATGCCCTCCTGATCCATCACAAATTTGAACACATCCCCTGATTCACCACACCCAAAACACTTGAAGATCTGCAGTCTGGGTGTCACATTGAACGAAGGCGTCTTTTCATCATGATAAGGACACAGCCCTACAAAACCACTGCCGGAACGCTTCAGCTTCACATAATCCTGTACAACCTCTACAATATCTGCAGCCGCCCGTACTTCTTCTTTTTTTTCGTCACTTATCATACCTAATAATGAGCATTTAATGGCTCGGAATAAAGTAAAATTATGAATTCATTCTGATTATTTCATGGCCTGATCTCCATCCTCTACCCATACACTTGTATCGCAAAGATTTTGCAGAATTAGTTTAACTATTCTTAAAATAATCAATTGGTTTAGACTGTTACTAACGTGTACATTTCGACAGCATATATTCCAGAGAATCTACATAGTATCACAGACGTCATATGAAGGGTTATATAAAGATCATTTCCATTTGTGCCTTTTTCGCGCTTTCGATGGGTATCCCACTGACTGCTCAGAGTTTGACTGAGTTTCTATTCGGGCAAAGAGTAAGTAAAGCATACGCGGATCCGGGACTCAACGTCAACTCAGATGCCTATCTCGATTCCGTGATCACCAATACACCGCTTAGGGAAAAGATCGGTCAGCTGTTCTTTGTCCCCGCCGAAGGCCGGTTCACCAATCGCGATTCAAGAAATTTCAAACTGCTCGAAGAGCTTGTTGAGGATTATAATGTGGGCGGCATCATTTTTATGCGGGGCGATATATACGGACAGGCCGTACTTACCAACAAATTGCAACGCATGGCCAAGTTCCCGCTTTGGATCTCCCAGGACATGGAATTTGGAGCTGCTATGCGTATCTCAGGAACCACCCGGTTCACTCCTGCCATGGGTGTGGCCGCCACCGGCAACAAGCGTAATGCCTTTATGATGGGAAAGATCACCGCCCTTGAAGCTAAAGCCCTTGGTGTTCATCAGGTGTATGCGCCTGTGCTTGATGTGAATAACAACCCGGACAATCCGGTCATCAATGTTCGTTCCTTCTCTGGCGATCCGAAAATGGTTGCAGATTATGGAACCGCCTTCATTCAGGGCGTTCAAAGTGAAGGCATTGTTGCAACTGCCAAGCATTTTCCGGGGCATGGCGACACTGACGTAGATTCTCACACCGATCTTCCCGTCGTAAATCATTCTTATGAACGACTCGATTCTCTGGAATTGATACCATTCAGGGCTGCTATCGACGGGGGCATCAACAGTGTGATGAGTGCCCATATTGCTTTTCCTGAATTGAATGGGGGAACTTATACGCCTGCAACACTCAGCCCTTTTATATTGGACCAGATCCTGAGTGATTCCCTCAAGTTTGACGGAATGGTAGTCACGGACGGACTGGAAATGAATGGGATCTCGTCTAAGTATTCACCGGGACAAGCCGTTGTCAAGGCCCTGCACGCCGGAGCCGATATCATGCTTATTAGCCCGGATGTTTTCACAGCTATTAATGAAGTGGAGCAAGCGGTTAAGGATGGAGAGATCACTGAGGAACGCATAAATAAGTCTTTCCGTAAACTGATGTTGTGGAAACAGAAATATGGTTTATTCGGTAAATCTAATCAGGTTGATATTGGCTCTCTGGACCTTAAGGTGAACACGGCCTTTCACAGAGCTGAAGCCGATCGTATAGCGCGGGAATCCACCACTATTCTGAAAAATGATAAAGATCTGATCCCTCTGCTACCATCAAAATATCCTGAGATAATGGTCATTTCAGTTGCCGACGACAGTGATGGAAATACCGGCTCATCCTTTGCTAGTCAGCTTAGAGATTACCATCCAAATGTCTCATTCCACGTGTATGACAAGCGCACCAGCGAAAAGGATAAACGCGAAATGATTCAGAAAGCTAAAGATGTGGATCTTGTCATCATCAGCTCATTTATCTACCTGCGTTTTGCACAGTCCATTCATCTTTCTGACAGTCAGGTCTCATTCCTAAATCGAATTCTTAAAATAAATAAGCCCTCTATCCTGGTTTCATTCGGAAATCCTTACGTACTTTCTGATCTGCAAAACGCAGATGCTCATATTCTTGGCTGGTACAATTCCTCACAGCAGATCAGCGGTTTGGTACCCGCTATTTTTGGTGCAACTGAAGTCAATGCCCGTTTACCTATTGAGATTCCCGGCCTCTATAATCTCGGGGAAGGCATTGAGATACCCCATACCACCCTTCGCTTCGGCACACCTGAGGAAGTGGGAATGGATCACAACAAATTATTTCAGATCGACAGGATCGTAAATGAGGCCATTCGGGATTCTGTGTTTCCGGGAGCAGTGGTTGCTGTAGTTAAAGACGGTGTGCTTGCATATAACGAAGCCTACGGGTACCAAACCTACGACAAGACCAATGCCATTAGAAAAACCGATGTATACGATCTGGCATCAATGACCAAAGTATTGGCTACTACGGCTTCAACCATGAAGCTGATCGATGAAGGTAAGCTGAGTCTGGAGGATCCGATATCCAAATACATACCCGAATTCAAAACACCTGAAAAGAAAGATATCACCATTCGCGATATCCTGCTTCATCAAACCGGACTGCCTCCTTTCAGGGTGTATGTGGATTCACTGAAAACACGCAGTGAGATCATTGAGGCCATTAAGAATGAACCTCTGACCTATGAGCCGGGTACACAATATGTTTATAGTGATCTTAGTATGATCCTGTTGGCTGAGATTATCGCTGATGTATCAGGAAAACCACTTGACCGTTACGCACGCAGTGAGTTCTATTTCCCGATGAACATGTACAGTACCTTCTTTAATCCAAGTAAGAACAGCCGCTGGTTAACACGCCGAATTCCCCCAACAGAAATTGATACGGTTTACAATCGTGGACTTGTTCAGGCTCAGGTTCACGATGAACGAGCTTTTTATTTGGATGGTGTTGCCGGTCATGCCGGATTATTTTCTTCTGCAATCGATGTAGCCAAGTTCAGTACTATGTTGCTAAATGATGGAACCTATTCAGGTCAGCAGTACCTTAAACCCGAGACTGTGAGAATGTTCACAACTAAACAATCTGAACTTAGTGGCCGGGGACTCGGTTTTGATCGCAAAAGTCCGTCCGGTTTCACAACAGCCGGAAGCAATGCCAGCGAGGATACCTTTGGTCACTTAGGTTTTACCGGCACTAGCCTGTGGATAGACCGTGAAAAGAACATGGCTGTTATATTATTAACCAACCGTACTTATCCAAATCGTTCCTACGGTAGCACCATAAGCCGGATCAGGTCCCGAGTGGCAGATGCAGCATATTCAGCTATAATAAATTGATCAATTTATGTCAGATACCAAAGCAGATAATTCGTACGTCCCCTATTCTCATAATTCAAGAATCTGTGTAGTCGAAAGTAGTTCAGGAAAATATTACACCGGAGTCAGAATTGAGAATATCTCATATCCATTGACTATCCCGGCTGTACAGGCCGCTTGTACCATCTGCTTAAGTGAAGGTGAGACTCCATCCAGGCTCTTCATAAACGAATATAGCTATGAGCAACTGAATTTCTGGAAGAATGAATTTGAACTGGAAGTGATCATTGGTCAGAATATCCCTGTAAATAAAGCTGAGAAACTCCTAAAATCGGGTTCCGGACAAATGGATGTTTCATTAAAACTTAAACAACTGCTCTCAAAAGCGGTGATTCCCAACTCTGATTTTCCGGTTTCTGCCATTTTATTTTCTGAAAATGGCTTTTTCGAGGGCGTAAATGTTGAAGTTAGCGAATGGACTAATGGACTTTGCGCTGAACGCGTGGTACTTGCTAAAGCTATTTCTGAAGGCTACACAAATTTTGAACGGCTTGAGATCCATACAAAAAAAGGACAAGTCAGTAGTCCGTGCGGATCGTGTCGACAGGTAATATCGGAATTCATGCCAACAAAAAAGATCATCCTGCATCATGCTGATGCTACAATATCAGAACATTATATGAATGACCTGTTGCCTTTCAATTTTACTTCAGACTCACTTAAGAAATAAGAGCGAGCTCTTATTTGTGATTCCTTAATTAATTTAGCGACATTAATTTTTCTGAAAAGTTGAAGAAATTTAAGAAACCAAAGAAATATTCTCCCGCAAATCCGATAAATGTTCCGGAAAAGTGCAGAAAGTTCAATATTAGTTAAAAAAATGCACTTTTAATTTGACTCAATACCCCCGATTGGATAGCTTCAACGCACTTTCTGAAAACAGAAAATTATAACTAATCTTAATTTAACGGAGCTATTAATGAGCAGAGTTGAAGAAATCAAAAATCTCGTAGAAGAAACCGCAGTTGAAATGGAAAAATTCTACGACAAAGGCAACAAAGCTGCAGGTACTCGTGCACGCAAAGGCCTTCAAGATCTAAAGAAATTGGCCCAGGAAATTCGCCTTGAGATCCAAGAGATCAAGAATAAAGACTGATCTATTACAGCTTTTTATTTTTACTACAAAGCCGCTCGAACGAGCGGCTTTTTTATTTTGTATATTATAGTAAACAAATCAACTAATACATTTATGTACAAAGACTTAGCCGATGCTGTCGAATCACTTAAAGAGAAAGGATTTGATCATGTATTTGAATTGGGAGACGGTAATATTACCTGTAAATCTTTAGATACCGAATACTCACCCGATGACCTTAGCATCCTCGAATCCCACAGCTTTGATAAAGGAACCGATCCGGGAAGTGAATCATCCGTTCACGCCATTGAATCTTCCAACGGTGTGAAAGGAATTCTGATACTCTCTTATGGAATGTATGTAGATCCCGGCAAAGCAAAGGTCATTGACCGACTCTTGAAATCAGAAAAATAAACAACAGATCCTACCCTTGATAACGCTCAGGGATCGGGTTGTCTTCTGACTCATGAGCCCAGTATATCGTAACCACCCACCAACGTTCACCATCATTGAACAATTGAATACTGTTGATACCCTTATTGAACGGTTCAGCATCCGCTTTGCTTCTTTTTGAACCGTAGGTGCTCATCACATGTACTATGCGACCGTAATGATGTTCTTCCCGGTTGATCTCGTACTCATAGAATCCATTCTCAACGAAAAAAGGATCTGTATTTTTAACAAATTCTTCTGGAGTCATCATCTGAAAGGTATTTTTGCCATTTTCCCCGCTGGCTGTTGGAATAAGCCTTGAACCGGGTAACATTAAATTCCTGAATCTATCCCAGTCTCTTGGTTCTCCCTTCTCTCCGGAAATAGAAGCATACAGTGCTTCCATCAGGTTATCGATGTTCTGTACATCTCGCTGGCGTTGATCTTCACTTACCTGGGCAGTTGCAAATTGTGTTCCAAAAAGTATTAGCACTAGTAGTATGTATCTTTTCTTCATTGCATCATATTTTAGTTTCAGGTTTTAAGCTTTCAGCTCTCAGCCGTCAGCTTTCAGCACGTTAACTCTGACGGCTGAGAGCTGAAGCTGAGAGCTATTCCACACAATTTTCTTTACGTCGGGTATCTACAATATGAAAGATCTTCCAGCCCTCTGCGGTTTTCATAAGCTGAAATGAGTTAACACCACAATGCGAGAAGTCTTCCTCTACGTAAAATTCATAGGGAGTCCAGGCCGAAGCTAATTCTCCATCCACTTTAATTTCATAGCTTCCTATCACCTCATTCAATCTTCCCGGTTCGGCTGAACCGATGCTGTTTACAAATGCATCTAAATTTCCGTTTCTAACCATTACCTCCCCTTCTTCATTCTTCACGATGGTTTGCATAATAGCATCCGGTGTGAAAGAATCAGCGATCTTTTGTCCGTCCGCTTCAAGCATTCCTTCAAATAGCATTTCAATCGTAGACTGTACTTCCCGTTCGGGTGAATTTTGAGCTTGTAAGGCTCCTGATAAAACCATTACAAAAATGGTTGTGGCTAAAAGAATTGATTTCATGGTTTCAATAATTGAGTTTTTTAATTAAGCCATAATTACGGAAATAATTCTCAGTAGTTTGTTAGAAAATGTAATGGGATTGGAGAGTAGAATAAGACTGGGGAATAGAACACGGATGACACGGATTGAACGGATAAATATTTATAACAAGCCTAGCTTGGCACTAGAGCGTCGCGCTTGTGCGGTAATATTAAGTAATTGAATTGGAAGAGGGGCTGGTCCAAGCGAGACGCTTGAACCAGTTTAATGTATCGGATATTTAAAAATCTGTGACCATCCGTCCAATCCGTGTCATCCGTGTTCCATTCGATTAATTACTAGGGCGAAATGAAAAAAGCCCCGCACATTATTCATGTCCGGGGCTTTCAATTATTTTAATTGCTCTGTTTCTTAAAGCAACATCGAAAGCGGATTTTCCAGCAGATTCTTTACGGTGTTCAGGAATTCGG
>JAXHNH010000022.1:0-2213 GCA_034520725.1 Gracilimonas sp. | reverse complement strand
AAAAAGTCTGTTGAATATTCACCTGAATTGTTTGAAGCGCATCTGGAATTATCTGAAATACATGAAGATAAAGGAAATATTGAAGAGGCAATAGCATCACTTGAAAGAGCCTTATCTCTGAACTCAACTGAATCAACAGTCTACTCTAAGCTAATACAGTTATACAGGGAAATTGGTCAATTGGATCAACTATCAGACCGATGGAGTGCAAAATACAGAGCGGATAAAAATAATGGATTATTAAGAGAGCATTTGATTGAAGCGCTACATAAAGCCGGCCGTTACGACGAAGCACGTGAAATAATCGATCAGTAAGAGTGCGTGATTATACCTAATTACTTTTGACTTATTGAGATCAAACTCCGATTATGTGTTTGTTCTGTATAAAAATTAGGTGTTTGCAACATATTAAAGATGGCTAAAAAAGAAGACATCACTCTGCTTTTGAAAAGAGCGGGTGAAGGCGAAGATGTATACGATCAGGTCTATCCGCTGGTTTATGAGCAACTCAGAAATATTGCGAGTGCCAGGATCAGCCGGGAAGGAGATGGCCACACCTACTCGAAAACAGAACTGGTACACGAAACCTATCTGAAGATGATCAATCAGGGTGAGATGGACTACCAAAACAGAAGCCATTTTCTGGCGATCTGTTCCAGCTGCATGCGGCAAATCCTAATCGACTATGCACGAAAAAAGAAAGCGCTGAAACGTGGACGCAACTACGATAAATTTACATACGTTGATGGTTTGATTGAGTCTGAGGGGCAGGATCTCCAGGAGTTAATAGATATTGACGACGCTATGAAAAAGCTGGAGAAACTCAATCCCAGACTCAGCGAAGTGGTGGAGATGAGGTTTTTTGGAGGAATGAAAGTTGAAGAAGTGGCAGAAGTTTTGGATGTATCTGAAAGTACCGTGCACAGGGATTGGCTGAAAGCAAGAGGGTGGTTATATCAAGAGTTGAAGGGGTTGGAAGAAAATTAATGTAGATTATTATCTGTAGAAGCAAATTTTAAGGTTTAACCCATAGAAATGAATTCAATAAATAATTTATGAATAGAACCTTACTAATAATTGCACTTGTTCTTTTTGCCGGATTTTCTTTTTTCTCCTATTCGGTTAAAGACAGCGTTCTTACCGGTACTTCTCTCTCGTTTGACGAAGGGGAAGAGGTAGGTTCATTCGCACTGCCGGATATGTCGGATGTGCAGATCGAATTGTCGGACATCATAAAAGATAACAGATATACCTGGATTAACTTCTGGGCTTCCTGGTGCGGTCCCTGTCGCGAAGAAATGCCCATGATGAGTGAACTTTACAACGAATTTGCCGAACAAGGTCTGGCTATTGTAGCTGTAAACGTCAACGAAAACAAGGAAACGATTCAGAACTACCTTGATCAGTACCCGGTTCCTTTTACGGTATTGCGAGATTCCTCCGGGGAAATTACACAGTCGTACAATGTAGAAGCTCTCCCAACATCCCTGTTGGTGGATAGCACAGGGGCCGTCCAGCGTATCACAGTTGGCTTCAGTAGAGCATGGGAGTACCAAATTCCAAACCTTTTTAGCAACGATGAATGAACCTGCCATTTCAATTCAAGGGCTGACAAAAACGTATAACCAGGGACTCTTCAAAGAAAAGGTTCTGGCGGTTAATGACCTTTCCATGACAATTCCGGAAGGCTCTGTAGTGGGTCTTATCGGTTCAAACGGTGCCGGTAAGACAACCACGATCTACTGCATACTTGGGACTCTGATACCCGATGCGGGCCAAATTTCGATTTACGGTCATCCTCCCCAATCATTAGAAGCAAAAAAACGCATTGGTTTTCAGTCGGAAATTTTCAATACCTATAGCTTTCTCAAGCCGGAAAAAGCTCTTTCTTTTTATGGAAAACTTGCCGGTATAAACTCCGATAATCTGCCGGCCAGAATTGATGAGAAGCTTTCGAGGCTGGGATTATCGGGTGCTAAAAATCAAAAGGTTAAATCCTTCTCAAAAGGTATGAATCAGAGACTGGGGATCGCTCAGGCCCTGCTGCATGAACCTGATTTGCTTATACTGGATGAACCTTTCACGGGGCTCGACCCGCAAGGGCGACGGGAAATTATTGAGATTATTCGGGAGGAAAAAGCAAAAGGCAAAACCATATTCTTCAGTAGCCACATTTTATCCGATATAGAACGTGTCTGTGACAAAGTGGTAAT
>JAXHNH010000021.1:0-21342 GCA_034520725.1 Gracilimonas sp. | reverse complement strand
ACCCCTCTATATCCGGCCGAAACCTTTAACAACTGTGGCCATGCGGCCCCGCTGCATTATGCGGTATTAGCACCCCTTTCGAGATGTTATCCCCCAGATATAGGCAGGTTATCTACGCGTTACTCACCCGTCCGCCAGTCTCCAGTAGCTGCAAGCAGCTACCTTCTCCTTCGACTTGCATGTGTTAAGCCCGCCGCCAGCGTTCGTCCTGAGCCAGGATCAAACTCTCCATTGTAAATAATTAAATTATACTCTGTGAGCAGACCCTACGCTCTTGTCATTTTTGTAAATGCAAATTAATGCATCAAAGAATTGAACAAGCTCTCGCTCGCACAAACAATCTGATCTATACTTCATTATGTCTAAGAACTAAACTTTCAGCGAAAAAAAATGCTGACTAAACATCTGTTTGGTCAGCGATTTTCGTTTCCTTGAAAGGATTACAAAGATAGGGGCTATACCCTATTCACCGCAAGTATTTTTTGAAATAAATTTCACTTCTTTTCCTAAATCTTCTGTGCTATTAAGAATCGTATAATGAGTGCCCTGAGGGGTCTTCATCATAGTGTTTAAGAAACCTCACCCCCAAATAAAAGAGCGGAGTATCAAAAAGTGCGAAGAAAAACTTGAACAAATAAGAATTCAAAATGAGGATGATGAGCGTGGCCAAAGAATTTACGTTGTCACCAAGGTTCCCGGCCAAATATAAAATGCTCAAAATTGCGCTGGAATCTACGAGTTGACTTACCATAGTGGACGCATTATTTCTCAGCCATAAATGTTTTCCGCCGGTCAGGTTTTTCCAAAAGTGGAATAAACGAACATCCACTGTTTGAGCTGTAAGATAAGCGATCATACTTGCAATCGTATTCCCCACCATAAACTCATACACTCCTTTAAACAATTGAATACCCCCACTCACTCCTCCGGTATTGGGAAGCCAGTGTCCCGCCGACATCAACAAGAGCATAAAGAAATTCATAAAGAAGCCAACCCATACCACGAGTTGAACTTTCTTCCTTCCAAATAATTCGGATATCAGATCTGTGGCGAGAAAGGTAAAGGGATAGGCGAGTACTCCCACCGGAACACTCATCGTATATATAGAGTCGTCGCGCACGATGGAAGGAGTTATGGATCTCAGCCAGTTGGGCAAGTCCATACTGAATAAGGTCACGAATTTTGTGGTCCCGATCACATTGCCCAAAACCAGTGCGGTCTGAATTATCCCTGCAAGAAATAAGAACAACGCATCGCGTTTATAGTATGGTGATTGAGAGTCTGCCATGTTTTAGATGATTTAAAAGCCGATCAAAAGTAACCAATCAAAACAAATTTTCAATTTCTATCGTAGCAACGAACTGAAAGCTTTCCGCATTCGTTTTATCAGTGAATAAATACAAGACTATGGACACAGAGAAAATCAATACCAAGATCGAGCTGACAGAAGCCGCTTTAGACCTATATATAGAGGATAAGTTTTCGATCCCGAATTTGACTAACAAAACCGGTAAGACAGCCTCGGAGATCTACACTCTTTTCCCCAACAAAAATGCTATCCTGAAATTCTATTACCCATCTTTGGTAATTCGCTATCAGGCAATGATAGGCGAGATCGAAGACTTCGATTCCTATTCGATCAGTGAGAAACTCTCCAACTTCGCATTCACACTTTTTGACATGATGGAAGAGCGCCGTGAGTTTGTTGAGGACACCTTCTGGAAATACGAATGGAAATGTACTTCAAAAAGCGAGTTTCAGCAGGAGATCAAATCCCTATTCAAAGACTTCTTCACCACAGATGGCAACATTGCTACAAGCGCTGGCTTCTTTTTAGGCGAATGGTTCTATGCATCCTTGAAAACGCAATTTATGTTCCTGATCAAATTCTGGCTTGAGGATGACAGTGAAGGTCGCGAACGCACCTTTGCTCTCACCGACAAGATCACAGGGTTTATTGAGGAGCTGGTCTACTCTAAGATCGCAGATAAAGGATTTGACCTGGCTAAATATTCTCTGAGTGCTTTCGGTTTCAGTAAACAAGTGCAAGATTTCAACGATTGGGTTTCAAGTTGGTTTGAAGAGGATCCGAACGAGGAAGTCGAAATTGAGATTGAGGACGAAGAAGAAACCTCTGAATAATTTTTAATGCTATAGTTTAAAATGTTAAATGGGGGACTCATTTAACATTTAAGAATTCAAAATTTAACATTATCACGAATGAGTAAAGATTTTCCTTCATCAAAGTTTGAACGCGGTAGTCGTATAGCCAAGACAGGCATTAAAGTTGGGACTAATTACGCCAAACGCTATCTCCGTAAAAGATCCGGCAAAACAAATGGCGAGACCGATGGCGACTTTCATTCTGAAAATGCCAAAGAGGTATTTAAGGAATTCACCAAGTTGCGAGGAACAGCCCTGAAGATCGCCCAGGGAATGAGCATGGATCAGGGATTTCTCCCAGAGGAATTTGCTGAGGTCATGACCCAGGCTCAGTATTCGGTTCCCCCTATAAATAAAGCACTCGTTCGTTCTATTATTAAAAGAGAACTGGGAGGCTACCCCGAGCAGCTATTTACGAGTTTTGAATCAGAAGCTTTTGCGGCGGCCTCCATTGGTCAGGTGCATAAGGCAGAGTTAAAAGACGGCCGTAAAGTAGCCATTAAAATTCAGTACCCGAATGTGCGAGAAACCATCGACTCGGACCTTGGGCTGGCGAAGATCCTGGTGAAGCGTATTGTGAAGAAAGGTGCAGATATTGATCCTTACTTTGAGGAGGTGAAAGAGACCCTTCTTGAAGAAACAGACTATATAAATGAAGGGAAACAAATTGACTTATTCAGAGAGCGTTTTGGCGGGTTGAATATAGAGATCCCGGAGTGGGTAAAAGACTTTTCCACAGATAAGGTGCTTTGCATGACCTACATGGAAGGCCGGCATTTGGGAGAATTCCTGAAGGAAGATCCTGACCAGGAAACACGAGATCATTTTGGACAGCTATTGTGGGATTTTTTCCATCAGCAAATTCAGGATATGGATTATGTTCATGCGGATACTCATCCCGGAAATTTCTTTTTTACTTATGATGGCAAACTGGGCGTTATTGACTTTGGGTGCGTGAAGAAATTTCCCAAAGAATTTTTCATGGATTATCTGCGGCTGCTCCCCACTCACCTCACGGATGATGATGAAGCTATTCGTGAACTTTATGAAAAGCTAAAGGTCATCAAACCCGATTCTCATGATCCTAAGAATGAAGAGCGCTATTTCAAATTCGCCCGCAATTATGGAATGACTTTCGCTGAGCCGTATAAATATGAGATTTTTGATTTTGGGAATGAGGAGTATCGAAACACTATTAAATATTTTACCAAAGATGCTCCTATCGGTAATGAGCCACGCGGTTCTCAGCACTTCTTATATACCACACGCGTACACCTGGGACTTTACAATCTATTGATGAAAATGGGAGCGCACATCGATACCTCAAAAAGCAAGGAGATCCTGAGTGAAATGCTGGATGTTGATTTTGGTGAGTTTGTGGAATAGAGTAAAGAAGGGAACGCAGATGACACGGATTTGGCGGATTATCACGGATGAAGTATCCACCTCGCTACGATCGCTCTGCGTCGTTGCGAACTTCCAGATTCACTATCGTGCCGATGCTCGAGACTGTTGTTCTCATTACGAAACTCAGGTTCGTAATGCCTGCCGGCACCTCCGGTTTCAGAATTATAAACCATGATAAAATAATTTAAACCAATGGGTCTGACATACTTTCCCAACGGTATGTGAGGAATGAGAGTTATTTAATTAACTCAGTGAGCCGAAGTGCATTTTTTATCCCTTTGGGATAATCCGGTCTCAAAACACTTTCCACAAAAAACTTTGTAAGGAATTCGGTTTTCATAGCTCTTACCTTAGAAAAAGATCATGAAAAACTCAGATATCACTTTAGCGAACATGCCGGACATTCAACAAGCGGAACATATACTCAAAGAGGTTTTCGGGTTTAAGGAATTTCGGTCGCTGCAAAAAGACATTATTGAGAACGTCCTCCAAAAAAAGGATACCCTCGCCATCATGCCAACGGGCGGCGGGAAATCACTTTGTTATCAAATTCCCGCCCTTATTTTTGACGGACTTACTATTGTGGTCTCCCCACTCATTTCATTGATGAAGGATCAGGTCGATCAGCTCACCGCATATGGAATATCCGCTTCTTATTTGAACAGTTCACTTTCGCCTCAAGATTATGAATCTACACTGGATCAGATACGCAGGAATAAACTGGACCTACTGTACCTGGCACCGGAGACATTACTAAAGGGTAATGTCTTGAACTTGCTTTCCGGATTGAATGTGGAATGCGTGGCCATTGATGAAGCGCACTGCATTTCGGAATGGGGGCACGATTTCCGCCCGGAATACAGACAGCTATCAACTGTCACAAGCCGTTTTGAAAACGCCGTCAGCCTTGGACTCACAGCCACTGCTACTCCCCGCGTTCAAAATGATATTGCGAACTCACTGGGACTCGCAGATGCCAATACGTTTGTAGCCAGCTTCAACCGGGAGAATTTATACCTTGATGTCGTCACCAAAAGCAGTCCACTCCAACAGACGATTAATTTTTTGAGACGCCATGAAGGCGATTCGGGTATTATCTATTGCTTTTCGCGTAAGCAGGTGGATCAACTCACACAAGATCTCAATGCCAATGGCTTTAATGCACTACCCTACCATGCGGGACTTGGAGAAGCCGACCGCACGCAAAATCAGAATGCATTTATCCGGGATGAAGTAGACATAATAGTAGCAACTATTGCCTTTGGCATGGGTATCGACAAGCCGGATGTGCGATTTGTGGTTCATCACGATCTGCCAAAAAATATTGAGTCATATTATCAGCAAATTGGACGCGCCGGGCGCGATGGCCTGCAATCCGATTGCCTGTTTCTGTTCAGTTATGGGGATGCCGGAAAGATCCGTTATTTCATTAATCAGAAGACGGGAGAAGAACAGCGAGTTGCTGAGGAGCATCTCCAAAAGTTGATGGATTATGTGGAGGCTCATCAGTGCCGGCGAATCAAACTGCTGGGGTATTTTGGGGAGCATTTCAATGAGCAGAATTGTGGTATGTGTGATTTCTGCACCGGTGATACGCCGGAACGGGAAAACATTACGGTTCCGGTTCAAAAATTCTTATCCACTATGGCTCGTACAGAGCAGAGGTTTGGTTATAATCACATCTTGAATATCCTGCTCGGTTCACGCCGAAAAGAAGTACTGAAATTCAACCACAATAAACTTTCAACTTATGGAATCGGCAAGGAATTCAGTCGGCCGGAATGGAAGCAAGTATACCGTGAGCTAATGAAGCAGGATATTATAGTTCGCGAGTTTGAGTATAAAAGTCTAAAACTAACTCCAAAGGCCATGGAGATACTGAAGGGAGATCAGGAAGTGTCTGGGGTGATCGAAGAACCGGTTCAAAAAGAACGAGCAAGATCTTCCAAATCTGATATTGAATCGTTGGACTTCAACCGTGAGTTGTTTGCATTGCTGAAGGCAAAGCGTATGAAGCTTGCTCAGAAACAGGATATTCCACCCTTCATCATTTTTGGGGATACTACGCTCATTGAAATGTCGTACTACTATCCGCAGTCAAAAGAGAGCTTACTTAACATTCACGGAGTCGGCCGGGCCAAAGCCAAGAAATATGGGGACGATTTTCTCGGAGTGATCAAAGATTTTTGTAAAGAAAAAGATCTGGGTGAGAGATCAAAGTCTGATACACGTCAAAAGACAAGAACAGCCAAGAAAACGTTGAGTAAAGATAGCCGGCCATATCAAGTCGGACAGATGTTTAAATCAGGAAAAACGATAGCTGATATTGCATCCGAGATCGATGTGAAAGAAGGAACTGTCGTTAACTACCTAAGTAAGTTTGTAAAAGCGGGGCAATCCATACAAACTGATAATATACTTAAAGCTTCACATTTAAGAGATTCAGACATGAAGAAAGTCCGGAAGGCATTTGATAAACATGGGCATGAACTGCTGCGCCCTATCTTTGATACGCTGAATGAGGAAGTTTCTTACGATCAGTTACGAGTGGTGCAGTTGTACTTGATGGTGCAGGAGTAGAACGTTGATGGCCCGAATTTGGCGTATAATCACCGATAGAATTTAATTTACCTCGAACGCTGCGAGGACCTGTCTGACGCTTACTGTTTCATTATAGCACTGATATTAAATATATAGCCTCGCTCCGCACATTCTGCGTCGGAGCGGAATTACACGAAACTTAGAGCGATTCTATCTGCCACAGTCAACGTTCCAACGCAGAGCGTATGGAACGAGTAACAATTAGCTTCTTAACGAGACCGGCATAAATGAGCTAACTTTCTTCTTTTGTCGGTTTTATCTTTCGCCATAAGATTTCAAAAACGATCATACCGGCAGACCATAAGACTGCCACAAATAACGTTTCAAACCAATCAAATCCGGTATCGGAAAAAAAGTACAAACCGATTCCATAGAACGGGGCGAAAAATATTATACCTGCAATAAAACGAGCTAATTTTTCTTTTGTAGTCATGTGCATAAAATTACTTAAATATAAAAAGCATGGGTTCACCACCCATGCTTTTAATATACAATTAAGACTTAATTTTCCTAATCTATGCTGTTCAAATACCGAAAGAAATCACTGTTTGTTGAAAGTATAATATTTGTCTCTTTATCTATGGTTCTTGAATAAGCATCCATAGTACGTATAAATGAGTATAAATCACGGGATTGTGTATTCCGGTTATACGCAGAGTTGTAAATTGCTGCTGCCCTGGCATCAGCTTCACCTCGTATAATTTCCGCTTGCCGATAGGCTTCAGATTGAATACGAGCCAAATCCCTTTCCTTCTCACCGTTTATACGGGATGCCTCACCCTGTCCTTCTGACCTGAACTCATCAGCAATACGATTACGTTCTGAGATCATACGGTCATAAACTGTTTGTCGAACATCTTCAACATAGTTGACTCTTTTAATGCGAAAATCCAAAATGGCTATTCCAAGTTCTTCAGCTCTTTGATTTGCCAAATTTTGAATGTCTTCCTGAATTTGCTGCCTACCTGTGTTTATATCAACCAAAGAATCTTCAACCACTTCCAGCATTAGTGCCCCAGTAGTATCCGGTTCACGGTTACTTGATCTTACGATCTCCAACAGGTCGTGAGAAGCAATGGCATTTCGGGTTTCACCATCCAGAATATCATCCAAGCGTGATTGAGCACCACGTTCATTTCCAAGTCTCTGATAGAACTGAAGCGGATCGGTTATTTGCCAGCGGGCATACGAATCCACAAAAATAAACTTCTTATCCTTCGTTGGAATTTGATTTCGGTCGCCATCCCATTCCAGATAACGCTTTTCAAAGAAATTGGCTTCTTGAACAAATGGGATCTTAAATTTTAATCCCGGTTCTGTTACAGCATCACCTACCGGATCACCAAACTGTGTTATTATAACCTGTTCTGTTTCATGTACAATATATAGCCCATCAAAGAATGTAAGAGCTATGACTAAGCCTACTACTACTGCTATAATTCCTTTAGTCTGTCCCATCTTAGTTACCTCCGTTATTATTATTCTGAGGTGAAGACGTTCTTGCCCCTTCTAATTGCATTTGAAGCAACGGTAGTACGTTGTTTCCGCTTTCATCCGTAATAGTTTTATTACCCATTTTTGGTATAATGACTTCCATTGTTTCTAAGTATATTCGTTGTTTAGTAACCTGAGGGGCTTTTATATACTCAGTATAGAGATCATTGAAACGGGATACCTCACCTTCTGCATTGTTGATCCTTTCAGAGGCATAACCCTCGGCTTTTTGTATGGTTGCCTCAGCCTCTCCACGTGCACGTGGAATGACCCTGTTATAATCAGCTTTTGCCTGATTTATAAGAGTTTCTCTCTGTTGTTGTGCTTCGTTAACCGCGTTGAAAGAGGGTTTCACTGGATTCGGTGGGTTGATATCCTGAAGTACAACCTGCTCAATTGTTATTCCCAGTTCGTACTCTTGCACTAAAGCTTGAACTAAATTTTGCACTTCTATAGCGACCTCAGCACGCCCAACAGTAAGAACTTCATTCACTGTTCTGTCGCCAACGATCTGGCGCATAGCAGCTTCAGAAATATCTGATAGAGTAGATTCTGCATTACGAACTTTAAACAAGTAACTGTACGGATCATTTATACGATACTGAACTACCCATTCCACATCGGCAAGGTTCAAATCACCGGTAAGCATTAAAGATTCGTTCTCATAACCTGCTTTTTGATATTGAGATTGCACGCCAGCGTTTACAGTTCTGTAACCAAACTCTTGCTTGAGTTGACGTTCAACCGGAACCAGTTCTACCTGATCGATGATCGGGATCTTGAAATTAAGTCCCGGTTCGACCGTTTCTACATATTTTCCTAACCGCACTACCACACCCACTTCTTCCGGATCGACCGTAAAAAATGATGTGAAGCCGAGAAACAGTACGATAACACCGATAATTATAGTCCGGATATTTTTCGTGACTTTCTCAAACTGTGGCGGAACATTAAATTCGAAATCTTGTTCTTGAGCCATTATGTTTTACTTGTTTCGTCTTGTTTAATTTTTAATTCTTATTACACTTTAACACCATAACACATAAAATCAATATGTTATGGTGTTAAAGTGTAATGGATTTTTTTAATTTTAATAAAATAAATTACCCTAAACCTTCAGGCATATGATAGTGGTATCATCAGCCAATTGATAGTTACTGAATTTTTGAACGGTCTTTTTTATCTCCTGAGAAATTTCCTTTGCACTCAGGTTATCTGTGTCAATAGATTCTACTAGTCTGGGCACTTCATCAAAACCAAATCTTTCTCCTTTATCATTCACGGCTTCCGGTAAACCATCAGAATAAAGCAGGAAAAAGTCTCCCTTTTTTACACTCAAAACTTCACGTTCATACCTTACGTGCTTTTGCATTCCTAAAGGGAATGAGGGCTTCGGTGTGTGAATATATTCGGCTATACCATTTCTTTTTAATACTGGCCTGCAATGCCCGGCATTAGCGATGGCCAGCTTTTGGGAATTAATATCAAATCGTGCAAGCACACAAGTAATGAACGTTCTTTTATCCGTTCGATTAAATAAAGGTTCAGTTATATCAGAAAGTACCTCATCCGGACAGTCGTGCTTGATTCGGGATAGTAATAAACCACTTGTAAATACAGCCGGCATCGCTGCGCGCATAGATTTACCTGATACATCCACAACTGTCATAGTCAATGCGGTAGCATTACCTTCGTCATCCTCAGTCATTATGTAATCAAAATAATCTCCCCCAACCTCAAATGAAGGCATGAAGAAACCATACACATCAAACTCCACAGACTTCGGAGGCTGTAAAGGCATTAATTTATACTGACTTTCTCTGGCTATTTCGATCTCTTTTTCTACTCTAAGATGTTGAGCAATTCTCTCTTCATACTCCGGTATGTACTCCTCTACCTGGGTCACAGAGGTTCCGAATCTATAAATAACAAATCCATAAACTAATACCCCGGCCATCAAAAGATATTGACCCCATGCTACATAAGAAATCTCAATTGATTCCGCTCCCAAATAAGGAAGAGTCATAAAGAATATCGTAAAAATCCACCAAGCGGTACTTACGGTAAGTAATCCAAACTCTTTAATAGCATAAACAAACAAAACGGCAATACCGGTACATATCCCAATATCTTGCCATATGGTTCCATTCGTACCGATCAGTCTGCCCAAAACAGAAATGCTAATTCCAATCAAAATCACAGATAGAATACTTACCAGCCAATCTCTCTTGATCCAGTTTTTGAGCAGAGAATAAATGAACCCGATCTGTCCGGTAGCCACAAGCCATGTGGTTGTCCACGCGCTCATGTTCATGGTCAGAACTTTAGGTGTCATGCCTGCCTCTGCAAAACCAAATTGACTATCGGCCTGTATTATGAACAACACCGAATGCATATGAAAGGACCGCCATCATACCTATTACAATTCCTCCCAAGGCAACACCGTGAACCAACCCTGCTCCTGTCTCACTTAAAAAGAAATTTCGTTGCCATAGAGCGTCTACCAAATTGATCTGCTTTTGTGACTGAGATCGGGCTAATGCTTCCCAGCTAATGTAAGCTAACGAAGCATAGAGACCCATCACGAGACCAAAGAGTAAATTGTTTATCGTTCCTATGAACACGCCTGCATTATTCAAAAAAGGATCGTAACTGTTCATAAAAAAGATTGCGCGCCAGCCATATACCCCCAAAAATATCAGAGTGAAGATCGCCAAAGCTCGCCGCCATTCTACTTTGCCTTTGAAAACATTTCTTGTCCCAACTGCAAAGATAAGGATCACCAATACGAACAAAACGGTGAATAGTACATATGTAAACACCATGTCTTTTGAACCTTCTTCAGATGCATTCGACGCTAAATTATCAGGCTCATAAATATCGGTTGCTTCAAATGACGAGATACTAAAACCAAACTCAGTTCTGAATCCCGTCTCATCACTGAACTCACGTACAAGAGGATTCAATTCAAGGACCAGTTCTGCAGGAGTATTGGTTACACCGACCTTTCTTTCCCATTGAATTCGCAAAGATTCTCCGGGAGAATTCGATGGAAGGTTTCTTGAAGAATTTTGTCCTTCATTTAATAAATTTGTCTCACTTTCCAATGCATCTTGCTTTAAAGCATAATCTTCAAGATTGTAATGCAAAATGTTTTGAACCAAATTTGTTGCCAATGAAATTAAGGAATCACCCTTAATAAAGATCGGATTAGATCTGTCAGGGTTACTTCTGATCCTTATCACCCGCCCCGCATTCGACACATTAAATTTGAGCAGACCGGCATCTTCAAATAGTCCGTCAAGAGAAGCAAATGCACTGTTGCTGTCATGTGGTCTACCTATAACAGATTCCCAGCTTTGTATATGCAGCCCGGCCTCATTAAACCTTGCCGGATTAGCCTCACTCTGCAACGTATCCTTAAGAGTGTCGAAATAGTTGAGATGCTGCCTTCTCATTGTGATAATGGCGAGGGTATCGGTGGTAAATCCAAGTTGAGGAGCTAAATTCCTTATTTTCTGTTCAACCTGATTTTTATTCTCACTGATAGCACCTGATGCAAAGTAATCGATGTTTGGGCGTAAAAGAAAGAACAAAACTATCCCCGCCAAACCACAAAGCAGTAATATGTAGGTACGCCTATCGATCAATTGTAAGTTGCCCTTTTTGTCTGATTAGTATCTGTTCAGATCATTTTTCCCGTGATCCTGATCGAAACTACGATTTTTAGAGAGCTTTGTTGCTATAATTTTTGAACGATCTGAATCTATCCTTTTCTTTCAAACCTAACCTGAAAAAAACTACCGCCATTAGCCGAATTTTCAAGGATCTGAAAATCAGCTTTTAACTGACTACTCAGTGTTTTTATCAAAGTAGCCCCAAGTGAATCAGAGTTATTGAATTCATGGACATCAACACCATTTCCATCGTCTTTTAAACTCATGTCAACCATATCGCCGTCTACCTGAACATTTAATTGTATCTGTCCGGTTTTCTTGCCATTAAAAGCATGTTTGTAGGCATTGACAACCAATTCTGTTATTAGCAGCGAAAAAGGTATCGCCTGATTGATGCTTAGTGCGAAAGGTTGAACATCAGTTACAACATCTATCTTTTTCTCTTCGCTCAGATGCATACTGCTAATAGCTTGCAAGAGATCATTTATGTACTTGTCATATTTTATATAAGCCAGCGATTCACTTTCGTACAACATCTCGTGAACCAAAGCTATTGACTGAATTCTTACCTGACTGTCAGTCAAAGCATCCTGAACGTCAGGGTTTTTTGCATTAAAACTTTGAAGCTGAAGAAGTCCTGAGATCACGGCCAGATTGTTCTTCACACGGTGATGTATCTCGGCCAGCATCACTTCCTTCTCTTTAAGCGAAGCTCTTATTTGACGTTCAGCATTCTTTCGTTCTGTGATGTCACTGGCTACAGCCACGCTACCTACTTTAGTCCCATTGTTATCAACCAGTTCTGCTTCCGAAAATAAAACAGATATAGTTCGGGAACTCTTGTGTATCAGTGAAAATTCAAACCAGTGATCTTTTGTTCGTTTTTGATCATATACCTCGCCCATTTCCCTGAAGTTATAGAAGTGAGTCAAAGGTTTATTAAGCATTTCTTCTTTTGTATACCCGGTTAACTTAGCTGCAGCTGAATTCGCTCGAACCAAAATACCATCAGTATCAGCAACAAATAGTGCTTCCTGAATCGATTCAATGATATTATCCAGGTAAGCCTTTGAAACTGTAGACTCCTGAAGGCGTGCTGCCATTGTATTAAAGGCTTCTGCCAGGTCACCGATCTCATCTTTCGTTTTATAATTTATTCTTTCGTCCAAATTCCCTTCACCTAATTTCTTAGCTGTACGGCTAACTTCTTCCAAAGGATTTGAAATAGAGCGGTAAATATAGATCGCCAATACCATTGCAAACATAACAGACAGAAATGTTGCAATGTAATTTATAAAAGCAGCATCATTGAGTGACTCTGATAAACTCTTGTTTCTGACCCGCTGAATATCCAAAACATAGGTTCTGGTTTTAGTGATCTCAGGAATGATATTATTTCTAAAATATGGCTCTATGGATGTTATAAACATCAAGTTGGCTTGAGCCGAGTTTTCCGCTCCCAGGTTCAGCCACTCTCTTGCAATGGATCTGTAGACCTTGTAACTGCTGAAAAGACCGGTAAGATCTTCGGCATGCTGCTCATTTTCTCTGATCAGTAAATCAAGCTTTGAAAAAGCATTTTCAAAGTTCGATAACTCAGTTTCAAACTTTTCAGTCAGGTCTGTTACAGATGGTAATTCCTGAACTATAGTGTAATTCGATTCTATCTGATAGGCTTCCCGAATTCCGTTCAAAAAGATCAGACTTTGATATAGGCTCCTTTCGAGTTCGCCGGTGTAGATCACTACACTGGAAGCGTCATTAACTGAGTTGAGTTGTGCCTGTCTTATTTCACCGGTATAGTGATCTGATACAAAACCTACTATAGCTAAAAGCAGGCTCACACATACAAAACCGATGATGATCTTTGTTCTGAGTCTCAAATATGATAATTGAAATTATAAAGACGCCATAAAGTATCGATTACGTTATGTAATCTCTATGATTCCAAAATTAAAAAAGACTCATGTAACATATATTTACGCTTTTAGAAGTTAACCACGTCTTCTATAGCATCTGATATTTTCTGCACGTTAGGTAATACAGATTCCATGAGGCTAACATTATAAGGAACAGGTATATCAGGCATTGTAACTCGTTCAACTGGAGCATCCAGATACTGGAAGGCATCACGCACAAGTACAGCTGCGATCTCAGAACCAAAGCCGGCCGTTCGGTTATCTTCATGTACAATGAGACATCGGTTTGTTCGCCGAATGGAATCTAGAATAGCTTTTTTATCCCATGGCATGAGGGTTCTGAGGTCTAACACATCTGCAGAAACGCCTGTTTTATCAACAGCCTCCTCAGTACGTTCACACATAGCTCCCCAGGTAACGATCGTGATCTCATCCCCCTCACGTAATTTTTTAGCTTTACCAAAAGGAACCACAAATTCATCTCCCGGATACGGTTTGCGCGCATATTTTGCATCCAAAAGATTTCTATGTTCAAAAAAGACCGTTGGGTTATTGCTTCTCATGGCTGACCGTAAAAGTCCTACGGCATCTTCAGCGTTACTTGGCATAGCAACCTGCCATCCAATAGCATGCGTAAAGAAAACTTCGTTACTCATACTGTGCCATGGATCTCCACATTTGGCGAATCCACCCGGCATTCTTACCACGATCGGGGCTGCAAACCGATTCGCTGTTCTCCAACGGATCGTGCCACAGTTATTGAGTTGTTCAGTGGCAGGATCAGCATATTTTCTGAACTGAATTTCAGCTACAGGCATCAAACCCTGATAGGCCAGGCCAACCGCACGACCAATGATACCTTCTTCAGAAAGACTCGTATCAAAAACCCTTTCCTCACCAAATTGAGACTGAAGGTCCATTGTTGCTGCATGCACACCACCTTTTTTTCCAACGTCTTCCCCAAAAACCATCAGCTTTGGGTTGGTTTCCAATTCGTATCCGAGAGTTCGGCGAATAGCTTCTACAATATTGATACGCTGTTTTTCAGGTTTGGGCTCCTCAGTACTTACCGGAAATTCATGGTCTTCAACTGCCAGACCTCCAATTTGCTGTGTCTCTTCTTCAGCAAAAGCAAATTTTTCGGTTCGAGTTGAATCCGGATCCGGGCGAGACAATGCCCCCTCGGCAGCTTCTTCAATATTTTCTTTGGCTTTTTTCACCCAGATTTTCCAGGTACGCTCTGTGATCTGATCAGGAACCATGAATTCCTTTAGCTTGTCAAGAGGGTCATTTTCCTGCTCTTTCTTGATCAGTTCCTCATCTTTATATGCCTGATTATCCTGATAGGAATGCCCATTCAAGCGTGGTACAGTCAGCCTTATCATAGCCGGTCCTTTTCGGTCCCGAACGTAACTCACTGATTCCTCAAGCAATGAAGCTGCTTCTTCAGGATCAGTTCCATCCCCATCATAGATCTTCAGATTATTAAATGACTGAAGATTATTCGTGATCTTACCACCCGGTGTTTGATACTCACTGCTAACAGATATACCGTAGCCGTTATCCTCTATGTAAAATAGAACCGGTAAGTTTTGGGTGGTTGCTATTGTCAGAGCAGACCAGAAACCGTTTGTAGCAACCGAGCCATCACCACCAAGTATCACAGAAATGGCTTTGTCATATTCTTTTTCTTCGAGCACATTTCGCCGATACGTAATACCTTGTGCCCATCCAATTGCGGGTGTGTACTGCGATCCCACATCACCGGCCATAGGCAATACTTTTGGCCCGTCAGCGTCCGGTTTGTTACATACCACTCCGATATCACGTCCGTCACTGTAACCGCCTGACTTACCCATTGGTGCAGCCATAGCATCTTCTTCTGTAAGTCCCAGAGACAGAAGTAAAGGCCTTGATCGATAGTATGCACTTGCCGAGTCGTGTTTATTGGTCAATAGATTACCCAATAAGATCTGTCCCAATTCATGTCCCCGTGCTGAGAACTGATAAAGGACGTCTTTATTAGGCACCAGCTCTTTTTCTTCCTTCTCGTCCATTGCCCTGGAGGTGAGCATAAGATGGGCAACCTTTTTCCAGTCAACCTTGGGTGATTTCTTTTTCTTAGATGCCGACTTCTTTTTGGCCATGATACTTTTCTTAAAAACTTATTTAAAATTCTTTATACAGAAGACAGTTTGCAATATCAATTATTAGAATTGCTATGTCTTATAAAAAATGGATTGCTACATGTTGTTTGAACATTGTAAAAAGGATTCCTCGAAATGGTCCATTTCATCTGGGAGTCCGACAGTAATTCTAATGCAGTTTGGCAAGCCAAAGGCGTTGACCCTTCGGAGGATCACTCCTTTCTCCATCATTTTCTGAGTGAAATCGATCGCGTCCTCTTCAGTAGGTAAGATCATCATCACAGAATTTGAAATGGATGGCATATAGTTCACCTTGTGCTCATCAAAAAACTTGTACACCCGTTCTTTACTCTTTTGCACGACCTCAACACTTTCCTTCAAAAATTCATCATCATGATAGGCAGCCAGTGCTGCTGCTTGCCCCAGGGTTGTTGGCTCAAACGTGAGCTTGGTCTTCATCATATTTTTAATGAGCTCTTCGTGTGCAATGCCATATCCTACTCGAAACCCTGCCAAACCATATGCTTTCGAAAAGGTACGCAACACAATGATGTTATCGTGATCATAATCCAAAGCTAGAGGATAATCCTCAACATCTTTTGCATATTCATAGTAAGCTTCATCAACCACCACTAAAACATCATTCGGAACCTGCTCAATAAACCAATCAAATTCTTCCTTAGTATTGTAAGTTCCGGTTGGATTATTTGGATTAGCGATGTATACCATCTTGGTATTTTCATCGATGGCATTGGCCATGGCTTTCAGGTCATACTTATAATCTGATGTGACAGGGATTTTTTTTAAATGCACACCTCTTACTCCTATCTGAACAAAGAAACCTACAAACGTGGCATCAGCCGTGATGGCGTTCTCCTTATTCAGAAAGAATGTCTTGCAGAGAATAGAAATAATGCTCTCCGATCCTGACGCCAGAATTACATTCTCCGGTTTTACTTTATTACGCTCGGCAATGGCGGCCCTTAATTTTCTCGCGATTGGATCAGGGTAATCCTGAATTTGCTTAAATGCCTCATCTACAGCAGATTTTACTTTTGGGCTGCAACCCAATCGATTTTCATTAGAGGCAAGTTTTGCGATCTTCTTTGGTTTATAGAGATCAGCAACTTCTGCTATGGTTTTACCGGCTACATATGGCTTAAGAGTTTCAATATTATTGGGAACTAATGGTTTGCCGGTTTTTGAATTCATCAAGTAAGCCTTACTTTGATTATTGTTTTTATTGGCTTGAAATTTACCACTAAAAAAGCGCTTTTTCCAAGCCATTGGGAACTTAATCTAACAATTTACATTTGCTTTTATAGTACAAATTAACCTAAGCAACGTTCAATTCATCTTATGAGTAAAACTATTATTGTTACTGGAGCCAGCCGGGGGATCGGATATCAAACTGCTCTTAAATTAGCAAACAACGGACATACCATAATAGCCACTGCCAGAACTGAAAGTAAACTTGAGAAGCTTTCTACGGAGGCCAAAAATGGAACTATTATTCCAATAGCTGCAGACCTAACAGTTCCTGATCAAATTCAAAATATTGCTGGCAAAGCAAAAGAAATTGGTAAAGTAGATGGCCTCATCAATAACGCTGGCCTTGTACATAGAGAGGCATTTACGGATACCGACATCGAAGTATTCAAAAATTTAATGGATGTAAATGTATATGGTATTGTTCGATTAGTTCAGGCACTGAAACCTTATATGAAAAAAGATAGCCATATTTTAAACATCTCTAGCATGTCTGGATTTCAAGGTAGCCTTAAATTTCCGGGTCTGTCGGCCTACGGCGCAGCCAAAGCAGCCGTAATCGGTCTTTCTGAAGTTTTAAGTGCTGAATTTTCTGAAGATCACATCAGTGTAAATTGCCTTGCCATTGGAGCCGTCCAAACTGAAATGCTGTCAGAAGCTTTTCCAGGCTTTGAAGCTCCTGTCAGTCCACAGAAAATGGGTGGGTACATTGCTGAGTTTATCCTTCATGGGCATCAATTTTACAATGGCAAGGTTCTGCCAGTTGCCCTTAATGATCCAAGCTAGGCTTAGCTTTCCCTAACATTATTTACTAAATTGTGATGAAAAATATAATCTTATGATGAAGAATGTCACCACAGCTTTAATTTTACTATTTACTTTTATTCTGAGTTCAAACCCTATCAAGGGACAATCCATCGAACTTCTTGCTGGCAATACCCTGAATGGAGCAGTTAATGGAACGCTTTTGGGAGGTGCTGTCATGGGATTGAGTAACAACTCAAATTTTGCTCCCCTTAGGATAGGAATAGGATTAGGTACACTTTACGGTATTGGTGTAGGTGCCTATGATATTTCACAAACAAATGGTGGTCAGATGATTGTTACCGGTACATTTAACGACGGTAATAATTCTTCAATCATAGTTCTTTTAGATACATTTTATGGTGCTGCTGCCGGAGCGGTCATCGCAAGTTCTGTTATGCTTGTAGCAAATGAACCTATTGTTAAAGGTCTTCAGTATGGAGCATCAGCTGGTGGTATTGCAGGTTTTGGTTTTGGTATTGTAGACTCCTTTATACTCTCAGATAGGATAATGCCGGGAGTCGCTGCTTCTTCAAGGTCAAATTCTGCTGATGGTTTAGTCGCTTTATCTTTTGAAGATGGAAATAGCATAGGCTTTATTTCCCCTTCAATGTTTACGTCCTACGATATTTCTAAAGATCAGATCCGGTCGAAATTTACCCCTTATGTAAACCTGATCAACTTTAAAGTCAATCTTTAGGTTCAGCCAATTTCTTAATGATGGCTTTTGCTGTTTCTATATGCCCAGACAAGGAATGATGTAATCCGTCTGGCAGATAATTCCAGGCCTGAGGTTCTCCATCCCCCATACGCTTCGCTGTTGCATCAATGATAGCCCCCTGCTTACCTGAAATCAGCTCCTGAACCTGACTTAGATCTCGCTTTTCAATAGTAAAATCGTATAATGGGTTTTCATTCAGCATTTCAGTGATCACTGGAGCTGGAGTTACCCAAATAATTGGATTTGAAACTCTTTCTTCCAAGACAGACTGAATGGTTTCAATATTCTCCCATGTTTCAGAAAGTGGTAGCAGCGTTCTGTGAGGTGCAATGTTCAAACGCTGGGCATCAAAAGTTCCCAAAGCCACAATTACCCAATCCGGCTCATGAATAATTACATCACGGTCGACTCTTCTTAAGGCTTCACTTGTTGTATTATAGGATACACCCGCATTTATAAAATTAAAATCTGCGTTCTCTGTTGAGATCTCAAGTATATGCTTTAGTATAGTAAACCAACCCTGAGCATCTTCAGTAATGGAGTCTCCGAAAGCAACGATAGTTTCTTCTCCGTCTATTGGCAATTTATCGAGACAATCAACGATCTCATCTTCTTTCAGAATCTGTAAAGCAGCTTCGCGTGCATTTTCATCCAGATTATTTCGAAAAGATTTGAGTTCTTCTTCAGTTATCCCAAACAAACCGGCTTCCGATTTCAGTGATGATTTACCGGGAAACAAGGGAACTCTTTTCTTCACGTGATAAAACGGGATCATGAATTGTTCTAAAATACCCTTCTCTTCTTCGTTTGCCTTTCGTTCAGCCATTACTCTTCCTTTTTCCTATTAAATTTTTTACCAATTTTGGTGTACCTGAACCTGCCTTCTCTTTTATATGGTTCCAGCCACTCATGTCTTGAAATTCCGGTTCAGAAGGATCAATGATATATTTTGAGATATTTTGCTTTGCAAAATCGATTAATCCGGCAGCTGGATATACTACAAGTGAAGTTCCAATAACTATAAGTATCTCTGCATTTGAGGTAAGTTGTGCTGCTACTTCCAAATTAGGAACCAACTCACCAAACCAAACTACATGTGGTCTGAGTTGAGATCCGTCTTTAGCTTTATCACCCAGTTTTATTGGCTTATTACCAATATGTATAACGTGGTCATCAACTTTACTGCTCTTTGCTTTATTTAATTCACCGTGCAAGTGAAGCACATTCTCCGATCCCGCTCTTTCGTGAAGATCATCTACATTTTGTGTAATGATATGTACGTCAAAGTATTTTTGAAGGTCAGCTAATGCTTTGTGTGCTTTATTCGGTTCAGCCTCGAGTGCCTGCTTACGTCTTAGATTATAGAAATCAAGAACCTTTTCAGGATCCATCAACCAACCTTCAATTGAAGCTACTTCGTTGATATCATAACCTTCCCATAGTCCTCCGGAATCTCTGAAAGTAGACAGTCCACTTTCAGCACTGATACCGGCACCGGTTAAAACAACTATCCGCTTCGCCTCAGGCATTCACCGTAGAGAGTTTAAACCATGAACTGTCATTCTTGTAATCAAGAACTACATCTGATTCTCCACCTGTTTTATAGGTTTGAATAATTGTATTAACCTCATCCTGTAGAACCAGAACCGCATTTTGAATGAGTTCTTTGTTAAAGCCCTGATCACCAAGTTTCAATGTGAATTCAAGTGAAATTATTCTACCTAAAGCTTTTCCAAGATCAACGAGTTTCCTTTGAGGCATTTTCGGATCCACTTCAAAATCAAGCAGGTCTGTGAAGTATTCAGAGGACCTTTGAGTTAAATGAAAATCACTCAAAAACTCATGAAGGTTCTGTTTTTTAAGTTTTCTCATCATCTTCAGAACTGACTCAGACATCTGTTGGTACAGAATATCATTTGAACCTTCAAAGATCTGAAAAGGACGGCAATCGACTACCGATCTACCTGCAATACTATCGAGCCTGTAACCCATTGCACCTTTTAATTGTAGTAATGATTGTGAAGCACGCTGCATATAATCAGTTACTAATGTCTTAATGGTGTTAGCTTCCAGATCCATTCTGGAAGTATTTTTATCTAATGGTACATTAGTACTTGTGTAATTACACATAGCAGAACATACTGTAAAATAAGCCTGAATTTCCGATACTCTATGTTTAACCTGATCATAATTGATAAGGCTTTGACCGCCAACCACTCTTTGTTTGCAGTGATCAACAGCTTCATCCATCATTCTTCTTAAGAAACCCATTCCCATACCTGGGAATTGCAATCTACTTCTGTGAAGCAGATCAAGCATCATAGTTACACCGGTGCTCTTTGGTTGAAGCTTATGATCTTCATCAACAATAATATTGATCTCATTTTTACCATATGGTAGCATATACAGACCAAGGTTATTGTAATATTCTTCTACTTCGATTCCACCATTCCTTGTGTCATGAATAAAAAATGAAATATCTCTTCCAAGGTCACCGCTATCTGACATTTCTCTGGCAGTGATCAACCAATAATCTGCCATTCCAGTAAGGCCACCCCAGTGTTTGGTGCCTTTAATTTTATAATCTTGTTCACTGATCTTTTTAAAGGAAGTCTGCATTTTTAATGCATCAGACCCATAATCAGGTTCAGTGATCATTAAACCACCCAATTTATTTGAATTGATTACCCGATCATATATCTCTTTTTTTACATCTTCACTAGCATAGTTAGCAATTGGTTGAAGAAATAAAGCACCATTTATACCCATCATCAACGACAATGGAAGTGATTCATACGAACTTGCTTCAAGCATGCTCAAAGCCTCAGCTGTATGGGCACCAAAACCGCCGTATTCAGATGGTATGAAAGAAGCAAGAGGAGAGAGATCAAGGATCTCATTTAAAGTATCGTTTTCAATTCCTCTTGTAAGTGTATTTTTTTGAGCATCTTTACTTTCAGAAAAAATATTGGAAAGCTTTTTTTTGTAGTCTTCTAAAAATCTTTGAAAATCCAATGTTGTGTCCTTTAAATTACTGATTAACATGGAATGGATAACTAATATAAACATTCCTGAAAGGTTTTTCTTTAATTAATGGCAAAAAAAAAGCTCATCCTTGGTAGGATGAGCTCATATAAAAA
>JAXHNH010000020.1:0-202228 GCA_034520725.1 Gracilimonas sp. | reverse complement strand
ATCACCTGGAAAATGTGAAGGTGGATGCCGATGAGAATATTATCGATTTCCGGTTCCCCGTTCAGTATGTGATCCGACCCAATCAGAATTTTAGAGGATTTTCAGGCCGTGTAGCATCAGGACACGTGCGTCCCGGAGATGAAGTCAAAGTCCTGCCATCCGGTTTAAACACCAAGATCAAAGAGATCGTGACGAGAGGTAAGAACCTGGAAATCGCCTATCCCGGCGATTCGGTTACCTTAACCACAGAAGACGAGATCGATATTTCCCGTGGCGATATGATCGTCCGAAAGGATAACGTACCGACGGTTCGAAATGATTTTCAAGCCTATGTGTGCTGGATGGACAGCAAGCCCCTTGAGCCCGGTAAGCAGTATGTTCTTCAGCATAATACCCGCAGAACCCAGGTGTATGCAGACGATATCGTATATCGCATGAATGTGGATACTATGAATCGTGAAGATGCCAATAAGCTTGACCTGAATGAGATCGGCCGTGTGAAGCTGGTCAGCAGTCAGCCCCTTTTCTTTGATGCATATCAGATCAATAAAAGGACCGGTAGTTTTATCATCATCGATAAAGCCACGAATGTGACGGTGGGAGCCGGAATGATGCGTGCGGGTTCGACGGTGTCGAAGGACGGAGGACGGGGGACCGAAGACCGAAGTGTTTCTCCAAATGTGACTTGGGAGCCGTGGAATATACCGAGGGAAGAAAGGGAGCAGAGAAATGGCCATAAGTCACAGGTTCTGTGGTTGACAGGTATTTCCGGAGCCGGAAAGAGTACCATCGCCAAAGAAGTTGAAAAAAGACTGTTTGAATCCGGTAAGCAGACTATGTTGCTGGATGGAGATCAGGTTCGCCACGGATTGAACGGTGATCTCGGCTTCAGTGCCGCCGACCGCAGTGAGAACATCCGGAGGGTAGGTCACCTGTCCAGATTATTCTTTGAACATGGTAACATCGTGATCTGCACTTTTGTCTCACCGTTTGATACAGATCGTGAGAAGGTAAAAGCCCTATTCCCTGAAGGAGATTTCAAGGTGGTTCATATCACGTGTGATCCAAAAACGGCACAGGAACGAGACCCCAAAGGACTCTACGCAAAAGCTGAAAAAGGCGAGATCTCCGGACTCACCGGCTACGATGCTGACCACGAAACCCCCGAAGATCCGGCGCTGGTCATCAACACGGATGAGCTTTCTATTGACGAAGCAGTGGAGAAGGTATTGGAGCTGATAAAAGCTTAAAATAACTAAACAAAAGCGAGTCATCGCGGGCTTAGCCCAGCGATCTCTTTTCAAGCAAAAAACCTCTCACAGTCATCCTGATCCCGATTTATCGGGAAGAAGGACCTACACAGGTTTGATTTAACAACAATAGAAATAACCCTGCAACTAGCGCAAGCGTCCCGCTTGTCCGGTAGTGGATAAGGCCGATTGCCCTTTTCATACCCCTACAATAAATCACTTCATCATTGGATGTTCCTTGTTGGATATTCGATATTCTTTTCCCCTCTTTGTTTCTCCCCTTACACAGGGGAGAAGACGTCGTTGTTGAGTGGTGTGGTGTTTTAAACATCAGAGGCTGTGGTTAGTGCCTCGTTTTGAACCGGGATTTTCAGGATTATGAAGATGATTTACAGGAACTACTTTTATATTCAAACCGCCTCCCCGCCTTAGATAAGGAGGGGATTGAGGGGTGGTTGGATGGTGCCAAGGGCTGGATAATTAACTGCGCCATCGAAAATAATTGTAATATGGATTAATGGGATCAGTGGTGAACAAGGATTCTATCTTTCTTTAAACCCGGTTGCTCGAATCCGCTACCCCTCTTTGTTTCTCCCCTTACACAGGGGAGAAGACGCTGTAGTTGAGTGGTGTGGTGTTTTAAACAGCAGTGGCTTTGGTGAGTATCTCGTTTTGAACCTGGATTTGTAGGATTGCGATAGGATTTACAGGATGTTAGTGAATACCACTTACCAACCACCTGAAACCGGTCATTGCGAGGAAGATTTCTGTTTAAAGTAGGTTTATGAGGCAAACCAACGAAGCAATCTCCCTAAAGCGACCTCCCAAGCTAAATAAGGCGTCATCCTGATCCGCCGCCTGGTGGAGAAGTATCTTGCCTATTCCTGGCCGCTTGTCTGTATTCCGGCACTAGCGCAGGCGTCTCGCCTGTGTGGTATGGGAATAAAACAACAGTGTCTTTCTTATTTGAACCCGGTTTCCCGAATCGACTACCACACTGTCATCGGTCTTCGGTCCCCGGTCAAAACTCACTCAAAACTACCTTGTTGCTCGAATCCGCTACCCCTGGTCAAAGCCTAAAAAGAGGCAACAAAATTTGAATTGATAACTGAAGGTATTGTAATTTTGATATTTATAGAATCAAATGTATTATTGAATTCTACTAAGCGGGAATAGCTCAATTAGAAGAGCATCAGCCAACCAGGTTGAAGGTTGCAGGTTCAAATCCTGCTTCCCGCTCTATTTTTTTATGTGGTAGGATTGATTCTTGCCTGATTACCCGTATCTATAACCCAATCCCAAAAAGGCAGTCATCCTGATCCGCGGGCTGGCGGAGAAGGATCTTGCCTATTCTTGGCCCGTTGCCCAATTCATACCCCTACAATAAATCACTTCATCATTGAATATTCCTTGTTGGATATTCGATATTCATTTCCCCTTTTTGTTTCTCCCCTTATACAGGGTAGAAGACTCAGTGCGTAGATTATGAGTTGGTATAAAAGCAACAAGGGTTTTGGTAAGTGTCTCGGTTTGAACCGGGATTTCCAGGATTTCTTTTAAGTTAAAAGTTGAGCGTTCAATGTTGAATATTCATCTCTCGGTCCACGGTCCACTGGTCCACGGTCCAAAACACTCAAAACTATTTTGTTCCCTACCCTCTGTTTCTCCCCTTGTACAGGGGAGAAGACGTGATTACGAGTAATTTGATGGGTAAAACATCAGAGGCTGTGGTTAGTGCCTTGTTTTGAACCGGGATTTCCAGGATCAAAAGAACGATTTAGATGATTTACGTCAATAATCACTGTTTATCACTAAAATAAAAGAGGCTAAATCATTACATTATGTGAGATAAACCGAAAATTGTTGAGCAGCCCACAGATATTTTAATTAAGATAGATTCAAAATGAAACGCATTGTTCATATTGCAAAAAATCATAAAGAAGCGAGAGAGTGGGATATCAAGCAATCTACATCGATGACACCTGCTGAGCGGCAAGCGATTGCAAAGGAACTGAAAAATAGAGTTTACGGTAAAGAAGTACCCGATGTTAGGCAGGCAGTCGTGATAAAAAGTAAATAATAGGGATGGTATGGATTCAGCTTACTTTTCAGACGATACTACAGAATTCATAAGATTACTTGCCAAATACAAAGTGAAATATCTGATCGTGGGGGGAGAAGCGGTCATCTATTATGGGTATCCCAGATTAACCGGAGATGTGGATTTTTTTTATTCCAATGATTCAGATAATGTTAGATCACTTTTCAATGCTTTGCTGGAATTTTGGGATGATGATATTCCCGGAATAGATGATCAGAAAGACTTAAGTACACCGGGCTATGTCATACAGTTTGGTTTACCGCCGAATCGAATTGATATCATGAATTCCATAGAAGGCGTATCTTTTGAGGAAGCCTGGGAAAATAGAAAAACGGAATTTATACGATCAGACCAACAGGATTTTCCGATCTATTACCTGGGCTTAAAAGAGTTGATCATAAATAAACGAGAGACCGGAAGGCAAAAAGATATGGACGATCTGGATTACCTGAAGAACATCGAAAATTAAATACAGAAGCAATCTCCCTAAAACGACTTCCCAAGCCAAATAAGGACCATACTGATCCGCCGGCTGTCGGAGAAGGATCTTGTCTATTGGTAGCTGCTTGTCTGTATTCCGGCACTAGCGCAGGCGTCTCGCCTGTGTGGTATGGGAATAAAACAACAGTGTCTTTCTTATTTGAACCCGGTTTCCCGAATCGACTACCACACCGTCATCGGTCATCGGTCCCCGGTCAAAACTCACTCAAAACTACCTTGTTGCCCGAATTCTCCACCCCATCTGTCTTCCCCTTCGCAAGGGGAAGGACTCCTTGGAGAGTTATTTGATGGTTAAACCAACAGTGATTATAGTAATTAACTCGTTTTGAACCTGGATTTCATTAGGATAGGATTTACAGGATGTCAGTTAATACCACTTCCAAGCACCCAAAACCGGTTATTGCAAGAAAGAAGATTTCTGTTTAAAGTAGGTTTAGGAGGCAAACCAACGAAGCAATCTCCCTAAAACGAGCTCCCAAACCCAAAAAGGCGTCATCCTGCCGAAGGATCTACTTTAATATTCAAACCGCCTCCCCGCCTTAGATAAGGAGGGGATTGAGGGGTGGTTGGATGGTGCCAAAGGCTGGATAATTAACTGCGCCATCGAAAATAATTGTAATATGGAATAATGGGATCAGTGGTGTATAAGGATTCTATCTTTCTTTAAACCCGGTTGCTCGAATCCGCTACCCCTCTTGTTTCTCCCCTTACACAGGGGGAAAGACACTGTAGTTGAGTGGTGTGGTGTTATATAAACAGCAGTGGCTTTGGTGAGTATCTCGTTTTGAACCGGGATTTGTCGATTTCATTAAAGTTAAAAGTTGAGCGTTCAATGTTGAATGTTCATCTCTGGTCCACGGTCCACGGTCCACGGTCCACGGTCTTCGGTCCAAAACACTCAAAACTAAAAACTCCCTTTAAATAGACTCCGTATCTTCGTACCTTAAATGCTTCACAAAAAAACGTATTAGAAAACGTGAGCGAAGAGAATAAAAACAACGATCAGGGGCACAATTCGGATCAGCCCGGAAAGAAGAAAAAGGCAGATGATTTTCCCATTCAGGAATACCGGCTTAGTACCGGCCCATGAGGATTATGCCGGATATGAAGAAGATGCACTGAGCGACCTCATCGAGCTGGCCAAGCCCGTCCGGGACAGTCTGGGTCCCGACCTAGAAATCTTGTAGCCGTTGGAGCGGTCTTAGGTTTGGCTGAAGCCCTACTCAGTACCGAAGAATACAGAAGCTCCGCAACGCTCATGCCGGAATACAGTACGGAATCAGCCGGAGGTGGTGCATCACGTTTGTTACAGCAGTATGGAGGTTTACTGGGTATCAGTGGAGGAGGGACATATAGTTCCGCAAGCAATGCCATTCGCGTGCAGTTATATCCTCAGATCGTTTCCAGCTTATCCTTTCAGCAGAAACTAGCGGCTCATGAGTTTTATTTCCAGGATTATGATACCACGGCTTCACTTATGGAATATTACCTCGAAATTCAAAAACCGGGAGTGTTAGGATACTTACAGAAATTTACCATTGGATTGCCCGGGACTATAATTGGAGCTGTTTTCGGGGGCAAAGACCCTCAGCCAAATGCCATTGATCAAAATGCCAATACGGACATCATTGAGTTGACCAAAGATGAAATGGAAGTCATCGAAAATCTGCGGCAGCGTGTAACAGCCAGTCTGGATGAGGAATCCGGGATTATTACGGTCGGCGTCCAGATGACAAACCCTAAGCTGGCGGCGGAGATGGCTGATTTTACGATTCAGGAACTGACCGATTACCTGGTGGAATACCGGACTGAAAAAGTGTTGAGAGATCTTAAGTTTGTAGAAGAACAACTGGAAGAAGCGGAAGCCCGTTTTGAGGCGGCACAGATCGCACTGGCAGATTTTCGCGACAGTAATCAGGGGGCGCTGACAAACCGTGCACGTACTCAGGAACAGCAGCTGCAATCGGAGTACGATCTGGCTTTTAATCTATATAATGGACTCACACAGGAATACGAACAGGCCAAACTGCGTGTGCAGGAAGAGACTCCCGTCTTTAAGGTCCTTCAGCCTGTGCAGGTGCCCGTGAATGACGAAACATCAGGCGCCATGATCCTGATCGTCTTTGTGATGCTGAGTGGCATCGCAAGTATTGGATGGATCTTCATCAGACAGTTTTTGGAGTCAAATCCTTTTGATAATACCTCTGAAGCTAAGCAGGGTTAGTCGTTTTTGAAGTTGGATTTTCCTGACTCGATTTGGGATGTAGAACAACGCTTCCCCTTGGCAAGCGAGTTGCCCGTATCAAGGATATCCCGCATCTCCGTCACCACTTTGGGTACTCCGTGCGGGATGATGAGAAGACTTTTATAACGAGGACCGTAATGAATGTTCCATCCTCTTGAACTTAAAATCTAAACACTAAAAACTAAACACTAAATATTCCTTATCTTCCAAGTGTTTCAAAACTAATAAAATAGCACAACAGACGTATGAAAATAGCCGTAGCCGGAACTGGATATGTTGGACTTTCACTTTCCGTTCTTTTAGCGCAACACCATGAGGTGGTTGCCTTGGATATCGTGGAAGAAAAAGTGAAGATGATCAATGAGAGAAAGTCGCCAATTGCCGATCCTGAGATCGAGGATTTTTTGAAAAACAGAGATGATCTCAATCTGAAAGCAACACTTGACAAGCACGAGGCTTACGAAGGAGCCGAGTTTGTGATCATAGGTACTCCCACCAACTATAACTCGGAAACAAACAAGTTTGATACGCGTTCGGTGGAGTCTGTCATTCAGGATGTCATGGAGATCAACCCGGATGCTGTGATGATCATAAAGTCCACTGTTCCTGTTGGGTATGTGAATAGCGCAAGGAAAAAATTCGGAACTGAAAATCTGATCTTTTCACCTGAATTTCTCAGAGAAGGTAAGGCTTTGCATGATAATCTATATCCATCCCGAATTGTAGTGGGTGAACGATCTGAACGAGCTAAGACCTTTGCTTCTCTTCTGGAAGAGGGTGCAGCTGATGATGCCGGTGACATCCCGATCTTATTTACGGATAGCACTGAAGCAGAGGCCATTAAATTATTTTCGAATACCTATTTGGCTATGCGGGTCGCCTATTTCAACGAGCTGGATACTTACTGCGAGACTCATGATCTGAGTACAGAACAGGTTGTCAGAGGTGTGGGACTCGATCCCAGAATAGGAGATCATTATAACAATCCATCATTTGGCTATGGTGGATATTGCCTCCCGAAAGACACCAAACAGCTGTTGGCCAACTTTGAGGACGTACCCAATAACCTTATCAAAGCTATTGTGGATGCCAACACTACCCGGAAAGACTTTGTGGCACGCCAGGTCTGGAAAAGGGATCCAAAGATAGTCGGAATTTACAGATTGGTGATGAAACAGGGGTCAGATAATTTTAGGGAAAGCGCCATTCAGGGTATCATGAAGCGTATAAAAGCTAAAGGTATTGAAGTGGTGGTTTTTGAGCCGTATCTAAAAGAAGAAGAATTCTACCACTCCCGTGTGATCCGAGATCTGGATGAATTCAAGAAAATGTCCGAAATAATCGTAGCCAACCGCATGGTGGATGAGATCCAGGATGTGAAGGATAAGGTTTATACGCGGGATCTGTTTGGGAATAACTGATTTTTTGGACCGGGGACGGAGGACGGTGGACCGGGGTTATGAACATCCAACAAGGAACATCGAACATCCAACATTCAATGTTGAAGGGTGTGGTTGTTAAATTTGGGAATCCTCTAAAGCCCGGTCCTTGCGAGGAAATTGGGAAGCTTAATGTCGATTTGGTTATCGAACTGACGAAGCAATCTCCCTAAAGCCAGCTCCCAAGTAGATCAGGCAGATTGCCACGGCCTTTGCTTCGCTGAAGACCTCGCAATGACTTGCTTTTAAAAAGGATAAAGTCCTCTCCTTGTGAAGGAGAGGATTTAGGTGAGGTCGTGATCAGGGCACCCAAGCAAATACTGGAAGACGGAGCTGCGTAAAACGGTCCCCCGTCGTCGGTCCTCGGTCGCTAGCTCTCTAGGGAGAGGCTAAAATCAGTTCACTGATTTTACCGAGGGATGTGAGTGCATGATGTAGGCACCCAGGCGAGATTAAGCCCCGTACATCCACCGCCCGGCTTCGCATTCGCTCAGCCCGGCACCTCCTTCGAAGGAGGAATTTTCGATGTTGTATTATTCTTATCCTTTGTTGTATTGGTTTTTGAGTTTACTCTGTAAAGTCCCGGTGTTGCCCGAGATCACGACCTCATCTGTCTTCTCCTTAACAAGGAGAAGGACGCCTGTTATGATTGGTAAATAGATAGTAAAGCATGTGCTATGGCAAGTACCTCGATTTGAACCGGGATTTGCAGGATTAGTTAGCAGGATTTACTGGATGTTCTTAAGCGTTAATCATTCAACATTTCTAAACTCGAAATTCAGCAGCCTCCCCTCCTTAGACAAGGAGGGGATTGAGGGGTGGTTGGACTGGTGCCAAGGCCGAGATTGCCGGCCGCCATTTCGAACCCCGCACATCCACCGCCCGGCTTCACATTCGCTCAGCCCGGCACCTCCTTCAAAGGAGGAATTCTCGATGTTGTATTAAATTACATAGTCCTTTGTTGTATTGGTTTTTTGAGTTTTACTCTGTAAAGCCCAGGTCATTGCGCGGCGGATCTTTGTTTAATGGTGGTTCATGAGGTATAACAACAAAGCAATCTCCCTGAAGCCAGCTCCCGTAGATCAGGCAGATTGCCACGCCCTTTGCTTTGCTGAAGACCTCGCAATGACCTGCTTTTAAAAAAGGTAAAATCCTCTCCTTGTGAAGGGAGAGGATTTAGTGAGTCAGTGATCAGTGGCACCCAAGCAAGAACGGGAAGCAACGATTGCGTAAACGGTCCCCGTAATTGGTCCTCGATCGCTAGCTTCAAGGGAGAGGTTAAAGCGGTGCGCTGAACCGGATGTCAGTGGCTGATTATTGGCAAGAGAGCCAAATCGAGCCTCCCACATCCACCGTCCGGCTTCGCATTCGCTCAGCCCGGCACCTCCTTCAAAGGAGGAATTCCCGATGTTGTAATTGTTGTTGAATTCGTTAACCGAACCTCAATTGGAAGCCGTCGAGACAACGCTCCCGCTAAAGTCATCAGAGTCCCCGGTCTTCGGTCCTCCGTCCTCAGTCAAAACCCACTCAAAACTGTCAATTCTCTTTTGTAACTTCAGGCAACCAAAAAAAAAGAAGAGTTCCTATGAAAAGATTATTACCCCTTATTGTTATTATCACAGCGATATTTTCAGCCAGTGCATTTGCACAGTTTGAGATCGGTGCCTCGTATGAATTACGCGATGAAGACCCCAAGAATGGATTTGGTATCCGTATTCAAAAAGGTATTCTGCAACAGCTTCCTATCGTGAATCTGGGAATACGTTTACATGGCAGTTATTTCAGTGATGAAAATGATGTTTCCCGGGATGGTATTAGTTATTCCGAAGACCTGACTAACTATGAGTTAGGAGTGTCTGCTATAGGTGGAGTTTCACTTGGACTCCTGGAGCCTTATGTAGGCTTAGGTTTGGGAACTAACAATTATGATCAGGTTGTAACAGATGTACAAAATGATCCCAATAACTTAAGTCCTGAAAGTGGTGACGAAAGCAGCTTGTTCTGGAATATGATGGCCGGTGCCAAAGTCTCCATCCTGCCCATGATAAAACCATTTGTTGAGTACCGCTATACATCCTATGATCTGGAAAGCCCGAACCTGGATGAAGTAAAAGAAAGCAATGGAATTATTTCTTTCGGTGTATCTATTAGTTTTTAATTGATCGTATCATTGATCATAAAGCGGATGTGAATGCCACGTCCGCTTTTTTTGTATGGAATTTTTAACTTAGAGTGTGAATGGGAGATGAACCACAAAAAGAGTTGTCATCCTGAGAGTACCCTCGAAGGATCTGCACAAGTTCGAAGCAAGTAAAGACCCGTGAAGATGCTTCGTCCTGAAGGCTCGGGATTTGACTTATTTACGCTGAAATATACACTGAGATTCTTCGCGTTAACCTGAAGATATCATGGTTACAGAGTAAGCACTCAAAGTGACAATGAATGGTGTGGTTTTTATGATCATTTCACTGAATTCACTATACATAATGCTTTAGACTGTGTTAATGCCTATTTTTTAAGGTAATAAACAATATATGAGCCGAGTCGCATCCATAGATAAATATGACCTTGAGGAATACACCCTCGATAAAGTTCAGGCTGATGACCTGCAGAACCTGATAGAAGTGTGTCAGGAGCATATTCAGAATGTTGACGTTGAGGCTATCACGAGGGCTTTTAAACTGTGTTATCTTTCTCACAAGGAAACGACACGCGCTTCCGGTGAACCGTATTATTTCCACCCGGTGGAAGTGGCCAAGATCGTGGCCAGTGAGATCAACATCGATGATGTCTCAGTCATAGCTTCTCTGCTGCATGATACGGTCGAAGATACCGACGTGAACCTCGATGATATTCGTTATTGGTTCGGGGAAGAGGTGGCGGTTATCATTGACGGGGTGACGAAGATCACAGGCGTGTTCAAAAGCCGCGACAGCAAGCAGGCCGAGGCTTTTATGAAGCTTCTGCTCACCATGGCAGAAGATATTCGCGTGGTGCTTATCAAATTTGCAGATCGCCTGCATAATATGCGGACCATTCAGCATCTGAAGCGGGAAAAGCAGGTGAAGATCGCCTCAGAGACGATGGACTTATACGCTCCGCTGGCTCACCGCTTTGGGTTATTCCGGATCAAGAATGAACTGGAGGATCTCTGTTTTAAGACCATCGATCCGACTTCTTATAAATTCGTAGCTCGAAAGCTTCGGGAGAAAAAAGAGGACAGGGAAGAATTCATCAATGAGTTCATGGAGCCGATCAAGAATGAGCTCGGTAAGATGAAATTGAATTTCGAGATCAAAGGTCGGCCTAAGCATATCTTCTCCATCTATCGGAAGATGCAGCGGCAACAAAAGCCATTCGAGGAGATCTATGATCTCTTTGCGATTCGTATCATTTTGGAGGATCCGCACACCAAAGAGGATTGCTGGAGAGTGTATTCCATCATCACGGACTGGTACACCCCGATCCCCGAACGTTTCCGGGATTTCATTTCGGTTCCCAAAGCCAATGGATATCAGTCGCTGCATACCACGGTGATCACCAACAGAGGTCGCAAGGTAGAGGTACAGATCCGCACCCGCCGCATGGATGACATTGCCGAAAAAGGCCTGGCGGCCCACTGGAAATATAAAGAAGGCGCCCAGCAAGGCTCAGATACCCTTGATAAATTTGTGAGTTGGGTTCGGGATGTATTGGATAATCCACGTCCTGATGCGGCTACTGATTTCGTGAAGGACTTTCAGCTGAACCTGTATAAGGATGAGATCTATGTGTTCACGCCGGACGGGGAATTGAAGACCCTGCCCAGAAATGCTACACCCATTGACTTTGCCTTCGAGATCCACAGTGAGATCGGGGAGCGGGCCATGGCAGCTAAAGTGAATGGCAAGATGGTGCCGTTGCGACAGAAATTGCATAACGGGGATCAGGTGGAGATCATCACCGGTAATAAGATCAACCTGAATCCGGATTGGATCGATGATGTGGTGACGCATAAGGCTAAGTCGCGCATCCGGCAGTTCATCAAGCAAAAGCAGCGTAAGGTGGCTGAGGATGGCCGTGAGATCTGGGATAAGCGGGCCAATAAAGGAAGCATTGAGATCTCTGAACAGGAGCTGAATAAATTTGCCAAGCGATTTCAGTTATGAATCTACGCAGGAGCTTTTCTTTGACATCGGTTCGGGTGTTTTTAAGGTCAATGATCTGTACAAGGCCGTTAAAAAATATAAGAGTACCGGTCGGCATGACGAGTCTGAGTCTGAGGATTCAGAAAGCAAACAGGTTACAGAAGGAGAAATTCAGGATAAATATCTGAGTGAAGCTCGTTCATATGGGGATGGAAAGTCATTGTATATAAACGGTGAGCTGAGTAACATCAAATACTCTTATGCTAACTGCTGTAACCCAATTCCGGGCGATGATGTGATCGGGTTTATCAGCCGGACCGGTGATGTAAAAATACACCGGACAATGTGCAATAACGCTCAGCATTTGCTCAAGACTGAAGCGGAACGCATTGTGGATGTCAGCTGGGCCAAGAACCTGGACACCAAGTTCCTCGGTGCCATAAAGGTTATCGGTGGTGATCGCGTGGGCATGATCAATGATATCACAGACGTTTTGTCAAAATCGCTTGAAACAAATATGAAGAGCATCAACGTGAGCAGCGATAGTGGGATGTTTGAGGGAATCATTACATTATATGTGGATGGCATCGATCACCTGGAGCGCATTATGAAGCGTCTTGAAAAGATCGAAGGTGTTAAGAATGTTCTGCGGTATGAGTAGATTTTTTGACCGAAGACGGTGGACGGGGACCGGGAGGGGATCTCGAACCTGCCTCGCCGGCAAAGGTCAGGCATTCAACATTGAATGTTGAAGTTCAGGATGGGTCCTCATCCTTAGGTTTATTTGAGCATCGTTGAAAACCCGAGTCTACGGTACGTCGTCCTCGGTCCTCGGTCAACCTAAATCAGGAAGACCATCAGCAGCCTCCCCTCCTTCAATAAGGAGGGAGTTGAGGGGTGGTTGGACTGGTGCCAAGGCCGAGATCTGCCGGCCGCCATTTCCGAACCCCGCACATCCACCGCCCGGCTTCGCATTCGCTCAGCCCGGCACCTCCTTCAAAGGAGGAATTCTCGATGTTGTATTGGTTTTTTGAGTTTTACTCTGTAAAGCCGGTCATTGCGCGACGGATCTTTGTTTGATGTTGGTTCATGAGGTATAACAACAAAGCAATCTCCCTGATAGCGTCCTCCCCAGGTAGGTCAGGGAGATTGCCACGGCTTTGCTTCGCGGAAGGCCTCGCAATGACCTGCTTTTAAAAAGGATAAAGTCCTCTTCTTGTGAAGGAGGGGTTAGGTGAGGCGTGATTTGGGGCAACCAAGCAAGAACTGGAGGCCGGAGCTGCATAAAACGGTCCCCCGTCCTCGGTCCTCAGTCGACCTAGAAAAATCTCCCTTTGAAGGGAGAGGCTAAAATCAGTTCACTGATTTTACCGAGGGATGTGGTGGGTAGTGTAGGCAACCAGGCTAGATCAGAACCCGCACATCCACCGCCCCGGCTTCGCATTCGCTCAGCCCGGCACCTCCTTCGAAGGAGGAATTCTCGATGTTGTATTGGTTTTTTGAGTTCTTAGGCGTTAATCATTCAACATTTCTGAACTCGAAATTCAGCAGCCTTCCCCTCCTCCAGATAAGGAGGGGATTTGAGGTGGTGGTTGGACTGGTGCCAAGGCCAGATTGTTTCCACCATTCGAGTCTGCATACCAACTATAAAATCCAATTCGAAGCCACGGCACTCTTCAATAAGGAATGTAATGTCTGATGATTGTACTGGATTTTTTAGAATACCAATGACTCAAATAACTAAAGTCGGTCATTGCGCGGCGGATCTTTGTTTGATGTTGGTTCATGAGGTATAACAACAAAGCAATCTCCCTAATAGCGACCTTCCAGGTAGGTCAGGGAGATTGCCACGGCCTTTGCTTTGCTGAAGGCCTCGCAATGACCGTGCTTTGAAAAGATAAAGTCCTCTTCTTGTGAAGGAGAGTGGTTACGGTGAGGTCGTGATCAGGGCAACCAGAGCAAGAACTGGAAGACGGAACTGCGTAAAACGGTCACCGTCGTCGGTCCTCAGTCAACCTAGGAAAATCTTCCCTTGAAGGGAGAGGCTAAAATCAGTTCACTGATTTTACCGAGGGATGTGAGTCGGGTATGTCGTAGGCAACCAGGGCTAGATCAAACCCGCACATCCACCGCCCGGCTTTCGCATTCGCTCAGCCCGGCACCTCCTTCGAAGGAGGAATTCTCGATGTTGTATTACAGTCTTTGTTGAGTTTTTACTCTGTAAAGCCCAGGTCATTGCGCGGCGGATCTTTGTTTGATGGTGGTTCATGAGGTATAACAACGAAGCAATCTCCCTAAAGCGAGCTCCCAGGTAGATCAGTGAGATTGCCGCGGCTTTTGCTTCGCGGAAGGCCTGGCAATGACTATTTTTGAATTAGAAGTGTATTACCGATTCTGTTTTATCGAAAGGCATGCTGAAATGCTGGTTATATTTATCAATAAAATTAGCTTTCTAAGAACCTCGGTCTCCCGTTTGCAGTCGTCGGTCATTGATCCCTTCAAACAGAACAGTGTTAAGTTATGTTTATTGTATATAACGCAGTTAAGGTAGATTTTTATTCAACTTATCTTTACAATGAATAATATTTATTCGTTTTAGCTAAAAAGTACTAACAAAAGTACAGATGCGAATAGAAGATTAGGAAGGACAAAATACAATGCGAACGTAAAGGTTAGCAGAAAAACTAAATAATAATACTATGATGACTTACACAAAACGAGATGTAGTACGTCGGGTGGCAGAATCAATGGATGAGCCCATGATTCAGGCAGAGCCATGGGTAGATGCCGTAATTGTAGCTTTAAGAGAGATCATGATGTCAGCTGATACGGAGTGCCGTATCGAGATACGTGATTTTGGAGTATTTGAAGTAAAAGAGACGAAGGCAAAACCAAAGGCACGTAATCCAAAAACAAATGAGGTGATCTATGTACCGGCTCACCGTAAAACACATTTCAAGCCAAGTAAACTGATGAAGAAATTCTTGCGTCAGCCTCTTGAAGATGTTAAAGGTAAAAAATAAAATTTATTGATTCTTTGCAGGATTATGCTCGCCTTATAGGAATTGACGTTGGTAAAAAGCGAGTCGGAATTGCTCAAACCGATCTGCTGCAAACCATTGCAAATCCGGTTGGAACATTTTCTCCTGAAAATGTTTTTACAGAGATCGGGAATATCGTCAAAGATTCTCCTGTCGAAAAGTTTGTGATAGGCTGGCCTCTATCTCTTAGCGGAGATGAAGGCCCGGCTACGCAAATGGTCGAAGCATTTATCAGGAAGCTGCAAGAAAAATTTCCGGATATTGAAATTATTAAAATTGATGAACGTTACACCTCATCCCGTGCCCGAGATATAATGTTGGAGGTCGGAGTGCCAAAAAAGAAAAGGCGAGAAAAGGGACGCGTTGACCGTATTGCAGCGGCAATCATCTTGCAAAATTATCTAGATACGAATACATAATACATCATGCCCATATTACCTATAGTAACCTACAATGATCCTGTTTTATTGAAAAAGGCAGAAGAAATTGAAGAAGACAGTCCTGAACTGCAAACACTGATCGATAACATGCTGGAAACCATGTACAATGCCGATGGCGTTGGACTTGCGGCGCCTCAGATCGGTCGCTCTAAAAAATTATTTGTGATGGATACAGACGCTATGATCGAGGAGGGGGAAGTCCCTTACGGTCCCATGGTGTTCATAAATCCACTTATCCTTGAAAAACGTGGTAACAAAGTGCCCATGGAAGAAGGATGCCTGAGTATACCTGACGTGAACGATAAGGTCTTTCGTCCTGAAACTGTGATCATTGAATTTTTTGATCGTGATTTCAATAAGCACCGCCTGGAAGCCGGTGGGTGGACCTCAAGAGTGATTCAGCACGAGTACGATCACCTGGAAGGAACCTTGTTCATAGACTATCTGAGCACGTTCAAAAAACGGCTCCACAAAAAAGAACTGGAAGAGATCGATTCGGGGAATAAGAAAATTAAATATCCTGTAGTTCCGAAAAAGGAAGACTAGATCAATGGACATTGTTTTTATGGGATCGCCGGAGTTTGCGATTCCGAGTTTAGAGAGGATACATCAGTCAGAAGAGCATACCGTTAAAGCGGTAGTCAGTAACGTCGATAAGCGACGAGGCCGCGGTTCAAAGACCTCACCAACACCTGTAAAGGCCAAGGCTTTAGAATTAGGTTTGCCGGTGATAGAGGTGGAAGACCTGGATTCTTCTGAATTCGCAGATGAACTGAAAGCATTGGATGCCGATCTGTTCGTGGTTGTGGCTTTTAGGATCCTTCCGACTCAAATTCTTGAGATCCCCAGGATCGGTTCTGTGAATCTGCATGCCTCTTTGCTTCCAAAATACAGGGGAGCGGCGCCCATTCATTGGGCGATCATGAACGGTGAAAAGGAAACCGGCTGCACGATCTTCTTTCTGGATGAAAAGGTGGATACCGGTAATATTCTGCTTCAGGAAAGCATAGATATCGGCAAAAACGAGACAACCGGAGAGCTGTATGGTAGATTGCGGGATATGGGGAGTGAGCTAGTTGTTAAAGCTATAGATCTGATCGATTCCGGGGATTATGAATTAAAGCCTCAGGATGATCAAAAAGCGACTCCTGCCCCGAAACTATTCAAAAACGATTGTCATGTGGATTTTAATTTGCCTGCAACTGAAGTGCATAATAAAATCAGGGGATTGAGCCCGTTTCCAACAGCCTGGGCTTCACTGAACGGTGATAAATTTAATATATATGCGTCTGAAATCGGCCCAGACCTTGATTTAAAACCCGGAGAACTCACCGAACATTCAGAGAAGCTTTTAGTCGGTTGTAAAACCGGGACAGTGATCCTTAAAGAAGTTCAGCTCCCCGGCACTAAGAGAATGACGGGTCAGGAGTTTATTCACGGGCATTCGGCAGAAGGGATGCTTAGGTAGTTTTGAGGCTGCCTGCCAGCAAAGGCAGGTTTTGAGTGGGATTGACTTGAAGACCGTGGACCGTGGACGGAGGACCGGGAGGGGAATATCGAACATTCAACATTGAATTTTGAAGTGTATGTTTAACAAACTAAGAAAGCCTCTATAGCCCGGAGACCGTGGACGAATGACGGGGAATATTGAGCTGGGTTATTGCTGTTGATGCCAGGCTATTCGAGGACAGAATATTAAACAAGTTTCTAGACGACCCTGAAGGGGTCACATATGAATAGCCCCGGTCAATGAAATGCGGTAGCATTGAAGTAGGCGGGGATTAGAAATATGAAAAAACAAAGCTTCGCCCAAAAGGTGATTTAGGCTATACCGTTTAACGAAGCTTGGGCAACCAACTTTTCAGTGGCTTTAGTGCCCGCTTGACCCAACCCTACGATAACCATGTGATATTTTGGCACCTTTCGTTGCTTGGGTTTTCTCTATTCTGGGGATGTATCCCAGGGTTGCACCCGTTTACGCGGTTTTACCCCTGGCTATTCATGTGACCCCTTCAGGGCCTTTATCTCAACCAAGATTGTCCTTGAATAACCTGGCATCTACAATTGCGAGGAGCATGGAAAGTATAATGTCGAGGTAGTAATTACATCTACGAAGCAATCTTCTGATAGCAGCCTTTCAAGCAGAAAAGAAAGATTGCCTGTCCTGAACTCAATGTTGCACGGGACAATGAACAGCCTCGTTTTTAGGGCGGGGATAGATTCGAACTCAAACGAAGCTTCGCCCCGAAGTTACTATTGCTTTAAAAGTCTTTCGAAGCTTAGGCTAGTCAGTCTATAAAGAGGGGAAAAGAATATCGAATATCCAACAAGGAACATCCAATGATGAAGTGATTTATTGTAGGGGTATGAACAGGGCAATCGGCGTTATCCACTATCACACAAGCGGGACGCTCTAGTGCCAAGACAGTCCCCGGTCTACGGTCCACGGTCCTCCGTCCCCGGTCTTAAGTCCAATTTAGAATTCAGATTCAACCTCGGAAAATCTCCCTTTGAAGGGAGAGGCTAAAATCAGTTCACTGATTTTACCGAGGGATGTCAGTGCATGAGTAAGGGCAACCAAGCCAAACCAATCCCCATACATCCAACACCAGGCTTCGCATTCGCTCAGCCCGGCACCTCCTTCGAAGGAGGAATTTGACGGTTTAGTTTTATTATGCTTATCCTTTTGCTGAATTGGGCAATCGGGTCCACCATTACACCGCACAAGCAAGACGCTTGCAATAGTGCCAGGACAGTCAACGGTCCACGGTCTTCGGTCCCCGGTCCTCACTTAAAACTCAAATCTTATAACCTTCAGAAAAAATTATTAAAGAATAAGTTTGAGATATACGTACCGTTTTTTATCATCACGCCAACTATAACGGTAAAATTATATATAGCATCATGGAGCAACCAGCAATTATAGAAGCTGCAAAAGCAGGAGATCTGGAGGAGATAAAAAACCTTCTTAAAGGCAAAACGGATATCAATGTAACGAATAAAAGCGGGGCATCTGCTCTGATCGTTGCTTCTGAAAAGGATCAAACCGATGTAGTTAAATACCTGGTCTCGGAGGGAGCTGTTCTCAACATCACCACCAAGATGGGTGGGACGGCACTAAACAGAGCTGCCGAGAATGGCAATGTTGAATTGATCAAACTATTTATTGATAAAGGAGTGGAGATAGGAGAGCTCGCTTTGATTGCTGCAGCACGAACCGGAAATCTTGAAGCTGTTCAATTATTGGTTGATGCCGGAGCCCCCGTAGACGCTCAACAGCGATGGGGACATACGGCGCTTATGGTTGCGGCCAAGTCCGGAAATACGGATGTTGTGAAATACCTGATCGATCAGGGAGCGAACGTCAAACTCCGGGATAAGAACGGAGATACTGCGATGATCATCGCTATGGATAACGATCAGGAAGATATAGCCCTGATCCTTAAGCGTGCCGGGGCCAAACCTGAGATCAAGCCTAAAAAAGAAGTAGTACCTATCACTGAAGATGATGAGGATGACGAAGATCTTGAAGATACTCCGGATGTGGAAGACCTCGTTGACGAAGACGAAGCTCCCGATGATGTAGACATGGATGATTGAGATAAGTATTGCCAAACAACAACCCGTCATTGCGAGGAACCCGAAAAGCATGATGTCTAGTTGGTAATTTTAACGACGAAGCAATCTCCTGGTAGCGACCACCCAAGTAGATCAGGGAGATTGCCGCGGGTTGTGTTCACTTCGTTCACTGCAACCCTCGCAATGACTCCAAATAAAAAGCCCTGCACACTTTCGTATGCAGGGCTTTAATAAGGTTTAAAAACCGAATCTCTTATTTACTATTTACTTGTTAGAGAATTCGAATTTTTGGAGGTCATATTTCACGCCATCCTTGGGACGCAGCGTGGTTGACTTCGGCTCAAGGAAATACTTGAGGTAATCTCGTCCACCGGCTTTGGCATCGGTACCACTCAATTTGAATCCACCGAATGGTTGCGCTCCAACAAGGGCACCGGTACATTTTCTATTGATGTACAGGTTACCGACTCTGAATTCTCTGAGGGCACGATCCAGTTTCTTCGGATCGTTTGAGAAGTAAGCACCGGTCAGTGCGTAATCAACACCGTTGGCAATGCGCAGGGCATCGTCAGTGTCTTTAGCCTTAATGAAGGCAGTGACGGGACCAAAGATCTCTTCCTGTGCGATACGTGCGTTTTCATCGATATCTGCGAAAACAGTAGGCTCGATATAGTATCCTTCTTCATCCGTTTCGGCCCTTTTACCACCAGCCATCAGTCGACCTTCTTCTTTTCCGATCTCAATATAGCTCATGATCTTATCCACGGCTTTTTGATTGATCACCGGACCGGAAATATGGTTCTCTTTTGGATTACCAATGCTCAGGGCTTTGGCTTTCTTAGTTACTTTCTCGAGCAGTTCATCGTAAATAGCTTCGTGAGCTATAACTCTTGAACTGGCTGAGCATTTTTGCCCCTGGAAACCAAAAGCACCTTTAATGATCTCATCAGCTGCTGCATCAATATCAGCATCTTCATCAACAACCGTTGCATTCTTACCGCCAAGCTCACAAACCATGCGCTTCAGGAATTTCTGTCCTTCTGGCACTTCAGCAGCGATCTTATTGAGGTGAAGTCCAACTCCTTTTGAACCGGTAAACGTAATGAATCGTGTTTTTGGACTTTTAGCAAGATTCTCACCTACTTCAATATCTCCACCGGTTACATAATTGAATACACCGTCCGGTAGTCCCACTTCATCAAGGATCTCGGCGAAAAGATGACCCATTTTTGGTGTGTCAGGAGCCGGCTTGGCAACTACCGTATTACCTACAGCGATCGGTGCAATGGACATACCCACAAATATGGCAAACGGGAAGTTCCATGGTGAGATGGAAACCCCTGCACCAATTGGCATATAAATAGTGCGGTTATGATCGCCCCAGGTTTCTTCGAGTACATCCATTCCGTCATCAATGCGGAGAGCTTCGTGAGCATAGTAGTCAATGAAGTCAATAGCTTCGCAGGTGTCAGCATCGGCTTCCAGATAACTCTTACCGGCTTCGCTGATCATCCATGCGTTGATCTCAAGTCGCCGACGGCGCATAACATCTGCTGCTTTGAATAAATACTCTGCGCGCTTTTTAGCAGAAACGTGTTGCCAGCTTTCGAAGGCCTCCCATGCTTTATCAAGTGCATCAAAGGCTTGATCCTTGCTCGCCATCTGAAAGGTTCCAATGGTTTCAGAAAGGTTCCCGGGGTTAATACTGTCAAAGGTCCCTGCATCTCCTTTTACAAATTCTCCGTTAATGTACAGATCATGCTCTTTCCCAAAATTAGAACGGACTTCTTCAAGTGCGTCTTTCTGGGCTTTGTCATTTGTAGGATCTGTAAAATCCAGGTAGGTCTCGTTTCTGTATTTCTCCAGTGTTTGGTCGGGCATAGCTATATAATTTTTTATCTTGTTTTATAATTATTTGCTTAAAGATACGCAGAAAAGCGCTCCCATTTCAAAGACCATATTTAATCTGGGGCTGTAATGGGTAAAACATTGAAAATAGGGCGTTATAATGGTACTTTTAGAGGGATTCATAAGAACTTAATAAGTGCTTTTTACATTGTAGTTAAGTGAACAAAGAGCATTAATATTTAATCATAAATAAGGATTAGAAATGTCAAAAATAAAAGTAGGAATAAACGGGTTTGGAAGAATCGGAAGAATGGTAACCCGTTCTATTCTCGCAGACCATAAAGATAGCATTGAAATTGTTGGTGTTAACGACCTTACAGATACCAAAACATTGGCCCACTTGTTCAAATATGATTCAGCTCAGGGAACTTATCCCGGTGATGTTTCTGTGGATGGGGACAAAATTACTATTGATGGAGATAGCTTTAAGGTATCTGCAGAAAGAGATCCCGCAAACCTGAAATGGGGTGAACTTGGTGCAGAAGTCGTAATTGAATCCACAGGGTTATTCCGTGATGCTAAAAGTGCCGGAAAGCATATTGAAGCCGGTGCTAAAAAAGTGATCATTTCTGCTCCGGCATCCGGTGAGGATGTACAAACAGTTGTATTGGGTGTGAATGATGAGAAGATCGATAAAGATGTTGAGATCTATTCCAACGCTAGTTGTACTACCAACTGCCTTGCCCCAATGGCGAAAGTATTGGATGATAAATTTGGATTGGTGAAAGGATTCATGACCACCATTCATTCTTATACAGGTGATCAAGCTTTGGTTGACGGTCCACATAAAGATCTCCGCAGGGCTCGTGCAGCCGCCGTGAATATTGTACCTACCACAACCGGTGCAGCTAAAGCTGTGGGACTCGTACTTCCTCACCTTGATGGCAAACTGGATGGTGGAGCCGTTCGTGTTCCTACTGTAACAGGATCGTTGACTGACTTTACGGTTGTTCTTGAAAAAGAGACAACAGATGAAGAAGTAAATGCCGCATTCAAAGCAGCTGCTGAAGGACCAATGAAAGGTATTCTGGAATACTCTGAAGTTGAACTTGTTTCCAGCGATATTATTGGCAATCCACACTCAAACATCTTTGATGCATTGAGCACCAAAGTGGATGGCAATTTGGTCAAAGTTATTGGTTGGTATGACAACGAAGCAGGTTATTCTGCACGGACTGCTGACCTTATCACCAGAATTTTATAATCTGATTCTGAGTTAGTAATTTTATCTAAACTCCTGCTTTCGAAAGAAGGCAGGAGTTTTTTTATATCTGTTTACTTGTATAACTGAATCTATCTCCTCACATTTCCAAAGAGGGAGTTCTCTTTAGCAAGTTTTTGGGTTATGTTGGCTTTCTGGGTTTGAAACGATTTATAGATTATTTTAAGAAATTCTCCCTTTGAAGGGAGACAGGTTGAGAGCCTCGGCTCGAAACCAGAGGGATGTGCGTGGTAATTTAGGTCAAGAAAAAATCGGGGGTACACAATGCCGAATAAGATCCTTCCATATAATCGGAAACTGAAATATTTAGCAAGGGAACTACGAAATAACAGTACGCTGAGTGAGGTATTACTATGGGAACAAATAAAGGGTAAGTCATTAGGTGTTGAGTTTCACAGACAGGTTCCAATTCTGGATTACATCGTGGACTTTTACTGTCATGAGATCATGATGGCTATCGAAATAGATGGGGTTAGTCACGACTATCCTGAAAAGTTTACAAATGATAAAGTGCGTCAGGAAAGAATAGAAGAATTAGGGGTGAGGTTTGTCAGAGTTAACGATGTGGAGGTGAAGGAAAGCTTACCGAATGTTATTCTTTACCTGGATGATTTTGTTAGCCGGCTATAGGCTGGAGGAGTATAGCAGACTGACTCACATCCCCCTGTAAATGATCTGGGATCATTTACGATCCCTCTTCAAAGAGGGAATTCTCTTTAGAGAGATATAGAAGGTATTTTAAGCCTTGCAGTTTTATATTAACTTTCAAAGTTGAGTTAAGAAAATTCTCCCTTTGAAGGGAGACAGGTTGAGAGCTTCAGCTCACAACCAGAGGGATGTGCGTAGTAAGAATAAGCATTGTTGTAACTTATAAATTTGAAAAGGAAATACTATGATACGGTCGATATTACTGCTGATAATTGTTTCAGGATTAACTATTGCTGGGTGCATAACTCAAACTGAAAAACCTATTGCAAAAGAAATCGAATACGATTATGAGTTAACAGATACTCAAACTCATGCCCGCTGGAGCCGAACCATTGAGCCGGTGCTTACGGTGCCATCCGGTGCAGTAGTGAAAGTGGCTACTCAGGAAGCTTCAGCTAAGCAACTCACTGTCAACTCAACTGTAGAAGATCTAGGTAACCTGAGCTTTGATCCTATTCACCCGTTAACGGGACCGGTTTATGTGGAGGGAGCCCAGCCGGGTGATGTGCTTAAAGTGACCCTGCATAAAGTTGAGATGGGTGATTGGGGCTGGACGGCCATTATCCCAGGATTTGGATTCCTTGCCGATGAGTTTGACGAACCCTATCTGAAAACCTTTGAACTAGGTAAAGACCGTAAAACGGCAAAATTTTCTGAGGACATTGAGATCCCACTCAAGCCTTTTCCCGGTGTGATGGGCGTGGCTCCTGATACTGATGAGATGCTGTCAACTATTCCTCCAAGAGCAAACGGTGGTAACATGGATGACCCGAACATGACAGAAGGTTCAACCATCTATTTCCCTGTGTTTGTAGAAGGAGCCCTGTTTTCCATTGGTGATACTCACGCAACTCAGGGTCACGGGGAAGTTTGCGGTACGGCTATTGAAGCTCCTATGAATATCATATATGAAGTAGAGGTGATCAAAGATGGAAGAGCTATCTCTGAGCCCCAGTACGAAACCGATGAATATTATGCTGTAACGGCATTTGCAGAAACGATAGATGAGGCTTCAAAAAAAGCTACACGATTCATGATCGATTACCTGGAGGAAGAAAAAGGCATGAGCCGAAATGATGCATATGCTTTGTTATCCCTGGCAGGTGATCTAAAGATCGCTGAAGTAGTGGATGTCCCACACATGCTGGTTTCCATGCATATTCCGAAAGATATATTTAAATAGATCATGTCACATATTACAAGCTATCAATCCATAAACTTATTCGATTAATGAAATACTTTAACCAAACACTGCTTCTATCATTATTGGTACTTCTTTTTGTTTCGTGTTCAACTGAACAAGATGCAAATGAACAGGATTATTCACTAAACACAGATCAGCTTATTGAGGATCTCCGTGTGATCTCCTCAGATTCAACTGAAGGTCGCCTTACCGGAACCGAAGGCAATAGAATGGCCCGCGAATATTTGCTTCAACGATTTGAGGAAGAGGGAGCAGAACCGTTTCAGGGATCCTATACACACGAATTCAAATTTAATAGCCGGGAAGGAGATGAAGTAAACGGGGTGAATGTGATCGGACAGATCTCAGGAGATTCGGATTCGGTGATAGTGATCACGGCGCATTATGATCATATTGGAATGAGAGACTCACTAATCTTTAACGGAGCAGATGATGATGCATCAGGTACCGCTGCTTTGCTGGCTTACATTGATTATTTCAATGAAGTAAAACCAAATCACACTCTTAGTATTTGCTGCTTTTGATGCTGAGGAAATGGGTCTGCAGGGAGCGAGAGCTCTGGTTCAGGATTCTGTATTTCTGGACAAAGTTAAAATGAATATCAACCTCGATATGATCGCTCAAAATAAAGAGAATGAGATCTATGCGGTCGGAACGTATCACTATCCCAAACTGAAACCAGTTATAGATGGTATTGACAAAGCCGGTGTCAATGTACTGTATGGTCATGATGATCCGAATAGCGATCTTGACGATTGGACCTATTCTTCAGATCATGGTCCGTTTCATCAGGAGGGAGTGCCTTTTATTTACTTCGGTGTTGCTGATCACGAGCATTACCATCAGCACACAGACGATTTCGAAACTATTCCACAGGAATTCTATAAGAAATCTGTTCAAATGATCCTGAATGCGATTAAGGCTTTTGATAGTAGCTTGTAGTCCTTGAATGACCACTCACATCCCCCTGTAAATGATCCAGGGATCATTGACGGTCCCTCTTCAAAGAGGGAATTCTTTAGCGTCTTTTCCTGATTTAGGTTGACAGTGCCTGAGGTTAGTTTGGGCTTCTGGATTTGAAACGATTTATAGATTAATTTAAGAAATTCTCCCTTTGAAGGGAGACAGGTTGAGAGCTTCAGCTCGAAACCAGAGGGATGTGAGTGGGTTAATTAGGTCAAGAAATAAATAGGGGGTACACAATGCCGAATAAGATCCTTCCATATAATCGGAAACTGAAATATTTAGCACGAGAACTAAGAAAAAACAGCACATTAAGTGAGGTTTTACTGTGGGAACAAATAAAAGGAAAAGCATTAGGTGTAGAGTTTCACAGGCAAGTGCCGATCCTGGATTACATTGTGGATTTTTACTGTCATGAAATCATGATGGCTATTGAAATAGATGGGGTTAGTCACGACTATCCTGAAAAATTTATAGACGATAAAATACGTCAGAAGAGAATAGAAGAATTAGGGGTGACCTTTATCAGGGTAAATGATGTGGATGTGAAGAGAAGACTGCCAAATGTTATGCTTTACTTAGATGATTTTGTCAGTCGATTAAAGGTAAGATGAGCATTTTGAACTGACTCACATCTCCCTGTAAATGATCCAGGGATCATTTACGGTCCCTCTTCAAAGAGGGAATTCTCTTTAGCGTCTTTTCCTGATTTAGGTTGACAGTTTTTGGGTTAGTTTGGGCTTCTGGATTTGAAACGATTTATAGATTAATTTAGGAAATTCTCCCTTTGAAGGGAGACAGGTTGAGAGCTTCAGCTCGAAACCAGAGGGATGTAAGTCAGGGGTATGGATACTTCAAATAAAAAAACCCCTCCGATTGGAGAGGCTTTAATAATAAAATAGTCTGTCTCAGTTAAAACTTGCGGAGATAGCTGGTGCACTCTTTACATTCTTTTCCGTCTTTACGGGCGTCCTCTTCTTTTTCAAAACTTTGACTGGAAAAGGCCTCAATATCACCGTTCTTGGAAACACGTCTCCATCTCCATTCGCCTTTAACGTCTTGGTATAACTCACATTTAGCCATAGATAAGTAATTGATTTATTGAATTTTGATCATTATAAAATAGCTAAAATACGTCTCAGAAGCAATTTTGAGGGGTATTTGAGTTAAACGATCTTGTAATCATAGGTGATGTTAGATCCTTTCTCCAATGCTTTGGAAGCGGAGCAATATTTTGTGATGGATAACTTGAGTGCGCGTTCCACTTTTTTCGGGTCCAGCTCACCGGAGAGGGTGAAATGCAGATGTATGGATCTGTATTCGGTATGGGAAGCGCCTTCAACTTCCTGCCGGTCACCATCAACTTCTACTTTAAGGGTCTCAATCGGTTGCTGTTGTTTTTCAAGAATATGCAAAACATCAATTGCACTGCATCCTCCAACACCGGCCAGCAATAACTGCATTGGAGACAAGCCGCCTTCCAATCCGCCAATTTCGTTATTCCCATCAATACGTATCTTACCTTTTGTGTCATTTTCGGCTTCAAAATGGAAGTCCTTGCCCAGCCAATTAACGTCAATCTTCATCTGCTAGTGATCTATAAGTTTGGTTTAAATATTTATCGCTTTAAAGGTAATAAAATAGATTTGCCTTAACCATCTTCTTTCATTTCCAGACGGCGCATTGGCATAGCATCTATAACTTCGAACAATGTATTTTTTGTTATGGCTTCACTTGACCTCATTTTTTCAGATCCGTCTTTACCAATTAGAATGATCTTGAAATCTGAAGAACCCACATCAAATCGATCTCTCAAATTTTGTGCATCCGCTTTTTGCAGCACATTATCACCAGAAGAATTTCCGATATTCTCTAATACATGAAACACTTTCAAGTCCCGTTCATTAAAACCTTTCTGATTCTTCCGAACCATCTCCATGGTGGAGGTGAGTTCAGTATAAATAGCGTTTGGAGAAAAAATGAGTAACACTCTATCATTCCACCGATAATCCTGCAGATCGAAATCCTGTTCCATCTGGGCGGAGAGGTTAACTGTTAATAAAATTCCTGCTATAAATATTAAGAAAAGTGACTTCATGATCTAAACTGGATAGTTAATTCAGTGAAACAACATTCAGAGAGACCAAAAAGTTTATAGCATATTGAAACGGTATCTATCAAAAGATTCGTTAAAAGTGTGTTAACAAATTGTACCTAAATCAAACTATCCTTATTTTTGAGGCGTGAAAAAGAATATAATACATACTTCCCATCAGGTACATCGTGGTGTCCATCATGCTCATCAGGGACATCATCATATTCATGTGCTTTAAACTGCACGTTTTTTTACACGATCATATCCACCTGTTTCCAATTTTTAAATCAACCAATTACTTACTGATATTATGAACCGAACGAAGGACTCTTCAACTTCACTGCGTATTGCTATTCAAAAAAGTGGCCGTCTGACAGACAAAACCATTTCATTACTTGAAGGCATTGGAATAGAATTTGATAACTATAAGCGAAATCTAATCGTTAAGACCCGGAATTTTGATGTGGAGCTATTGCTGCTCCGCGATGATGATATTCCGGAATATGTACAGGATGGTGTATGTGATCTTGGATTTGTAGGAGCTAACGAAACTCAGGAAACCGGTGCGGATGTAACACCAATTCGGGATCTGGGATATGGGAAATGTCGACTTTCCCTGGCTGCACCTAAAAATGGAGATATCAAAAAACCGGAAGATTTTGATGGCAAAAAAGTGGCCACAAGTTATCCGAATCTGACCCATAAGTTTTTTAGTGAAAGGGGAATCGATATTCAGGTCATTGAGATCTCCGGCGCTGTCGAAATTGCACCCCAGCTTGAGGTAGCGGATGCTATAGTGGATCTGGTATCATCGGGAGGCACATTACGCGCGAATGGACTAGTGGAACTGGATACTATTCTAGAGTCACAGACACAATTGATCAGAACCAATAAAGAACTTTCACCGGGGAAGAAAGAACTGATCGAGCGCTTTTTAGTGAGAATGGATGGCTATCAGCAGGCAGCGAAGAGCCGCTACATTATGATGAATGCGCCTACATCTGCTGTAGAAAAAATCAAAGATATTATTCCGTCAATGAAAAGTCCTACGGTAATGCCACTTGCTGAAAATAACATGGTGGCAATTCACACCGTCATTCCGCTGGAAAAATTCTGGACGGTTATGGAGGAGTTGAAGGACGCCGGCGCATCGGATATTGTGATGCTGCCTATTGAAAGTATGATCTTGTAGAACATTCAACAAGGAACAGCGAATATCCAATATTGAAGTAAAAGTGAACCAAAGCTCGTTTCGCTGCTCTGTTGCGGAATGACTAATTGAGGCTCTGCCTCAAAACAAAGGCAATGAAATGAAAACATATACCTACACAGATCTAAAACAGGATGAGATCGAGAAGCTCTTAATGAGACCTAAGATCGATTTTACGTCCATCTTTCGAACGGTTCAACCCATTATTGATGCAGTGGAGAAAGAGGGGGATGCCGCTGTATTACAATTTACGGAACAGTTTGATGGAGTTAAGCTGAATACAATGACTTTAGATCCAAGGGATGTTCAGGTAGAGATCGAGGAATCCGTAAAGGAGGCCATCGATATTGCGTTCGGAAATATTTCACAATTTCATGAGGCACAGCTGGCACCCGATCTTGAAGTGGAAACCATGCCTGGCGTAAGGTGTATGAAAGTCAGTCGGCCCATAGAAAGAGTTGGTTTATATGTACCGGGTGGAACCGCAATCCTCCCATCTACGGCGATGATGCTTGCTATACCTGCTATGATAGCCGGTTGCACTACTAAAGTTTTGGCTACTCCACCTCGCAAAGATGGAAGCGTTGCACCTGAGATCATCTACATTGCCCAAAAAGCCGGAATCGATAAGATCCTGTTAGCGGGAGGAGCACAGGCTGTAGCGGCTATGGCAATCGGAACGGAATCGGTGCCTAAAGTGGATAAGATATTTGGGCCGGGCAATCAGTACGTAACGGCAGCCAAGATGATCCTGCAAAATTCTGAGGCGCAGATCAGTATCGATATGCCGGCGGGACCTTCTGAAGTTTTAGTGATCGCGGATAAGCAGGCGAATCCTTCTTTTGTAGCTGCAGATCTGCTTTCACAGGCAGAACACGGCAGTGACAGTCAGGTTGTTTTGGTAGCTACAAAAGACTTTGATCTGAAAACACTGGAAGAAGTACTTGAGAGTCAGCTAAATGAGCTCCCTCGCAAAGAAATGGCATCAGGAGCATTAGAAAACAGTTTTATAATAATCACTGATTCTCTGAAAGAAGCATTTGAGTTTTCGAATCAATACGCTCCCGAGCATTTGATAGTCAATGTGGAAGATGCTGAATCATATACTGATGGAATCATTAATGCAGGTTCGGTATTTCTGGGTCAGCTCACGCCTGAAAGCGTGGGAGATTATGCTTCCGGTACCAATCATACTTTGCCAACCTATGGCTATGCACGAATGTACAGCGGGGTTAATTTAGCTGCATTTCAGAAATCAGTGACTATGCAATCACTCACAGAAGAGGGGCTAAAGAATGTTGGTCCTGCAGTGGAAAAACTGGCGGAATTAGAAGAACTTCAGGCCCATAAAAACGCGGTATCCCTGCGATTGAAAAATTTGAAATAGGGTGTAGCATTAGGTCTGACTTGCCAAACGTCCCGTCTGCTACACAAAATGATTAAGATACGATACATGAAAAAAATTGACATGAAAGCCCTGGTTAGGGAGAACATCAAAAACCTGAAACCCTACCGAAGCGCAAGGGATGATTTTGATTCCGGGATCTTGTTGGATGCCAATGAAAACAGTTTTGGGGCACCATTTGCGGATGACCTGGAATTGAATCGTTATCCGATGCCGTATCAAAATGAACTGAGGGAAAAGATAGCCGCATTCAGAGGGGTTGAAACTGAAAATGTGTTTGTAGGGGTAGGAAGTGATGAAGCGATAGATCTGCTGTTCAGGATATTTTGTACTCCGGGTAAAGATCGTGTGATCATCAATCCACCAACCTACGGGATGTATAAGGTATCAGCTGCCATTAACGATGTAGCTGTGGATGAGGTGCTCTTAACTGAGAATTTTCAGTTGCAACCTGAAAAAATACTGAAAGCTGTCCGACCCGAAACAAAGATGGTCTTTATTTGTTCTCCCAATAACCCAACCGCAAATAGCCTGGATATTGATGATATCATGCAGGTAATGAATGGGTTTGACGGCATTGTTGTGATAGATGAGGCTTACATCGATTTTAGCAGCCAAGCTAGCCTGACTGGCAATCTTACAGATTATAACAATCTGGTGGTTCTTCAGACCATGTCAAAGTCGTTTGGCCTGGCCGGTATTCGTTTAGGTATTGCCCTGGCGGATGCAGAGATCATATCCTACATGCTGAAGGTGAAGGCTCCGTATAACATCAATAAACTGACGGCCCAAAAGGCGACTCAGGCATTTTCCAGCCTCAATAATGTGAAAATGAATATTGAGGCGGTTCTTGAAGAACGTGAACGTGTGATCGGAAAGCTCATTACATTTCCTCAGGTTAAACGAGTGTACCCCACGGATGCAAATTTTGTAATGTTCAGGATTGAAAATGCTCTTGAGGTCTATAAAAAGCTGGCGGATGAAGGCGTGATCATACGCTATCGCGGAAATGAACCACATTGTGAAGATTGCCTGCGGCTGACCATCGGAACGACCGCTGAAAATGACCGGTTCTTTGAGGCCTTAAAGAATATTGAAGTTTGAATTGAATCTTCGTCCGACGACTCCAAGCTCGTCTGCCGAATTGTTAAAAACGCTTGAAACTAATCCGCTCCGAGCGGAGTTTCTGGGGCGAGTAAAGATTGGGAATGGAACACGGATAAAGTGGATTTTGCAGATGATCACAGATTTGTAAAATGTCAAACATGACAGCATATACCCACTACATTTGTCTCATCCGCGTCCCATTTGATAGTTTTTAATTTTTGAACTTGTTCCGCTACTTTATTGCGGAGCATCTCATAGAAGCACTGCTTCACATTAAATAAATAATCATGCTGATATCCATCACCAAAAGTGCACTGAACGATCCATCCGGAAAATATCTGTTTCGTGAAAACACGATCCGGGCTTTGAAGACTATCACCGATGGTGGCCGTGAAATTCTCATTAGTGAAGATGAGATCAATCAGGATCAAATAAAGATCCTGGAGCAGGAAGGAATATCTTTTATGAAAAAGGGTGAGGCCGATCTCACTGTAGAGACCAAAGATGAAAACCTGATCTTGATTGAAGACGGGAAAGAGCTAGTTTCAGGTTCTGATTGGGATAACCTGGTGAAATTTATTTCGACTGAAGCCCGAAAAGCCTCCCTGAAAAGAAAAACCAACGAAACGGATATCACCATAGAGGTCAATCTTGATGGAACCGGTAAAGCGGAGATTTCTACGGGATTGAAGTTCTTTGACCATATGCTGGACCAGATCGCCCGGCATGGATTGATAGATATGAAGCTGAATTGTGAAGGTGATCTGGAGGTGGATGAACACCATACTATCGAAGATGTAGCCATTGCATTGGGTGAGGTGATCACGAATGCACTGGGTAACAAAATGGGAATTGAGCGTTATGGTTTCGTGTTACCCATGGACGAAACACAATCTACAGTGGCTATCGATCTGTCAGGTAGACCTTATCTGGTGTTCGAAGGTGAATTCAGCAGAGAGTATGTTGGAGACTTTCCCACCGAAATGGTTAAACATTTTTTTTATAGCCTGGCAATGAACTTGAAGGCGACATTACATGTTAGCTTCACAGGTGAAAATGACCATCATAAAATTGAAGCCTGCTTTAAAGGACTCGCCCGGTCTTTAAAGATGGCTATAGAACAGAACGGGCGCATAAAAAATCTAGTCCCCAGTTCGAAAGGGACGTTGTAGATTACATATGATCGCTATTATCAAGTACAAAGCCGGTAACACAGCCTCAGTGGCAAATGCTCTGGAGCGACTGGAAGCCAAATATTTCTTCGCCGAAACCCCAGAAGAACTGGAAACTGCTAAGGCAGTGATATTTCCGGGAGTTGGACATGCCAGTGCAGCCATGGAATCACTTAAGGAAAATGGGGTTGACGAGTGGCTGAAGCAAACCAAAAAGCCCGTCCTTGGGATTTGTGTGGGAATGCAGCTCTTTTATGAAAACTCATCTGAAGGGCATACGACTGGTCTTGGGATCATACCCGGTTCACTGAAAAAGTTTGATGACACCAAAGCAAAGGTGCCCCATATGGGTTGGAACAAGCTTAAGGTTACAGATAAACATCCTATTCTTAAAAATCTGATCGACAAGAATTACCTGTATTTTGTACATAGTTACTATGCCCCGGTCAGTGAGTACACGCTGGCATCCTGCAATTACATTAATGATTTTTCTGCCATTGTAGCCAAAGACAATTTTATTGGAGTTCAATTTCATCCTGAGAAATCAGGCAGTGTTGGGTCTATGATCCTCCAGAATTTCCTCGATCTGGTTTATTCACCCGAGAAAGACAAAGCGGTACGTAAATAAGCAGATTCCTGCTCTTCACGCTAAATTAATCTGTTTTCACTATTTTATTTTGACTTTACTTTTGGTTAATTAACCGGGGAGGTCAAAAACATGCTTATCAGAAAAGGTTTATTAGTTTTAGCTGGTCTTGTGTTATGCCTGACGGGGATACTACAGGCACAGAATGCAACTGAGATCGTCCGGAAAATGGATGAGAAAATGCGGGGAGAATCACTCGAGGCAGAGGTTACGATGACCATCGTTCGGCCTAACTGGAGTCGTGAGGTGTCCATGAAAAGCTGGAGTCGTGGCACTGAATACTCAATGATCCTGATAACAGCTCCTGCCCGAGACAGGGGAACGGCTTTTCTAAAGCGGGGAAACGAGATATGGAATTGGGTTCCAAGTGTGGGAAGAACCATTAAAATGCCACCCTCAATGATGATGCAGTCATGGATGGGCTCAGATTTTACCAATGATGATCTGGTTCGGGAATCCTCATCCGTCACAGATTATGACCATGAAGGTAGTGGGTGAAGAAACCATTCAGGGATACGATTGCTACAAGATCGAAATGACTCCAAAACCGGAAGCTCCGGTGGTTTGGACAAGAGTAGATGTGTGGATCTCTAAAGAGGAATATATCGAGCTAAAGGCGGAGTTTTACGATGAGTTTGGGGATCTGATCAACGTGATGAATGGAATGAATGTGAAAGAGTTTGACGGGAGGCTGATACCATCCAGGATGGAAATGATCCCAATGGATAAAGAAGGACATATGACGGTACTGGAGTACAAATCTATGGAATTCAACGAAGGCATCCCTGAAAGCTTCTTTAGTGTCCAAAACATGAGACGTGTTCAGTGATCAGTTAACAATTAACAGTAAACAGTGTTTTTGACTACTGTTTACTGTTAATTCTTGTGCTTTTTAATATGGAAAATAAAATTCTACATAGTTCATCTGCGTCGTTAAGCATACTTTTATGCGATTTTGTTGTGATGAATTCAGTGTCATGTAATAGGTTGAGCCAATACTTTGTTTCCAATGCTTCTTTGTAAGCAATGGATATTTTTGAGGAAAAATCTGCCTTGGAGATAGCTCCATTTGCTTCAGAAACATTTGCACCAATACTGGTTCCGCTTCGTAGCAATTGTTTTGAAATAATGAATTCACGTTTCTCTTTACTCAGAAATTGATATCCTTTAACAACGCGAATTGCGAATGCATAAGATTTGTCATAAAGATTGTTCTTTCTCATATGAAATAATTTAATCTGTGGTTCTATAGTTAGAGTCATTAAAAGTTAATTCCTTACAAATAAATGACTCTAAATTTTAACTGCTAACTGCTAACTGCTAACTGCTAACTGCTAACTGCTAACTGCTAACTGCTAACTGCTAACTGCTAACTGCTAACTTAAAAATAATGTTGTATCTGAAACTCGCATGGCGGAATATTTGGCGTAATAAAAGGCGCACGTTCATCACGATGCTGTCGGTTATTGTTGCGGTCATACTTTCATCTGTGATGCGGACCATGAATGAAGGTTCCTACGAGCAGATGATAGAGAATACAGTAGGGATTTTTACAGGCTACGCACAGATCCACCAAAAAGGATATTGGGACGATAAAACGCTGGAATACTCCTTAGTTTCAGAGGATTCACTTTTCAATATTATAGATCAGACTTCCGGAATAACTGAAGCTGTTCCCAGAATAGAATCCTATGCATTGGTAGCAGGTGAGAGACAAAGTCGGGCAGCCATGGTCATTGGCATTGATCCTGAAAAGGAAAGGTCACTAAGTGATCCCGAAAGCAGAATCATTTCAGGTTCCTATTTTGAAAGCTTAAATGAGCAATCTGTTTTGGTTGGAACCGACCTGATGCAGCGGCTGGAACTGCAGGTTGGGGACAGCCTGGTAATGATCGGGCAGGGTTTCAGGGGACAAAGTGCGGCCGGATTGTATGAGGTTAGAGGAGCGGTAAGGTTTCCAAATCCAGATCTGAATAAGAGTCTGGTGATGATGCCCCTGGAAACGGCACAGTATTTTTTAGCAGCTCCGGATCGGCTCACAGGGATCTCACTCATTCTTGAAGACTCAGACGATGCTGCACAGATCGTTAAGTCTCTTTCCGGAAAATTATCGAGTGAAGAATATGAGGTGATGGACTGGAAAGAACTTATGCCCGAGCTCGTTCAGGCAATTGAATCTGATCGTGGTAGCGGGTTCATCATTATTATGATCCTTTATGTTGTAGTAGGTTTCGGAATACTTGGGACAGTATTGATGATGATCACCGAGAGAACCTACGAATTTGGAGTAATGATCTCTGTGGGCACGCCAAGGATCGCCATTGCGATCATATTGGCATTCGAGGTATTTCTGGTTGCAATGGTAGGGTCCCTGACCGGAATAGCGGTATCCTTTCCTATATCCTATTATTTTCATGTAAATCCTATCAGGCTATCAAGCAGTGGGGATCTGGCTGAGGTCATCGAGACTTTTGGTATGGAGCCGGTTTTAAAGTTCTCTTTGGAGCCTTCTCTGTTCTACTCTCAGGCCATAATTATCTTCGTGATAACTTTGGTGTTCTGCCTCTATCCCATACTCAAAGCCAGTCGCCTGAATCCCGTTAAAGCCATGAGGTCCTGAAATGCTGAAGTATATTCTGAAACTTGGGTGGAAGAATGTCTGGAGAAATCCAACCAGAAGCGGAGTGGTGATTGTAACCGTTTTACTGGGAACCTGGGCCGGTATTTTTGCAGCCGGTTTCTTCAACGGCATGTTGGATGATTACCTGAAAGGTCAGATCAATTTAACCGTCGGCCATGTTCAGATCATGCATCCTGAATTTGAGGATCTGTACAACCCGAATTATTCGATACACAACACTGAAGAGGTTGTAAAGTCATTAAATGAAATCTCAACAATAAAAGACATTTCAGCAAAAAGTGTGGCTTCAGGATTGGCTCAAAGTGCCCGAAACAGTTTTGGAGTTACCATCTGGGGAATGGATATCGAAAATGATACCTCAATTTCTGTTCGTTCAATTGAGGGATATTTGGATGAAGGGGACATGCCTGATCCAACCGGGCGAAATCAGATCCTCATCGGAGACGATCTTGCTGATAGGCTTGGGCTTGAGTTAAGGTCTCGAATGGTATTGAGTTTTCAGGATGTGAATGGTGATATTACAGCCGGCGCTTTTAGGGTTGCCGGAATATTTGACAGTTTTGACAGCCGGTTTGATGAAAGCTATGTAGTTGTGAATAAAGCCAATCTGAACCAACTGCTTGGTGAAGAGAATTTAACGCATAATATCAGGATCGATGTAGGTGAATTGATGGTGGCTGATGATTTAGCAAGTCAGATACAACAGGATTTTCCGAATCTTGAGGTCAAAAGTTGGAGGGAGATCGCCCCGGATCTCCGTTACGTTTTTGATATGCAGGATATCTCACTGTATATGGTGATGATCATCATAATCATCGGTCTGATCTTCAGCATCATAAACACCATGCTGATGGCAGTTATGGAACGTACCCGTGAACTAGGAATGCTTCGCGCCATCGGAATGAATAAAAGCCGAACTTTTAGCATGGTCATGCTCGAAACCGTCTTCTTAACCATGGTTGGTTCACCGGCCGGTTTGCTGCTTGGATGGTTAACAATCACCTATTTTGGGATGAATGGAATTGATCTGAGTGCTTTTGCGGACGGACTGGAGGGATGGGGGTTTACCACTATGATCTATCCTTCTTTGGCACTGAAATATTATCTGAATATTGTATTATTGGTGGCGGTTGCCGCTTTGATATCAGCACTTTATCCGGCTTGGCGGGCACTTAAGCTCAGACCGGTTGAAGCCATCAGAAAGTTTAATTGAAAGATATGAGTGGTTGCGATGAAATCATTGAATTTTAACCCGAAAACTGAATGATAAGACCATGGCTGTAATACGAACAGAAGGGTTGACCAAGGTTTATAATCCGGATCAGGTTCCGGTACATGCCCTCAATGGAATTGACATGACCATTGAGAAAGGGGAATTCACGGCAATAGTAGGACCCTCCGGTTCAGGAAAAACCACACTACTTAATATAATAGGCGGATTGGATGAACCGACCGATGGTAAAGCATATATAAGAGATACGGATATTAGCACACTTTCTGATAGGGAATTGATCAATTTCAGGCTAAATCATATTGGATTCGTATTTCAATCCTACAATCTGATCCCGGTACTTACTGCCCTTGAAAATGTGTCTTTCATCATGCAGATGCAGGGTAGGCCAACCAAAGAATGCAGGGAGAAAAGCATTGAACTTCTGGAAGAAGTGGGATTGGAAGATAAGATCAATAAACGGCCAACAGAATTGTCTGGAGGCCAGCAGCAAAGAGTGGCGGTAGCAAGGGCCTTGGCTTCAAAGCCGGATTTTGTGCTTGCCGATGAACCGACCGCCAATCTGGATTCGGTTTCAACTTCAGAGTTATTGGATATGATGGCAGAACTGAATGAAGTGGAGAACATGACCTTTATATTTTCAACGCATGATCAGCGGGTGATCGATCGTGCGAGGCGGGTGATCACACTGGTGGATGGGAAGGTTGCTTCGGATGAAGTGAGGGGTGGTCAGTTAACAGTAAGCAGTGAACAGTGATCAGTAATCAGTTTTTATATCGAAGTTTATTTTTTGGGCTTTTTTGTTTGATGAGCCCGGTGTTTGTTTATGGTCAGTCGTCCGGGTTTGATGCTGATTTTAGGGGGTATGTGAAGGAACTGGGTGTTTTTAGTTTGAGTAATGATCTTGGGACAGTCAGGTTTGATAATATTCTGCATCATCGAGTAGAAAGTCGTTTTGATCTGGGAGAGAAGTTTGAAATCAGGGCGGATGCTAGAACCCGACTTTTCAACGGGTGGACAGTTAAAAACACACCCGGTTATGGTGATTTTCTGTCCAATGATCCCGGATATTTTGACCTGAGTCACACTTGGATCGATTCTGATAATTCTGTTTTAAATACAGCAATCGATCGACTTGCACCTTTCCTATATTAATGGACCTTGGGAAGTGCATGCCGGCCGTCAGCGGATCAATTGGGGAAAGACTATGGTGTGGAATCCCAACGATCTGTTCAATGCTTACGCATACCTGGATTTCGATTATGAAGAGCGCCCGGGAACCGACGCCTTGTATGCGTCCTACTCCTGGAGTTATGCATCAAGTGCGGAAGTAGGGTATCGGTTTGGGGATACTATTGATGAATCGGTAATAGCCGGAATGATCCGTGGTAATGCAGGTGAGTATGATCTGCAATTCATTGCCGGAAATTATTTTGAGGAGTTAGCACTGGGAGCCGGGTGGAGTGGCTACCTCAAGAATGCAGGGTTCAAGGGAGAGTTCACTTATTTTCATCCCAGAGATAATTTCTTTGATGAAACCGGACATTTTACATCAACCGTTGGGGCTGATTACATGTTTCAAAACGGGGTGTATGGCTCTGCCGAGTTACTTTATAATGGTGGCTGGAACCGCTCGGTGAATCCGGTTGCCCAACTGACAAGACCTCCCAGTGCATCAGACCTGTTTATTGCCAAAACAGGATATTTCCTGAATGGAGCCTTTCAGGTAAATCCGTTAACAAGTATATCCGCAGGGGTGATGGGAAGCTTCGATCGAAAGATGATCATATTGATCCCACAAATCACCCGGTCACTTTCCGAAAACATTGATCTGCTCGTTCTGGCCCAGCTTCTCAAAGGATCTGTGTTTACGGATCTTACTGAGACCCCAAACGGTATTTATTTTAGACTTAAATGGTCATACTAAAACAAAATCACAGCTCTATTAGAAATGTGCTTTTGTTTTTAAACATGATTTAGGTGATCTAGTCTACCCAATCAGCCACAAACACATTAGTGGATCGGTTACCGCCATTATTTCGGTTCGAGGAGAAAACGATCTTCTTGCCATCAGGGGAGAACATTGGGAAGGAATCAAACTGATCGTCAAAAGTGATCTGCTCAAGTCCGGTTCCATCTACGTTGATCATAAATATGTTGAAAGGGAAACCACGCTGAGATTGATGGTTCGATGAAAACACAACCTTTTCTCCGGATGGATGGAAATAGGGTGCCCAATTGGCATTGCCAAGATCAGTGATCTGACGCAGTCCGGTTCCATCTATATTTATAATAAAGAGTTCCAGGTTAGTTGGTTCAACGAGACCATCTTTCAGTAGAGTCTTGTAATTGTTGATCTCTTCGTCCGTCTCTGGACGGGAAGCTCTGAAGATCAGTTGTGTCCCATCGGGGGAAAAGAATGCCCCACCATCATACCCAAGCTCGTCCGTGATCTGATTGATATTTGAGCCATCTGTATCCATGATGTACAGTTCCAGGTCGCCGGAGCGGTCGGATGTAAATACAATTTTATCACCTTTTGGGAGAGACGGTAGGTTCGGCATCGTAGCCTGGTTCGTTGGTGAGTTTGGCAATGATAATCTTCCATCCATATCCGCTTTGTAAATATCGTAGGTATCGTAGATGGGCCATACATAAGCTCCGGCATCACCACGCTCCGGCGGCTGGGGACATTCCATTGAAGTTTCATGGGTGGACGAGTAAACGAAGGTAGAATCACCCGGCAGAAAGTAGGCACATGTTGTGCGGCCATTTCCGGTGCTGATCATAGTCGGTTCAAAACCGTCTTCTTTCTCAGAAATATCCATGGTAAAGATCTGATCACATTCTACGCCCCACTCAGGATTATTGGATTGAAAGATCAGTTCTTCGCTGTCGTAACTCCAGTAAGCTTCTGCATTGTCACCGCCAAAAGTAAGCTGACGCAACATTCTGAAGATGAACTTCCTGCCCGTATTTTAGGGTGTCAGTTTCTGGGTTATAAGAGTTTTTTTTAGAATTGGAATCGCAGGAAATGGCAATTAAGAAGATAAGGGGAACAGCCAGGTATTTCATAAAATGAGGAGATGATGAACGGTGTTGATTATTTCATCGAGAAGATAAGAAAAATTATTTGTAAGGAATGGGATTGAAATCGCTCTTACCAATGAATGATGAAATAGAAAGAACGTATGGAACATTGGAGGAAGTCGATTCGATTGGATGGTTGGGATTACCGATTTCCATCATTTTATTTCGTAACGATATGTACCAAAGACCGGTATCATTATTTTGGGGGAATTCGGGACAGGGTGATGGGATTAACCGAGCAGGGTTGCGCGGCGTGGTATTTCTGGAATCAGATTCCCGATCATTTTGACAATGTGAAATTGGATGCGTTTGTGGTTATGCCCGATCATGTTCATGGGATCATTCAAATTATTCCGGATGAAAATGGTATTTATATATCCGAAAACGGTGGTGCAGAATCACGCCATGACGCGATTCTACACCACCGGCGGGAATTTGGTAAACCATTGTCGAAATCTTTATCGGTAATATGTAATCATTATAAGGGTGCCGTAACCCGATGGTGCAACGAAAAAAATTATGAATTCGCTTGGCAACCCCGATTCTACGACCACATCATCCGAAATCCAAAATCCCTTAACAACATCCGTCGGTATATTGAAATGAATCCGGTGAATTGGAATCCAGATCAGGTATTTCCGATCAATTCCCAATCTTAAATTCAAGGGTCAGGTAAAACATGCGTGGTGGGGATGGAATGATGCCCGGACCGGGATAACCCGTGGCTCGTCTTGTGAAATACCATGCATTTAGCACGTTATTGATGCCCGATTCCAACGTGAAATTTTTCCATGAATAAGAAGCCGAAAGATCCACCACATCATAAGCCGGAATTTCGCCTTTGATCCCACTTTGATTGTCAAAAGGGTTTTGTTTGGCATTGGAGGCATCAGTGAACTGATCAGAAACGTAGGTGTACTGCAAGCTTCCCATCAGGTTTTTGTATCCGAAATTGAGACCGGTCTTGAGATTTAAAAAGGGAACAAATTCTACTTCGTTTCCTTCTACACCGGGGATGTCAGAATCAAGATATTCAGATTGAGTGATGGCCGTATTGGCAAAGACACTGAATTTGAGGTCACTCGAATCATTGCCAAATAAAGGCAGTAGATTTAACTCAACCAAACTTTCGATGCCGTACATAAAAGCCTGACCTATATTTCCACGAAACCGAACTACACGGCCTGTTTCCTCTAGTTCACCATCCGCGTCGATACGAGTTTCAGCGCGAAGTACCTCGCCAAGCCGATTATCATACATCAATCCAAAACCGCCGATATCGTAAGAAATGGATTCTCCAACTCGGCCTCGAACGCCAAAATCGGTGGTAAAACCACTTTCGTCAGTAATGTCAGGATCAACTTGAAAAGTAGGATTAACAATACGGATATCATTAAAGGTCACAGAGCGGTAATTTTGAGAGAGATTTCCATATAACTCCGTTCGTGTATTGGGAAGATAACTGATCCCTACTCCCAGCAACACAAAGTTGCGTTCGAATTCACGGTTGTCTTCAAAAGTCTCATTCTGAATTGGGTTCCCGGCCAGGTCAAAATTAACGCGTTTGAAGGTTCCCTCACTTCGCGTGTTAATGTATTCAAACCGAAAACCCGGGGTAATAGAGAGATTGTCCTTCAGGTAAAAGATATTTTCCCCAAAAAAAGCCAGGTTTTTATTGGGGAACGTAAAATCAGATTGATTCGGGTAGTTAGGAAATTGTTGATCCGCGAGGGTAAAGTCAGCTTCTTCATTGGCCGATCCGGGTCCCTGTATCGACTTATTATTAGATCGGTAATATTTTGATCCGATCAGAAAAACAGAATTCAATTCCCCGATGGTATAGCGGTTCAAAAAACGAATTTCAGTTCCCCAATTGTTAAAATCTCCAAGAATGAGATCACGGGGTGCATTCAGGTCATCTTCCTGTGAAACCCTGTTGGTCCGAAATCCGATCGATTTTCTGGAGGCATCTAAGCCATAGGCCAACACGCTTAGTCTTGTTTTGTAAGAAAAACGATGTTCAAGTTTTAATGAAGCTAGTTTCCAGTCTACTTCAAACCAATTACGGGTGCGGTTGCTGACGCTTGGATCTCGGTAAAACTGGGCATCTGTGAGGCCGCCGGGCTGCTGGGCGAGATAGTATAAGTAGGTGAAATCAGTGCTTAGAGTGGTATTTTTGCCGAGCTTGTAATCGGTATAGAGATAAGCATTTTGGGAGTCAAAGTTGGAGTTGGGACGGAATCCATCTCCTTTTTTGTAGTTGAAATATCCATAATAACCAATATTTCCGGTGGTGCCGCTCAGGCTGTTGAAGGAGGTGAAAAGTGCGTTTGAGCCTACGGATTGCCGGGTAGTAAATTCTATGTTTCGATCCCTGACCGGCTTTTTCATCTTGAAATTGACGAGTCCCCCAAATTGCGTTCCATATTGCAGGGAAGCGGCTCCGCGAATGACCTGAATTTCTTCGATGCCTTCAGCGGGAGGGGTATAATAGCTTTCGGGATAACCGAGAACATCCGCGCTGATGTCGTAGCCATTTTGGCGCGTGTTAAAGTTTGAAGATCGATTTGGATCGAGTCCACGTCCCCCAATATTTAGCTGTAACCCTGCATCATTAGATTCAAATATATTTAAACCTGAAATCTGACTGTAGATCTGTCGTGCATTATTGGAGGAGGTATTAACCACCATTTGCTCCAGATCGATGACCTCATTCTTCTTTCCTGCATAGATAGAAGTGCCTTCTACTTCCCGAAGACGCTGCATGGAGAATATTTTTTCCCGTTGCTCTGTTATCGCCACCTCTGACATCTCCCGTGACAACTTGCTCAGTTCTATATAGATGTCTGCATTTTCGGTATCCAGCACTATGGGTCGCTGTTCTACTTCGTAACCCAATTTGTAGAAATATAGAAAATAGGTTCCATAAGGCAGATCGTTTATCTCAAAATAGCCCTCTTCATCGGTCTGAAAAGATTTTCCGGCATTATTATCATAGATCTCAACTGACTCGATCGGTTCCTTGGATTCTGCATCGATCACGTATCCGGAGATCTGATGCTGAGCAAAAGCAGAAATTGAAAACAGGAAGAAAATTATAAACAGACTAAAGGCCTTTAATTTCATCGTTAAAAGGGAGTAACCAGGTTCGGTGTTTTAGTGACGGTTCTATTTCAGTGAGATCTACTTTCGGGTCCACATAAGGTTGGCTCAATCGTCCATTTAAAGCCACAAAACTTTCTACGTAGATCTCCGGATCCTGAATGCCCTGTTTCTGATAATGATCTTCAAGGAAATGGGCGTACTCAAGAATGAAATCAGGTTGGGCAGACATCTGTTTTTCCTGAAACCGTGTGAGGAATTCTGTGTTGTCGACATAAAAACGATGATCAGTCTCAGGATCAACCACTTTAAAATTTGCATAACCGGCTTTTTCCATCAGCATAACCCGCCATGAGAAACGGTAGCCTTCCTCTGTCCAGAAAAGTTCCCCAGGATACAGCACATACCGAAAGGGCACAAGCAGCTGGATCATAAAAAAGACAACTACAACACTCATAGAAGCTTTTCGAATCCAGGTTTTCGGGAAGGAATAATCAGCTCCGTTATCAAAAAAGGATTTGGTGATCCTGAACCATTTAGAAATGTATTCCAGAATTCGCTTATGCAATCCGGAATCGAAAAAGATGAGCGCACTGACGATCATGATATAGGGGAACATGCCGATCGGAAAAAAGTACGCGGGTCAATACATGGAATATCACCACGAGCATAAAAGCAAATATGCGGGTTCGTTTAATGTAACAATAAAAAGGGAATAGTCAGATCATAAATAGCACCCGCCCATGCAAAAGCGTAATGTGCCCACGTTTGCTGAAGCAGATCGCCAAGAAGAGGAATGGAATATTTGGCCGGCAGCCAGATCTGCAACGGCATAGCTTCAAACAGCCAGTCGGAGTTCAGTTTTGCCAGCCCTGCATAGAAATATACAATAAAAAGCAGGAGTTTTATGGCATCGATGCACCAGCTTGGAATCCGTTGTGATCGAAGATCTTTATCTTTGTATGCATCCAGCGAATAATAGGCGTGAGCCGGTAGAAATATCATTAGGAAGCTGAGGATGCTGATGAAGTAATAGTGGTTTAGATAAGTGGTTTTGTCCATCAGCTCGATGTAGGTGAAGCTGAGGAAAAAAACGATAATGGAGATCCGGTATTTAAATCCGAGGGAGATAAAAAAAGCTGAAATTCCACAGATCAGAAAGATGAGGTAGGTCCACTCACCAAGAGGCTGAACCCACTCAAATCCATAGTAAGAAAAGAAAAAATTCGGTTCGATATACAACTTCTCTATCCAGCCATTGGCGGCAAAACGAACAATGCTGATCAGCATCAGGATTCCGAAAAAGATCCGGAAAACAGCTAATGGAGCAGCATTGGTTTTGGTGTTTAGATATGACCGAAACGAAGTTGTATTCATCGTTTAATCACCATCAGCATCAACATAATCCACGTTGATGTTCAGGGCCTGAAGCATATCTACTTTCATGAAAACCACATTCATTTGCAATTCATCATAGGTGGAAAGCATTAGAGTATTATCGGATTCTACCTGTGCTGCAAAATCAGGATCAAGAGCTTCCGCCTCTTCCTGAGCCAGCTCAAATTGATTATTTATCAAGGCTGTCAAATCCGAGCCATCTTTCATAGTGTTCAGGTAATCCAGGTAATCATCCAGACTCTGACCGTCCACTTCTGCATCGAAATGCGTTCCGTTAAAAAAGTTACTGCTGGCAGTCAATGCTTCGTTGAACAGCGCCTTGGAAAATCCATTACTGTAATATGCCTCTACATGAGTGCTCAGAGGTGAACCGGAAAAAACGCCTGCTGGAATGCCGATTTTACCGGCACGAAGGTATTTCTCATAATAGAAAATATAATCATTCACCATCATATCGAGCGAAGAATTGGCGCCATTTCCGGAATTGCTGACAAACTCATCGCGGTAGCCGGAAGTCCAGCTTTCCAGCACTTGGCTAGTCAAAGCATCAATTCTTTGAGTGAGGTCAGTAAGGTAGGTTCTGTAGTTTTCAGCATTGCTATCGGTAATATAGAAAGAGAGAATTTCTGCATCGTTTTCACCTAAGCCGTGCATTAAATAATCCAAAGCAGGGAAGCCCTGACTATCAGTTAATGACGGCAGTTCGAGGTTGTAATCACCGGATTGAATACTGTTCTCGATCTCCACGGTATCAGTTGGATAGATGTTCAGGTTATCCCGAAAACGAACCTGCATGGCTTCTCCCATTTCAAACATAGAAACGTGCTGAAAGGCGAGATAGGCTGTTTTCCAGCTGTCACGCAAAAATTCAAGGTTTTGCTGAGTAGGTTCAGCTGAAAAGTTTTCTGCAGATGTATGAAGCTGTGCAGTGGCTTCTGCAAAATTTGAAAACGCGGGCACGATGAGGTTATCTGCCCAGTTCTCTAAAATAGCTCCTCGGTCAAAATCATCGGGAGATGGGCCTGAAGGTCCGTTATCGGTACAACTCCAAACCAAGAGAATAGTAACAATTAAAGCAGCAAATTTTTTCATGATAATAATTTTTTAAAAGCAAAAAAGCCGGCAGCCAAAAATGACTGCCAGCAATTTTATTTGGAAATTGAATTAGTTAGAAGCGGCTTCCTCTACCGTAAAATCAAATTTGTTGGCGATTTGTTCAGATAGGGCATCAAGGGTTGAAGTCTCAAGATCCCACAGTCCGTTTTCACCGTCATCAAGTAGATCGGTAAGCATTGCTTCTACTTCACTGTGGCTCATATATGGCTGGTTGGTACCGGGCACACGTGTAAATTGCAGGCTGTAGATAAATCCGTATCCTTCTGAAAGAGAGTGGAAAGCAGAACCGAGTTCATTGGCTTCGATCTGAAGCTTTCCGGCTTGCAGGTAATACACTCCGCGAACACCAATAACCGTTGAAATGGCTTCCTGAATAATGGCGGCTTGCTCATCACGCACTTCATAATCTCCGGCAACAATAGCTGCACGGCCCAATTTGAAGGCTTCGTAAATGTCTTCAGCCAACGTTGAAAAATCATCATCTTCGCTAACTTGTCCGGTGTATTTATTCAGGAATATATCGTCACTACCGATGGTGGCATTTGGGTTGGCAGGATCAACAGAAGTACCGTAAATATATCCAAAGGCTTCATCCCACTTGTGCTCCATGTTGGTGTAGTTGGAACCTTCAGCGGTTTCACCATTGTCATTTTCCTCTCGGTTAGTAGCTTCATCCAGTACCGAAGGACTTAGATAGTTATTCAGCATTTGGTCGGCCATAAGCGCACCGATCATGCCCTTCGCTACCATTTGATTGTATTCCAGGCCCTGACCATTAATGTAGCGCTCTTTGGAGCCATCGGCGATTTGTCCAGGCAATCCTGGCTCAGCAAGCTCATTTTGGTTCGGAAATACCTCATTAACCTGACCGGTCAACCAGCTTTCGAAATCATTCTTGATTTCAGCAGCCTGAGTAGCATTGGAAGCAAAATAATCGCGGGATGCCGCTATCTTACCTTTAACGCTTTTTGAGGAGGCGTTGAGATCTGAATCAGAGAAAGGGTCTACCTCATTACCGTTTTCATCCTGATTACGATACATCTCTAATATTGATTGTTCAGTGGTGTTATCGAAATCAGACATGGCGTCAAACAACTCATTACCCATTTTAATGCGGGTTGTTTGTCCTGAGAAGGCTACGGAAGATTCGCCATTTCGTTCAAACTCATAGGTTGGGGGGACATCAATGTCCGCGCTGTCATCACTGTTGTTGGTATCGCAGGAAATAAGAGCGATTGTTAAAAAGGGAAGTAAAAATAATTTTGAAAGCCTCATTGTATGTGGGACTAATAATTTTGATTGTTGTTTTTATTTAGAACGATTCTAAGGTAAGAAGCTTTTTAAACGGAATCAAAGCTTATATAGAATAAATCTAAATTAAGCTTGAATGTAAGGAGAGCGTATTAAATCACGGGGCGGGCATCAGTCGTGGTGTCGTGGAGAGACTATCTCCATGACCTGACTGAGAATGTTTTTACTGACACTGAAGATCTTTTCCTGATGATTCATGGCGAGCATTCGAAGAACCATACGTAACTCGGCAAGCAGAATCGGTGGGTTGTTGACGAGAGTATCTTCACCCACAACTTCATCCCAGTTAATTCCTCTTTCAAATTTAACTCCGGCGCGCGCCATGGTTCTAATGTAAACATTGGCCATCAATCCATATCCGATGGTAGTGGGGTGTAAGCCATCCAGGCTGAATATTCCACCTTTGTAGATCTTGCCTTCTTTATTTAGCCGAATGAAGTCTGTGGTCAGGTTAATTTCTCCTGATTCGTCAACCAGGTGTTTGGTTGACTCTTTTTTTAATAGGGCCCTGCCAAGTCCTTTGGGAAGGTCCCGCACCAATTCACCTCCAAGCCGGCGCCTTGCAAGTCCTGCTACATTCCTGGCGATGGGAACCACAGTCCATCCATATTCATCTGCGACCTGTTTGATGATCTCATTATAGGCATCAATGGTAAAATCGAGTTGAATGGCCTGATCTTTTGTAAGGTGTGGGTGTTTGTCCGGGTGAAAGTCCTCATCCCATATCCAAAAACGGGTATAATAGTCAAAATATCCTAATCTTTTACTTGATAGATCTGAATTTACACCACGGATAACCGGAGGAATGGTCACATATGGTATGGTGGGTACAAAGATCCTTTTGGCTCCAAGGGTTGATACTTTTTCAGCCAATTTCCGATACTGTTGCTCAAAATGTTCGGGTCGGTAAACGGTATAATTACGATGGCCGGGAAAAGCTTCAAGGTCATCTTTGTCCTCCGTCCATATAACTTTTAGGTCTGTGACAGCAGCAAGGATGTTATTGTGGCCATGGCAAACTATCAGATTATCGATCCCTCCATCCTCAGCCAGTATACGGGCATTGTCGATCTGTGAGCGTTGCTGATATTCTTCCTTGAGTGAGGGATTTAAAACCAAACGGGCAGTGGTAAACTTGGCATGGACCGGCAGCATGTTGAACACTGTAAAAGATTCCGGATTATTTTGAATGTAGTCGCGACTACTCTTTTCGGTTACCATCCAGGAATCGCTGACGTTAAACCCCCAGACTGACTGATTGTGATAGGGTAAGGTGCGTTCCACCGAAAGGTCCTTCATGCCACCTTCCCAGTATTTTTTGATCCTCTTGAAGGTTGTGAATATGTATTTAGAAGCAGAAAGAAATTCTGTCAGATCAATTTCATCCCCATATTTGTCGGAAAGACCTCTCACCAACACCTCAATATTCAATGGAATGCCGGCCTGTGCTGTAAAACTTGGCTGATCAAAATCGTGCCTTGCTTCAAAACACCTATGGATGAAAGAAGGGAAGTTGATATCGGTTCGATAAATACCCCCGTTATTGAAGCCTTGAGTAAGGCTGTCGCCGATAACTACCAATTTGTGTTTAGCTTCTGTCTTTTTTCGGAACATTTAACTGTATTACTAAATCGTGCAAGCACAAGAAGATACTTAAGTGTATGAGGATTCAAAAAGCGATTATGCAGGATTACATAAACTAATATTTCCAAAGACTTCTCAGCTCTTCCCGAGATCTTTCGGGACAAAGCTGAAATCGGTCTCTCTCCGAAGAGAGATAATTGATGCCTTCGCCAACACTCTTTACTTCAATATTTAATTTTCCTTGTTGGATGTTTGGTATTCATCTTTGTCCCTCTGGAGGGACAGCAAGTGCAGCTAGCTGCGGCTTGCGGGGATGAGAGTCAGTTACCAAATATTTAGATGAATTCCCTAAAAACTCCCTATTTTATTCGTTTATGAATTATTGGTACTAAAATCCAAAGATATTATGTCAGCAGAAAACCGATTAGAACAATTCAGAGAAGAACGCAAGATCCAAAACGAAAAAGTGATGGACCTGGAACATCTCGGGATCAAGCGATTCTTTAATATGGACACCAATACCTACCGGGATGGGGCGTTGCCTACAAAAACGAAAGAATTATTGGGATTGGTAGCTTCTGCAGTGCTTCGCTGTAACGACTGTATTGATTATCACCTGGAACAATGCGCCAAGGCGGGTTCGACTAAAGCCGAGATCGTGGAAGCACTGAATGTGGCACTGATCGTAGGAGGTAGTATTTTTATCCCACATCTGCGTCATGCAGCAGAAACGTTGGAGATTCTGGAGAACGAAGGCACACTCAAAACCAATTAATCTGCCAGGAATTCCGATGGTTCCGGATGAAGGAACCTAATTTTTAATTGTTTTTTCAATTTTTCAGAAGAAACTTTTTTCCCATCTGAACCGCCTTCTTCAAAAGTGGGTTTTTTCAATTCAAGCCTTTCTGCAATTTTGGTATAGATCTCAGATCTGGAAGGGTGGCTCCCACTACATACATTGAAGATCTCACCTTTGATTTTCTTTTCGATTATTTTAGCCGTTACCTGGATTACATCATCGCTGTGAACCAGGTTAACCGGGGAGTCACCACCGGCAATATTTTTCCTTCCAGCCATATACTTTGCCGGATGTCGGTCTTCTCCATATAAACCACTAAGCCTCAGAATTACAGCATCGGGAGAATATTTAATTAAAGCACCTTCAGCTGCAATAATTGCATTGTTGCTTTTTTCTTCAGGTTCCGCATCTGATTCTGTGACTTCATTCTTTGTATCTTCATATACTGACGTGGAACTATACATGATGATCTGTACGTTTCTTTCAGCCAGGACCTGAGAAAGCTGTCCAATTATTTTTGGATAATCATTTCTGTCTTTCCCTCGACCGGGTGAAATAGAAATGATCACAGTCTTAACATCGGGCAAGCGAATATCGGAAAGGGATGCAGAAGGTAATTCAAGCTTTACAGGCTTGATCTCAAGTGCATTTAACTCAGAAAAATTCGAAGAAGAGCGAGTAGTACCATACACAGTTAACTTCTTTGAGATAAGATAAGAACCTAATTTTTTTCCTAACCAACCACATCCAATGATCAATACAGGCCCATTTTTCTTGGAATTCATAATTTCTTCATATTAAATAAACTTATTGCTCGACTGTAGCAGAACATATATTAAAATAAGGCATGGAACAATCTAAAACAGGCATATTATTAGTGAACCTCGGATCTCCGGATAGTTATGAACCGGCAGATTTAAAAGTTTACCTGAGAGAATTTTTAACTGACAAGAGGGTCATTGATTTTCCAACTCCATTAAGAAAGGCACTGGTTGAAGGAATTATTCTGCCGATTCGCCCAAAAGAGTCAGCTGAAGCCTACGAACTTATTTGGTGGGATGAAGGCTCACCATTAATAGTTATTACACAGAGAGTAATTGATAAACTACAGAAAAGATTAGGTGATAATGTTCCTGTAGCGATGGGAATGCGCTATGGTAATCCATCTATAGAAGCCGGTTTTGATGAGTTGATGGAAAAAAATCCTGACCTGGAAACAGTGTTTATGATCCCGCTCTATCCCCAATATGCGATGGCTACCACTGAAACAGTCATTGAAAAAGCCAAGGAAGTGTGGCTGAAAAAGTATCCACACCTTGAGATGATCACAAAAGACGCATTCTATGATGATCCACAGTACGTAAAAGCGCTTGGAGAAAGTATCCGTCCTTACATAGAAGAGCATGATATTGACCACCTGATGTTTTCTTACCATGGGGTGCCGGAGCGACATATCAAGAAAAGAGATATAACCGGCGATCACTGCCTTAAGTGTGAGGATTGTTGTAATGTGAATTCTCCTGCACATACATTTTGTTATCGTCATCAGGATGTTAAAACTACCCAAAACGTAGCCAAATACCTGGACCTTGATAACAGAGATTTTAATTACAGCTTTGCGTTTCAGTCTAAACTTGGAATCGATCCCTGGCTGACTCCGGCTACTGATAATGAGCTGGTCCGACTCGCAGAAGAGGAAGGTGTTAAAAAAATCGCAGTCTGTTGTCCGGCCTTTATTTCGGATTGTATAGAGACGCTTGAGGAGATCGGAATTCGCGGCAAGGAAGATTTTGTGGAAGCCGGCGGGGATGATCTCATTTTAATTCCTTGCGTCAATGATAATGATCTTTGGATCGATGCCCTTGAAACATGGTGCGCCAATATGCTAAAGTCTGCCGAAAAAGTAGCATAAATCAAAATAATTCTGACGATATCGGTTTAACTACCGGAATGTCAGTTGTATTTCAGGTAGGTATTTAATGAAAGACTCCGGTGACAAAAAGGAAGTATTAGTTTTAGGCGGTGGCATATCAGGATTGTCTACGGCATGGTTTCTTTATAAAGCCGGAATTCCCTTTACTCTCTTTGAAAAAGAAAAGAAGTCTGGCGGTGTCATATCCTCATCTGAAATTGATGGGACTGTTGTGGATTTTGGACCCAATTCTCTGCGAGATAGGGACGGTGCGCTTCGTGCACTTGCTGAGGAAATTGGTTTAAAGGACGATATAATTGAGATATCTGAAGCCTTTAAGACGCGGTACATAGTAAGAGATCGTGAGTTGCAGGAGCTGGTTCCTTCTCCCAAAACCCTTTTCACAACCAAAGTGTTGTCTGCCAAGGGTAAATGGCGCGTCTTTGCAGAGCCATTTATTTCCAAAGGACCGGATGAAGATGAAAGTGTGGGAGATTTTCTGGAACGAAGGATCGGAAAAGAGGCAGTGGATTACCTGGTAGATCCGGTATTTTCGGGGATCTATGCAGGGGATATTTACAGTATCAGTAAGAAAGAGATCCTGCCAAAGTTGGCTGAAAATGAACAAAAATTTGGTTCTTTGGTGATGGGTACGCTCCGCTCGAAAAAAAAGAAATCTAATGTTAGACCTGTTGTCCTTTCTTTCAAAAGGGTATTCAGCAATTGGCGGAAGCCCTGGAGTCAAAACTCTCTGATCATATTTGCCATGAAAGGATTTTAGAGATCAAGAAGTCTGATATCGGGTTTCAGATAAAAACTAATGAAAAATTATATCAGTCGGATCGGGTCATTTCTTGTCTGCCGGCACATGAATTATATTCACTGTTGGTAAATTTTACATCTGATCTGAAAGAAGCACTTGGTCAGATCAACTACTCACCAATGTTGTCAACACAGCTTATTTTCAAGAGAGAGGATCTGTATTTCAACAAGAGTGGATTTGGTTTTCTGATCCCAAGAAAAGAGAACATTAGATTGCTGGGAGCGATTTGGAAATCGAGTATCTTTCCTGAATTGAGCAATGATGATCATTTTCATTTTACACTTATGACAGGTGGTGCACATGATAAATCTTTGCTGAAACAACCCGTAGAAGACATTGAAAAAGAGATACTGAGTGAATTCTCTGAGCTTACGGGAATAAAACAGAATCCGATATATATCAAATCAATACTTTGGGAAAATGCCATTCCACAGTTCCATGTCGGTTTCGGAAAGATCCGGCAAAAACTGATAGACGCGGAACAGCGAACAGCGGGAATACACATTGGCGGAAATTTCAGATGGGGCGTTTCGGTTCCGGATTGTATAAATGGGGCCAAAGAACTCGTAAGCAGTATTAGCTGAGATTTATCTGATATTTTGCTTTTCCATTTTCAGAGGCGATATTCGGGCTCATCCTCCATTAATCCATATAATGACAAAACCGAGTTCTTCAAAAGGGCTGTTTGCCTGGGCCATGTACGATTGGGCAAATTCCGCTTATTTCGTAATGATACAGACCTTTGTGTTTGCGGCCTATTTTTCTCAATCCATCGCAGAAAACGAAACTTCAGGAACGGCACTTTGGGGGAACATGATCGGAATTGCGGGTTTAGTTATTGCATTGTCTGCACCGCTACTTGGATCCATTGCTGATGAAGGTGGCCGGCGCAAGCCTTGGATCGGTTTCTTTACTCTGATGTGCGTGTTTGGCTGCGGCATGCTTTGGTACGCAGAACCCAGTACCGATTACATCTGGTTCGCCTTGATCATGGCGTTCATAGCCACACTTGGAGCTGAACTCTCCTTTATCTTTTACAATGCCATGTTGCCGGATCTAACCACCAGCTTAAATATAGGGAAATGGTCGGGGTGGGGATGGGCTATGGGATATGCCGGAGGTTTATTTTGCCTCATAATCGGATATTTTGGATTTGTTGAACATGGAGCTTCTTTGTTAGGATTGAATGAAGAATCCCTCCAAAATGTGAGAGTCACTTTCCTGTTCACAGGAATATGGTATGCACTGTTCAGTCTTCCCATGTTTATTAAAACACCGGATACACCCTCCAAAAATAAAACGATACGACAGGCTTTGAGTGATGGTAAAAGAGAATTGAAAAATGGCCTGAAAATGCTGAAAGATCAACCGAATATCTGGAAGTTCTTGCTTGCCCGAATATTCTATAATGATGGACTCGCCACTATCTTTGCGATGGGAGGTGTATATGCCGCAGGTACCTTTAACTTCGATACTGGACAGATTTTTATGTTTGGAATCGCGCTCAATGTAACCGCAGGCATCGGTGCATTTGGTTTTGCGTGGTTGGATGATATAAGCGGAAGTAAGAAGACCATAGTAGGAGCTTTGATCGGGTTGATTATACCCGTAGTAGCGGTACTTTTCGTGGAATCCGAAACCTGGTTCTGGATCTGGGGTTTGTTACTTGGAATATTTGTAGGACCTGTACAGGCTTCAAGCCGCACTTTTATGGGAAGATTGGCGCCTCAAGATAAGCGAAATCAAATGTTTGGGCTGTTTGCTTTATCCGGAAAAGTGACCACATTTGCCGGGCCTATTATGGTTGGATGGATCACTTTATTGATGAATAGTCAGCGATGGGGAATGAGTGCAATTTTACTGCTTTTAGTGATAGGATTGTTTATGATGTTTAATGTTGAAGAAATTCAGGGAACAAAACATGAGAAAATCCCTCAAAGATTATAACAAAGAAAAAAATGTATTTATCTACTTATTTATTAAATTAACACAGAATTTAATACTGTTTAGGTACAGTACATTTTAGTAGCGGGTGTTTTTCGTTAAGATAAATGCTCTTAACCAAAATATAATTTAAAGGAGTACAACATATGAGTAGAATGGACGATATCAACAACGTAGTGGAAGAATTACAGGTTGACATGCAGAAGTTTTATGAGAAAAGTAATAAAGCAGCCGGAACACGGGCTCGTAAGCATCTGATGACTCTAAAAAACATGGCCCATGAAATTCGTCAAGAAATTCAGGCTAAGAAAAACGAAATGTAATTTTCTGCTATAACGTAGTTTAAAAAAAGCCACCTTTGTGTGGCTTTTTTTTTGCAATTGATTTTTTTAGTAGTGAGTTGTTTCTAACTTATGTGTTAATCTGAAACGTTGATTTATGCAAACAGAACCTGAACAAAGAATTCATAAGAATGCCATAAAGGCGTGGACCGTCAATGCTTTAATATTGGGATTGATCTGGTTTATTCCAGTAGGATTTTATGTAATTATAAAGGTTGGAGATACTTTTGGAACCGAAACTTCCTGGTATCTAGGCATTGACTGGTTTTTATTTTCAGTGATGTTTTTAGCAGCCCTATTTTTGTATTTGTTGATCGGTTTATTGTTACCCAAACTACGCTGGCAGAGATGGAAATATGACGTATCAGAGAGGGAGATCGACTTGCTGAGAGGGATCATTATTAAAAAGCGTACGCTTGTGCCTATCAACAGAGTTCAACATGTGGATACACGGCAGGGGCCAGTTTACAGGAAATTTGGTCTGTCTTCTGTTACTATCTCAACTGCCGCTACAACACATGAGATCCCGGCTTTGGATGATGAAACTGCCACCGAATTACGCAACACAATATCTACGCTGGTGAGAAAGGTTAAAGGGGATGTCTGATTTCAAGAAACAACATCCTGTTGCTGCTGTTTCACAGGTTTTTGAGACTATAAAACAGAATTTCATCACGCTGATCATTCTGTTTTTTATAGGTACCTCGAATACTGAAGGATATTTTTTGTATTTCCTGGCTGCGGGACTTGGGCTATCACTAATTGCGGGAGTTTTTGGATGGTGGGTCTTCAGATACCGGGTAAAAGATGATGAGCTTCAGATCAAGAAAGGGGTGTTTGTAAAGAATAACATCTATATGTCCAAAGACCGGATTCAGGTGATCGATATCACAGAAGGTTTAATACAACGTGTTTTTGGACTTGTTAAGGTTGAGATCAAAACCGCAGGTGGAGGAACTGAATCAGCAACTATCAGTGCAATCTCACGGGAGGAGGCAGAGGCACTACGAACCGAGTTACGGAAGAAAAATGGTCAGACTGAGTTTGACTCAGAAGATGATATTGATCAGCATCAGGATGAGGAAGAAAAGATACTTGACACCTGGAAACTTCCCAATAAAGACCTTGTGTACGCTGCATTCACTTCCGGTAATTTTGGTTTGATCGCTTCTATTCTTGGTGCAATTTCAGGTCAGTTGAATGAAGTTATCAACGAAGAAACCATTGATTATCTATATGAAGTATTACCGGGATTCAATAATGTAACCATGATCATAACTATTGTTGTTGCGATAATAGTGGTCTCGTGGACCTTATCATTTCTTGGGGTGATCTTCAATTACTCAGATTTTCAGCTGCAAAAGAACTCAAAGGAATTGATCATCACCAGTGGGCTTATTGAGAGGAAACATATTACCATTCCGTTTGACCGGATTCAGGCTGTTCGCTTTGTAGAAGGGGTTATCAGACAGCCGTTTGGTTATGGTATGGTCTACATTGAAAGTGCCGGATTCAATCAAACACAAAAGGGGAGGTCCATTGTGATTGCCCCATATCTGGCTGCCGATAAATTCGGCGAATTTCTGAATGATTTTATTTCGGATTATAAAGAGCCGGAATATGAGATCACGCCAAAGCCCAAGGTTAAGTTTCGTTACATCAGAAGGCCGGCTTACTTGATCCTGTTTCTATTGCCCTTTGTTTGGTATTTACTGGATTACGGATGGATTTTGATATTCTCACTACCTCTGATGGGATTATTGGGTTGGTTACGCTACAGGGATGCTGCGATAGGAATTGATAAAGATTATATCCGTTCCAGATTTAGAAGGATATCCAGAACCACAGCCATAGCAAAGCGTATTCGGGTTCAAAATGCGGAGTTATCACAAAATCCATTTCAAAGTAGAAAAGATGTGTACAGTCTCAGTACAACAGTAGCTTCAGGTGCAGGGGGGATGAGTTTTGAGGTGGAAGACCTGAATGGAGAGGATTGCCAGAAGGTGTATGACTGGGTAGTGGAAAACCCGGAAGTCGAAAAGGTACAGGAATGTTCAGATATACCCGATAAAGCTACAGGTGGAGAGGAATAGGGTAGACCAAATTATTTTTCAGATCCACCCATTATCCCGTTAATGTTATTTAACGCATTAGTTTTTTGTATTTGATGCGGTGTGGTTGATCATCGGTAATGCCAAGACGCTGTTTCTTGTTCTCCTCGTATTCCTCGAAGTTACCCTCAAACCAGTAAACCTGTGAGTCTCCCTCAAAAGCCAGAATGTGGGTCGCAATTCTATCAAGGAACCATCTATCATGCGATATCACAACGGCACAGCCTGCAAACTCAAGAAGGGCTTCCTCGAGGGCGCGCAGCGTGTTTACGTCAAGATCATTGGTAGGCTCATCCAATAAAAGAACATTGGCGCCTTCCTTGAGCATTTTGGCAAGGTGAACACGGTTTCTTTCACCGCCGGATAACTCGGTTACTTTCTTCTGCTGATCACTGCCACTGAAGTTAAATCTGGCAACATAGGCTCGGGAGTTAACTTCCCGGTTTCCAAGCTTAATGGTATCATGCCCGCCTGAGATCTCTTCCCAAATGGTTTTATTTGAATCCAATGGTCTTTTTTGGTCAACATAACCCAGTTCGACGGTTTCTCCGGTGACCAAAGTTCCTTTATCAGGTTCTTCTTCTCCGGTGATCATTTTAAACAGAGTGGTTTTACCGGCACCGTTTGGACCGATCACACCAACAATACCACCCGGTGGCAGCCGAAAGTTCATATCCTCAATGAGGAGCCTATCCTCAAATCCTTTGGACACATGATCAGCCACAATAACCTTGTCACCAAGGCGAGGTCCGGCAGGAATAAAGATCTCCATATCGTCCCGTCGTTTATCATATTCCTCTGAAAGCATCTCCTCGTACTTGTTGATACGAGCCTTACTTTTAGCACGACGACCTTTTGGATTCTGCTGAATCCATTCAAGCTCTTGTTTGAGAGTTTTTTGCCGCTTGGACTCCTCTTTCTCTTCCTGTTCCAGTCGTTTTGATTTCTGTTCCAGCCACGAGCTATAGTTTCCTTCAAAAGGAATGCCTTCACCGCGATCCAGTTCAAGTATCCAGCCGGCAACATTATCGAGGAAATAACGATCGTGAGTCACGGCGATCACGGTTCCTTCATATCTGGCCAGGTGTTGTTCCAGCCAGAGCACAGATTCGGCATCAAGGTGGTTGGTAGGCTCATCCAGTAACAGAACATCGGGCTTCTTCAGCAAGAGACGGCACAGAGCCACTCGTCTTGCCTCACCACCTGAGAGCACTTCTACTGAGGTGTCTCCCGGAGGACATCTGAGAGCATCCATAGCTTGTTCCAGCTTGCTGTCAATATCCCAGGCATCGATCCGATCGATCTTCTCCTGCAGCTTGGCTTGTTTTTCGATCAATTTTTCAAAATCGGCATCAGGATCCGTAAATTGAGCGTTGATGGATTCATATTCTTTAAGCAGGTCCATAGTATCCTGAACTCCTTCCTCCACGATCTCCTTTACCGTTTTGGATGTATCCAGTTTTGGCTCCTGAGATAAATATCCAAATGTGATACCCTTTTGGAAGCTGATATCACCCTGATAATTTTGATCCTCACCGGCTATGATGCGAAGCAGAGTCGATTTACCGGCTCCGTTAAGGCCAAGTACGCCGATCTTTGCACCATAGAAAAATGAAAGGTAGATATCTTTTAAAACTGTTTTGTTGGGTTTGTATGTCTTAGAGACCCCAACCATAGAAAATATGATCTTGTTATCGCTCAATGGAGTATGCTTTTTTGGTGAATATGAAAGGTGCTAAAGGTACGAAATGCGCACCGATTTTAAGAAAGCATTTTCTGCTTTGAGAAAAGTAGATTCGTCTGGTGTAATGCAGAAAGCTTTGACGGTTAAATTTGAAGCACTAATAAGCTTTGCTCATTATCCAAGAGAAACATCCAGTACCATCATCACCACAAAGCCTATCATGAGTCCAAGCGTGGCAAGGTCGGCATTTCCGTGCTGTTGACTCTCCGGTATCAATTCCTCAACAACAACATAGATCATGGCACCGGCAGCAAATGAGAGAGCATAAGGAAGTGCCGGAGTGATATAGATAACAGCGGCTGCCCCAATGACTGCGGCTATCGGTTCAACAACAGCCGATAATTGCCCATAGTTAAAACTCTTCAGTCGGCTAACCCCATCTCTCCGTAATGGCATGGATATAGCTAAGCCTTCAGGGAAATTCTGTATACCAATTCCTATTGACAGTGCAACGGCTCCGATAACCGTTGCGCCACCATCTAATTCCATACCAATGCTGGCTGCTCCAAAAAGTACCCCAATGGCAAGACCTTCAGGAATGTTATGCAAGGTGATGGCAAGAACGAGCAGTGTAGCCCGTTTCCATTTGGTATCCACACCTTCTGCAGCGTCACGAGGAAGGCCAATATGAAGATGGGGGATATAGGCATCGCAAATGCGTAAGAATATTCCACCCAGCAGAAAACCAATGGCAGCCGGGATCCATCCGATCATACCCTGTGCTTCTGCCAGATCAATACCGGGAATGATCAGTGACCACACACTGGCTGCGATCATGACGCCGGCTGCAAATCCCATCATGCCATCAAGTACTTTGTAGTTGATATTCTTTGTCATGAAGACCGTTGCTGCACCAAGGGAGGTAACACACCAGGTAAATAAACCTCCTATAAGTGCTTGAGTGATCGGGTCAAGGTTGAGAAACCAATCGGGAATAAATTCCATAAAAGTGAATCAATTTAAATAGTTATTTGTCGAATCGTATTAAAAAGTTAGTCACGACTAAATATATAAATTTTGTGCATTACTATGCAGAAAATAATTTTACTACCTTTCTATAAATTACACTGAAAACTTTAGTTATGAGTAAAAAACTTAAAGCATTCGAAGAACCTATTGAAACTGGTCTAATCAGGATTTTTTTAAGGATAAGTAGTGTGACCTGTACGTTTGAGAATGATGCTCCTGATTTTGTAAAAGCTGAAGATGATAGCCCCAAACTAAGAGTGCTTCCGGAAGCTGAGATCTCAAAGCTGACAGACGCCTTTAATTTACCACTGGATCTGCATATCAACGAAAGGCAAAGTTCAGATGATAAACTGGTTTTGGAAGTTGAAGGAGGGGGAATCTGGTTCGACATCTCTATGGAAGATGTGAAACAAATTTGGGTTTCCGAATTCAGTTTTCATATTGAAAGTGAAAAGCCAAGATACCTTGCCTATTACATTAAAGATGTGGATCATAAGATCGAGTGGCTGCAGCAGGATGAAAAAGCAGGTGAGATAAGATCGCTTAGTGTACACAAGAAGTCGTTTAAGCCTAGTCCGTTGACGGACAGTGAAAGCTACAGTGGGTCAGAGGTTATTCGTTGTGCAGATATGATCGGCCGCGCAGCCAAAAGGATCGATATTAGGACAGGCTCAGCTTTGGTGAAATTCAACACAGATAAAGGACGGCTGGAGTCATTAATTGTTGGAATAGCTGACAAACTTGGGTACAATATTTCGCCATTGGATAAGGATACCATTGCCAAAGAAAACGAAAAAGATCATAGTGTCAGCCACATGATATCTCTGAAATAAAAAAGCCGGTATGAATGATCATTCCGGCTTCGTAGTCATTTCAAATCTAATGTAATGTCTGGATCAGCTATCCATCTTCCAGAAGATAATACCACCGGCTTGTTTTCCGGTCTCAACCACATCAACACGCTTCAACGTTTTCAGGTTGATGATGTCAACGGATCCCGGTTCACCGCCAATACCCTCTACAGAGATAAAGGCAAATTTATTGTCGGGTGAGATGGTAACACCATGGCTTACCTTTCGGCTGTTAGGGATCTTGGCGAGTTCTTCACCTTTTTCCAGATCCCAGACTCCGGTGGCTCCTTCACCTTTGTAGGTTACAACGAGCAATTTACCATCATTGGAGACTTCAAGATTATAAGGGGCCTTGCCGGTGTTCCAGCGCTTGGTGACTTCCCATTTCTTTGTATCCACTTCAAGGATCTCATCAGAACCGTTTCCGGCAATATAAACGAGGGGTTTGGTTGGATGAGGATCTGCCCATGTTGGCTTTTCTACCGGATTGTGTCCCATTTCCCGATGATCCGAATGATCCATGTTGGAGTGATCCATATCGGAGCTTGCCGTCATAGTATGTTGACTGTTGTCAGCATTTTTGCCCAGTTTGAATCGCTTGGATACCTCCAGGGTTTTGGTATCTATCTCAATGAGTTCATCCGTCATCATGGAGACGTGATACTGACGGGTTCCGTCATCAGTGACCCGAGAACCGTGTGGCATGATCCCTGTTTCGATATCATCTAAGCGCATCATGCTTTCAGGTTCAACAACAGAAACCGTGCTGGGTTCCATATCACCGTGAAGGTTAAAGTTTACGATGTACAGTAGCCCTGTTGAAGATGAGATATCCATGGTGGCCGGGAAAAGACCGAGTTCCACTTTATCGACAAACTCGTTGGTACCTGTTTTGTATTTCCATAGCGAACCATAGGGCATGCCATGAGCAATACTTACGAACCAATGTTCACCATCCGGTGAAACGTTGAGCCCGTGTGGTCCCTCGTTCTCCTGAGGCCAGGTTCCAACATCAATGGTCTCAGCTATTTCTCCATTCTGGGTTTCACCATCAAAATGAACCAGGTGAACCTGATCGTCAGATTCAGCGGCAACGTACAAATAATAATCCTGAGCAAGAATATCGGAAGTTCCCCATATGAGGAACCCACCGATAAAAACTGCCTGTAATACTCTCTTAAACTGCATAGTGCTTATACTCTTGATTTGGTTTAATTGGTTCCCGGTTGTGGCTTATCTACCAATTTGATAGCCCACATTCCTGAGTTCCAATCTGATAAGAAAATGTTTCCTTTGTGAGGTTGCGGTCCCCAAGTGAACGGAGCATTAGGTACGAGGGCATCCGGATGGGTTGGCTCAAATTTAGCGATCTCTCGTCCCTGATCATACAGATTACCCATCAGTTCTCCGGAAATATCCACGATGCGAAGTCCGCCATTATAGTAGGCAACGTAAAGAACATCACCGACAACCCAGAAGTTATGAGTACCGGCTTCAGGAACCTGATAACGCGCTACCTCATCAGGATTGCCCCATCCATCAAAATTGATGAAATGGATCCATCCGGCAGCAGCTACAGGATTACTCCGTGAGGGTAATCCATACGGAAATGACTCATCGCCGGCAATAATATAGAATTCGCCGGTAGACTCACTCTTAAATGGGAAAGCAGCATGATTTCGGCCACTTGGATAGGAATAGCTGCCAAGCATCACAGGGTTTTCAGGTGATCCGCCTGCATCTGCCAGTTCACTATTGCGGCTCCCGATATCAACAGCTACCACACCGTCTCTCCAATTACTGGAGTAAGCAATACCATCTTCGATCCATACATCATGGATAGAGTGACCGGGAGTGTCTAATTCGAATCTGCCAACAGTATAAGGATTTGCAGGATCTTCAATATTGATGATATCGTAACGGCGACCGTTGTTAACAGCATAAACGTGATCTTCATAGATAAAGGCATTGTGAACACCACCGGTAAGTCCATCGGTGTATTCAGAGATCACACTTACATTTCGTGGATCAGATACATCAAGGATCACGATTCCGTTTTTACGGTTTGATGCACCTTCTCGGGTAAGAACGCCAATGGTTCCGTCTTCAGAGATCTTGACATCATTTACGGTTCTTGCATCCACGCGTACTGTATCGACAGCGATCATGTTAGCAGGGTCGGTTACATCCCAGAAATAAGTATCACCATTTGCGCCCCAGGTTCCTGTGATGGCATAATCACGACCGTCAACACCTTCCCAGACCCAAAGGTCAGAGGTATGTACATCGAGAATTTCAGCATGGCCGATAAGCTCAACGTCTTTTGCTATATTTCTTTCACGCACACGGACCACCTGATCGGTCACGGCATCACCGGAACGTGCACTCAGAATAAAGGTTCCCGGTACATTTGCTACAAATTTCCCTTTTTGGTTGATCTGTCCCTCAGCTCCTTGCCCCAGATTGTCATCGGGCTGTGCTACAAAAGAGTAAGTGATCGGTGCATCTACATTTCGTCCATTAGAAGCTTTTGCTGTGGCGTTCAATGTGATCACATCACCGGTTCTGACATTGGTCTCGGTATTGGCGATTTCAATGACTTCAGTAGGGTTGTTCTTAACGTTGAGGTTAAGAGTTGCAGATTTACCTTCTGATGAAGCGGTAATACGAACATTACCGGGCTTAAGAGCTAGCAACTTGCCATGACTTACCATAGCAACAGATTCGTTGCTACTTCTGAAAGTTACATTCGGATTATCTCTGATAAGATCCATCTCATCGATCACATCAACATGAAGATCAATGGTGGTCTTGGCATATACATTGTCCGGTATATTTTTGAACGACACTTCTGCGATAGGAGGGTAAGGCACTTCGATCTCAAAGTTCTTGGTAACCCGTTCCTCTCGTGGACCGGATCTCATGGCAATTACATTATAGTTGCCGGGCTTATTGGCTATTACATATCCTTCACGTGATACTTCCAGGTCAGCTCCATTTCTGGAGAAGAATAACACGGTGTCAGGCAATGTCTGTCCCTGAGCGTTTACCAATTTTGCCTGTAGTTGAAGTTCGCTGCCTACCTCTACGACGACAGGATCAGGTTCAATTACAATTTTTAATGTGTTTGCATCCTGTGCATAGATGCTGCCGGTGCCCAAAAGCAAAACGGCGACTAAAAGTTTTAGTGCTTTTCCCATGATTTGATAAAATTAATTAGCGGAAATACTGATTTTGATTAGAGCTGTAATAAATACAAAAAAAATGAGAAACTGAATTTATTGAGCAGGTAAATGATGTCTTTTTGAGCCCGTTTTTCCTTATTTTACAGAATCCGAATTTAAAGCTGTTTTTAGGAAATGTAAGACGGCTGTTCAGTGTTTCATTTTTAAATATCTAACCTCACTTATTAGCTTAAATGAACATCAATTTCGACCGAGAAGTATTTGCTCACCGACACAACGGACCCAATCAGGAATCAACAAAAAAAATGCTGGAGGTTATCAAAGCTGAATCACTTGATGAGCTTATAGATGAGACCATCCCTGAAGGTATTCGTCTGCAAAAACCACTGGATCTGCCTGAATCACTGAGTGAAGCCGATTTTCTGACAGAATTCAAAAAGCTGGCTGAGAAGAACAGTATTTACAAATCTTTTATTGGTATGGGGTATTACGACACCAACATGCCAAATGTGATCAAGCGAAATATTCTTGAAAATCCCGGGTGGTACACGGCTTATACTCCGTATCAGGCTGAGATCGCACAGGGTCGTCTTGAAGCTTTGATCAATTTTCAGACTGTGGTAGCTGATCTTACAGGCATGGAACTGGCAAATGCTTCTTTATTGGATGAAGGAACCGCTGCAGCTGAGGCTATGAGCATGTTGTTTGGCCAACGCAAAGGAAAAAAGCGTAAGGAAGCTGACGTATTTTTTGTGTCTGAATTGTGTCACCCGCAAACCATCGAAGTACTTGAAACACGGGCTGAACCGATCGATGTAAAGATCGTGGTTGGAGACTATAAAGAATTGGACGTCACCGATTCAAACCTGTTTGGTGTGTTATTGCAATATCCGGCCACTGATGGCTCGGTTGAGGATTATACAGATATTATTGAAGCAGCCCATGAAAACGACGTGTTTGCTGTTGTTGCTGCAGACCTATTGAGTCTGACTTTATTAAAAGCACCGGGTGAAATGGGAGCTGATGTTGTGGTTGGTTCATCACAACGATTTGGGGTTCCAATGGGATATGGCGGACCACATGCTGCCTACTTTGCGACTCAGGAAAAATTTCAGCGTAAGATACCCGGTCGTATTATCGGTGTGACTCAGGACGCCGAAGGTAAACCGGCTTACCGAATGGCGCTTCAAACACGGGAGCAGCATATCCGTCGTGAGAAAGCCACTTCCAATATTTGTACCGCTCAGGTACTGCTTGCTGTTATTGCCGGCATGTATGCCGTGTATCACGGACCTGAAGGACTCAAGAAAATTGCCTCCAAAGTTCATGGACTGACCAAACTAACTAAAAAAGGATTGGAAGCGATGGGTGTGGAGGTTTTGACTGAAACATTCTTTGATACCATCACCGTTAAAGCTGATTCAGCGAAAGTGCGGGAAATTGCTGAAAAGCATGAAACGAACTTCCGTTATGTAGATGAAAACACCATCGGCTTTTCTTTTGATGAAGCGAAACATCTTGAAGATGTGGAACTTGTATTGAATATCTTTGCAAAAGCTTTGGGCAAAAAGAACTCATTTGATGTATATGCTGAGGCTGAAAATGCCAAAGTTGATTATCCTGAGTCGATAGAACGTAACACTGATTTCATGGATCACCCTGTGTTTCACTTATATCACTCTGAACATGAGATGCTACGCTATATGAAGCGGCTCGAGAATAAAGATCTTTCCCTGGTTCATTCCATGATCTCTCTCGGTTCCTGTACCATGAAGCTGAATGCAACAGCAGAGATGATCCCGGTTACCTGGCCTGAATTTGGTCAGATACATCCGTTTGCACCACGCGAACAAGCCGAGGGTTACACTCAGTTATTTGATGAGTTGAGTGACTGGCTGTGCGAGATCACCGGTTTTGCAGGAATGTCTCTGCAGCCAAACTCCGGCGCTCAGGGTGAGTATGCAGGCCTGATGACCATACGTGCTTATCATCATGCTAATGGTGATGATCACCGTGATGTGGCACTGATCCCTTCATCAGCTCACGGCACTAACCCTGCAAGTGCTGTAATGGCCGGTATGGATGTGGTGGTGGTTGATACTGATGATCACGGCAACATCTCATATGATGACTTGAAGGCAAAAGCTGAAAAATTCAGTGACCGACTTGCTGCACTTATGATCACTTACCCATCCACTCACGGAGTGTTCGAACACAAAGTGAAGGATTTCTGCGAGATCATTCATAAGCATGGCGGACAGGTTTATATGGATGGTGCTAATATGAATGCACAGGTTGGATTTACCAGTCCGGGTGAGATCGGAGCTGATGTGTGTCACCTGAACCTGCACAAGACCTTCTGTATCCCGCACGGTGGCGGTGGACCGGGCATGGGTCCGATTGGAGTGGCTAAGCATTTAGTGCCATTTCTGCCTTCACACTCTGTTGTTAAGACCGGTGGTGACAAAGGTGTTACGGCTATTTCTGCAGCACCATGGGGCAGTGCCAGCATTCTAACCATATCATATGCTTATATCAGAATGATGGGGGGTGATGGACTGACCGATGCTACCCGATATGCCATTCTGAATGCCAATTACCTAAAGGATCGCCTCAAGGATCATTATGAGATCCTATATACCGGTATGACAGGCCGTTCAGCGCACGAATTCATTGTGGACCTTCGTCCATTCAAGCAGTCAGCCGGTATTGAATCTGTTGATCTGGCCAAACGATTGATGGATTATGGTTTCCATGCTCCTACCATGAGCTTTCCGGTTCCGGGAACACTGATGATCGAGCCAACCGAAAGTGAATCGGTTGAAGAACTGGATCGGTTCTGTGATGCCATGATCTCCATCCGAAAAGAAATTCAGGAGATCGAGGATGGTATAGCAGATAAAGAGGACAATGTGCTTAAGCATGCCCCACACACTCAGCGCGTGATGGTTGCCGATGAATGGACCAGAAGTTATCCCCGTGAGAAAGGAGCCTTCCCTCTTGAAGATCTGAAATACGATAAATTATGGCCTTCAGTATCCAGAGTAGATGATGCATACGGAGATCGAAATCTCGTTTGTGCATGTATCCCAATGGATGCATATCAGGAAGGAATTGAAGTAGTTGAAGAGGAGATGTAGATAAAAAAGAGGGAGTTTAATACTCCCTCTTTTTACTTTGGTTTTGATAAGAAGCTGAGTTCGATTGAAATATGGTATAAAATGAATAGGACAGTTAATACTTGGCATACTGCCTTACAAATTGTATCAGGTAGATTGCCGTGCTCGTTAAGCAACCAGTTCTACATTATGAAGGGGTACCTCCTCGCAAGGACGGGTGTTTTTATGGATTGGGTGGTGGTATTAAACACGCTCACCAAAGACGAGTCATTGCGAAGCTGCAGTGAGCGGTAGCGAACACAGCCTGCGGCAATCTATTAAATCGTAGCGAAGTTCTTTCTATATTTTCACTTAATTTGAGTTCAGAAAGCAACCCATGAAATTTTCTCTTTTTACCGTGATCCTTTTTGTGCCTTTACTCGCATCAGCTCAGCAAAACCCTTCAGATATATTCTGGAATAATTTGAGCAAGCATTGCGGAAAAGCTTATATCGGAGCAGAGTACTGGAAGCACCCGCGACGACGATGATTTTCGGAATAATGAACTGGTTATGCATGTGCTTTCCTGTGATGAGGAGATCATCAGCATTCCGTTTTTTGTAGGTGATATGGTTCCCGGACTTGGGTATTGACCAAAAAGGGTGATCGATATTTAACTTGCAACATGATCACCGCCATGAGGACGGAAGTAAGGATGAAGTGACCATGTACGGTGGACATTTATCAAGCGACTCGGGTTACCTGCTTTACAAATGTTTCCAGCTGATCAGGAAACGGCAGACCTAATTCCTGCAGCTGCCAGTAATATTTGGTGGATCGAAGTAGTGCCTGATGAATATTTCACCTACAACCTTCGAAGAATTGGCACCGACCGCTATTTCAGTATCCGTTTTAATTTTGAGGATGAAACCGAAATTCCGCCACCGGCCTGGGGATGGGAATAAGAAGAATATTGAATATCGAGTAATGAATATTGAAGTATTTTTGCCATACTTTGATATTCATGTCTTGCTGAGAGTGCTTTCAATAGTGATGTCACTCATCAAAGTTCTGTGAACCGGGCATTTTTTGGAGATCTCCAGCAGCTTATCCAGTTGTTCCTGTGATAAGTCACCTTTCACAATGAGTTCTTTTTCTATGTGATCGAGCTTACTTTTGGGGTTATCGCATTCTGCACAATCCTCGCCGTGACGTTTATTATGGCGCAGTTCGAGGTATATATCATCAAGTTCCCAGCCTTTTCGCTCTGCATACATCTTGACCGTCATAAGGGTGCAGGAGCCAAGCCCCATCAATAAATAATCATAAGGATCAGGACCGGCATCGGTTCCTCCTTTTACACTTTTCGGCTCATCGGCTATCAACTCATGTTTTCCCGCGGTTAATGTGGTTTTGTAGGTTTCTTCTTTTGGAAGGTGTACGTGGATGATCTTTTTTTCACTCATGAAAACTCATTATTTTTTAGATTATCATTTACAATTCCCTAACACATTGGTAACCAACATTTAACGCTGTCGATAACCAGCGTTAACATAGCTGTACGATATTTGCTATTAATCATCTATTAAAAGGCTATGAAACGATCTCTTGATACCGTTGTCCTTTCTGATATCCATCTCGGCACCGTAGGTTGCCATGCGGTGGAACTCGTTCAATATCTAAATTCCATCGATCCAAAGCGAGTCATTTTGAATGGAGATTTTATTGACATGTGGAATTTCAGGAAGTATTACTGGCCTGATGCCCATATGCACGTGATCAGAACCCTGATCACCATGATGACCAACGGAGTGGATATCTACTACCTGACGGGCAATCATGACGAAACCTTACGAAAGATCTCAAGTTTACAATTGGGGCCGCTTTTCATTCGGGATAAACTAGTGCTGGAGATGAACGGAGAGAGTGTCTGGATCTTCCATGGGGATATTTTTGATATTACTATGAAGCACAGTAAGTGGATAGCCAAATTAGGCGGTAAAGGGTATGAGATGCTCATATTGCTGAATCGCTGGATGAATGCTATTTCTGAAAAATTAGGTTACGGAAAATTCTCACTCTCCAAAAAGATAAAGGATAGTGTTAAGCAGGCCGTGAATTTTATTGATGACTTTGAGGTCACAGCCATGGAACTGGCCATAGAGGAAGGTTATGATTATGTGGTGTGTGGACATATTCATCAGCCCAAAATTCGAGGATACGAAAATGAGAAAGGCTCGGTGATCTACCTCAATTCCGGAGATTGGGTTGAGAATCTGACCTGTCTGGAGTTTGATGGAGCAGAGTGGAGCCTTTATAGGTATAGCGAAGATAAAATGCTGCAGGATAATCCAAGAATCAACCTGCTCATGAAAAGCCACACGTTTGACCATAAGGTGATGATCGGATGAGGATCTTATACGGTATTCAGGGAACGGGACATGGTCACATCGAGTCGGGCTAGAGTGGTGTTGCCCAAACTTAGGGAATATGCAGAAGTAGATGTTTTGATCAGCGGGTATAACTTTAAAATGTCCATTGATGGGCCGGTAGATTTTACAGCCCGGGGTTTGAGTCTGGCATATGATAATAAGGGGAGTATCGATTTTCTGGAAACGGCACTGGGACTGAACCCTGTTAGGTTCTTTCAGGATATTCAAAAACTGCCAATACAGGATTATGATTTTGTGGTTAACGACTTTGAACCGGTCACAGCCTGGGCTGCAAAAAGAGCAGGAATGCCATGTGTTGCTATCAGTCATCAGGCTTCATTCTTATCAGATAGGGTACCACGACCTGAAAAGCGATCACCATTTGCAGAAAATCTGATGAGGCATTTTGCTCCAAGTACCTCGGCAGTTGGTTCTCATTATCTTAGGTACGATGACTTCATCGAACCACCCATTATTCGAAGGCATATCCGTGAATTGAATCCGGTTCAGGAAGATCATGTTACCGTTTACCTGCCCGCTTTCGATCATGAGACACTTGCTTCCATATTCGGACAGATCAAAAAGGTCAGGTGGCATATATTTTCACCTACTTGTGATACCGCCTATCAAAAAGGCAATGTGGAAGTCAATCCGGTGGGTAAAGAAACCTTCCTAAAAAGCATTGAAAGTTGCCTGGGAATCGTATCAGCAACGGGATTTGAAACTAGTTCAGAAGCTATGTATCTGTGTAAAAAGTTTCTCACAATCCCCATAAAAAAACAGTATGAGCAGTTGTGCAATGCAGCGGCCCTGAAAGAACTTGGGGGAGAAGTGGTCTATCAGCTCGATCAGCATTTTACCAACAAGCTTTCTGAATGGATCGATGATGGTAAAGAACTGAACTTACCTGAGATATCTGATGAGGAGGACCTGGTGCAGAAAATTATCGTGGCGGGAATGGGGCAACCTATGGATTTACAGAAAGCTGAACTGGTTTCATAGCCTGACTCACATCCCTCTGGTTTTGAGCTGAAGCTCTCAACCGTCTCCCTTCAAAGGGAGATTTCTCTTAAACAGTTTGAATAATAGATACTATGGATAGATTCTACGGAATATGCCAAAAAAAATATACGTAGTTGATCATTTTCAGGGGGATGCGTGGAATTTGATTAATTGTCGCAGGCATACTATCATCGTTGAAACCAAAAAAATCGGTGTATGATGAATAAAAACTTAATTTTAATTCTATTATTACTTGTAAGCTGTTCTAAAGCCAACAATGAAAAGGGTACTGAAATTAATTTCTCGGTAAGTTTTGAAAAAATTCATGAGACAGCTAATGATTCAAGCCATGAGGAAAGTTGGATCGTCAGACCTAGAGATCTTACGGTAGATAGTGATGAAAACGTTTATGTCTCAGACCAGGAGCGTAACTTTATTCAGAAATTTGATTCAGATCTAACTTTTATCAAAAAAATTGGTAGAGAAGGACGAGGCCCCGGTGAGTTTGACAGGATCACCAGTGTGTATGCAGATTCAGTGCTTTTAGGTTTTTCAGAGGGAAGTTCAACCATGAATACATTTACCCTGGATGGAGAATTTATTACGTCCTATACCTTAGATAATATCAGGGGCAATCCTGACATTTTTAGATTCAATGAAGGTTTTATGCTTTCTGTTATGCCGTTCAGTGGAGATCTAAGCGAATACTATGGAATCCATATCTATGACAATTCTTTTGAGAAAATTGGCTCACCACAGCTTCAGGCCAAAGAAATTTATCCTGAATTTAATGAAGACTTGTCTTATCAGGTGATGACCGGCTACGGGAATATTCAGTTTTTGAATGAATATAGTTTTGTGATTGCACCCCGTATTTATTCAGGTAAACTGTATAAATTTAGATATAACTCTGAATCTCAGGAATGGAGTAAAGTCGGCAGTATTGAAGCTGCAGATATTGAAAATAATTATTCCAAACTACCGGGCAGAGATAATGCAGAAATGTTGTTTTTTCCTCCGGGTCAGGATGAGCCACTTGCATTTAGAATACACGGAGAGTCTTTATTTCTATCTCAAGTTCAAAGTGGACATTATGTTCATTTTATAAAACGAGAACATTGGAAAAGAGAGACAATACGGGGTAGAGTTATTCGATGACCAACTAAATTATCTTGGATTTGAGGTCCTGACCTCTGACCCTGATTCTTATGATGATGAACGAGTTAGATTTTATCCTCCTAAAGCTAAGAATGCTAAAGACGTTTTTTATTCTATCGAGTTTAGTGAAAATGGACCAAAGCTGGTGGCAAGAAAACTGAATGTTCAGATAAATTAGCGACTTAAAGATTTGATTATAGAACAGGTATTGTAGGCTTACTCACATCCCACTGGTTTTGAGCTGAAGCTCTCAACCTGTCTCCCTTCAAAGGGAGATTTCTCTTTAATAGCTTGGGATATAGATATCAACGAAAGTATCTATCAATTCGTAGGTTGTTGATCAGGAGAAATTCCCTCTTTGGAAAAGATGGAACCACTTTAAAGGAATATGAATCAGAAGAGTGAAACCAATTTATAATTTAAAATTTAGCATTTACTAATTACCTCATTACAAATACTTCTCCTTGATAACTTCCACGTGGTGCAGCTCGTGGCCGGCAATAATGAATGGAAAAGAGCGTACGGTAAATTCAACACCATTGGCGGAGCCTTTTAGTCCAACCATTTCTTTGGTCATATTCTGAAATAGGTGAATGGAAGCGATCCGAACAGCGAGGTACTCATTAGCCAGATTGCTGATGGTTCGGCTGTTGTAGTTGGAGTACTTCACATAATCATCCTGCTCCATGCCGGGCTGAGGATTCGGGTCACGCCTTGAAAAAGCCTGTGCCCTGTAGCTGAACATGCGCTCGGTTTCAATAAGGTGACCGATAATCTGTTTGATGGTCCACTTACCTTCGGCATATGAGTGATATGCCTTATCACCCGGAATGGCATTGATGAAGGTGTAGAACTCATGCATTTGTGCTTTAAGCGTCTCAATGATATTTCCTTTAGGCACATGAGCCACATAATCGGCATAATAATGAGCGTATTCTGAACCGGACGGATATTCTTTATCCCAAACTGACATAGTGTTAACCTCTGTATTTGATTTACCTGAATATAGAAGACGAAAGGATAAAATTGAATAAAAAAATCCCGCACCTCAATGAAGAGATGCGGGATTAATTTTTAAATCGGAAGTTTTCTTAGTTATTCACTTCAAGACTTTCGGTTTTACTTGAACTTGCTTTTTCATCATCTGCATAAGATGTGGTTACGAAAGCATACGTCACGCCATCAACCGCTCTCCAGTCGGAGTATTCGGTTTTCACCGTTTGATTACCTCCGGCTTGTGGGTTGAATTGTGAGTAGGTGCTCATCATAGGCAGTGAGGTGGCAGGATCGAGGTAATAGGTAACCGGCGACTCAAAATTGATCTTCAATTTCACATACTCCTTATCACCGATCGTCTCGGTTCCCATATATTCTGCATCCAGAGTACTTCTGTCGATTGCAATGCTCATGTAGCTTCGTTTGATCTCATTTTGTACCTGCTGTACCTGAGCCGGTGGCATTGGAAATTCCTGTGAACCCAGTTTCTGTGTTCCTTTTCCATCGGCTACGTTGATCGTAATTTCTCCCTGAGGAGTATTCAACACGGCATTCTGAGAATTTTCTTTGAAGTTAATGGTCACTGTTCCTTCAACGGCGATTTCACCCATAGGTGAATTTATGGTTTGCTCACCCACGGTGGTAATAGATTCCACTTCAGTACCCGGCTCAACAATAGCTTCAGCCATATTTTTCAGCCACTCTTGCCCCTGAGCAGAATCACCTGCTTCCTGAGGTTCATCAGACGCCGGTTGTGGTATGGTGATATCAAGCTCATTCACATTGCCATATTTCTCAAGCTGATCTCCGATCTCGGCTTTATTACCAACCACGAGGATCTGAACCTGATCCGGTTTCATATATTCGCGGGCTACATGCTGAACATCTTCAACGGTGGTTGCACGAATGCCTTCCACGAGTTCATCAAAAGCATCTTCCGACAGGCCGTTATACTCATTGCTGATCCGTTCGTTCAGGATCTGTGATTTACTGTCGTATCGGAATACCAATGAATTCAGAAACCGGTCTTTGGTATCCTGTAATTCTTTTTCAGTGATAGGTTCTTCCTGAAGCTTTTTAACCTCCGCTATAATGGCGTCGATAGCTTCTGCAGTAGTGGCACTGCTGGTCATGGTCGTTAACCTGAAGGTGCCGGGATAATTGATGTTGGATCCATAGCTACCACCCACCGAGTAAGCGAGTCCCAGGTTAGTTCGAACTTCCTGAAACAGACGGCTCGAAAACCCACCGCCCAGGATCTGATTCATAACCTGAATAGCCGGGTAATCTGGATTTTCCCGCAAACCACCAATGTGCCCCATCGTTACATAACTCTGATTAACATCCGGTTTATCCACAAAGTTAATAGTGGACAAATAGTCGTAATCAATTTCAGGGTAGATCAGGTTGGTTGGGCTGCCGGTTGGTAAGCTTCCAAAGGCTTCACGCAGCTTTTGTTTCATTTCGTCTGTATCGAAATCACCGACAATACCCACGGCCATGTTAGAACCAACAAAGTGATTGTCGTGGAACTCAATCATGTCTTCTCGGGTGATATTATCCACTGTTTCATATTCAGTCTGACGGGTGTAAACAGAATTCTCACCGTAGATCAGTTCCTGAAACTCACGACCTGCAATCTGCTGCTGCTCGTCATTTCGTCTGGAAATACCACTCTTGGTCTGTGTTTTAGCCAGGTCGATCTTATCCTGAGGGAAAGCCGGATTTTGTAGCAGGTCCACAAAAACAGGGAGGAGGTTTTCGAAATCCTCTTTCAGCACGTTCATGCTAGCTCCAGCTGAACCAAAGCCAATAAAGGTTGACATGAAAGCTGCATTATCTTCGAGCAGCGTATTAAGCTGTTCGGCCGGGTAGTTCTCAGAACCACCTTCACGCATCACCTGTCCTGTCATACTAGCTAAGCCTGTTTTACTTTCAGGGACTAATAGCCCTCCGGTCTTTACCGTTACTCTTACATTGATAAGCGGCAGTTCTTTGTCTTCAACCAGATAGAACTTGATGCCGTTATCAAGGTTGAACTCTTCAATTTCCGGCATATTGATTGGGTTCAGCTCCGGATATTCGATCTCGTCATACCTTTTCTGTGCCATCAAAGGCAGCGCGAAAAGTGCGATGAATAAAAATATGGTTAATCGTTTCATAATTGGATCAATTTGATTTAAAACTCTGGGGTTAGGATTCAGCACGTACAGTTGCGCCAACGGTTCTGTTATCTTTGGTCAAGTATTCTTGTGCTACACGCTGCAGGTCTTCGAGGGTTACCTCGTTGATCTTGTCAAGGCGTAGAAATACCTCTCTCCAATCACCTTTATTGTTATAGGTGCTGGCAAAGTTACTGGCCAATCCTGTATTATTGTTCAGTCCACGGATAATTCCGGCGCGGATGTTGGTTCTGGCACGATCCAATTCTTCCTGAGTCAGAACACCTTCTTTTACAGTCTCGATCTCTGAGTAAATTGAGTGCTCAAGGGTATCCAGGTCCACGCTCATATTTGGAACCGCGAGGGTAAGAAACATGGAAGAATACTTACTTCCTGGGAAACCGTTGAAGGCTCCAACCTGAAGGGCAAGCTGATCTTCCTCAACTAATTTCTTGTAAAGTCGTGAAGTTCGTCCATTTGAGATGATATTGCCCAGGAGGTTAAGGGCCTCAAAATCTTCATGTGATTCAGAAACACCATGATATCCAATAAGCATGATTGGCTGTGAGTTACCTTCAATAGTAAACCGTCTTTCACCGCGTTGTGCAGGTTCCTTGGTTGTAACGATCGGTGCAGGTTCCCCTTCCTGAAGATCGCCGAAATACATTTCAGCAAATTCTTTCATTTTATCAGGTTCTACATCCCCCGCAATTGCAATGGTGATGTTACTCGGCACATAATATTTGTCGTAGAAATCTTTGGCATCTTCAATAGTAGTTGCTGTGATGTCAGAGTTCCAACCCACAACAGGTCTGCCGTATGGGTGAGCGGTGTAAGCCACAGCGAGGAATTCCTCAACCAATCGTCCCACAGGACTCGATTCAGTTCTCATGTTTCGCTCTTCGCGAACCACTTCCTTTTCAACATAAAATTCGCGAAAGGTTGGGTTTTTGAAGCGGTCGGCCTCAAGGTTGAACCAAAGCTCAGCTCTGTTTGACGGAAGGCTGTAAAAATAGTTGGTGAAATCAGCTCCGGTTGAGGCATTTAGTCCCGTTCCCCCATTCTGCTGAATAATTTGAGAGAACTCATTGTTCACTACATATTGCTTAGATTCTTCCTGAAATTTCTTGAAATCAGTCCAATATTGTTCCATCAGGGAACTGTCGGGATCGGTCTTGTAGCTTTCACGAAGCCAGTTTTGATAATTCTCATCCATTTTTTCAATGGCTACTTTTTCTTTATCCCAATTAGTTGTGCCAATGTAATGAGTACCCTTAAAGGCCATATGCTCAAAGATGTGAGCGATACCGGTGTTGCCAACGGGCTCGTTTGCCCCACCTACATTAACGTGAGTGTAGAAGCTTGCAACGGGAGCATCATGCCTTTCTATGATGATGAAGTGTAATCCATTGTCGAGTGTGAACTCGGTTACTTTTTCTTCAAATTCCTCCAGATACTGTGCCTGAATCCCCGAAAAGGAAAATAGTAAGGCAAGCATCAGCAAGGTGATTGCTGTTGTCCTTGTAGTGTTTTTCATTTGTACCAAAGTTTTTGATTAGTAATAGTATGTAAATGGAAAATGCCTATATCACTATTATTTAGCAAACTTAGGTGAAAATTCTTTTAGGGGAAGACCATCTTTAGAAGATGTGTCGTCAAACTCGTCTGTGCGTGATAATTCCATCACGTAAGAGACGTGAACTGGATTATAATATCGCTTCTGGAAATAAACTTTTTTATCGCCTGTTGTACGTGAGCAACGATCAATTTCCAACAGGGCATCATTGGGTTCTACTTGCAAATGTTTTGCTATGTACTCATCAGCATTTGCTGCCGTGATCTTATAGCTTCCTGCCTGTATCGGAATCTCATATTTTTCTTCAATAATATTATAGATAGTTTGGGTGGTCAGGTCTTCATCAAACAAAAGCTGGCCATATCCCGGCGGTAGCCAGGTAACATCGAACGCAATAGGGTTGCCACTGCCAAGTCGGATCCTGTCTACACGGATCAGTTTCATGTCGGGACGTACATCCAGGATCTCATTGACCTCTTTAATTGGATCCACCTTTTTAAGATTAATCAGTCGGGAACTGCTTTCAAGACCTGCTTGCCTCATGTCTTCAGCAAAATCCGTCAACCTAACCAGATTACTCTTCATATTCTTGTCGCTGACAAAAGCACCTACCCCTTGTTTGCGATAAATAAGACCGTCGTTCTCAAGATTCTGCAGTGCATGACGAACAGTGACCCGGCTCACTTTAAAATAATCACACAGTCTTTTTTCAGAAGGGAGCTTCTCTCCGGACTCATAATTTCCCTCTGTGATCTCTTTATGAAGATGTTGTTTGACCTGTTCGTGTTTTGAAGCTAGTTGTTCCATATCTATAGACTGATTTTAGAAATTACTTAACAGGTTAATACAAGTGATAACATAACTAAAATTACCCTTATAATACCGTTGCGTCAATAATAATCCCAATAAATAATGGAATGAATATACTTGTTATAACATGATGATACAAAATTAAAAACTCTTGTATCATTGGAGTGAAGAACAAATAAAACGATCAATCAACTTTCATTTATCAAGATGGACATACTTACTCAACCCATGCCATGGTATATAGCCGGACCGATTATAGGTTTAACGGTTCCGATTCTTCTCATTCTGGGAGGAAAGATGTTTGGTGTATCGGCGAACTTACGTCATGCATGCGCAGCTTGTAACTTTGGCAATGTAGAATTTTTTAATTACGACTGGAAAAAAGCCGGCTGGTGGAACATTACTTTTTTGGTAGGTTCGGTGCTGGGAGGGTTTCTTGGCGGTTACGTTTTTGCAAATCCTGAACCTATAGACCTGGCTGCTTCAACTACGGCTGATCTTCAGGCATTGGGTATAAACGACTTTAGCGGATTGGTACCGGTTGATCTGATCTCATGGGAGGCATTAGGTACCCCGGCAGGACTTATCGTCCTGATACTTGGTGGTTTTCTGGTAGGGTTTGGGGCCCGATATGCCGGCGGATGTACATCCGGGCATGCAATAACCGGTCTTTCTGACCTGCAACTTGCCTCACTGACGGCCGTTATTGGCTTTTTTATTGGTGGCTTGCTCATGACCTACTTCATTTACCCAATCATTCTATAATCCTTTTAGAAGAAAAAGCATGAAAATTTTAGAATATCTTAAATACTTACTTATTGGAACGGCTTTTGGATTCATTTTGGTGAAGTCCGAGGTCGTATCGTGGTTTCGAATTCAGGAAATGTTCCGGTTTGATTCAATTCACATGTACGGAATTATTGGTCTGGCTATTGTGGTGGGTATCATCTCAATACAGATCATTAAGAAAAATAACATTAAGGATACCAAGGGCAATCCGATAACTATACCTCCAAAAGATGCTTCTCAATGGAAGCGATACATTATTGGCGGAAGCATGTTCGGCTTAGGCTGGGCATTGTTAGGAGCCTGTCCCGGACCAATGTTTGCACTTCTCGGTAGCGGAATTACCGTGATGATCATCCCAATTTTATCAGCAATGGCAGGAACTTACGTCTATGGTATGCTTCGAGATTCTTTACCTCATTAATGAAGAACTCAGAATGCAGGAATCAGAATTCAGAAGTGATAATCTGACTACTGAGTCCTTAGTTCTGAATCCCAAGATTATTTAAAACACAACACAGGAGACACATTATGTATTTCAAACAATTCTTTGACGAAAAATTAGCACAGTATGCTTACATGGTTGGTTGTCAGGCTGAAGGAACAGCTATCGTGATCGATCCAATGCGAGACATTGACCAATACATTGAAGCTGCAGCAAAAGAAAACCTGACTATTGTCGGGGCAGCTGACACACACATCCATGCCGACTTTATTTCAGGTCTGCGTGAATTTGCCGAAAGAGGCGTGAAAGTTTACGCATCTGACGAAGGTGACAAAGACTGGAAATATGAGTGGATAATAGGCAGCGACTATGATTATCAGTTACTAAACGACGGTGATGAATTCAGTATAGGTAACATCTCATTCAAAGCATGGCATACACCGGGTCATACACCGGAGCATTTAAGTTATTTCATTACGGATGGAGCCGCCGCTGATCAACCAATTGGTATCGCAACCGGTGACTTTATTTTTGTTGGCGATGTTGGACGCCCAGACTTACTTGAATCAGCAGCCGGACAAAAAGATGTAATGGAGCCATCAGCACGAACCCTATTCAAGTCTGTTGAAGATTTCAAGAGCGTGCCTGAATTCATGCAGATCTGGCCGGGACACGGTGCAGGTAGTGCATGCGGAAAAGCACTTGGTGCGATCCCTGAAACAACGGTTGGTTATGAGCTGCGCTATAATGCATCAATCAAATCAGCGACCTCAGAAGATGATTTTGTGAAATTCATTCTGGAAGGTCAGCCTGAGCCACCACTGTACTTTGCCCGCATGAAGAGAGACAACAAGATTGGTCCTAAAGTGATCAAAGGTCTTCCTCAGCCTAAACATCTGACGTTGAAAGAACTGGGTGAGCTTGCCGGAAACACTGATGTGGCTGTTCTTGATACACGTGAAAGAGATGAATTCTCACAGGGTCATCTGCCGGGATCACTCTTGTCACCTTTGAACAAGCAATACAACACCGTTGCAGGTTCGTATATAACTGAAGATGAAGATATCTATCTGATCGTTGAAGAACATCAACTAACAGAAGCTGTTCGGGATCTATACAGAATCGGTCTTGATAATGTGATCGGTTATGTAACACCGGTTGACCTGGATCATTATGCTGAGCACGGTGGTGAACTTGAGACACTTCCTGTTGAGAAGTTTGATGGTATCGATAAATACATAGGTGATGATATGATTCAGATCCTTGACGTACGCAAAGCATCAGAAACAAGTGAAGAAGGCAGCATCGAAGGTGCGCAAAATATTGCCCACACACGATTGCTTCCTAAACTTGATGAAGTACCAAACGAAAGAAAAATAGTGGTTTTTTGCCAGGCTGGCGGACGTTCTGCAGTAGCAGCAGCCCTGTTGCAGCGCAACGGCTATGAAGTGACTCTCATTGATGATGAGTGGGCAAACTATACTAAAAAAGCAAAAGCGACTGCCTGATCATAGAATGCGAAAGGGCGGATTTCATTCGCCCACTACAGCATTTATCTGAAACGCAAAGGGGTTGGTCAAAAGAGAGTAAAGTTTTTGTACCCCGAAAAACTAACCCAATGGGAGGTGAGATGCCTTTTGGGTTCTATCAAGAAAGAAAACATTGAAATTCAGCGATCGGTTTTTGTAGAGGAGTTCTGAAGAAATGCCCTACGGTAATCGGTTTCTAAAAGAATCGACACAATGAAATCCCAGTCATCATTCATAACAAAATATATTCCGATCCTTGACTGGATCAAATCCTATAACTCTGAGGATGCCAAAGGTGACCTGAACGCAGGTATAACCGTAGGGATTATGCTTATTCCTCAGGGAATGGCCTATGCTATGCTTGCGGGTTTACCACCCATCTACGGATTATATGCTTCAATAGTACCTCTGATCCTCTATGCTATATTTGGAACCTCGAGGCAACTCGCAGTAGGACCGGTAGCAATGGTTTCTTTGCTTGTTTTAGCCGGTGTTGGCGAAATCGCAGAAGTAGGAAGTGACCGCTTTATACAATTAGCTATCCTAACGGCGATGGCGGTTGGATTATTCCAGTTTTTCATGGGGGTTTTCAGGATGGGATTCCTGGTAAATTTCTTATCTCACCCTGTTTTGAGTGGGTTTACCTCTGCTGCAGCCCTTATTATTGGAGGTAGTCAGATTAAAGGTCTGTTGGGCATTGATATCCCTCGAACAAATTATGTCCACGAGATAGTCATTAATACCTTCAATAAGATAGGTGAGATTGACCCATTCACAGCCATGATAGGGATTGGTTCTATTGCCATGATCATCTTGCTAAGAAAATGGAAACGTACCTTCCCCTCCGCATTAGTGGTTGTAGGTGTCGGAACTTTAGTAACATATTTTTTCGGACTAAATGAAATGGGAGTGGCCATTGTAGGTCAGGTGCCGGAAGGACTGCCAAGTTTTCAAATGACTTCCTTCAGCTGGGCTGATTTGGAGGCTATCCTGCCGACGGTTTTAGTGATCTCGTTGGTCGGTTACATGGAATCCATTGCTGTAGCTAAAGCTATCGCAACCAAGCATGGTTACAAAGTGGACCCCAATCAGGAGTTGATCGGATTAGGTGCAGCAAATATTGGGGGAGCCTTATTTCAGGCTTATCCAACCACCGGTGGATTTTCCAGAACTGCCGTTAACGATCAGGCCGGTTCACGTACGGGAATGGCATCCATTATTAGTGCGCTTATCATTGCATTGACGGTACTGTTCCTCACTCCATTATTCTACTATTTGCCAAAAGCGGTACTAGGTGCCATCATTATTGTAGCCGTTGCCGGACTCTTTGATGCAGACGAAATGAAACATCTCTGGAAAACGGATAAAAAAGATCTGGCCATGTTACTTGCTACCTTTATTGCGACACTAGCCCTGGGGATTGAAGAAGGTATCGCGATTGGAGTATTGTTGTCTCTGATAATGGTGATCTATAACAGCACTAAACCGCACAGTACAGAATTGGGTCGCTTGGGTGAAAGTAAGAATTTCAGAAACACCAACAGATATAAAGAGGCTAAGACAGAGGAAGAGATCCTTGTTTTCCGATTCGATTCGGAACTATACTTCGCTAATGTAGAGTATTTCCGTTCAAGTATTGAGAGCCTGATAGATCAGAAAGGTGACAAGCTGGGACTGGTGGTTCTGGATGCATCTGCCATCAACAGCGTGGATTCAACCGGAGTGCATGCGTTGGAGGAACTCATCAAGGATCTTGGTGAAAAAGATATTGAATTATACTTTGCAGGTGCCATAGGTCCGGTTAGAGATAAACTTAAGGTGAGCGGTATTACCGATGGATTGAGCATCACAAATTTCTACTTTGATGTCTCTGATGCTATTGAAGCATTTAAGAAAGGGCACAGGAAAGATCACTCCTACTCACCTATGCAGACAAATATATCCTGATAACTGATTTCTAATGAAGCAACTTGGTCTAAAACATAACTGGAAGCAATTTTCGCTGCTGGTGCTTATCAACGCTTTTGTTGGCGGCATGGTGGGGCTCGAAAGAACCATACTTCCTGAGATCGCTGAAAGTGAATTTGTGATTGCAGCATCTTTTTTGGGGTTGGGAACAGCTATGGTATATCCAACTTTTATTTCAGCAGTGGCTGACCTGGTTCACCCCAAAGACCGGGCAGAAAGCATAGGAGTATTTAGGCTTTGGAGAGATGGTGGTTATGCTGTTGGAGCTTTACTGGCAGGAATACTGGCAGATATGTTTGATCTTGGTTTTGCCATATCCATTACAGGGATTATTGTAATGATATCAGCTTTTACGTTGTTATTCAGTATGAATAAACTCAATAAATCAATTCCGGCATTATCATCTTAGATTTATGTGGATAACGATTTTAACAATAGCGTCAATTTTAATAATAGGTATTATCATGTTTAACATGTTTACAAAACAAACAAATGAGATCGATATCAGTATCGATGAATTCAAAGAGAAATACGCAGAAGTGCCGGGAGTGGTCATTGATGTCCGAACTCAGGAAGAATATGAAGAAGGTCATTTGCTAAAAACAGATAAACAGCTCGATCTCATGAACGGAGAGTTCAAAGAATCATTAAGTGAGTTGGATATAGATAAAACATACTATCTGTATTGCCGAACCGGTAATCGTAGTGGTCAGGCTGCCAGAATGATGAAAAGTGAAGGGTTCGAGAATGTGTATAACGTAGGCGGATTTAATGATCTGGCACGTGCAGGTTTTGAAACAGAATAACTTTTGCTCAAACATCACACGATTTGATTGATCATGTTTGATAAAGGGTGTTGTTTTTGATACTTATTGCATAAGCTGCAAAAAATTAAAGGCAATTTTTTGTGGCTTTTTTATGTTAGCATTGATGTGATGAAAGCCGGCTATAACTTTTAAAGAGTCTGTAAAAAGACACTTTAATCCCCAAACAACAGATAAATATGGATCCCATAATTTTAGCCTTACAGGAAACTCAGATCGTAGTCATGCTGAGTGTTTTGATATTATTGTTCATGTGGGAGTCATTGCATCCATTCTATGCTCATTTCACAGGTTCATTTAAAGAGCGCGGCAAGCATGTTTATCGGAACCTTGTAATTGGTGCGGTAAACGGATTAATGGTCAGTTTACTGTTTGTAGGTCTTTGGTTTGCTGCCTCTGTGTGGGCAGAAGAGGCAGGTTTTGGTATCATGCATTGGCTACAGGATGGTTTGGGAGTCCCGAGCTGGGGACATGCAATTGGGGCAATACTCTTGCTGGATTTGTGGACTTATGTCTGGCACCGAATGAATCACGAAATACCATTCTTCTGGCGATTTCACAGCGTACACCACTCTGACAGTAAAATGGATGTGACAACCGCAAGCCGTTTTCATCTTGGAGAGATCCTTTTTTCCTCACTATTACGGATTCCACTCATTGCGATTTTCGGTGTCTACCTATGGGAACTCGTACTCTATGAGATCGTAATGTTTGCCGTGGTGCAGTTTCATCACGCCAACGTTGGAATGTCTGAAAAATACGATCGCCTACTGCGGGCAGTGATCGTGACGCCTAATATGCACCGGGTTCATCATTCCCGCTGGCAGCCTGAGACCGACTCAAACTATAGTTCACTCTTCTCATTCTGGGACCGTTTAGCTAAAACCTTTAGACTGAATCCGGAACCTGAAACCATTCGGCTGGGGCTTGATCAACTTGACAGGGAAGAGGATCAAACGATCAAAGGAATGTTCAAAACACCTCTTAAAGATCAGGATCGGAAGTTGGGTATTCCATGCGCAAAGAGCAGCAATAGGAGTCGAATGCCAAAATTAGGACAATCTTTACAGTTAATAGGTATTATGACAAAAGGTTCTGATCATGAATTCAGAAACTATATTTAATGAGCCTTTCGTAATAGCAAATGATGAGAGGTTTTTATATTGAACCACTAATAATTTCAATCAAATCAGATATCATATTCAATGATCAATGAATGACTGATCGGTGGGCTGTTATTCGGCTTTTTGGAAAGCGCACACTGTGTAGGTATGTGTGGACCCATTGCACTTGCACTTCCTGTCAAAGCCATGCAGGGGTGAAAAAATACTTGGTATCTTACTCTATAACATGGGGCGAAGTATAATATATGTTCTGCTGTGTTCTTTGGTCGGTTTATTTGGGAAAATGGCAGGGCTGGTTGGTTTTCAAAAATGGTTGTCTGTTCTTACAGGTGTATTGATCTCGAAGACCTTAGTATGATTTCACAATGATTGATTGTGAAATATGAAGGGCATAGATAGTACATTTTTTAATTTTGTAGTGAACATAGCATCAAATGATGTAGTAGGGATATATTTAATATTTCTTCATTTCTGTACAATAAATTATTCCAATAAATACGGTTTTGTTGTTATGACAAGTCGTATAGCGATAGTAAAATTATTTAATTGCTTATATTCGGCTACGGGAAAATGGCTCTGGCTGAATTTGATTATGATAAAAACTTCACGCCTGATCTTACGCTCAAGTAAATGATGGTCTTTGACATTTCAAAAGAACACTACAGGCTATGGCCGCTTAAGAAATACATGCTTCCATATTTATATGGGAATAAAATGGTAAAAGGTGAGCAGATTTGAACTAATTGAAGTTAGTTTTGATTTATTTATATTAAATAAAAAAAGAAATGTAGAATAGATTTATGGAATTTGGATCAGGTTCAGTGTCAGTTTTTTCTATTTCATTACTAATGGTTACAGCTGCTTTGCTGATTCTGATCTATACAATTCGAAAAGGTCATGTCAGAGATCTTGGCCGAGATGCAATGATCCCTTTTGAGGAAGATGAACCAGTGGGTGAACCGACCGATCAGTTGTTTAATGAAGAAGATCCCGGTAAAAAGAACGTATGAAACTGAAGAAATTCAACAGTGCTGCTGAAAGGCGAAACTTCACAGATCAGGATTCCAGTAAATTATTGTTGACCTTTTTTACGTCCGGGATTATTTGGTTGCTATTTGGTTCGGTGTTGGCCATTCTTGCTTCTTTTAAATTGCATATGCCTAACTTTTTAGGTGATACGTCGTGGCTGACATTCGGGAGAGTAAGACCGCTGCATTTAAACACAATGGTATATGGCTGGGCTTCTATGACGGGTGCCGGAGTTGCATTGTGGCTGCTGACCAGAACCCTTCGTATTGTAATTCCTATTCAAAAGACTATTCTTATTGGTTTGGTTATTTGGAACATTGGTCTTACCATAGGTTCGTTCCAGATCTTAGGAGGGTTTTCGCGGGGATTAGAGTGGCTGGAAATTCCTTTTTCTTCGGCTATTCTCATGATAATTGGGTTAATACCCTTGCTTATTGCGGCTTTACTAATGCTGGCTAACAGAGCTTCGAAAAACTTATACATTTCTGTCTATTATATTATTGCTGCTTTTATTTGGATCTTTGCCCTGTTGCTTGTAGCATATATACCTGAATTTGATACTACCGTTCAATCCGGTATGAATTGGTGGTATGCACATAATGCATTGGGACTTTGGTTTACCCCTATTTGCCTTGCTGCTGCTTATTATTTGATACCAAAAGTGACCGGCAGGCCAATTTATAGCTATTCATTAAGTTTGTTAGGGTTTTGGACACTGGCACTTTTCTACAACTGGAATGGATTTCATCACTTGATCGGCGGCCCGGTTCCTACATGGGCAACAACCATATCCATTGCTGCAAGTGCAATGATGATTATACCGGTCGTTACCGTAGCCGTCAATCATCACCTTACAGTAGTTGGTGTATTTAAAAGAGTTATTAATTCTCCTACACTGCGGTTTGTAGTATTTGGTGCAATGAGCTACACATTTGTCAGTTTGCAGGGAAGTCTTCAGGCTTTACGGAATGTAAATGAGGTCATACATTTCACACATTATGTAATTGCTCATGCACATATTGGAATGTATGCATTTGTAACGATGGTACTATTTGGCTCTATGTATTACATCATGCCACGAATTACAGGTAATGAATGGGATTCAAAAAGTAGGATAAAATGGCATTTTTGGCTTAGTGCTATAGGTATAATATTATATATCGTTGCATTGCAGATCGGTGGTATTTGGCAGGGTTACCTCATGAACGATCCAAACATTCCATTCTTGGATATTGTAAAAAAAATGAAACCGTTTCTGGAATCCCGGTCATTTGCTGCCATATTACTAACTACAGGGCACATAGTATTTGCTTATTCCTATTTCAAAATTCTGAAAAAAGATGATAAAGACACAACTGAGACTGTAAACCAAAATCTTGAGGACTGAAATTATGAGTAATAATTTAATTCTGATTTTTGGGGCTGTTGCGTTATTCATTTCATCCATGTTGGGATTGGTCTACATTCCACAGATACTTGCAGATAAGGAAATTACTGCTGAACAATATGTTGCACCTAATATTGAAAATGGACATAAAATCTATGTCCGCGAAGGGTGCGTTTATTGTCATACCCAACAGGTAAGGCCTCAGGGTTTTGGAGCAGATTTTGAGCGTGGCTGGGGCGAAGCTTCCCTTCCGAAAGATTATAAAGGGCTCACACCTCATGTATTAGGCACAATGCGAACAGGCCCTGACTTATCCAACATTGGAAAAAGACAACCTAGCAGAGATTGGCATTATACACACCTGTATGCTCCTGAATCTGTATCTCCGGGTTCCATAATGCCACCATTTACCTGGCTTTTTAAAGTAATTGATGAGGATGAAGTTACTAATAAGCGAGTGGTAAATCTGCCCGGTAAATTTGCTATAGAAGGGAAAAAAGTCATACCCACTGAAGAAGCAGAACAATTGGTAGATTATCTTCTTTCATTGGATCAGGATAGATCAGAAGAATAGAGAATATCATGTCAGAAAAGGAAAGAGAGAATAGCGACTCGTTCAATGACAGCAAACAAGAAGACAGCAAAGATATCTACGATATCCACCAGGCTGTGTTGAGGGAAAGAAGCTTACCTGAAGAGGGGAATGAAACAGGACCTTGGTGGTTATATGCGGTTATATTGACAACTTTTGCATTTGGATTTTTCTACACCGGGTATTATTTCGGTGAGTTTAGCTATCAGCCCCATCAATTATATATTTCACAGGCTGAAAAAGAGGCTCCTGCTGAACCGGTAGAATTGACTCAAATGGAGTTGGGAGAAAACATCTATGGGAGAGTCTGTTCAACCTGTCATCAATCGAACGGTGAAGGTGTGGAGGGCGCATTTCCAACATTGGTGGATACAGATTATGTAAATGGAAGTATCGGTCGTTTTGCAGGAATCATTATTCATGGGTTATATGGTGAAATGGACGTAAATGGGATCAATTACAATGGCAATATGCCCGCCTGGGGCGAACAGATATCAGATGAAGAAGTGGCGGCTGTAATGACTTATGTGAGAAATTCGTTTGGAAATAATAGCACTGATGTCCCAATAGACAGTATCAAGAGTTATCGCGAAAATTACGGGGATAGAACGTCTCAGTGGGAAGTTGGTGAGCTTAATGATACCTTCCTAAACTAGAGCTTTGGCCGATTCAGCCTCAAAAATCACACCTTGTGACCACTGTGGATTACCAGCCAGAAGATCACTAAACAAAGAAGACCTTAATTTTTGTTGCCATGGTTGTTCAATGGCATATCGCCTTCAGATAGGAGAAGATGGTCAGTTTCATTTACCGGAAGGACTGTTAATTAGATGGGTGATCGCAGCAGTTCTGGGTATGTTACTTCTGTTTGTGAGTTTGACCATACATATTGATTCTGATACTCCTGCATTTTTTCTTTGGTTTTCACTTGTTCTAAATACAGTGATCTTGCTGTTATTGGGTAAAGAAGTGATTTTAGTTTCCATTGATGAATTTAAAACAAGACGTTTTAGCCTTGGTACGTTGATCTTTATTGGTGTCTTTTCATCTTATCTGCTTTCTGTTACCAATGTATTCCGAGGAGTTCCATCAGCCATTTATTTTGAAACATCCGGAATGATCCTGGTTTTCTATATTGGAAGCCTGCTGATCGATATATACCTGAAAAACAAAATTGGAGCTTATAGCAAGAAATGGGAGCCTGAAGCCCCAGCCTTGCTTGTAAAAAATAATAACGGGGTGTGGGAAAGGGTAAGCTCAGAAAACCTCAGTGAAGGTGATGAGATAAAAACTGAAGCTGAAAAGGTTATTCCAGCTGATGGTATTCTAAGATCTGAGCGCGGCTATGTAAGAGAAGCCCATTTGACGGGTGAACCAACTGCAATTCTTAAAAAGGAGGGCGATGGCATAATGGCCGGATCCATAGCTCTTGATGAAGATTTAATAATCGAATTGACATCTTCTTTTTCGCGATCATCACTTTCAAGTTACCTTGAGCAATTTGAGTGGGAGAAAAAAAAACTATCGAGCTACGAGACTATTTCTAGCCGTGCAGCCAGCATATTGCTTGGTACTGTAGTGATTCTTTCGGCCATAACTCTGATATATTATATCTGGATCGGTGAAACAAGTTCAGCCATCAATAATTTTTTGTCAGTTTTGATCATTGGGTGCCCATGTGCTTTTGCAATTGCAACACCTGCGGCTATTTGGATAACCCATAAAAGTTTGCATGACCAGGGAATATTACTCAGAACTGGTTCTCAGGCGATCGAAGAATTATCTAAAGTCACTCATATCATATTCGATAAAACAGGTACCATTACGGGTTCTGCAAATGTGCGAAGTGTAGAGATCGTAGGTAGATCTAAGTTAAAGGATCAAACCTTAATGAAGCTTTTGGTTGGAATTGAAGCTGTTGACGAACATCCTGTTGCTGAAGCGGTCAGAGAGTTTGGTCGGCGTAATCAGATCATGCCACTTCATATATCCGAATTCAGGAAAATGCAGGGACTTGGAATCAGAGGCGTTTGGATAGATGAAAATAAACAAACATATGAAATAGCACTTTTAAACCGGGCGCATCCAGAAGCTGAATCGTTGGAAAAAAATTGTTTTGGCTTGTTCGTGAATAAGGAAATGGTGATAAAAATTGAAATTTTTCATCCTTTAAAAAAAGATGCCAAAAACCTGCTTCAGAGACTTTCAGAAGAAGGATATAAGGTATCGGTGATTTCCGGTGACCCGGAGCCACAAGATGAGATCGTATCTGATAGATGGACATATATTGGAAATATGAGTCCTCATGAAAAGGCTAAGTATGTTGAGAGAATGAAGAAAGAAAATGGCAAAGTTCTATTTATTGGTGATGGTTTGAATGACCTTTTGGCGATGGCTAAGGCTGACAGCACCATTGCAATGTTTGAAGGATCCGATAAAAACAAGGTGGAAGCAGATATGGTCTTTTATAATCCTGATATTAAGCAATTAAAAGACATATTAAATCAGGCGGAACAGACTAAAAAGACTATTTACCAAAACTTCTTCTGGGCACTGATCTATAATATCATTGGATTACCGCTGGCTGCCATAGGTTTATTGTCTCCCTTAATCTCAATTGCAGCTATGATATTATCATCCATATTTGTAACTACAAATTCTTTACGTTTGAATCGTTTTAATAGAGTGTCTAATGATTAACGAGTGGCTTATTGGCGGACTTATATTTGGATTTTTAGGCAGCGCACATTGTGTGGGTATGTGTGGACCCATTGCACTTGCACTTCCTGTCAAAGCCATGCAGGGAGTAAAAAAATACGTGGGTATCTTTCTTTATAATCTGGGACGAACTATTATCTATGTCCTTTTGGGTTCTGTGGTCGGTTTCTTTGGAAAACTGGCTGGATTGGTTGGCTTTCAAAAATGGCTATCTGTTCTTACGGGTGTATTGATCATTGCTGCAGTCTTGATCCCAAAAGTCAGAAATAAATTGAATAGCTGGCAAGCCTTTCCTTCCAACCGTATGGGAGTGATCGTAAAGCCTTTCAAAACTTTGATGAAGAAGAATTCAGTTTCAGCTTTATTCGCCATCGGGTTATTAAATGGTCTTTTGCCGTGCGGATTTGTCTATATGGCTATAGCTGCAGCACTTAATACAGGTAGCACTGTTTCAAGTATGATCTTTATGACCGGCTTTGGATTTGGAACCATGCCCGCCATGATCGCAGTTGCCTTAAGCCCCGGTTTTCTGAGCCTGGAAATGCGAAGAAAGATCCAGGGGTTCCTGCCATGGGCTACCATTGCATTGGGCCTGATACTGATCTACCGTGGATTGTTCATGATGGGTAACCATTGATCAGACGCTTATTGATAAACTCTGATTCCTATCCTATTTGGCAAAAGCCACAGCTCGTATCACCATAGCCTTACCCACATGATACTTTCCCTCGCTAAGATCGATCTCCATTTCTTCCATCCACTCAATTTCTGTTCCAGATAACAAGCTTCTAAGCTTTTCTTCTGTATAAAGCACCCGCTCATCTTTTGGTCCGCCCGAATCTCGCCCAAGCTGATTGACTGAATACACCTCCACAATGACCGGCGCTCCTGGCTTCAGGCTTTTTATGATATTGGTGTAAACATCATTGATAATGGACCGGGGCAGGTGAACGTAAATAAATGCCGTCGCGTCAAATCGGTTCACCCCAAAATCATATTCTGATAAATCTGCAATATCATAGGAGATTTGCACATCGTTTTCAGAGGCTAATTTTAAAGCTTTTTCCCTTCCGGTTTGACTGTAATCGACAGCTGTGACATCCCAGCCTTGGCTTGCCGCACACACTGAGTTTCTGCCTTCACCATCTGCCGGCAATACGATCTTTCCAGGTTTAAGGTTATCTATTTGCTCTTTAAAAAATGCGTTTGGTTCAGTTCCATATACAAATTCTGTTTCAGCATAACGCTCGTTCCAAAAATCTTTCATTTCAGTTTTTGATGGGTGTTTATTGTGGTATTTTCATGCAGTTTAACTAACGGAAATTAATACTATCTCATTCATGTTTTTTCAGCAAATTTTTGAGGAGAAATTGGCACAGTATGCCTATTTGATTGGGTGTCAGGCCACAGGCGAAGCTATTATTGTCGATCCTATGCGTGATATTCAGCGGTATATTGATATTGCAGAAAAAGAAGGACTCAAGATCGTTGCGGCTGCGGAGACTCATATTCACGCCGATTACCTTACCGGTATGCGTGAGTTTGCGGAACAGGGAGTGAAAGTGTATGTGTCTGATGAAGGCAACGCTGACTGGAAATATGAGTGGGTGATCGGAAGTGATTACGATCATCAGTTGTTGAAGGATGGCGATCAATTCGCGATCGGGAAGATTAAATTTACTGTAAAATATACCCCGGGACATACCCCGGAGCATATCAGCTATCTGGTAGCAGACGGTGCGGCCACTGATGAGCCAATGGGCATCCTGTCCGGTGATTTTATTTTCGTAGGGGATGTTGGCCGACCTGACCTGCTGGAAACAGCGGCCGGCATAGAGGGAGTGATGGATGATTCAGCCCGAGTGATGTATCAGTCACTGCAAAAATTTATGGAAATGCCTGAATACTGGCAGGTTTGGCCGGGTCATGGTGCCGGTAGTTCATGCGGTAAAGCATTGGGAGCTATACCTGAATCAACTGTCGGATACGAAAAACGCTTCAACGATTCCCTAAAATCTGCCACCTCAGAACAGTCTTTTGTGGATTTCATTTTGGAAGGACAGCCCGAGCCGCCTCTGTATTTTGCCCGGATGAAGCGGGATAACAGAAAAGGACCAAAGGTTCTTGGAAGTTTTCCTCAGCCAAAAAATATGCCGGTAGCTCAGATCATTGGAGGAGTCCGAATGTCTCAAGCAGTCATCCTCGATACCCGGGAGCGAACGGAATTTATGAATGGACATATTCAGGGTTCGTTACTATCACCACTTAACAAAGCATTTAATACTGTGGCCGGGTCCTATATTCTGGAGAATGAAAAGATCTTTCTTATTGTGGAGGAAGACCAAGTGGAGGAAGCGGTGACCGACCTGATCCGCATAGGCCTGGACAAGATTGTGGGTTATGCAACCCCTGATCAACTCATGAAATTCAAACAAGAAGGTGGAGAGTTATTTACAACTGAAACCATCGATTTTAAAGAAGCGGAGGATCATCTCAGAAATAATGAGGCGTATTTACTGGATGTAAGAACCTCTTCTGAATTTGAGGAAGGTCATATTCCGGGAGCACTGAACATTGCTCACACACGTCTGCTTGATAGAATGGGAGAGGTGCCGGACAATAAACCGGTGATGATCTCCTGTCAGTCCGGGGCGCGGGCAGCCGCTGCTTCGGCACTGCTTGAAAGTAAAGACTTCGTCGTCAAATACGTGGATGACCTGATCGAGGAATGGCTGGATTAGAACATTGAATATAGAACAGGGAACATTCAAGGCCGAAGTAAAATGTTTGAAATCCTATATTGAAGGTTCAGCGTTGGGTGTTCAATTCTTGATACCGAAAACAGTCCGTGGTATGATCCATCACCAATCCGCAGGCCTGCATGTACGCATACATGATAGTACTACCGACAAATTTGAATCCACGTTTTTTGAGGTCTTTGCTGAGGGCATCTGACACTTCAGTATTGGCAGGTACCTGTTGCATTGATTCCCGGTGATTGACGATCGGCTCACCCCCAACAAATTGCCACACATATTTATCGAAGCGGCCGAATTCGTTTTGTATCTCCATAAAATGCCTGGCATTTGAAATAGCAGAACGAATCTTAAGTTCATGCCGGATGATACCTTCGTTGTTTTTTAATTCCTGCACTTTTGCTTCATCGAAACGGGCAACTGCTTTGGGTCGAATTCAGCAAATGCCTTCCCGATAACCTTTCCTGCGTTTCAGAATGGTAGACCAGCTCAAACCGGCCTGGGCACTTTCAAGGATCAGAAATTCAAAGTGGGTTCGGTCATCATGAACCGGAACTCCCCATTCCTCATCGTGGTATTCGATGTATTCAGGAAACTGACCTTCAACCCAGTCGCAACGTTTTATGCTCATATTATGTAATTAAAGTGAAGAATTGACCTTGCCGTAATTATATAAGAGTTCAATTATATCTACCTTATTAAACTCTCTCACACACTCAATATAAAACAAGTAATTTATGAACTGGAAAGAAACTGTAAAAGATCTTGCTGAAAAAAGTGGAATCAGTCCAAGTCTCTCAAAACGGGTCATTAAATTAACAGAGATCCTTGAGGAGCTGACGGTTGCAAAACATGGCGAAGATCTCGTTAAGACACTTGGTCGTTTGCCCATTGAAAGTGCCGAAGCTTTGGATCAGGGAAATGAAGAAGTTCTGGAGAAACTGCAAAAAGAAATGGAAGAACTTTCGATCGATGAGATCAAAGAGATCCTGCAAATGTATACCACGTTCTTTCACATGGTCAATTCACTGGAGCAGTATGAAATAAGCAGAGTGAACAGGAAGCGGGAATTCGAAGAAACACCTGAATCGCCACGTAAGGAAAGTATTGCAGAATCGGTTCACAACATGAAGAAAAAGGGCTACAGCTATGAGGAAGCCCTTAATGTATTTCAGCAGATGGATATTCAGCCTACCATCACGGCTCACCCCACCGAAGCCCGCCGGCGCAGCGTTCTATTGAAACAGCAGGAATTGGCTTCCATGATCTCTAGACTGGGTGATACTGACATCACTCCGGATGAGAAGATTGACCTGCATCGGGAAATCCTGAATCAGCTGAATCTATTACTTTTAACGGATGAAGTCCGATCTGAGCGACTTACCGTAGAGGATGAGGTTGAAAATGGCCTTTTCTATTTCACCCACTCAATTTGGGATTCCATTCCCGTGCTTTACCGGGATATTCGGCAGGCTTTTGATACTTATTACAACAAAAGACCGGAACTGCCAATTGTGTTGAGATACCGGTCGTGGATCGGCAGTGATCGCGACGGAAATCCAAATGTGACATCCAATGTGACCTGGCAAACTGTCATCGAACAGCGCAAAACCGTACTGAATTTATATCTGGATGAGCTGAATGAGCTGCGGCGGTATTTAAGCGTATCCGATAAACAGGCTAAAGTTTCCAAAGAACTGGAGCAGTCGGTTAAAGAGGATGAAAAGGGATTCCCATTATCCGAACGGTATGAGAGACGATACAAGCATGAAACGTATCGGCGTAAAGTCACTCATATGATGCATAAGATACCGTTTCCTGATCGAAAAGCTTTCAGGAGACAAACAGGATATCATCCAATCGGCTCAAACCTATACCAATACAGATTTTATTGAGGATCTTGAGCTTGTTAAGGAAAGCCTGGTTGCAAACGGGTTATCCGGACTTTCAGAACAGGGGAGACTACAGGATCTGATCATCCGCGCCAAAACTTTTGGGTTCCATTTAAGTGCACTGGATATTCGTCAGCACAGTAGTTTGCATGAAGAAACTGTTGATGAGTTACTTGCACAAGCCAATGTCTTATCTGATTATAGTGAATTAAGTGAAGATAATAAGATCAAAACTTTGGTTCAGGAGCTTAAAAATCCACGACCGCTAAGTCCTGTGAAAAGTGACAGGTCTGAGGTATCAGCTAAAGTGATGACTGTGTTTGAGGAGATCAGTGATATGCTGGCGTTGAATCAGGATATCTTTGGAAGCTATATTATTAGCATGACTCATGGTATCAGTGATATGTTGGAAGTGATGTTGATCGCCAAAGAAGTAGGCCTTTGGAATTACCAAAATGGAGACGTGAACAGTCTGATAGATGTAGTTCCATTGTTTGAGACCATTGAGGATCTGGAGAATAGTGCAGGGTTAATGGAGCAGATGTATGAACACGAATTGTTCTCGAAGTATTTAAAATCCCGTGATAACTTTCAGGAGATCATGCTGGGATATTCTGACAGTAACAAAGACGGTGGTTACTGGATGGCCAACTGGGCACTCGATAAGGCTCAGTATGAGCTTGGTTCCGTATGCCGAAAGCACGAGGTTGATTTCCGGCTATTTCATGGTCGGGGCGGAACCGTGGGTCGTGGCGGTGGGCAGTCAAATCAGGCTATCGTTGCTATGCCGGCAGTTTCAAATAATGGCCGGATCCGGTTTACTGAGCAGGGTGAGGTGATCTCATTTCGATATATGTTATCATCCATCACTCACAGGCATTTGGAGCAGATCGTAAACGCCATGGCTACAGTAACAATGGCACAGTACGATGAAGACATAGGATACCTTTCAGGTAAGGAAAGTGAAAGGGATGTCATCGAAGAAATAGCTGAAATTTCCATGAAGGCTTATCGTAAACTGATCGATGATCCTGATTTCTGGGAGTGGTATTCTGGAATTACGCCGATCGAACATATTGGTAAATTACCGATCGCCTCACGTCCGGTTTCAAGAGGTTCCTCAGACGATATGTCCTTTGATAATCTGCGTGCAATTCCCTGGGTGTTTGCATGGACTCAGGTTCGGTACAATACACCGGGTTGGTATGGTATTGCTGAGGGAATTGAATCTGCTGTCGATAAACATGAAAATGGCATGAGTGTTCTACAAAAATGGCATAAAGAATGGACTTTCTTCCGTACAGTGCTGAACAACTCTCAGCGTGAAATGGCAAGAACCCATTTACCGACTTCGGACCTGTATAATTTTAAACCCTCGAAATTTCATGACCGGCTTATTCAAAAGTTTGGTGAGGCAGAGAAATTAGTTACGCAAGTGACGGGGTATGATAATATTCTGGATCACAATAAAGTGATACAAAATTCAATATTATTCCGGAATCCGTTTACCTATCCTATGAACTTCATTCAGGCAGAATTACTTATGCGGTGGAGACAAGCTGACACTCAGACTCAGAAAGAGGAATTGACTGAGGTTTTGTTCCTGAATATCAATGGAATAGCTGCTGCAATGCAGAGTACAGGTTAGTACATGTTAAACATTAATTAACAGACCAAAAAACTGTAATTTATTTCGAAAGATGTTATTTTAATATTATGATGAATGAGACAATAGCTAATACCAAAATTATCGTAAAGCCTGTAACAGAAAGCCGTATCAGCGAAGTTGATTTTGACAACCTCGTTTTTGGGCGAAAATTCTCAGACCATATGTTTGAGATGGTATATAAGGATGGAAAGTGGAGTGAGCCGCTCATAAAACCATATGGGCCATTTCAGATCACCCCAGCTACAAACATCTTACATTACGGTCAGGCTGTTTTCGAAGGTATGAAAGCGTTCTATGTTGATGAAAACACGGTAAATATATTCAGACCGGATGTTCATCATCAGAGATTTAAAAATTCCTGCAGAAGAATGTGTATCCCTGAAACGGATTACGATACTTTTATTGAAGCTCTTGATACTTTGATCAGGCTGGACCGCCAGTGGATACCGAAAAAAGCAGGGACTGCCCTATACATTCGGCCGTTTATTTTTGCTTCGGATGATCTATTGGCAGCCCGTTCATCTGATACATTTACCTATCAAATTATCACCTCACCTGTTGGTGCTTATTATGCAGAGGGATTCAACCCTGTATCACTGACTACCACTGATGAATATGTGCGTGCTGTGGAAGGTGGGACCGGAGAAGCCAAAGCTGCCGGTAACTACGCCGGAAGTTTTCTACCAGCCCAAAAAGCCAAAGCTGAAGGTTACACACAGGTTCTGTGGCTGGATGCAAAAGAGCATAAGTACATCGAAGAAGTTGGAACAATGAATATTCATTTCCTTATTGGTGATACTTTAGTTTCACCGGCATTGACGGGATCCATTCTTCCGGGTGTGACTCGCCGTTCTATTTTGGCATTAGCCGAGGAATGGGGTTTGAATGTTGAAGAACGACGTATTACTATTGATGAAGTCTTTAAAGCTCACGAAAATGGAGAGCTAAAAGAAGTCTTCGGTTCCGGTACAGCAGCTGTTGTTTCACCGGTAGGTCTGATCCACCATCAGGGTAAAAACATTGAGCTGGATCGTAAAAAACCCGGCGAGTTTGCTCAGAAGTGTTTTAATGAGATAACCGGCATTCAATATGGAAGAAAAGAAGATAAATTTGACTGGATGCATAAGGTCGACATTTAATGATGAATGTTGATCTGATCAAAATCTTAGCAGTCGGCTCTGGTGGTTTCATTGGAGCCGTTTTTCGTTATCTGATCTCAGTATTTGCCATATCTCAGGCTCCTGATTCGAAATTTCCCTACGGAACCGTCGCCGTCAATCTCATCGGTTGTCTACTCATAGGATTTTTAGCCGGGTTGTTTGAACTGAAATCATGGGGTAACCCTGAATTCCGACTCTTTATTTTTGTCGGTATCCTTGGCGGATTCACGACCTTCTCAACCTTCTCCCACGAAACGTTTCTACTCTTCGAAAATGGCAAACTCTTGATGAGCTTAGTTAATTTGGGCGTTCAGGTAGTTTTTGGTTTAGCCTTTGTGTGGGTGGGGTATCAGATAGTGAGGTTGTTTAGTTGACAAGCCATAGCTTTCAGTCTTTAGCCGTCAGCTTTAGAACTCATATTCAAAGTCCCGTTTGGAATTCCTGCCCATACCTCCGGTCCCTTTTTATAAAAACCAGAGTTGACTTGCGAAGCCAAATATTTTCCTATTTTTAGCTGATAACTATATTAATACCCTTTCTCTCTATCCACTTCAAACATCAATTCCATTCCGGACATTGCCCGCTTATAATTTTCAACAATAACTTTAGCAGCTTCCGTGGCCGGTGTAATGGCAGCGATATGAGGTGTTACCATAATCTGTTTACGATTCCAGAATGTGTGGTTGCTTGGAAGAGGTTCTTCTTCAAACACATCGAGACAAGCGCCCTCAAGATAATCCATATCAAAAGCATAGATTAGGTCTTCCTCTACAAGATGACTACCTCTGCCCACGTTGATCAGATATCCCGGTTTTATCATTTTCTTAAACAGGTCCAGATCCAAAATTCCTTCTGTTTCATCAGTTAAAGGGAGTAGGTTTATTAATACCTTTGTTTTTCCAAGAAAGGCTTCCAACTCATCAGCTCCGGCAAAAGATGTGACCCCTTCAATGTCTTTCTTACTGCGCGACCAACCGTGAACATTATATCCTTGTTCCACCAACAATGTTGCAACAGATGAACCCATTTCGCCTAGACCCATCACTCCAATAGGGGTGGATGCTTTTAAAATATTACTATACTGTTTCCATATACCGGTTTTCTTTTGTTCAAAGTAGCGATTGATGTGAAGTCTGTAGTTGGTAATAGCATTTAAGACGTAATCAGCCATCTGTGTTTGCAGGGATTCGGTGATCAATCTTGCTATTGGAATTTCGTCATCAAGACTTTCATCATTCAACAGGTGATTGACTCCGGCTCCAAGTGAAGAAACGGCCCGTAAATTGGGATAGTTGCCCAGAACCCTTTCTGGGTGATTCCAGCAAACGGCAAAGTTTACCCTTTCTTTTTTATCAACTCTAGGCCAGACTTCCACATCTACATTAGGATCCAGATCAAGGATTGCATCCTTTAGTGAGGTGAAGTCTCTGTTTTTCGCAATTAGTAATAACGACATGTGTTCTCTATTTGATGAGGCCAAAGATAAGAATTCAATAAGACAGGAGTTAGATACCCGCTATTAAAATATGTTTACTTCTTCACCTCTTGAAGAAAGTCCTGATAAAGATCGATAAGTTCACTCATCATCATAGCCGTAGCACCCCATAATGGAACACGATGAACATTCCAGAAAGGAACTTTGCAAGGCGTACCTCTGAGATCCCAATCTTCATAAACGAGATTTCTCTCTTCTATCAACTCATTCAGCGGTACTGAAATGATCTCATCTACCTCGTTTGGATTAGGAGTGAAATGCTGCTTTTCTTCAAGAAATGCAACTACCGGAGTTACCATATTATCTGAATGTCCGACATAAAGTGAAGTAAGTGTGCCGGATATATGCACTCCACTATTGTGTAACCCTATCTCTTCCTGTGCCTCCCGAAGAGCCGTTTCAAATATGGTTTCATCTCCTTCTTTTCCGCCACCGGGGAAACTTAACTGACCGCCGTGATTTATGTCCTGCGTTCTCAAAGTGAGTAAAATCTCGAGTTCATTTTTCCAGGCAATCAGTGGAACAAGCACGCTGCTATTTCTGAAATCATCATTGGCAGGTTCGTAATGACGTATCGAATGTTTCCCGCTCAGTGGGTTTGGAGCCAACTTTTTTTGGGAATCTCGTCCCGGTAAGGTCTCCTTTAGTCGTGTCTGTAAATACTTGTGAAATTTATTTTGTAACAAAGTGGAAAATTAAAACTGTTTAATGTATGATAACGGGTGTTAAATCTTACTTCAAAATTTAATTGTGCAGCATCAAAGTAGGGTTTATACAAACAGTAAATCCAACAAATCGTTGTGATTGCTCATTCACTCGGGTATAAATAAAAACAAAAACTAAAAAATAGGTATAACTAATATGCAGAATAGTATACTAAGAAAGATAACTGCCGTTGCATTGGTATTGATGTTTGCAGTTGTCGGATGTCAAAACGTAACTGAAGTTGCAGAAACAAATGATCAGGCAATAGACCAGGTCATAGATGGTCAATATATTGTGGTTATGAAAGGTTCTGATTCAGGCAAATACAAGCTTGGAGATGTACGGCAGGTCGAAGAAGTTCGCAGCAATCTCTTAGCTGAAGCGAAGATCGCGCCTGAAAAGATCGTTTATAAGTACAATAATGTAATTGCTGGTTTTACAGCTCAGTTAGATCAGGCACAACTTGATAAACTTAGAAACAGCGATAATGTAGATTATATTGAAGAAGATAGAGTCTATACCTTTGCTCCTCCATGTGGTACGCCTCGCGGTGGTCCTTGTGATGACCCGGAAGACCCGGATGACGGTGATGGTGGTGGTGACGATGGTGATTCCGGTTCCACTCAGGTAACACCATATGGAATCACACGTGTTAACGGTGGTGTTGCTTATACCGGAAGTAATGTTGCATGGGTCATTGACACAGGAATAGATCTGGATCACCCTGATCTGAATGTTGATGCTTCAAGAGGTTATAACGCATTTACATCCGGACGAGATGGCAAAAGCCTTGATGACGGAAACGGACATGGTACGCATGTAGCCGGTACAATCGCTGCTATTGATAACACGGAAGGTGTAATTGGCGTAGCTGCAGGTGCGACGGTCATTCCAGTTAAAGTACTGGACAGCCGCGGTAGCGGATCTTATTCTGGTGTTATTGCAGGTGTTGACCACGTAGGAGCCAATGGTTCTTCCGGTGATGTTGCAAATATGAGTCTTGGTGGACCAACTTCTGATGCCCTGGACGATGCTGTTCTTAATGCTTCTTCTAATGGAATCCTGTTTTCACTGGCAGCCGGCAACAGTAGTGAAGATGCTAATAATTCATCTCCTGCACGTGTAAATGGCACGTATATCGTTACCATTTCTGCTATGGACAGTAATGATGACTGGGCAAGTTTCTCTAACTATGGGAACCCACCGGTTGATTATGCTGCACCGGGTGTAAGCATAAACTCAACATGGAAAGACGGAGGATACAACACTATTAGTGGTACTTCTATGGCTTCTCCACACGCTGCCGGTGTTCTGTCTACTTGGTAATGCCGGAACAGATGGTAATGTAAACGGTGATCCTGATGGAAATCCGGATCCAATTATCGTGAACTGATAGTTCAATCTAGTACACTAATTTTTAAAGCCTTTCCGGTAATCCGGAAAGGCTTTTTTATTGGTTTCAGGTTTTTAAAGCTGATATCATGTCCGTATTTTTTAAGTCTTGAAATTTTATAAACTCATTCAGAAATACTGACAAACTATATATGAAGAAAAAGTACAATGTGTATGGTATCGGAAATGCCCTCGTCGATTTTGAATTTAAAGTGACACCCAAGTTTCTAGAAGAGCATGACGTTCAAAAAGGACTAATGACCTTGGTTGATGAGGATACTCAGCACAGACTCATTAAAGCTATTGATCACAATGATGCTATTAAAAAATCCGGGGGTTCAGCGGCTAATACAGTGATAGCAGTTAATCAGTTTGGAGGTAAATCCTTTTACTCCTGTAAGGTTGCTGCCGATGAATTTGGTGATTTCTATCTGAAAGACATGGAGGATGCCGGTATTCCAACAAATTTTGAGCGGCAGGAAAGGGAAAAAGGTATCACCGGAAAATGTCTGGTCATGATCACTGAAGATGCTGACAGAACAATGAATACCTTTCTGGGTATCTCATCCGGTATGTCAGTTAATGAAGTGGATGACAGGGCTATCAAAGATTCAGAATATGTTTATTTAGAGGGTTATCTGACTGCTTCTGAACAGGGGCTTGAAGCTATGAAATACACCAAAAAAGTTGCTGAGAAAAATGGTGTTAAAACTGCTATAACTTTGTCAGACCCTTCAATTGCAAAAGCCTTTGAGTCGAATTTCAGGGAGGTGATCGGCGCTTCTGTTGACTTATTATTTTGCAATGAACAGGAGGCTAAAACCTTTACCGGTAAGGATAACTTAACGGAAGCTCGTGAAGCCCTGAAGCAGGAAGCCAAACGGTTCGTGATCACGCAGGGGAAGAACGGTGCTATGATCTATGATGGGGATACCTTCATTGACATAGAACCCTATGACGTAAAAGCCGTGGATACTAACGGGGCAGGTGATATGTTTGCCGGAGCCTTCCTTTATGGTATTACCAACGATCTTGGGTTTGCAAACTCAGGGAAGCTAGCCAGCCTGGCCGGTTCCAGGATCGTATCTCAATATGGTCCAAGATTGAAGTGGCACGAAGTTCAGGAAATACTTCACGAGTTAAAATAACAGAGAAATGACAGGAATTGAATTAATGGGTTGGGCTGGTTTTGGAATATTGGTTGCAGCCTGGATACCACAAACCATAGATACGATCAAGCGAGGCAGTACTCAGATTAATCTCGCCTTCGTGATCATGTATTTTACATCCAGTTTACTTTTGATGATCTATTCTATTCTGACAGGTGATCCCGTTTTTACGGCTTTAAACGGTCTTCTGACACTTGGCAGCGGGATCAACATGTACTATAAATTCTTCCCAAGAAAAGAAGTATGAAAATAGATAAACTCGTTATCGCTTCAAGAAATAAGCATAAGATCGGCGAAATGCAGCAACTACTGAGTCCACTGGGAATAGAGGTGCTGTCAACTCAAGATTTTCCTGACTTAAAAGAGGTGGTTGAAGACCGGCCAACGTTAAAAGGAAATGCACTTAAAAAAGCCCGATATGTATCTGGGCAAACAGGCCTTCCGGCGCTGTCTGATGATACTGGTCTTGAAGTAGAAGCCTTGAACGGAGAACCCGGCGTGTATTCTGCCAGATATGCCGGACCGTCTGCAACCTATGAAGATAATGTGCTCAAACTACTGAATGAGCTAGATGGCAAAGAAAACCGTAAAGCCAGATTCAGGACCATAGTAGCTCTGGTAGAACAGAATGAAGAGTTTACTTTTGAGGGTATTTGTAAAGGAAAGATCATTGAAGAACAAAGAGGCAGTGAGGGCTTTGGTTACGACCCCGTATTTCTTCCTGATGGATATGAAAAGACCTTTGCGGAGCTGGACGGTTCAACTAAAAACAAGATCTCCCATCGAGGTAAAGCCGTTGAAAATTTTGTGAAATTCCTGAAAGAGATGTGATTCTGATCTCTGAATAACTTATCTACCTGCTGTTGAAATAATTAAAGGAATCACGCATGTTCGATCGTAAACAGTTTCTGAAAACTTCAATTGCAGGCTTGTTACCTCTTGGTTTTGCCCGTTTCAGCTCAGCAAAAAAATACTCGGGGAAAAAACCAGTGGTGATCTCAACATGGAGGACGGCTGTGAATGCAAACGAAGCCGCATGGTCAGTCTTGTCGATAGGTGGCTATGCCCTTGATGCAGTAGAAGAAGGTGTTAAAGTTGAGGAAGCTAATCCCGATAACAGCACCGTTGGTTATGGGGGAAGACCTGATCGGGATGGCAAGGTTACCTTGGATGCGTGCGTAATGAATGAAAAAGGAGATTGCGGTTCCGTTGCCTGTCTCGAAAATATCAAACATCCGGTTTCGGTGGCCCGAAAGATCATGACTGACAGTCCGCACGCCATGCTGGTTGGTCCCGGAGCAAAGCAATTTGCTTTATCGCGGGGATTTGCTGAAGAAAACCTGTTGACACCTGAATCTAAAGCCGCATGGGAAAACTGGATCGAGAGTGGAGATTATACGCCACCTGCCATCAATATTGAAAATCATGATACCATAGGTATGCTGGCGCTGGATGAAACCGGCAGAATTTCCGGTGCCTGTACTACAAGTGGTGCCGCCTGGAAAATGCATGGGAGGGTGGGAGATTCCCCGATCATAGGTTCCGGACTTTTTATCGATCCGAAAATTGGAGGTGCTGTGGCAACCGGATTGGGAGAGGAAATTATCAAAACGGCGGGCAGTCACCTTGTGGTTGAAATGATGCGTGCCGGTCACTCACCCAGTGAAGCTTGTAAGATTGCGGTTGAGCGGATCATTGAAAGGGACCCTAAAAACAAAGAAGGCGTTCAGGTAGCCTACATTGCATTGAATACAGATGGTGCATATGGCGGTTACAGTATTCGAAAAGGTTTTGATGCCGTGGTCACTGATCCCGATGGAATGCGTACTGAACAGACAGGTTACCTGTATTAATTATGGAATTTTCAGTTGTTGATTACATTGTTATCGTTGTTTATCTGGTCGGAGTGGCATACCTCGGATTGCGGACTTCAGGAAAACAAACGTCCAATAAAGATTATTTTTTAGGTGGTGAGGGAATGCCGTGGTGGGCGGTTCTATTTTCGATAGTTGCGACTGAAACCAGTACGCTTACATTTATTAGTATACCTGCTGTTGCTTATGGTGGCAATCTGACTTTTTTGCAGATCACGGTGGGCTATGTGATTGGCCGGGTTGGCGTCGCACTTTTCTTTTTGCCAAAGTACTTTGAGGGTGAGCTTTTGACGGCCTACACATTCCTCGAACGTCGGTTTGGACCAGGTATGAGAAATGCGGCCAGTACCACGTTTATGATCACACGTCTTCTGGCGGATGGGGTGCGATTATTTGCTACGGCTATTCCTCTCGCCATTATTCTTCGTCTGGGTGGTGCCTTTACAGGAATGGACGACCTTCAGTTGTATATTATTTCCATTGCGGTGATAACAGGGATAACGCTGATCTATACATTTTTCGGTGGTATCAAAGCGGTGGTCTGGATGGATTTTGTACAGATGCTCGTTTATATCGGTGGGGCAGTCATTGCCATATTTGTATTGTGGAATAATCTACCGGAGAGTTTCTCCCTGCCCAAAGAGAAATTACAGATCATCAATCTCGGGTTTGATCTTAGCTTTAAGGAGTTCATTAAACAGCCCTATACCCTGATCACGGCTATTGTAGGCGGGGCTGTGTTTTCACTGGCCTCACACGGAACCGATCATTTGCTGGTGCAGAGAGTGCTGGCAACAGGAAGTTTGAAGTCAGGACAAAAAGCTATGATATGGAGTGGAATTGTGGCCATGCTACAGTTTGGTTTATTCCTTGGGATAGGGTTGTTGCTCTTCATGTTCTATGAGGGAATTTCGGCTGAAGCACTGGGACTGGCTACCACCGATGAGATATTTGCCAAATTCATTGTTGAACAGCTTCCGGTTGGAATTTCCGGATTGATCGTGGCGGCTTTATTTGCTGCAGCTATGAGCAGTCTAAGTTCATCACTGAATTCGCTTGCATCCTCAACCACCTATGATCTTTACAAACCCTATTTCGGGAAAGAAAATACCGACGCTGAAGACCTGGCGATATCCAGAAAGATCACTTTAGGCTGGGGCGTGATCCTGTCTGTATCAGCTGCATTATTCGCTTTTTTGCAACTTCAGGGGGGCGAAAGGCCTGCCATTGTGGAACTTGGACTGGGTATAGCTTCATATACCTATGGTGGATTATTGGGAGCGTTTCTATTGGGAATGCTTTTTGATAAACCGGATAAAAGAGATGCCATGATCGGCTTTTTTACCGGATTGATAACACTGCTTTTTATGGTGCAGGGGCCTATTCAAAATATACTGCCGGGAGATGGACTGGCTATTGCATGGCCATTGTATACCCTGGTGGGATCTTTGATCGTGGTTTTAACGGGATTAATTTCAAACTGGGTGAGGGCTATTGGACATGAATAAAAATGAAGAGGTCATTCACAAATTATACTCAGCTTTGCAAATTTTGGATCATGAAGGTATGATCCGTTGTTACCACCCTGAAGCCACATTTAAAGATCCTGTATTTGAGTTGAATTCCAAAGGCGAGATAGCGGGAATGTGGACCATGCTCTGCAAAAGGGCGAAAGAATTTGAGTTTCATTTTGACGAGGTCTGGGCCGATGAAGAAAGAGGCAAAGCCCGGTTGAAAGCAAAGTACTTATTTTCACAAACTAACAGGGTGGTTCACAATAATATAAATGCTCGATTCAAATTCAAAGACGGACTGATCATTGAACACATTGATTCCTTTGATTTTTGGAGATGGAGCCGGCAGGCATTGGGTTTGACCGGGCTTATTCTGGGCTGGACGTCATTTCTTCAAAAGAAAGTACAGAAGCAGGCATACAGCAATATGAAAAGTTACATCCCACATGACTAAGTGTGTATTTGAATGCTTTTAAGTTCAATTTTGTATTTAGTATTGAATCTTAAAAGCATAGAAAATTATGGCTCATACAGTAAAAATACTTGGTACCGAATCAGTAACTCATGACGTAAAAAAACTTACCCTTGAAAAACCGGATGGATATGATTTTAAACCGGGACAGGCCACAGAGGTTGCTATCGATAAAGAGGGATGGAGAGAAGAAAAGCGTCCCTTTACCTTTACTTCACTGAACGAAGATGAACATCTGGAATTCATCATCAAGATCTATCCGGACCATGATGGCGTTACAGAGCGGATAGGAAAACTTAAGAAAGATGATGCGCTTATCATTAATGAACCGTGGGGAACTATTCAGTATAAAGGGGAAGGAGTGTTTCTGGCCGGTGGAGCAGGTGTCACCCCATTTATATCCATTCTCAGAGATCTTAATGAAAATGGAAAACTGGGTAATAACAAACTCATCTTTTCCAATAAATCCGATAAAGATATTATTCTGAAAGAGGAATTAGGTTCTATGTTGGGAGACAACTTTATTAATGCCATTACAGATGAACCAACAGACGACTATATTTATTTAGATGGATTCATTGATAAGGAATTTTTGGAATCCAAGGTCAATGATTTTGACCAGCCATTTTACGTGTGCGGTCCCGGTCCATTTAACGAATCGATGATGAATTACCTCAAGGATTTGGGTGCAGAACCCGATGCATTAGTTTTTGAAGATTAGGGTTCGCAAAGAGTCCACTTCTTACACGTGGCCTGTATACTTTAAGAAGCAAAATATTTGCCCGGTTCAGAACCGGTTCATTTAATGAGCGTCCTCTGAGGTGGTTTTATAGCTGATTTGTAATACTTTAGGGATGAACAAAATCGGTAGCCCGGATTTGTTCATCTTGTTAACCTTCCGGTTTTTCGGGGTGTGTTTATCACACAAATCAAAAGATCTCTTCAGTTTGGCTGGGGAGATCTTTTTTTGTAAGAACATTTGAGAAGCCCTGAACATAATTTTTCAAAGGCTTTCTTAGCATATCGTATAATTTCAATAGTTTATAGATAAGTGTGAAAAGGTGAGTTATTCTTCTGTTTTATGTATGTTCATTCTAAAAATTAAATGACACACGGCACCCATAACGCATTGGATGATCCGAGGAATGAAAATATCCTCATCTATATAAACGGCGAGTTAAAACCTCGCCCGGAAGCCAAGATATCTGTATTTGACAGTGGTTACCTGGTAGGTGACGGTGTGTGGGAAGGCTTCAGGCTTCATAAGGGTGTTCTCGTATTTATAGAAGAACATTTAGATCGGTTGTTCCAGGGTGCAAAGACCATTGGTATGGCTCTTAAAAAGGACCGGGAGCAGATCAAAAAAGCGATCTGGAAAACGTTGGAAGCTAATGAAATGACAGATGGGGTTCATGTGCGCCTCATGTTTACGCGCGGTATCAAAAAAACTCCATCTCAGGATCCAAGGTTGACAATAACCGGTCCAAATCTAGTGATCATTGCTGAATACAAAAAGGCAGATCCGGAAAGCAGAAACAAAGGAGTTACCCTGTTTACGAGCACAATTCGAAGAGGCTCACCTGATTACCTTGATCCCCGCCTTAACTGCCACAGTAAACAACATGAAGTACAGGCGCTTATTCAGGCCATAGAGGCCGGAGCGGATGAAGCGTTGATGCTAGATGTGAATGGGTTTGTTTCGACCTGTAATGCCACGAATTTCTTTTTGGTAAAAGAAAATGAAGTGTGGACATCAACAGGTCAGTACTGTATGAATGGCATCACCCGTGGTAAAGTGATCGAAATATGTCATAAAGAAGGAATTGTGTGTAAGGAAAAGAATTTTTCACTGTTTGATGTGTATGGAGCTGATGAGGCATTTGTGACCGGAAGCTTTGGCGGGTTAACACCTGTTACTAAAATTGATGGTCGTCTGATCTCAAAGTCGGTTCCCGATAAAATGGTATCTAAACTACAGCAGTTATATGATCAGGAAATTGGCAGAGCTACTGACAGTCAGTTTGCCTAATGAGTTAGAATAATTTAAACCTGAAGCTGTTCGGTTTCAGGTCGTAATCAAAACTAAAGATAGAATACATGCTAAAGACAAAAAGAATTTGTTTGTGGAGTGGTCCACGGAATATCTCTACCGCATTAATGTATGCTTTTGCTCAAAGGGATGATGCAACAGTGGTTGATGAACCTTTATATGCCCATTATCTGGTAAATACAGATGCCAAGAATTACCATCCCGGTGCGGAGGAAGTGATCGAAAGTCAGGAAAATGATGGTCAAAAGGTTATTGATGAAGTTATTCTGGGGGATTATGACACCCCCATTGCGTTCTTTAAGAATATGACCCATCACCTCGTGAATCTGGATTGGGGCTTCATGGAAAAGACTATCAATGTTATCCTGACACGTCCTCCTAAGGAAATGCTGATATCGTATTCAAAACAGGTTGATAATCCGACTATGCAGGATGTAGGTTATGAAAAGCATCTTGAGCTGGTGAAGTATCTGAAGTCGATTGGTAAAAAACCGGTGATAGTTGATTCTAAAGACATCCTGCAATACCCGCAATCACGATTGAGAGAGCTATGTGGCACGCTGGGTATTCCATTTGATGAAGCAATGCTTAAATGGCCGGCCGGTCCCCGTAAAGAAGACGGAGTGTGGGCGAAGTACTGGTATCATAACGTGCATCGGTCAACAGGATTTAAAGCTTACAAAGCCTCAACAGATCCGGTTCCGGAGCACTTGGAAGATCTGCTCGAACGTTGTGAAGAAGCCTATGAAGAGCTACTGACCTACGCAGGTGATTAGTACAAAATGGGGTGGGTGAAAGACTCATCCTTATATTTATTATCTAAGCCATCTCACGGCGAATGCCTGAGATCTAATAGGTTGATATGGATCTGTATTTTGATCCAGTTTTATAAAATGGAAATTCAAATGGCCCTGAAAGGTTCTCATATGAATAATCCCCCCGACAGTGGAATGTGACAGTATGAGAGCAGTCCGGGGTAAACGAGGAAAAGTAAAAGCTTCACCCATAATATATTTTAGTCTTTGCAGTGAGTGTTTCGAAGCTTGGGCAACTATCTCTTAATCGCTACTCATACCTAACCAGCAATAAAGAATTGATACTTTGAAAACTATCATAAATAAAAAAAGCTCACAGTCTGCAATTGAGTCTGTGAGCTTTACGAATTTCAAGTATCAGGTTTTAAACCGATAACGTGTTAAAGTCTTATTGTTTCGTTTCTCTTAGGTCCGGTGGAGATTATGGTAAACTTCACTCCGAGGTAATCCTCAACAAATCGAATGTAAGACTGAGCTGTTGATGGTAGTTTATTCCAGTCAGTGACTCCTTCGATCGAATTCTTCCAGCCCGGTAATGTGGTGTAAACAGGTTCCACTTTTTCGATCTCATCAAGCGATAGTGGAAATACCTTGGTCTCCTTTCCGTCGATCTTGTATGATGTACACACTTTGATCTCTTCGAAACCATCCATCACGTCCATTTTGGTGAGCGTGAGTTCATTCATGCCGTTGATCTGTACCACATATTTAAGGGCAACCAAGTCCAACCATCCACAACGACGAGGCCGACCGGTAGTAGCACCGAATTCAGCTCCTTTCTTGCGTAATTCCTCACCGGTTTCACCAAGTAATTCGGTCGGGAATGGACCGTTTCCAACACGGGTGCAATATGCTTTGGTTATACCCATTACTTTGTCGAGTGCGGTTGGGGGAATACCTGAACCGATACAAGCTCCACCTGAAGTCGGTGAAGATGAAGTTACGTACGGATAGGTACCATGATCTACATCCAGCAACGTTCCTTGCGCACCTTCCAAAAGAATAGAACGGTCATCGTTAATTCCTTCATGCATCAGGTTAGTGGTGTTGCAGATAAAAGGTTCAAGGGTTTGTATGGCATCCTCGAGTTCTTTCATCAGGTCATCGGTACTGAGCTGCGGTTCTTTGTAAAGATTCTCCAGTGCAAAGTTAATGTCCTTAAGGTTTTGATCGATCTTGCTACGAAGGGACTCATGATCTAAAAGGTCGATCATTCGGATCCCAATTCGGGATACCTTACTTACATAAGCAGGACCGATACCACGACCGGTGGTTCCGATGGCATCTCCGCCCCTGCGTTTTTCTTTTAACTGATCAAGCAGTTTATGATAGGGAAGGATCACATGAGCGGTCTGACTGATGAAAAAGCGACCTTCGAGACTAAATCCCATTTCCTGAACGCCCTTGATCTCTTCGATCAAAGCCACAGGGTCAATGACCACTCCATTACCGATCACACAATCCGCATTACCGTTAAATATTCCGGAAGGAATGAGGTGAAGGACCACTTTCTTGTCATCAAATTTTAGGGTGTGGCCCGCGTTGGCTCCGCCCTGAAACCGAACCACATAGTCAGCTTCAGCACTGAGGAGATCTACGATCTTTCCTTTCCCTTCATCACCCCATTGGGCACCAATAACAACTCTTGTACTCATAAGTAAATCAATAAAAAAGGGGTGTAATACACCCCTTATCAGTTAAACAATTATATCAAATATTAATCGTCAAAAGATTCGGCGGCTTCTTCCACTGACTTGTAGTGTTTGAAGACCGTGATCAATTTAGTGACGACCAACAGGCTTTCAATCTTGTCGGTTGCATTTGCGATCCTCAGATCACCGCCAGCCTTACGCATAGTGGTAAGACCGCCAATAAGCATTCCGAGACCGGATGAATTCATGAATTTAACTTTACCAAGATCAACTACAACATTGGTTTTACCGGCGTCGATCAGTTCATGCAGTTTTTCGTTAAGACTAACCGCATCAGGGCCACCCATTACGTTTCCCTTAAATTCGATAACAACGCTGTTGTAGCGTTCTGATGTATTAAAGCTCATAGAATTACCTGTTGTTTTAAGATTTTAAGAATTTTTAGTGCGTTGTTCTAATTCAACTACTAACGAACTGGCTACAAACAGCGAGCTGTAAGTACCCAAGATGATTCCGATTAGCAGTGCAAAAGAAAATCCTTTTAACACTTCTCCGCCGAAAATAAACAGCACAAGCACCACAAACAAGGTGGTTAAAGAAGTTATTACAGTACGGCTAAGTGTGTCGTTCAAACTCTTATTAACCATAGGCATGAAATCCATGCCTTTATGGACGTTGGAATTTTCACGGATACGGTCAAATACAACCACGGTATCATTCAAGGAATAACCCACAATGGTCAGGAATGCAGCGATCAAGGCCTGATCGATCTGCAAGCTGAACGGTACCAGATCACCCAAGATCGTGAAAATACCTAACACGATAACCACATCGTGCACCAGGGCCGCAACTGCTCCGGCCGAGAAGGTCCAGTTTCGGAAACGGATCAGGATGTAGATGAAGATGATCACAATGGCATATATCACAGCCTGCAGGGCACCCCACTTCAAGTCTTCCGCAAAACGGGGACTGATCACATCTGTTTTAACAACGGTGAACGGATTATCGGGATGAAGTTCACGAACCGTGGAAGTGATGATCTGCTGAACCTCCGCGATATCCTGAACATTGTCAGTTCTGATCAATACTTCACTGTCAGATCCGAAAAGCTTAAGCTCCGGGGTACTCCCCAAAGGTTCAGACAGATTTGAACGCAGTTCTACCACGCTGATGGGGTCCTCGAAATCGAGAACGAATTCTTTACCTCCGCGGAAGTCAATTCCGTACTGGAGTCCTTTAGTTAAAATTGCCCCTAATGAAGCGATGAAAAGTACGGCAGATAGAATGTAAGCTATCTTTCGCTTTCCGTTAAAATCAATACTTGGTGTTTCAAACCATCTCATAATATTAGTCCTTTAGTCGTTTTTAAATTTCTTTTTGATGATCAACCGAAGCTTACTGCGTTCTTCCTGGTTTTTGTCAGATAATCAACCACAACACGGGTGATCACAATGGCACTGAAGAGGGAAGCTACAATACCTGCCATCAGCGTAACGGCAAAACCTTTGATAGGTCCCACTCCAAAACTGAACAGGATGATAGCGACAAAGAAGGTGGTTACGTTGGCATCCACAATGGCACTCATTGCGTTTGCATAACCGGCTTCGATCGAGGCTTTGATGGTTTTTCCGGTGCGCTGCTCTTCACGAATACGGTCAAAGATCAGCACGTTGGCATCTACCGCCATACCAATGGTGAGTACGATACCTGCAATACCCGGCAGTGTTAGCGTGGCTTTGAAAGCAGCCAGAATACCGAGAATAAATATGATGTTGAGTAACAGAGCCAGGTCAGCAATAGCACCACCGGTTCTGTAATAAACGATCATGAAAATAGCTACGATTCCCAGTCCGACAAGGATGGAATTCAAACCGGCTCGAATAGATTCAGCACCAAGGGTTGCGCCAACTGTGCGCTCTTCTAAAATTTCAAGTGGAGCAGGCAGGGCACCTGAAAGCAGAATGTTAACCAAATCCTCTGCTTCGCCTATGCCGTCAAGTCCTGTAATAGATGAACGACCGTTGGAGATTTTGGTCTGAACATTAGGATAAGAGAACACAAACCCGTCCAATACAATAGCAACAGGCTTGCCGATGTTAGCACCGGTGATACGTCCCCATTTACGGGCACCTTCACTGTTCATGCTCATAGACACTTCAGGCACGTTGGTTGCAGGATCAAATTGAACAGTTGCGGCTTCAATAACATCACCGGTCAGTTCAACCTGACTTCTCACACCTATCAGTTGATATAGTTCTTCACCTGCCTGTCCCGGAAGTGGGCTTGCACTCCACATAACTGTGGTATTACGAGGCATCATGCGCTGAACTTCTTCATTCCTGATAAGGTCCATTACGCGGGATGTGTCATCAGGTGTTGCATAACCGAATAAATAAGGACTTTGAGCAGGTACCAATATCTCATCCAGTGGATTGAATTGATTGCTTACAACACTGTCTGATGTGTCACTTGACTGCTCAAATGAATCGTAATACTCGTAGGTCTGATTGACAAAAGAACGAAATTCTTCAGCGTCGGCAGCCAAACGGAATTCAAGTCGTGCGGTTCCCTTTAGAAGATTACGCACACGTTCCTTGTCCTCAACACCGGGAAGCTCTACCACGATGCGATTTTGTCCCTGTTTCACGATAGAAGGCTCGGTTACACCGTAACGGTCAACACGAGTTCTGATGATCTCGATAGCACGATCCAGCGCAGACTGTCGCTGAGTTTTCAGAAATGTTGCGATCTCTTCGTTGGTAGATCGCCGTGTGATATCCATAGCGTCGTTTCTGTAATAACGACTCAGGCGTGCATCAGGATCCCTTGATTCAAACTCAGCAACCATTTCATCAATGAAATCACTGCCATTTTCAAGAGAACGCTGCTGTGCAACATCGATCACATCTAATAAAAGCTGATCGGCATTTTCACCGGCCAGTTCTCTTATCAACTGAGGAACACCTACTTCAAGAGTTACGTGCATACCGCCCTGGAGGTCGAGTCCCAGCGACAAGATATTTGAACGCAGGCTTTCTAGTTTTTCTGCATTTTCTTCAGTGTACTGAGCTGCTTCAGAAGCACTCAGGTCTTCAATGTAGTTTTGCTCTAGTTGGTATTGTACCGTTGGGTACAAGTAATAGATGGTAAGGGCTAAGAAAGCCACTATCGTACCAATTTTAAATCCGTTTCCTTGCATGGTAATATGATTTATTATGTAATTTGTTTGAGTTAGATGTTTTGAAAATGGTCGGACCTGTCATAAACAGATCAACAATGCAACAGGATCACATCTGAGGATCCCATTGTAATAAAAGTGATAGAAAAGCTTGAAATGTCTAGGGAGCGTTGATCGCTGTACCACTCATTATTGGAGAAAGGTGGTAACTGAAGGCAGGCTCTGTCTGCAGATAAATTCCGGAATTATCAGAAGTCTGCTCACTGATGGTGTGTGTACCTGCAATTTTTCCATTTGTGGAAAAACCATCTGCAGGTATAAGGGAATAAGGTTGAGCCTGTTTTATAAAGACTGCTTTTGCCATTCCAGAGGAAGAATTCTGATATGAATTCCATTCCTTTATCAGCAGTTGATAGACCTCATTTTCATCCTGAGAATCATTTTTAACCGGAAGTTCAAAATCTTCGGCGTTAGCTTTGACAAGTGCAGAAGCCTGCCGAACTACTTTTTCAAAACCTCCCTGAGAGGAAGATAGTCCTCTGATCTGATCTACAACTCCGGAGTTGGTATTGTTTTTCAGATTAGACTGTAACCATAATGCAAACGCATCGTGCGTTTCATGAACACCTGCCGGTTTAAGGAAATAGACAAAAATTCCCACCAGCAGAAGTGCTGCGCCATAAGTTTGGATAATATGTTTGCGAAAGAATTTCATTCAGTCTCAAAATATAAACAACTATAGATCCATTATGAACAGGAAATCAGAAAATATTAGGCCATAACCTTCGAAAGCCTGTTAAATTCCTCTTTCAGGAAACGACCTGTATAAGATTTCTCTATTTGAGATACTTCTTCCGGGGTGCCGGTGGCAATGATCTCTCCACCTCCATTACCGCCTTCGGGACCAAGGTCGATGATCCAGTCCGCCGCTTTTATGAGATCCAGATTATGCTCGATCACCATAACAGTGTTACCTTTGTTAACCAGGCGCTGAACTACGTCTACAAGCATGCGTACATCCTGAAAGTGAAGGCCGGTTGTAGGTTCATCCATAACATATAGAGTGTCGCCGGTTCCAACCTTGGAAAGTTCTCGGGCAAGTTTGATACGCTGAGCCTCCCCACCGGAAAGGGTAGTGGAGGATTGACCGAGTGTTAGATACCCGAGACCTACATCCACCATAGTACCCAAAATTCTACTGATTGCCGGTTGGGCATCAAAGAATTCTGCAGCTTCACTGATCGGCATTTTGAGTACATTCGAGATGTTCTTGCCTTTATAATAGATCTCAAGCGTTTCACGGTTATATCGCTTACCATTACAGGTTTCGCAAGTTACATACACATCAGGAAGGAAGTTCATCTCGATCTTGCGGACACCATCTCCATTACATTCTTCGCAACGCCCACCTTTAACGTTGAAGGAGAATCGCCCCTGATCGTATCCACGGATTTTGGATTCCGGAAGCTCCGCAAATAAGCGGCGGATGTGATCAAATACTTTGGTATAAGTACCGGGGTTTGAGCGAGGCGTTCTGCCAATCGGACTTTGATCAATGGATATGATCTTGTCAACATTATCCATGCCTTCAATGGAATCATAGGGCAGGGGAACTGTCTTAGACTTATAAAAATAATTGGACAGGATCGGAACCAATGTCTGATTGATAATTGAACTTTTTCCGCTCCCACTCACTCCGGTCACTGTTATAAACTTACCTAGAGGGACTTCCAGATCCTGATTTTGGAGGTTATGTCCCCGGGAATTTTTGATCTTGATCGATTTGCCATTGCCTTTACGTCTTTTTTCAGGAATGGCGATAACTTCTTCATCTCTAAGAAATTTCGCCGTGTCGGATTCCGGATCCAGTTCATTGGGTTTGCCGGAGGTGACGATATGTCCACCGTTTACGCCGGCTCCGGGACCAAGATCGACCACGAAATCGGCATGTTCAATTGTTTCCCGGTCATGCTCTACTACAATAACGGAGTTGCCGAGATCTCTCAGGGTTTCCAGCGACCTGATCAGTTTGATGTTATCTCTTTGGTGAAGACCGATGCTTGGTTCATCCAGAATATAAAGTACACCAACAAGCTGTGTACCAATTTGTGTTGCCAGTCGAATTCGTTGCGCTTCACCGCCACTCAGGGTTTGAGCCTCACGGTCAAGGCTTAAATACGTTAAGCCAACATTCAGTAGAAAATCCAGGCGATCCCGGATCTCCTTTAAGACCTGATTACCGATGATCTGTTGTCGTTCGTTTAGACTAATTTCGTACAAGGTATCACGCAGTTCTTGAATATCTTTCTGTACCAGATCGTGAATGTTGTAACTGTCAATTTTATAGGACAAGGCTTCCTTACTTAGCCGGCCTCCCTCACACTTAGGGCAGGTAACCTTATCCATAAATGCTTTTGCTTTATCCCGCTGCTTGTTCGACTTACTGTTGTGATACTGATCAGTTATGGTACTTCTCAGTCCTTCAAACTTGTGCTTGTAGGTCACTGAGTTATCCTTGAAGTCGTAACTAACTGAGAATTTCTTATCACCGCTGCCATTCAACAGAAGATCCTTTAGTTCTTCCGGATAGTCTTTGATCGGAGTGTCAAAATCCAGGTCAAACGATTTCAGAATAGCTTTGAGCTGCTTGAATACAAAGATGTCACGGGGAGCTCCAAGAAAACGAATACCACCTTCAGCCATACTTTGTTCTTCATTTGGAACCAAAAGGTCCCAGCTTACATCATAAGTGTAGCCCAATCCTTCACAGGTTTTGCAGTAACCATAAGGTGAGTTGAAGGAAAAAAGATTCGGAGCGGGATCTTCATAAGCGAGTCCACTTTCTGTATCGAAAAGATTTTGAGAATACAGTTTGTCGGAAAATTCGTCTCCGTCTTTGATAGCAAGGATCACATTTCCATCAGCCATCTCCAGTGCTAATCGGATGCTTTCGGCTATACGCTTTTCACTTTTTTTAGAAATGACAAATCGATCCACAACGATCTCTATATTGTGAGTTTTGTAGCGGTCCACCTTCATATCCTTTTCAAGATCGTGGAACTCACCGTCTATTCTTGCACTTACAAAACCCTGCTTTATCGTTTGTTCGAAGAGCTCGCGATAATGACCTTTTCGACCGCGAACGACAGGAGCGAGGCAGTAAACCTTGGTGCCTTCCGGCATATCCATAACTGAAGCCACCACCTGATCGGCAGACTGCTTCTCCATTTTATTACCGGTTTTGTAGGAATAGGGTATTCCAACACGAGCGTACAGCAAACGCAAAAAATCATATATTTCAGTGACCGTACCAACCGTAGAACGCGGATTACGGTTCGTAGTCTTTTGGTCTATGGAGATGACAGGCGAAAGACCGTCAATAAAGTCCACGGCAGGACGCTCCATCATACCAAGAAATTGTCTGGCGTAGGCTGAAAGGGATTCAAGGAACCGGCGCTGACCTTCAGCATAGATGGTATCAAAGGCGAGGGAAGATTTTCCCGAGCCTGAGAGTCCGGTTATTACAACCAGCTGGTCTCGTGGAATATCAATATCTATGTTTTTGAGGTTATGTTCGCGTGCTCCGCGTACTACAATATTATGCTGCAATGGAATAATTGTTTTTGAAATTCAGAACTTCACAAAATACAAAAACAGCTGACCGAATGCCTTCATTCCTTTTAAGAAAAGTTTGAGCAAGAATCTTGAACCCCTTTACAGAAGTTATGTAAGATTAAAAATCAAAAATAGGAATGTTGATCGAACGATCAACCTTGATGCTGCCGTGAAATACTGTTGTATTCTCTGACAAAAAGGCGATTCGGAAACATGCCTTCATCATCCTCAGAAAAGTCCGGTTTGATGCGCTTTACAAAATACATCGGAACTTTACCGGTATACTTGGTTTCGATCTTGCCTCGTGGTTCACATTCAAAGAAATCCTTAACCCGTTGGTAAGTGGTTTCAGAAATATTGATCTGGTTTTGATCAGAATGCTGTTCCAGGCGGGCAGCAAGGTTTACGGTCTCTCCCCACATGTCATATGCAAATCGTTTTTTACCGATCACACCCACAACGGCCTTTCCACTATGGATGCCAATTCTGATGGGTAGGTAGGGCGTTTCTGAAAGAGTTTTCTCTCCGAAATTACGAACAAAGTCTACGATCTTAAGGGCTGTGAGGATAGCATCTACCGGATGGGTAGCGTTGCGGTCAGGTAATCCCCCTGCTGCCATATAACTGTCGCCTATGGTTTTGATCTTGATCATATTGTGTTGAGCCGTGAAGTCGTCAAACTTATCGAAATAGAATGAGAGGCTTTCGATAAGTTGTTCAGCTGAAAGATCAGGCACTACTTTAGTAAATCCGGCAAAATCTGTGAACATAATGGTGACATCTTCATACCGTTCCGGGTTAACTGTTCCGTATGCCAGCAGGTTTTCAGCGATCTTTTCAGGAAAGATATTATGGATCAGCTCTTCGTGTTCCTGCTTGGTGATCTCAAGCTCCTTGTTTGCTGCATTCAGTCCGCTCTGCATCTCACTGAGTTGATTATTTTGAGCGAGCGTGTTTTTGTAGGTAGATATCAGCAGGTTTACAAGATGGGAGTAATCCGCAAGCACATTATAGGTCTTGCCTTCAATATTCACCTCAACCGTACTGACCTCGCTTATTGGTGGCGGAGGATTTTGAAGAAGCTCCTTAATTTTGGAATAAAGGGTCTCATCATCGTAGGGTTTGGTAAGATAATTGTCTGCACCGGCCTCTATACCACGCATGATGTAATCGGTAGTTACCATAGAGGTAACAAGAATGAGTGGGATCTTGTTGAGCCGGGAGTCCTTTTTTATGCGTTCGCAAAGTTCGAAACCGTCCATCACCGGCATCTCAACATCACTGAGAATGAGATCCGGATACTCGGTTCGTGCAAGTTCCAGGGCGTCTTCGCCGTTCTGTGCCGTTAATACTTCGTACCCTTTTTGAATTAATTTGTGCCTTGTAAGTGTTACAAGGGCAGGATGATCATCAACAACCAGTATACGTGGTTTTGTCTCTAACATAGTGTGTTTTTTGTAATTCTCTCGAATATACGATTGATAGTCTTAATGTTTAAGAAAAATGAGCATTAAGGTGTAAAAACCAATAGTTTTGAACATCATTTAAAATAAGAAGTTTTATGCCAGAAGTAATACGCAAAAATTGGTCGCCTACAACATGGATGGATAAACCGGTTAAACAAATACCGGAGTATCCTGATCAAAATGCACTTGACAAAAATTATGAAATGTTAAAGGACCTGCCGCCGCTGGTGACTTCGTGGGAGATCGATGCATTAAAAAATAAGCTGGCCAGTATTTCTGATGGCAATGGTTTCTTACTTCAGGGTGGCGACTGTGCGGAAAGTTTTGATGCCACTAAAGCACCCAAGATCGTAAATATGGTCAAGGTGCTGTTGCAGATGAGCTTTATACTTATCCATGAAATGGGGATTCCCGTACTCAGGGTAGGTCGTATTGCAGGGCAGTATGCTAAGCCGCGGTCCAACGATTTTGAAATGGTGAACGGTGAAGAGATCCATAATTATCGCGGAGACCTGATAAATGGTTTTGAATCAGATTCCGGAATCCGGACCCCTGATCCTCAGCGCCTGATCGAAGGTTACCATAAAGCAGGATTGACCCTCAATTTCCTTAGGGCCTTATCAGATGAAGGATTTGCCGATCTTCACCATCCCGAACAGTGGGAGTTGGATTTCATGCGTAACAATGAATATTACGCGGAATATGAGGATATGGTTTCTTCAATCACCAAAGCTGTAAAGTTTGTGGAAGCTATTGCTCCCGATACATTCACAACCCTGCAAAAAGTCGATTTCTACACCTCACACGAAGCCCTGAATTTGTATTACGATTCAGCACAAACCCGACCGGTTCCAAGAAAAGCCGGTCACTTTAACCTGAGTGCCCATATGGTGTGGATCGGAAATCGTACAAGAGACCTGGATGGTGCGCATGTGGAATATTTCAGAGGAATCAATAATCCGGTTGGCATCAAGATCGGGCCTCCGTTTGAGATCGATGAAACGCTTAAGCTTATCGAAACGCTAAATCCAACTCATGAAAAAGGTAAGATCGTACTGATCACGCGATTTGGTAAAGATCGTATTGAGGAAGACCTTCCCGGTTTGATACAGGCTGTTCGAAGGGAAGGATTTCCGGTAGTGTGGAGTTCTGATCCCATGCACGGTAATACATTCAGTACGGACGGAGGTATTAAGACTCGGAACTTCGATGATATAATCAGTGAACTTCGATCGGCCTTTACCATTCACCGATCTGAGGGCAGCTACCTGGGTGGAGTTCACCTTGAGCTTACCGGTGATAACGTTACCGAATGTGTAGGTGGTGCCAAGGGACTTGAAGAGAAGGAGCTCAACCGAAACTATGAGACCTTTTGTGATCCCCGTCTCAACTACGAACAAAGTCTGGAGATGGCGTTTTTAGTTGCAAGAGAATGGAAGAATAGCCGAGGGTGATCTGTTAAAACCTGACAGTGAATTGAAATTCTGCCAGAACTGACACCATACTGTCATATCATTTCTTATTGATATGACATCTTATCCCAAAAAATTGGCCGGTATGAAATTTCATCATACCATTATTGCCCGTCTGTCAGTTTGTGGCCCTCTTACTGCTAGTTGGCATTTACCTTGCATAAATGAAGGTGAACAACTAACAAAAAAGAGAGGCTATCATGGCACTTATCAAATATTCACGACCAAATCTTGATGTTCACTCAAGAAATTTCAGCGATATTTTAGATGAATTCTTCAATGATTCACTGAATTATCGTAAAGATAATTTCATGCCAACCGTAGATATTTCAGAAACTGAAAACGATTTTCAGGTTGAAGTATCACTTCCGGGCATGAATAAAGAAGACATTAATATAGACCTCGAAAACGGACGTTTAACCATCAGCGGTGAGCGTAAGTTTGAAAACGAGGAAACAGGTAAAAATTACCACAGGGTAGAATCTAGCTACGGTACATTCAACCGTTCTTTTCAACTACCCGATAGCATCGATGAAGAAAGTATTGATGCCAAGCTCGAAAGTGGTGTGTTGAACATCAACATTAAGAAGAGCGAAGAAAAGGTTAAGAAGCAGATCAAGATATCATAAACTTGATCTGAATTGGTTAAGAGGACCGAAGTTCTGTGAAAAGAACTTCGGTTTTTTTATAAGCTGTAAAGCATTCTAAGCTTTGCACAATTTTAAAGCTTCCATACGTTGTAATATTGTAAATCAAAACAGAATAACTTTTAATTACAAATCATGAATACAACTGTAAGGAATATATTTGGAGTGGCTGCAACCATTTTAGTTTTACTGGGTTTCAATTATGCCACCGATTTAAATTCAATTACTTTTCCAACTGCTGAAAATGATAAGATAGAATCAGCGGAAAACAGATCTGTTAGTACCCTTAAAGATTTTAATGATGCTATAGTAGATATAGCCGAAAAGACCAATCCATCTGTTGTTACCATTACCACAAAGCGAACTCAGGAAGTAAGAATGGTGAATCCATTTTCACAATTCTTTGGTAATCCACAGGGTCAGGGGGAAACCCGAGAGAGAACGCAACGTGGATTAGGTTCCGGTGTGATCGTTTCGGAAGAAGGTTACATCCTGACCAATAATCATGTGATCGCCGATACGGATGAGATCACTGTTAGAATGTTCAACGGCAATGAATTTAATGCTGAATTAGTAGGAACAGACCCACAGACAGATATTGCTGTTTTAAAAGTGGACGTAGATAATTTACCGGCCATTGTTATGGGTAACAGTGATGACCTGAATGTTGGATCATTGGTACTCGCGATAGGAAGCCCCTTAAGTAAAGATCTGGCTCATACCGTATCTTTTGGTATTGTAAGTGCACGCGGGCGTTCATTGAATAATTTGACAGCCTACGGGGATTACATCCAAACCGATGCTGCTATCAATCCAGGTAATTCCGGCGGTGCATTAATTGACGTGAACGGAAATCTGGTAGGAATCAACTCTGCCATTGCTTCCCGTTCAGGCGGTAATGATGGTATTGGTTTTGCGATACCAGTCAATCTCGCTAAAAGAATTATGGTAGACCTCATCGAAGACGGTGAAGTCAGTCGCGGTTATCTTGGTATGTATACCGGTGGTGAAGTAGACCAAACCATGGCACGGGCTCTTGGACTTGATAATGTACGAGGTGTGATCGTAGGACGTGTTGAAGGTGGTGGACCTGCTGAAAAAGCAGGATTGCAGCAACAGGATGTGATCGTATCGCTGAATGGAGAGCAGATCAGAAACTGGGATGCCTTCAGAACAGCGATCGCTTCAAAGAAACCCGGCGATAAAATAAGACTGGGAATTATCCGTGATAAAGAGGAAGAAGAATTAACTGTAATTCTTGGTGAGCGACCAACCGATGAAATAGCATCTGCTGATCCTGCGCAGATGAAAAGCATGGAAGAACGTCTTGGCTTTACAGTAACAGGTTTGGATGAATCTGTCAGAGAACAACTACAGCTTGATTCTGATACAGAAGGAGTTGTAGTTAGAAATATCAATGAAGCAAGTGCAGCTTATGAAAGGGGTTTACGCAGAGGTGATGTGATCACTCGTGTAAAACGAAATGCTGTAACCAACTCTTCAGAATTCTATGAAAAAGTTGAAGAAGCCATAGAAGGAGGAAACGAGGTATTGCTGCTCACGGTTCTAAGGAACGATATCGAGCAGTTTGTTGCTTTTGAGATATAGAAGAATTTGTACCCCAAAACCAAAACCATGGTCCCGGATAAGGATCATGGTTTCTATTTAGTCAATCAGTAATCTCTATATATATACAAGGTATTTACGTATAATTACAACGCATTTTAATTTTAATATTTTTATCTTTAGACGAAGAAATTATAAAAATTTGTACCCCGAAAAACCCAAACCCTGAGTTCTGATACAGCTCAGGGTTTTTTTTGGCCTGTATTTATAACTCTATATCGCCCATCCGGTTAAATTCATGTCAAATTCATAAAACATTCTATTTTAGATAGATAGGTCAAAAGCAGCTCCGTGTGCAGGTACTGAAATTATGTCAATATCCTGGCATAGGCACGATTTTGGTCATATTAATATCGAAACAAGAGAAAAAGGAGATTTTAATATGAACTTGAACAAATTTACGCTTAAAGCACAGGAAGCTGTTCAGAAAGGACTGGAGCTTGCCCAAAGCGGCAATAATCAGGCGGTTGAACCTGCTCATATCATGAGAGCATTTCTAAGCGATCAGGATAGCATTGTAAACACATTATTAGGTAAGCTTGGGGCCAATCCGTCCGCTATTAAAAACGTGGTGGATTCTATTCTGGAACGCCTGCCAAAAGTACAAGGCTCTTCCGTTTCCGGGCAATATTTATCAAACAACAGTAAAGAGTTATTTGATATAGCTCAGAAAGAAGGAACTAAGCTCGGCGATGAATATATCAGCTCCGAGCATGTGCTGATTGGTATGGCAAGTATCAAAGGGGAGATCGCCAGCCTTTTGAACGATCAGAATGTGACCAAGGAAAATATTCTGAAAGTGCTTCAGGATGTTCGTGGCAACCAAACCGTGGACGACCCGAATGCCGAAAGTAGATATGGTGCCCTGAAAAAGTACGGCCGCGATCTGAATGAACTGGCTGAAAAGAATAAACTCGATCCTGTTATCGGACGTGATCAGGAGATCCGTCGCGTCATGCAGATCCTTAGCCGACGGACCAAGAACAATCCTGTTCTTATTGGTGAACCAGGAGTGGGTAAGACCGCTATTGCAGAAGGAATGGCACTGCGTATAATCCGTGGAGATGTACCCGAGGGACTTAAGTCAAAACGCATTGTTGCCCTTGATATGGGTTCATTGGTGGCCGGGACCAAATTCCGCGGTGAATTTGAGGAGCGCCTCAAAGCAGTGATCAAAGATGTTAACGATTCTGATGGTGAGGTAATCCTCTTTATTGATGAGATACACACGCTGGTTGGAGCCGGAGCAACGGAAGGAGCCATGGATGCCGCAAATATCATGAAGCCTGCATTGGCAAGAGGTGAACTGCATGCCATTGGTGCCACAACTTTAGATGAGTACCGCAAATACATTGAGAAGGACAAAGCACTTGCACGACGCCTTCAAACCGTGTTGGTTGGTGAGCCCAGTGTGGAAGATACTGTTTCGATCCTAAGGGGTTTGCAGGAGCGGTATGAAGTGCATCACGGGGTTCGTATCACGGATGCCGCCGTTGTGGCAGCCGCTGAACTTTCACATCGATACATTGCCGATAGGTTCCTGCCCGATAAAGCTATTGATCTTATAGATGAGGCCGCTTCAAGACTTCGCTTGCAAATAGATTCACTGCCTGAAGAATTAGATGCTATTGAACGCCAGATCCGTCAGCTTGAGATCGAGCGTGAGGCTTTAAAGCGAGAGAAGGATCAATCCAAGATGAAGGGCATCGAGAAGGAATTGGCTAATCTTGAAGAACAACGTAAAACCATGCGTGTACAGTGGGAGCAGGAGCGTGAACTGATTCAGAAAGTACGCGATACCAAAGAGGCAATCGATAATGCCCGAAACGAAGCGGATAAAGCCGAACGCCAGGGTAATTACGAAAAAGTAGCCGAATTGAGGTACGGCACCATAGCTAAGCTGGAAGATGAGCTGAAAGAGGCTCAATCCAAACTGGATGAGATGCAGGAAGATCAGTCGCTGCTGAAAGAAGAAGTGGATGCTGAAGACATTGCTGATATCGTAGCGCGTTGGACCGGGATTCCGGTACGCAAGATGCTGCAGAGCGAACGCAAGAAATTGCTGGATCTTGAGGATGAATTGCACAAACGAGTCATCGGTCAGGATAAAGCCATTGAGGCTGTATCAGATGCTGTTCGACGTTCACGAGCCGGACTTCAGGATGAGCAAAAACCTATTGGTTCGTTCTTCTTCCTCGGTTCTACCGGGGTTGGTAAAACCGAGCTGGCACGTACACTGGCCGATTTCCTGTTCAATGATGAGCAGGCCATGATCCGAATCGATATGAGTGAGTATATGGAGAAGCATAGTGTTAGCCGTTTAGTTGGAGCGCCTCCCGGATACGTAGGTTACGAAGAAGGCGGTCAGCTTACCGAAGCCGCACGTCGGCATCCGTACTCTGTGATCTTACTCGATGAGATCGAGAAAGCGCATCCGGATGTATTCAATATTCTGTTGCAGGTGCTGGATGAAGGCCGCCTTACCGATAACAAAGGCGTAACGGTTGATTTCAAGAACACCATCATCATCATGACCTCCAATATCGGTTCACACCTGATCTCCAATGAAATTGAGAAATCCGGTGGAAAAATGACTGACGAGAAATATGAAGAACTGCAGAACAAGCTGATCGATCAGCTAAAACAAACCATTCGTCCGGAGTTTCTGAATCGGGTGGATGATACCATTGTATTCCATCCGTTGGGACAAGAACACATTCGTTCTATTGTCGATATTCAACTTCGCAGAGTACATGAAATGCTCAAGAAAAATAAGGTGAAGCTTGATATTCCGGATGCTGTAAAAGACTGGCTGGCAATTCGCGGTTATGATCCCGTTTACGGTGCCAGTCCGTTGAAGCGAGTGATTCAGCAAAACATCACCAATAAGCTGGCTTCACTGCTCATCAGCCGGGATGAAGAAGGCCCGGTGCATTACGACGCTACCATCAACAAAGCCGGCGAAGCTATAGAATTTGCCGAAGTTGTTGAGGATGCGGAGGTGTGGGCGGAAGGTGACTAAGAATTAAAAATTCAAAGTGAAAAATTAAAAATGGGCTGGAGTGAGAACTTCAGCCCTTTTTTGTTTTTTGGGGTCTTTGTCAGCCTATAGAGGTTCATTCCCGTGGAGACAGGAATCTGATAGTTTTATGAATGTCTCACAATTACAACGGAATGGAACGCGGAAGAGCCGGATTGAGCAGATAGTCACTGATCTTTTTTCCTCGTTCAGAACCTCAGGTTCGGAATGCCTGCCGGAACCTCCGGTTCCAAAACACAGAGTACGCCGCTTTGCTAAAAACTGAAAAGTTAATTGGGAGATATTTAGTGGGGACAAATGTGTGTTATGGGTTCAGAATTGCCATACTTATGAATATTCCTTTCCGTTGGTTAAATTATAGTTGAAAATAAATTTTATGCTATGATCACAAAAGAGAAAGTTAAAAAGGAAATCGACCGGCTTTCTGATACGGAACTGGAAAAAGTATATCTGTATTTGTCCTCTCTTAAAAAGACAAAAAAATCCCGTCTCAATATCCGTTCCTTAAAACTTAAAGGAAAACTGGACGATCAGAATCTGCGATCTGTAGCTTATAAGTAGGGTACCATCATTCCTATCCGCACCAACGCAGAGCGTTTGGAGCGAGAAAAAGGAGCTGAATTTGATTGAATACACAGTTTAAATCTCCGGCATCTTAAGTCTTGAGTGAGCAATAAGCAGATACAAGGAACGAGACCAACAACAAATCAGTGTCATCCGCGAAATCAGCGATCGTATTACTGCAGCTCCACAACGATATAGCCAGCCCCGGAAGATCCGCCAAAACCACCAGAACAATTTTTTCTCATCTTTGGCATTCATTTATTAGATTACAGCTAAATAATACTACCATGAGTGAATCAAAAGTTTCAAATAAAATTAAAAAGCTGCCTCCTGAGGCAAAAAAACAAGCCCAGGATTACGTGGATTTTCTTTATGAGCGATATGTAAAGGATGAAACAAAAAAATCAGCGAAGAAAAGTGTTTTAGAGAGTTCATTTTTTGGGATGTGGAAAGATCGGGATGAAATGCAAGACAGCACTGCGTGGGTCAGGAAAGTGCGAAAATCACAATGGTCTAATCCATAAAGATGGCTGCCCAATTGTTGCTTATCGACACTGACGTACTTATTGATTATAGTCGTGGAATTGAAAAGACAAAAGAAATTCTAAAAATCCTGGAGTCTGATTACATTCATGCAATAAGTGTTATAACTCAGCTTGAACTAATGGTTGGATGTGAGAACAAAGCCGATTTTAAATCCCTCCAAAAATTCTTATCCAATTTTGAGATTATTCAGTTAAGCAAGACCACTTCAGAGAAAGCTGTTGATCTGTTTAAAAAATATCGATTAAGTCATGGAGTTCTGATTCCGGATATGTTGATTGCCTCTGCGGCCCTAACTCTTGAGATCCCTTTACTATCAAAAAATCGAAAAGATTTTCGTTTTATTAAAGAGCTGAACTTGATTGAATACACAGTTTAAATCTCCGCTATCTTAACTCTTGAGCGAGTAATAAGCTGGAACTCAGGAACTAGACCAACAAAAAATCAGCGAAATCAGCGATCGTTATTTCAACTCCACAATCGTACAACCCGGCGCCACCTCTCTCAATAGGAGCCGTTTCCACGCTTTTCACATCTTTACGGGTATTCAGGTAGCTCTGAATCTGACTTCGCAGTATCCCATCACCTTTTCCGTGAACGATCTCCACCTGATTCATATTCCGGAACACTGCCCGGTCAATGTATTGGGTGACTTCATAAAGGGCATCTTCTGTCCTGTAACCGCGAAGGTCGATCGAGGGCTTCACCATTTCTGTAGCAAGGTTGCTATCCCCGACGATCATCGAAGAACGAGCCTTTTTCTTATTCTTCTGCTTTTGCTGTTCCACTTTCACCAGGTTCTTATACTTGGTCTTAAGGCGTAGTCCACCGGCCTGAACCACCGCATTTTTGCCATTTATCTCTATCAGTTCCCCGGTGGTATTTCCATCCTTAAAGCGAACGTGATCTCCGGTTTTGGGCGGATCGTCCGTAACCTGCTCCCGATCCTCTTTCTTATCCTCAATTTCCTGAAGCGATCGGTCTATGTCCTTTTTCTCCTGATCCACTTCCTTCCGGATCTCCTTGATCTCATCCTTATCGGCCTTGTTCTGCTCAACGATCTGCTGCACCGCTTTTTCCACGCGCTGATTGGCCGAATCCATGATAGCCTTTGCTTCCTTCAGCGCCTTCTCGCGGATCTTTTCCTTATCCTTTTCGATGGCCTGAATCTTATTCTCAAACTTCTTGCGTTCTGATTCTGCTTTGGCCTGAAGGGAGGTATATTTATCTTTCAGGTTTAGCTGCCTGCTGCGATTTCGTTTCCAGCTCGGTGATCAGCGATTCCATCTTGTTCTTGGCTTCACCAAGCAACACTCTGGCTCGTTTCAGGACATCTTCATCTAGCTTCATGCGCTGTGCAATTTCGAAAGCGTAACTGCTGCCGGGAATGCCTTTCTTGAATTTATAGGTGGGAGAGAGGGTTGCCTGATCAAATTCCATGGAGCCGTTAACGGCCATGGGGTGCTCGTGTGCAAATACTTTCAGCGAACCGTGGTGAGTTGTCACAATGACCTTACAGTCCTGTTCCAGCATTTTTTCAATGAATGACTGAAATAGAGCTCCGCCTTCTTCGGGATCGGTACCTGCTGCGGCCTCGTCAATTAATACCAAGCTGCCGGGTTCGAAATCTTTTATCGTTTCCCGCATCCACTGAAGCCGGGAAGAAAAGGTACTCAGGTCGTCTTCGATGGACTGATCATCACCCATATCCACAAATATTCCAGAGAAGATTGGGAGTTCAGAAGTTGGGTCGGCGGGCACGCCAAAGCCGGATTGGATCATCAAAGACAGTAATCCCACGGTTTTCATGGCCACTGATTTACCCCCGGCATTAGGGCCTGTGATCATCAGGCAGCGTTCATCCTCTTCCATCTTCAGGAATAATGGGATGATCTCTTCCCGGTCTTCCTTTTTTCGGATATTTAAATTTTTGAGGCGCAGTATCGGGTTGTAGGCTTCTTTTACACTCAGATAATTTTTCTGTGCAAGGATAGGAATCTGTCCCTCCAGCTTTTTGGTAAGCTTGGCCTTAGCCGCTATCACATCGATCTTGGCGAGATACAGCGTGTTTTGATCAATATATTCCCTGTTATTACGAACGTGATTGGTCAGTTCCCGAAGGATACGTTCAATTTCCCGCTGTTCCTCAGCCTCAAACTGCCTGATCTCATTATTCATGTTCAGAGCTTCAACCGGCTCGATGTATACCGTTTGTCCACTCGAGGAAACATCATGCACAAAACCCTGTACTTTTCGCTTGAACTCAGCTTGAATAGGGATCACCATTCGTCCGTTGCGGATCGTAGCACCCTCATCGGAAGTCATTCCATCTTTTGCAGCCTTGCTCATGGCCCGGTTTATAGTGCCTCTGAGATCGCTTTTCCGCTTATTCAATTTTCTTCGGATGGACTGAAGCTCTGGACTGGCATCATCCCTGAGTTCTCCATGATCCGTCACCTTTTCCTTGATGCTTTTCTCAAGATCCTTCATCGGGATGAGTCCCTCAGAAACTTTGGCAAGCTCCGGATGTTCTTTATCTCGTTGCTTTAAAAAATTCTTAACTCTTCGGGTGACTGCACAGATCTTCAGAATATCAACAAAGGCCGGTAGAGGGATCAGGCTTCCTTCCGCTTTAGAGGCTGACAGATAGTCCCGGATCTCGGGCACTTCGCCCAATGGAAACGGGTCTGGGTCTTCTATGACCTCCATCATTTCGGCCGTTTGACCGGTTAATAATTCAACGCGTTTGCGATCAGAGGTGGGGCGAAGGGTTTCAAGGAGTTCTTCAGAGCGAACAGACTGGGTGAGTTCAAGGGCAGCAATGCGAATTTGCTCAAAGCCAAGTTTATCTAAAAGGGAATTGGGGTATATCTTCATTGAAGAATTTTGGGGTTAAATCGGACACTAAAGATAAAGTTATGCCTACTCGTTCCCAAGCTCCTGCTTGGGAACGCCCATGTGAAGCTCCTGCTTCAAAGTTTTTTTGTAAGGAATTCCATTTTTAGCGCTCTTACAAATAAAACGAAAAATTATGGGACGAAGCAGGTACAAAGTATATGAGGAATGCTTTCCTTATTTTATTACAAGCAGCATTGTAGAGGGTATTCCATTATTTGCTAATTCCAATCTCGCTGAGATGGTTTTGCAGGCCGTAGTATTTTTACAGAAAAAGAGAAAAGTAGAAGTAAATGCTTATGTAATAATGGAGAATCATATTCATCTTATTGCAAAAGGAAAAGACTTATCTGAACATTTCAGGAATTTTAAGTCATATACAGCACATCAAATGATCAGGTATTTGACTCAAGCTAATAATGAGTATCTGTTGAGTCAGCTAAAAAGGGCAAAAAAAGCTCATAAGTCAGGAAGCATGCATCAGCTTTGGCAAGAAGGTGCGCATCCTAAACAAATATTTGACCATTCTGTTATGAGCCAAAAAATTGAGTATATCCATTACAATCCGGTTATACGGGGATACGTAGATCGAGCAGAACATTGGCGTTATTCATCTGCAAGAAATTATTTAGGGGAAGAAGGGTTGATACCCGTTACTCTTTTTAGGGGATGACCGAGCAGCTTGCAATGCAGCGAGCTTACCCTGGAGTCTTCCTGTCTCCCAAGACAGGTCCACGCTCTGGTGGAACGTAAGGGCAGAATAAGACAACTAATGCGGCATCAGCTTGAAATAAAAAACGCATGAATATGCTTTCACATATTCATGCGTTTAATCAAGCTTTAATGGTGATTAAAGACTGTATTTAACTCCACCAAAGATCCATCTTCCGGGCATGGGGGCGCCGAGTATTTCCTGATATTGAGTGTCGGTAGCATTCAGGATCTGAGTATAGATCTGGAAGTTATTGCCGAATGGTTTATAACCTAGCTTTAAATTGGTTAGGAAATATTCGTCGGGCACTTCAGCATTGATCAAGGCTGTGGCTTCTTCCGAACGGACATTGTACATAGATTGTGACTGAATCGAAAGATTCCCTGCTTTCAATGACAGATCAAAACTTACCTGATGTGAAGGGTGGTTAGCGATGTATCTTGAAACCGTGTTTTGATCACTAGTGGTTTTGATGTAGGTATATCCCGGTTCTGTTCGTAAGGTGGCGTTTGCTCCCAGTTCAGTAGTAAAAGCTGAAATGAACTCGATTCCGATCGCATCAGATTCCGAGATATTGGAAGCATAAAAATACTCTTCATTGGACTGCAGATTATCGGCATTATCGATGTTATCAGAATTAGTCAGGGTGTAGTCAATCAAGTTAGATGAACTACGATAAAAGAAGGTTGGGGAGAACCTCAGGTTGTTGGCCGGAGTCCAGTCGAAACCAAGATCAAAAGTGGTGGACTCTTCCGGAAGCAGATCAGGATTTCCTATATTTCTGCCGGGGGTGAGATTTGGGATCTGGTGAGAGATATAGCGCTCAGTGAAATCGCCTTCACGAATTGCTCGCCCGATGGAGGTTCTGAGATTTATGGTCCCCAGTTTATAAGCAGCGCTTATCTGTGGTAAAAAGGTAAGATCGCTGATCGGATTAAATTGAAGTCGAAGGCTGGAAGTTATACTCAATCCAAAATCATAGTTCATGGTATGGATACCGTAAATTCCCCACGAAGTATTCTCATGATCGCCACGGTCGGTACTTTCGATCTCTTTGTTCAATATTTGTCCGCCAACCATAAATCGCATGTAGTTCAGCGATTCTGAAACGGAGGTCAATTGACCAGAATTCAGCTCATATTGATGAGAAGCATTCAGAAATAAGGAACCTGTTTGGTGAACATTTGGTGGACCGAAAGCAGAGTTAAATTCAAAGGCATCTTCCACATCCCGATAAGAAAAATTGATCTCCATGCGATGATTGTTATTCTCATAGGTTAGAGCGGAAAGTGCCCAGCGGCTGTCGATCTGTTCTACTGATTCATCATAAATACTGCGCGTGTAGAAATAGCGGGCATTGAAATCACGATTTTCGAGGCCGGAGCGCACAAACCAATTCCAATTGTCTGCAAAATTGATCGACAAAGCAGCCGACAGGTTCATCATATCAAAATAGGAATTGTAGTTTTCATCGGATGAAACACCATTATCAAATCCGGGATTTCGAAATTGCTCGCCGTCAGAATTAGCACTTCGAAAGGATGTGCTGAACCGGATGTTTTTTTTGGAAATTCCTGCAGTGGCATCAATGATACGCAAGGCATTTTCTCCGGCGGAGATATCGATATTCGTGCGAGTTTGAAGCTTTCCGGATGCCATGATCTCCTTTCTCATATAAGTTTTGGTCTTGATGTGAACTACACCGCCAACGGCATCGGCTCCATAAGAAGTACTGGCCGGTCCGCGGATCAATTCAATCTGCGCGATTTCAGACAATGCAACAGGAATATTGGTATTAAAATGGGCGGTCAGCGGATCGTTTAGAGGAGTGTTATCAAGAAGGAACATCACCTGAGAAAAGGTGCTTCCCCGTACACCGACATCAGCCTGCACGCCAAAACCGGCACGGCCGTTAATGTTGACCCCGGGAAGGCTTCGAAGCAGGTCATCAACCGATTGAACCGGCATTTCCTGAATATCCGCCTGCGTTATGACAGATACATTCTTTCCGCTTTCTGAAATAGTAGTCGTGATGCGTGATGCGGTTACGTCAATAGAGTCCAGCTCAGCCTTGATCTGTCCAAAAGACAGTTCAGTTGCAAAGAAGAGCAGACCGATAGGTATAAGAATTCTCATAGGATTTTATTTGATGAATAGGTCTGAATCGCCGCAAAGATACACATCCATAAACCGGAAATTCCAATCTAATTGGGTACAGATCAGAGATAGTAACTATGTTTTAAGTGATAAAGATTTACAAAACAATGCTTTTACATCTATGAAAAATGACTGTACTTTAGTCGGGTGATCCAAATAATTCAATAAAATCTCAAGATCATGAAGCTTCCCATTTTTCAGGTTGATGCCTTTACCGACACGTTATTCGCAGGAAATCCTGCTGCGGTTGTTCCTTTAGATGAATGGCTGACAGATGATCACATGCAGAGTATTGCGGCAGAAAATAATCTTTCAGAGACGGCCTTTTTTGCTAAAGAGGGTAATAGTTATCGGCTGAGATGGTTTACGCCCACCACAGAAGTAGACCTCTGCGGACATGCAACTTTAGCTTCTGCTCATGTTCTATTTGATGAACTTGGATATGATGAAGCTGAGATAATCTTTAAAACAAAAAGTGGGATTTTAACGGTTGGAAGAGAGAAAAACCTGCTTCGAATGAATTTTCCGGCAGTCCGGATGCCAAAGGTTGAGCCACCTGAAGTGTTGTTCAAATCACTGGGACTGCAACCGACACCAGAGGTTTATAAAACAGATGATTACATGATCATACTGGAAACCGAAAGCGAAGTGGCAGCTATTCAACCCGATATGAAAATGCTGAAGGAAATTCCGGCTCGGGGGGTGATAGTGACAGCTAAAGGTGACGAAGTTGATTTTGTATCACGATTCTTTGCTCCACAGTCGGGAGTTGATGAGGATCCTGTCACAGGATCGGCTCACACTAAAAGTGCACCCTATTGGAGTAAAAAACTAGGCAAAAACGAACTTAAAGCGCGTCAGATCTCAAAACGAGGTGGAGACCTGATCTGCCGGATGAAGGGTGATAGGGTTGAAATATTGGGTCATGCCGTGACGTATCTAATAGGGGAGATCGATCTTGGGTGAGATCATTATTTTACTAGTCATAGGATTGGGAGCCGGTGTTTTGGCCGGACTTCTGGGAATTGGTGGCGGAATCATTTTTACACCGGTTTTATATTTTCTGTTTAGTGGAGCAGGGGTAGAAGAACCCGTGATCTGGACCATAGCCTCAGCCTTGTTTTGTACATTCATTGCCGCCTCGGGGAGTATGGTGAGGCAGTACATGCAAAAGAATGTGTTTCTGATGGAGGGATTACTGCTTGGGTTGATGGGAGCTATTGGTATCTATGTGGGTAAACAGATTCTGACCTCACCCTATTACAAGGAAACCGAATTTGTGATCTTTTTTTCAATGATGCTTATCTATGTGTCTTGGATGATGTTCAGAAGAGGAAGTGATACTTCAAGTGAGATCAAAAGGGATTATGAGGATATGAATTTGGGCAGTTCTTTTGTGACCGGTGGTATTGGCGGTTTTGTAGCTTCTCTGGCCGGGGTAGGAGGAGGCGGTGTTATGGTACCGATCATGAACCTATTTTACAAGCAACCCTTCCGTAAGGCAGTAAGTATATCCCATCTAGGGATGATCCTAATGGTTACGACCGGCTGGTTACAACTCGCTTTTGAACCTGGTGCCATATCAGGTATTACGGATTTCAATATTGGGTATGTAGATTTTGGAGCGGCTTTCCCTCTTTCTATAGGTGGATTGGTTGGTGGATTTGGCGGAGCCTACCTGAACCTTAAGGTTAATCGAAAGTGGCTGCAGTGGGGCTTTGGAATCTTGGCAATTGCTATGGCTATCCGACTGATCTGGTCTATTTTATAAGATTCAGAATCTTAAATTCGTAATCTTAACATGGTATATCTTATGTTGTTAGCGAGATTATTCTGTATAAATGAGGAAAGTAGTTAACAATCGGGGACTTAAGAATGCATGAAATTGGTGAGCCGTTATAATTGGTTATCTTTTATGGACCTCGGATACTTCTTTAGAAGTAAAGATTCAGTCATTACTTCGCTTAAGGACAAGAATATTTGATCACTGAAAATAGAACCAGTGTTCTCTGATAATCCACAAATAGCTGAAAAAAAAGAAAAGGCTCCCTATCAAGGAGCCTTTCCTGTTGTTAGCAATCTATAGCTTAAACAAGCTATATCCAGTAAAAAAGTTGGTTCTCAGGGATACCACACCCGTGGTACCGTCATTGAACCGGTACAATCATCAACTCAATTAGTCCATTATTTTTCGAAGGAAAGCAGGCTGATCGGTATCATCCTTACGAATGCGTTCCGTTCTGCTTTGAAATGGGGCTATGTTATCCTGAGCGTCTGAATTTTGTTTTTCATCCTGTTCAGGTATTTCTGCACTTTCCTCTTCCTGACGTCGGACGTTTATATCACGTCGCAGATAGGAGGGTGTATCCAACTTCTTCAGATTATTTTCGCCTTTGTAATAGTCTCCGGTTCCTCTTTGGAAACGCTTTGGAACATCAGATTCCTCTGATCGTTTCTGAATGTTCGTTTGTGCATTTTGAGCTGCTTTATTCAGCATGCTGTCTTTGGAATTGTTAGCCACTTTAGCAGTAGAACGATCCTCGGAAAGATCAAATCCTGTTGAAATAACGGTGACTCTTATTTCATCCCCGAAATTCTCATCCAGTACGGTACCGAGAATGATTTCAGCATTTTCACCGGCTTCTTCATGGATGATATTGGTTGCCGTTGTGGTTTCACGCATACCCAGGTTTGCACCGGCTGAAATATTTACCAGTACGTTGCGGGCACCGCGAATACTCACACCGTCAAGTAACGGAGAGTTGATAGCTGCACGCGCTGCCTTCTCAGCTCTGTCAGGACCTTCAGCTGTGGCAGAGCCCATAATGGCGGCTCCACCATCGCTCATGGTAGTGCGGACGTCTGCAAAGTCAAGGTTGATAAGTCCCGGCATGAGAATCAGATCGCTGATACCTCGTGTGGCGTTATAAAGAACTTCGTTTGCCATAGCAAATGCTTCCATCAGCGAAGTATTTTCATCCGCGATATCGAGCAGTCGCTCATTGGGGATCACAATAACCGTATCACAGTTTTTCTTCAGCTCGGTGATACCTTCGAGGGCATATTTCTTACGAACCTTGCCTTCACACTCGAATGGGGTGGTAATGATACCCACTGTCAAAATTCCTCTGCGTTTGGCAATACCCGCAACCACAGGTGCTCCTCCGGTTCCGGTTCCACCGCCCATACCGGCAGTCACAAAGACCATGTCGGCATTTTCAATGGATTCTTCGATCTCATGTCGGTTTTCTTCAACCGCCTCACGACCGATCTCAGGTCTGGCTCCGGCACCAAGTCCGTTGGTCAGGGCTGAACCTACCTGTATCTTGATATCTGCCATGCTGTTTTTAAGGGCCTGAGCATCTGTATTAAGGGCGATGTACTCCACACTTTCAAGCCCCATATTTATCATATTGTTAATGGCGTTACCGCCACCGCCGCCTACGCCGATCACTTTGATCTTGGCGTTTTCCTGGCTCTGCTCGTCGAAAAAGAAACGTGTATTGTTAGCCATGATGTTAACTCCTTTTGAGTTGTTATTTTTTACTGGATTGTTGTTGTAGATGATTGCGTTTGGAATTCAATCCGTCAGACGAAAGAATCTGTATCCATCTGACCGCTCTAAGTCGGTCTGATGGATGATTTAAGCAACTAAGCTTTGATAATTCGTCAGACGGTTTCATTCCGTTTTGTTGATTGCTTATTTGTACTTCTAAAGTTCTTTGAAATTGGATCAAGTAAACCTTCGAGCGTCCGTGAGGTCCTCGAAGCGTTTACGATGTTGAATCCGAGACCGCAACGCTTCAAGGACTTACAGACGCTTGAAGGTTGCTTTTCTCTATATCCGATTTCATTGATATTCATGTTCTAAAGTTCTTTGAACCAACTCTTCATACGTTCAGTGATCTTCTGCATCACCTGCTCCACGTTGGTTCCTTTGGTTGAATCGGGGATCATAGCCTGATTGTTAGCTGTTCCCGATCTGAGGGCATGCATAACCAGACCTACACCGGTAGCGTAGATCGGGCTGTTGACCTCTTCTTTAAGTCCGCCTGTAATACCCAGTGGAATACCCACTTTGGCATCGAGGCCTAAAATTTCATTTGCCAGCGGACAGATATTCTTGATCAATGAACCCCCGCCTGTGATAACCACTCCGGCACTCATTGCATCAGCATATCCGCTTCTTTTGATCTCAATGCCCACGATCTCGAGGATCTCTTCCATACGTGCCTGTATGATCTTGGCAAGAATACTTTTGGTGATCTCTTTTGGTGGTCGACCGGCAATTCCCGGTACCGTGATTACTTCATCCTCTTCAATCAGATCGGCATAGCACTCGCCATGCTTGCGTTTCAGTGTTTCGGCCTGATCATCAAGTACACTGAGGCCTAAGCGAATGTCGTCGGTTACTTTTTGTCCGGCTATGGCCACAACAGCGGTGTGACGAATGGTATTATCCTGAAAGATGGCGAGATCAGTCGTGCCGCCTCCGATATCAACTAAAACCACACCGGCCTCTTTTTCCTCTTCATCCAAAACGGAGTAGGAGGAGGCAAGAGGTTCGAGGATCAGATCTGCTACCTGATAGCCGGCTCTTTCAACACAGCGGTACATATTCTTAGCAGCGGAAACCAGTCCGGTGATGATATGGACCTCAGCTTCCATGCGCATTCCGCTCATTCCAACAGGGTCGCTAATGCCATCCTGACCGTCAACTACAAACTCCTGTGGGATAACATGCAGGATCTGCTGATCGGTTGGAAGCATGATACGCTGACAATCTTCCAGCAGGCGTTCCACATCCTTGGCAGTGATCTCGTTGTCTTTGTTATTGATGGTGATCACACCCTTGCTTCGCATGCTTCTGATGTGGTCGCCGGCAATACCAACATTTACGGATTGAACCTGAATGCCAGAGGCAAGTTCAGCTTGTGCAATGGCATCCTTGATGGCGTTCACGGTCTTGTCTATGTTGACAACCACACCGCGGTTCAGCCCATCGCTTTGGGATTTACCAACACCAAGGATGTTGATCCGTTCCTGTTCATCAATAGATGCTACGATTGCGCAAATTTTTGTGGTCCCTATATCGAGACCTACCATTATGTTTTCCTGTTCTTCCATGACGATCCGCTGTATTTATTGATTGCTAATGTTCATTATTGATTGCTGGATGTAATTCGATCGAACCATTCTGATGCTGATCCGACTTCCTGTTCGCTTCGTTGTCTAACTTTAGAGTAAAATTCTGATATCTTATCGTTTTCAGCAGGGTAGGGCGAACTCATTAAGGCGTTGATCAATTGCAGAGCCTCATCCTCCAGATCATTATCATGATCCCGCTTAGGGGGCAACGAAACCTTATTTGGTTCGTATCGTTTGCGTTTTTTAGTAAATAGTAACTTTTCAAAACTATATTTCACGGGTCACCACCTGATTTGAGAATCGCAGATCAACTTGCTGCATTGATCGTATTCCCTTGGTTCGAACTACTTGCTTGTAAAATGCTTTCCAGTTTTCGAGTTTCATGTCAAAATCGTTACGACCAAAGATGAGTTTTACTCCGTTCTCGTGACTCAAGGCCACAACACCATCTGTCTGGTCAAAAGCGACTTCACTGATGGTTGTCCATCCAAATTCGTCGATCTTGGCTTTCATCAAAAAATCCCTAACCTGTAAGAAAGGCTCGTCTTTTAAAGTATCTTTCGCACTCACTGAGTATCCGTAAAGCAGTGGCACGTCACGTGTTTTGTTTACTAAAATTGGGAGAATAACACCCTCAGCATCGACATAAGATCTGTTTGCGCCATCGATCAGCATTGCGATCGGTCGACGCTCTGAGATAGTCAATCTGAGATCCCCACTTGGTTCAATGTATGGACTGACGGATCTCACATAGATAAGATCTTCAACTCTATCGGCGACCGCTTGTAGATCAAGACTGTCGGGTTTGATGCCGAATGGTATAGCTGCAGCCACTTCAATCTCCTCTTTTTCAGTGAAGGTCAGTTTATTAAAATCAAGTTCCTGCACTGTCACATTCCGGTTCCAATACACGGCGGCAAGTACCGCTACAGCGATCACCATCATGATTCCCGTGATCCAGGGCAAAAGAGTTTTATTTGATTCCTTTTTACTCAATTATTTCGCTTTTGGTTTGAATGATCCTGATTCCAGCGCTTCAATAAAGTCTTCGCCGAACCGGTAGATGTCCCCGGCTCCCATTGTGATTATGATGTCACCTTTACGGGCGACCTCTTTTAGAATCTTTGTGATATCTTTTTTGTCCTTCACATATATCACATTGTTATGCCCGTATTGTTCAGCTGTATCGGAGATCAATTTTCCGGATACACCCTCTATCGGTTTTTCACGTGAGGGGTACACATCCGTTACGATGAGCATTTCGGCATCAAAGAAAGAAAGTCCAAATTCCTTATACAGGTCCTGAGTTCTGGAGTATAAATGCGGCTGAAATACTGCAACCACGCGTCTGTCAGGCCAGCCTTTGTGAGCTGCTTGCAGTGTTGCTTTCACTTCGGTGGGGTGATGGGCATAATCATCTATCACCATACAACCGTTTTCATACTTCAGCTGAAATCTTCTAAAGACACCTTCAAAATGTTCAATTCCTTTTTTAATCAGTTTGAAGTCGATGTCCAACTCCAGACCTGTGGCAATAGCTGCCAGGGCATTTTTAACATTATGCTCGCCCGGTGCTTTCAACGTTACCACTCCCAGTTTCTCGCCTTCGTGCATAACGGTAAAGGTGCTCGTAAATGCATCTGTACGGATATCAATCGCTCGAAGCTGCGCCTGTGGATTCAATCCGTAGGTGATCACACGTTTTTCAAGCTGTGGCAGAACACTGCGCACATTCGGATCATCCAGACAAACGATAACCGCTCCATAGAACGGTACTTTATTGGCATAATCAACGAATGCTTGCTTCACATCATCCAGATCATCATAGATATCCAGGTGTTCGGCTTCAATATTTGTAATGATAGCAAGGGAAGGGTTGAGCCGGAGGAAAGTCCGGTCAAATTCGTCGGCTTCTACCACGATCAGATCGCCTTTACCGACCACCGCATTGGTCTTGTCAAAACTGTGAACTTTACCGCCCACAATGATAGTAGGGTCGTAGTTGCCATCCTGAGTAACATGGCCGATCATGGTTGTGGTCGTCGTTTTACCGTGTGTACCGGCTACACCGATCCCGAATTTCATTTTCATCAGCTCAGCCAGCATTTCGGCCCGCTTGATGGTTGGGATTCTGTTTTCCATGGCAGCAATGGTCTCGACATTTTCATCGGCCTTAACTGCACTGGTGTAAACCACTACATCTGCTCCTTCAATATATTTTGCTTTGTGCCCCTTATGAACTGTGGCACCCAGTTCCTTTAATCTTTTAGTGGTGTCTGTGACAGCACCATCCGAACCGGTAACTTTATAGCCCCGCTGCAGCAAGATCTCAGCCATACCGCTCATACCAATGCCACCTATACCCACCATGTGAATATGCTTGGTTTTACCAAAAACGGGTTGTGTTTCGATTCGTTTTTCCACCAATGTCTTATAGTTTCGAAGTTGCGATTTCCAGAATTTCCCTGGCGATTAGTTTAGCAGCATCAGGTTTTGCCAGATTTAAGGCAGCCTGGTTCATGCGCTTTAAATTTTGTTGATCACGGATTAGCTGTTCAACAAGTTCTGTTACGGTTTCTTTCATTTTTTCATCCTCCATTAGTAGTGATGCACCTGCATCTGCCATGGCTTTGGCATTCTGGGATTGGTGATCTCCTGCAACATTAGGAGAGGGTACAAGAATACTCGGTTTACCGGTTAGCATGAGTTCAGAACAGGAACTGGCACCGGCTCTGCTGATAACAAGATCTGAGGCTGCATAGGCCTCGGCCATATTATCGAGATATGCCGTGAGTCTCAGATTCTTTAATTTTTTGGTATTCACATCAGTTGAAAGAGTGTCGTAATATCTTGGTCCGCATTGCCAGATGATCTGCAATCCAACTTCATCATGCAGGGCTTTTATGTTAGCTTTCATGGCATCGTTGATCGTTTTTGCACCACCGCTGCCACCCATCACCAACAGAACCGGTTTATCTTTGTCAAAACCGAATGACTCTAAAGCGGTATCTCTGTCAGCATCATTTAATGAGGCTCTGGTTGGATTACCGCTCACATAGGTTTTCTCAGCAGGTAAAAATTTGTCTGCTTCTTTGAAAGCTGTAAATATCTTTGAGGCAAATTTTGCCAGTAATCGGTTCGTGACTCCCGGAAAGCTGTTCTGTTCCTGGATTACTAAAGGAATTCCCATTTTACCGGCAACCCATCCAATCGGACCAGCCACATATCCGCCACAGGAAACAACCACCTGAGGTTTGTAAACTGAAAGTATTCGCAAACTCTGGAACAAACTGGTGACAAGTTTTAAAGGGAAGACCAGGTTTTTGAGCGTAAATCGTCGGTGAAATCCGCTGATCCATACGTTTCGAATGTCATAACCGGCATTTGGCACGGCTTTCCACTCCATATGATCCTTGGTTCCCACAAACAAAATCTCAGTTTCAGGTTGTTCTTCCTTTAGTGCGTCTGCAATGGCGATAGCCGGGTAAACATGTCCACCGGTTCCACCTGCAGCCAATAAGATCTTAGTTTTATCCATAGTACAGGGTCCTCCGGTCCCGGTTATGTTTCGAGATATTCAATAAAATGCCCACCATGATTCCGGCAAATACCATACTGGTACCACCGTAACTCACAAATGGCATAGGCAAACCTGTTACGGGCAGGATACCGCTGGCAACACCTGCATTTACAAATCCATAGAGTACGATCATCATGGTACAGGCAACAGCCAGTAGAGATCCAAGATGGTCTTCGGCGTTTCGGGCAATGAATACCACACCCCGAAATAGAATTAGAGTGAATATGAATATCAGAGCCATAGCGCCGACCAGGCCATATTCCTCAGCTATAATGGCAAAAATAAAATCATTGTAAGGGGCTGGGAGGAAATCACGTTGTGAACTTTTTCCAATTCCTACTCCTAATAGCTCACCTTTGGCAATGGCAATATGTGCCTGTTGCGCCTGATATCCACTTCCCTGAATGATCTGTTCACTTGGGATATCTTTGATCTGTGTTATGTACTGCTCGATCCTGTCCTGCCGGTTGGTTGACTGACTTAACAATAGAATGCCACCAAGTAAACCAATGGCAACAAGTGTACCGATCTGAATTACGCTGATCCTGCCAACAAACATAACAAGCAAACATATCCCCAGCAGAATGGCGGCACTGCTGAAATCCTCCAGGCCGATCAATCCACAGGTAAGAACCACCCAGAAAAGGATCGGTAAGAAAGCTTTTTGGAAGTCTTTGATGTATTCCTGCTTTTCGTTCAGCAAAACAGAGACATGTATCAGTAAGGCAACTGAAGCAACCATGGACGGCTGGAACGAAAAACCACCCAGGTTTAACCATCGTTTGGCACCAAATTGTTCAGTACCAAAGGCCAGAACAGCCACCAGAAGGAATAAACTCACTACCATCCCAACTCGGCTAAATTTGGCAATGGTATGGTAATTGATCTTGGAAACTAGAAGCATAACGAAGAATGCGATGCCAAGTTTTACCAGATGACTCATTATCAACTGACCTGCTGTGGTCGATTTGGTCTCTGCAAAAAAGGCAATGGAAGAATACACCGCCAGCATACCGAAGGTCATTAAAATGACCACGGCCATAAGCAAATAGCGATCGCTGCCTTGCTTGGGCGTATCAATATCTTCGGCAGCAGTGCCTATGATATTTGAAATATTGCTATGTGGTGAGGTATATATCAATAATCTGTATTACAGTTTGTTTACTTCGTCTTTAAAGATCTTTCCGCGGTGCTCGTAACTGTCAAACATGTCAAATGAAGCGCAAGCCGGACTCAATAAGACCACCTCGCCTTTTTTAGCCCCTTTGTAAGCCGCTCTGACCGCCCCACCCATGGTTTCAACCCGAACAAAATTCGGAGTAACCTTACTTAATTGTTCTTCAATTCTATCTTTAGATTCACCTATAGCGATGATGGTGTGAACCTTATCCCGGATCTGTGGAACCAGTTCAGAGTAATCGTTGCCTTTATCGCGGCCACCCAGGATCAAAGTCAGGGGAACATGAAAACTATCAAGGGCAAACCAGACTGCATTTACATTGGTAGCTTTGCTGTCGTTGATGTATTTCACGCCGTCTACTTTGCGAACCAGTTCAAGACGGTGTTCAACTCCGGTAAAGGAGCGAAGGCTTTCCCTGATCGCATCATTCTTTATCTCAGCTGCCCGTGCAGCAAGTGCGGTTGCTAAACCGTTACTCAGGTTATGTTGACCTCTTAGTCCGATTTCTTCTACTGGCATAAGTGATTCTTCTTTTTTATTGAATTTGAAGATGATATGATCGTTACGAACAAAGGCTCCTTCCGGGACCTCATTCTTATGTGAAAAAGCCCATAACTGAGGCGCTTTTCGCTTTTGCTTTAGGGTTTCAACATGCTTTTGTATGATCGGGTCATCATAGTTAAAGATGAACCGGTCGTCTTCCGTCTGATTTTCAGTGATCCTGAATTTTGATGCAGCGTAGGCATTAAGGTCGTTGTTATAGCGATTGAGGTGATCAGGAGTAATATTCAGGATCATACTCACATCCGGTTTGAAAGTGGAAATATGATCTAGCTGAAAACTACTGACCTCCAACAGATGATCGCCTGATGTGGATTCTGCCACATCAGAAAAGGCTATTCCGATATTTCCGGATAAATGATGATCCCGCTTGGCTACATTCCATAAGTGATCCAGCCAGTTTGCCACCGTTGTCTTTCCATTACTCCCGGTCACAGCCACAATTCTGGCATCTGTAAACCAGCTTGCCGCTTCAATTTCTGAATAAACATCCTTGCCACTGTTCAGGTAATGCTGAACGATCGGGGATTCGGTTGGTACTCCGGGACTCACAACTGCAAATTCTGCCTTTTTGGCTTGTTCAGAATGTCCGTTTTCCTCAAAGTGAATCTCATTTGATCCCAGCTTCCTTTTAAAGTCATTACTTATCACACCATAGTCTGATACAAAGACCTCTGCACCTTTCTTCTTCAACAGAAGAGCCACAGCAATACCGCTTTTAGCGGCACCGATCACGACGATATGTTTGTTCTTAACGTCTCTCATCGGATCTTGAGGGTTAACAGACTTAGAATTCCCAATAAAATGGTGATGATCCAAAAACGTACTACGATCTTCTGCTCCGGCCATCCTTTTTTCTCATAGTGATGGTGTATTGGTGTCATCAAGAAGACGCGTTTGCCCTCACCATATTTACGTTTTGTGTATTTGAAATAGGTGGTCTGTATGATCACTGATAGTGTTTCGAAAAAGAAGATCCCGCATATGAACGGCAGCAATAATTCTTTGTGAAGCATCAGGCCAAGCGCCCCGAATGCGCCTCCAAGTGCCAGAGATCCGGTATCACCCATAAAAACAGAAGCAGGGTTGGTATTGTACCACAGGAATCCAATGCAGGCTCCAATCAATGAGGCAGTAAAAATAGTCAACTCACCTGCGCCCGGTAGATACATGATGTCCAGGAAACCGGAAAAATCAACGCGACCGGATACATACGCAAAAATGGCAAATACAATTCCACAGATCGCAGAGGTCCCGGCAGCAAGTCCATCAAGTCCATCCGTTAGATTTGTGGCATTACTTACAGCTGCAATAATGAATACAGCTACTGTCAGATAAATGATCCATCCTATGGTATCACCGAAAAAGGCGTAATCAATGTTTACATTTTTAAGGAAAGGAACGGTAGAAAGTGAATTAAACGACTCAAAGTCAGGGTGGAAGTAGAGGGTAGCACCGACGATCAGTCCCACAAAGACCTGTCCGGCGATCTTGAACCAGCCTGCCAGTCCGCTTTTGTCTTTTTTGACCACTTTAATGTAGTCATCAATAAATCCTACGCCACCTAATGTCAGAGTTACAAAAACGATCAGCCAGCTATAAATACTATCAAGGCGAGCCCATAGAATAGTTGGTATCACTATAGACAAAATAATAATAACACCACCCATGGTTGGTGTTGAGCCTTTGGAAAGATGATGGTCAAGTCCAATATCGTCACGTATCACTTCTTTAAGCTGAAGTTTACTCAACCAAAGAATGATTTTTTTACCAATAAAGAGACTAATAAGAAGCGAAGTGATGGCAGCCAGGGCAGTCCGGGTTGAGATAAAGGCAACAGCACCGGTTCCGGGGACATCGTAAACAGTATCAAGCCAAGTGAATAATTCGTGTAACATTATTCGCCTCCTGCAACTTTATGTTGTAGAAGACCGGCTGCGATCTCACGATCATCAAAATGATGACGCTCACCGTTTATTTCCTGATAATCTTCGTGTCCTTTACCGGCAATAAGAATGATTTCATTATTTTCAGCTTCATGTATAACTCTTTCAATGGCCTCTTTGCGGTTGGTAATACTGGAAACCTTATCAAGTTTGTCAAATCCAGCAATTATGTCCGCAATGATCACATCGGGATTTTCCGTTCTTGGATTATCACTTGTTACGATCACTTTATCGGCAAAAAGTTCAGACACTTTGGCCATTTCCGGACGTTTGGCAGAATCTCTGTCGCCACCCGCGCCGAATACAACCGTGAGCTTTTGAGAAGCATCTTTTACTGCAGATAGGGTAGATAAAACATTTTGTAATGCATCCGGTGTATGGGCATAATCCACAATAACGAGGGGGCTATCATCTACTGAACCGCTAACGGTTTCCATTCTGCCAGGCGCACCTTTAGCCTTTGACAGGGCTTTAACGATCTCTTTGGGATCAAGACCCAGGACTTTACATATATAATAAGCCTCACCCAGATTGTAGGCGTTAAATTTGCCTATAAGCGGGCTTTCAATTTTCTCACCGTCAATAATGATTGAAATACCATTTGCTGTATTCTCGAGGATGTAAGCCTTCTCGTTATTGAAACTCAATTCGATCTTATTGGCTTTACAGCTCTCAAGCATGTAAGCACCGTATTTATCGTCAATGTTAATGACAGCATAAGATCCATCACTCAGATCATCGAACAGCCTGCGTTTGGCTTTCGCATACTCATCAAGCGTTTCATGATAATCCAAATGATCATGACTCAGATTCGTAAATGCCGCAACCTTGAACGGTACTCCGGCAACCCGATATTGGTCTAGAGCGTGAGACGAAACTTCCATGACAAGGTAATCTGAGCCTGCATCAACCATTTTTTGCATGTCATTTGCAAGTTCAATGGGGTCGGAGGTCGTGAGTTTACTGTCAAACTCATCATCTAAAATTCTTTTACTGACCGTTCCTAGTAACGAAGCATTTTTGCCACAGGTACGAAGCACCTGATAAACCAGGGTAGCTGTTGTAGTTTTACCGTTGGTTCCGGTGATCCCGATGACCTGAAGCATCTCAGCCGGGTTGCTCGAAAATTCCTGGGCAATTACGCCTGTTAATTCCTTAGTGTTTTCCACTTCGATCACACAAACATCTTCATTTGTATAAAATGAACCCTCACAGATTACCACTGATGCACCTCGTTCAATGGCATCTTCAATAAACATATGTCCGTCAACTCTCGTACCTCTCACTGCAATAAAGACGGAATGGTCTTCAGCCTCTCTTGAATCAATCACAAGCGAACCTAACTCAATACCATAATTGGCATTGGTCACATGCAGTGGATTACAAATTTCTATGAGTCGTTCTAAGGTCAACTATCTTTTACTTACTTCAGTTAATGTTTCGAGTGATCTTGCTTTCCCGCGAATTGTTACGGTATATCCTTTTCTGAGCCACTCACCTGTTCGCGGATATTGTGCAAATACGGTTCCCGAACCGATAATTTCAGTCTTTAAACCCAGATCAGAGAGGAGATTTGTGGCTTTTCTCATATTCATGCCTCTCAGGTCAGGGATCTCAGCATAGCCTTCTTTTACAGTCTCACCTTCAGTTTCAACAAATGTTTCTGACAACGTGAGTGAAATTTTATCGCCTGCATTGAGTTCAGTACCGGCTTCAGGCATTTGATCAGCCACATATCCTGACTTGCCATTAAATTCATATTGAATGTTTAATTCCTTCAGAAGAATCTTTGCTTCCTCATTTGTCAATCCCTTTAAATAGGGTGCACGTACTGCCAGAGGACTATCATTTTCACTGTTTGTCATGGTTCTTTGAATGTTGTTATCCAAACCGGCAATACGAAGGGCAATATTTTTGAAAATGGGAGCTGCTGTAAATCCGCCGTATCCGCTTGTTCTGGGCTCATCTAAAAGAATAAACGCTACATACTGAGGATCATCAGCTGGGAAAAATCCTACGAATGAACCCCGGTAATTATTAGTGTATCGGCCATTTACCACTTTTTTGGCAGTTCCGGTTTTGCCGGCAATCCTGAGTCCTTCAACTTGGGCCAGATCTCCGGTTCCTGAGTCGGCAACCACGCTTTCAAAAATCGGCATGAGTCTTTTGAGAGTTGATTTTTTGGCAATTCTGCGGATTTCGACCGGTTCATGGTCCATGACCACGCTTCCATTATTATCTTCAATTCTTTCTACCAGGTAAGGCCTCATCATCATGCCGTTGTTGGCAAATGCAGAATAAGCCTGAGCAATCTGAAGCGGGGTAGTCTGGATCTCGTAACCATGTGACATCCAGGGTAGTGTAACAAGACTCCATTCATAAGGTTTTGCAAGGCTGCCTTGAACTTCACCGATCAGGTCAATATTAGTTTCTATACCAAAACCCATATTCCTGGCATATTGATAAAATACTTCAGGCTTCATGCGCATGGCGATTTCAGCAGTCGCAACGTTGGAAGATTTCTGAATGACTTCCTCAAAGGTCAGGTCACCAAGTGGATCGTGATCCCTTAAAATCAAGATCATGAATAACGATCTCTCCGTTTTCCGGTGTTTTAAAAACTTCATCAAAATCCACAACACCTTGCTCAACAGCGGCAATGGCTGTAACCAGTTTAAAGGTTGAACCGGGCTCTATCATATCACTGATGGCGAAATTACGACGGTTCTCATCATCAGTGGTAGCCGGGTAATTCGGGTCATAAGTTGGATAATTTGCCATGGCCTTGATGGCACCGGTTCTTGGATCAATAATGATACCAGTGCCGTAGTTCGCCAGATGCTTTTCAACACCGGCTTTTAATTCATCTTCAAGAATTGCCTGAATGTAGGCGTCAATGGTTGTGTGGAGTGAGTAACCTTCTCTTGGTAATTTCTTTGGAGCGCCCACATATTCAAAAATGCGGTTGAAGGGATCGCGGCGAACCTGACGAACACCGTCTTCACCTTTTAACTCTTCATTATAAAAGGCTTCAAGACCAATACGGCCATTGGTCTCATGGTTCACAAAGCCAAGAACATGTGAGGCCAGAGATCCGAACGTATATTTTCTTCGGTAATTTTCCTCCAAAATCACCCCTTTTATATTCAAAGCCTTGATCTCATCCTTGATAATGACGGATAGATTGTCTTCAAGAACAATGTATCGTGATTGCGGAGGTGCACTGTTTATCTTAGTTCTATAGTGAGCAGTGCTTTTCCCTGTCAAGGATGAAAGTTTTTTTATCAGTTTGTTTTCAAGTTCTTTTGGGACACCAAATCCTCCTTTGAATGGTACTTTAGGGTCGTATGCGAGTCTGTAATCCACCGTATTTGTAGCAAGAAGGGTTCCGTTCGAATCGTAAATGTTTCCACGCTGAGCGGGAATGGGGATCTGATCGATAGCCTGTTTGCTCCAAAGGGCACGCAGTTCTTCTCCCTCCAGATAGTTGACGCGAATAAGCTGAAAACCTAAAGCGCATGGTATAAGGAGAATAAACCCTAGAATGATAAACATTCGGCTCAATATGGCAGTGCGTTCATCCATTGGACCCTATTCCTTTATGACAATGACTTTTTCTGCGGGACCACCGTTAATAAATCCCTGAGCTTCGGCTTTTTCGTAGATATCGGCCGGACCCACCATGCGATCATACCGTAATTTAAGCTCGTCAAATTGAGCCCTGGATCGGTTATACTCTGCTTCCAGAAACTGAACTTCTTCAAGAAGTCTCTGTGTCGAAAAAACATGTGTCAGGTAAGCTAAACCCCAAAATACCTATGATGATACTCCCCAGAATTATCTTCCAGGGTTTGAACTTCGGAATACTGACCTTGCTTTTAACTTTCCTGTAGCCGGACTTTTTACCATTTGGAGTCGAATCGGTTTTCCCTTTGCCCGAAGGTGTTTCTACCCTTCGGAGATTTGGTCTTATATCATGTTTTTTAAGTGGCGATTGTACCATCATAATGCTTACTCCTCAATCTTTTCCGCAACCCTGAGTTTCGCACTCCGGGAAGCTGAATTACGTTCAATTTCTTCTTTGGTAGGAGTGATGATCTCATTATTGACAGGTTTGATGGGAGATATGGGATTACCATAGAAATCTTTTTCAACTTTCCCTTTAAAATTACCCGCTTTAAAGAAACGCTTTACAATACGGTCTTCCAGGGAGTGATAGGAGATTGCGACTATGCGTCCACCGGGTTTTAAAACTTCAAGAGATTGCTCAAGTACTTTTTCCAGCATCTCCAGTTCACGGTTTACCTCAATTCGTATTCCCTGAAACACACGAGCCAGTGATTTTACTTCATATCTTTTATTTACCACAGAAGACACCACCTTTTGCAATTCGCCTGTTGTCTCAATAGGTCGTGCTTCAATGATCGCTCTTGCGATCTTTCTGCTTTGCTTTTCTTCACCGTAATGGAAAATGATATCGCGCAGCTTTTCATAGTCGTATTCATTTACCACCTGATAGGCAGAAACACCGGATAAGTTACCCATGCGCATATCGAGCGGACCGTCTTCCTGAAAGCTGAAGCCACGTTCCGGTTCCTTGATCTGATGGGTAGAAACGCCAAGATCCAAAAGGATTCCGGCTATCTGACTGTGGGTATGGGGAGGTAGGATAGTTGTCAGATAGCCAAAATTGCCTTTTATGGGTATAAATCGAGGGTCATCGCCAATATTATTTGATGCAGCTTCAAGAGCTTCATCATCCTGGTCGATGCCGTATAGTCGTCCGTTATCACTAAGCTTGTTAAGAATTTCTTTAGAATGGCCGCCACCGCCTAAAGTGGCGTCTATATATATGCCACCTGTGTCAGTGACAAGGGCGTCAACTGATTCATCAAGCAGGACCGGAATATGTTCTATATATGAGGTCATCTTATGCACCATCACTTTCCGGTTCATTACTCATCACTTGTTCAAAAATCTCTTCAAAGGCATCATCATCCAGGGCAGAATCAATTTCTTCCAGCTTATCCGGATCCCATACCTCTATATATTCACCCATCCCGAGAAATACGGCTTTGCCGTCAATTTCTGCATATTCTATCAGATCGGAAGGAAGGGCAACGCGATTTTGTTTGTCTAAGGAAACATCCTCAGCATATCGCAGAAAGTTTCTTTTCGCTAAACGTCCTTTTTTTGTGAAGTTATTGATGCGGGATAGTTTAGCTTCGACATTTTCCCATTCGTCTTCGGGATATAAATAAAGGCAGGGTTCTTGTCCACGTACCACGGTGAAGCGTTCTTGTGCAGAGGGGTTGAGAGATTTGCGTAACTTTGCAGGGAAGGCCACTCGGCCCTTGGCATCTATACTATGCTCATATTGTCCTTTGAAACTTGGCACGATATCCCGCGTGTTTAAGATTGCTATATAACTGTATAGAGATAAGTCCCCACTATCTCCCACTTCACCCCACAATGTACCCTAAAGAGCCACAATGTGTCAAGAGCTTTCCACTATTTCTTTAAACTTTGTTTTGAACTGATTGAAATGTGATCTGAGGTAAATATCTTTCAGTCAGATGAAACAGCTCTCCTTATATATGGGAACGGTGATTTTACCGTACAATGAAGAATCAGACTAGCATCGCTTGGCAAAGAAAAGTGGGAGAGAGTGGAAGGTTTATATTATATCGCCAGAGATATAGGGAATTCAGTAAAACCTGTGCTAAGATTTTTCAGAATATTTCGGGGGATTCCGGCTGTTATTTATCGAGCAAATTATACTTTTCCATGATGCGAAGAACCTCTTCAACAGGCAAGGCTTTTTGGGTATGACCACGATCGCCGGTGACGGTGGTTGCCATAAATAAGGAATTGAGAATGGCTTCTTCTGTAGCTTCAACGGCAGCAATGAATAGCGGGGTTGTGGCAGAGTTTTTTAGTTCGGTATAATTTTGAGTTGAACCGGATGATCCACTATTGATCCTGACGTCCTCACTTGTAGAAAAAGCGATCACATAATCACCGCTGCCGTTACTGGCAAATCCACCTACTCTGGAAATTCCCAAAAGTGCACGTTTTGCCAATCGTTCTAGATTGCGGGAAAGAAGGGGAGCATCCGTGGCAACAATAATCATTACCGAGCCATCTACATCATAGGGGACATCACTTGCCATGTAGTGATTTTCAAGTTCTTCACCTATGGGTGCTCCATCAATAGTAAGGACTCCGCCAAAATTTGATTGGACCAGTACACCCACAGTATAACCTCCGAATTTTTCAGGAAGGGTGCGAGAAGACGTTCCAATACCACCTTTGAATCCAAGTGCTGAAGTTCCGGTTCCGGCACCCACGCTGCCTTCTTCCACAAGACCGTCTTTTGCATCTTCAATGGCATCAAATACATGCTGTTTTTTTACGTGTCTGCCCCTGATGTCATTTAGCCAGCCGTCATTGGTTTCACCCACCACAGGATTTACAGACCGTACATTTTCATTCCCGGTTTGCCGCAGCGTATAATCCGTGATACCATTAGCTACGGTGTGAATGCTGAGAGTGTTAGTCAATCCGATCGGTGTTTCGAGTTCTCCAAGTTCCTGAACCTGAGTGAAACCCAAGGCTTTTCCAAATCCATTGCCGACGTAAACTGCAGCCGGAACCCTGGATCTAAACAGATCACCTGCATGAGGCATGATAACAGTAACTCCGGTTCGGATATTCTCACCCTCGATAATGGTGTGGTGACCCACTTTGACTCCTTTTACATCTGTAATTGCATTCAGTGGACCCGGAGTCAGAATTCCCGGCTTGATGCCCAGATCTCTGGCTCGCTGTCGTTCCTGAGAATGAGCGGTTTGAAAGATAAAGAAGAACAAAAGGGTGATTGAAATATATAGGGCGAAATTGCGCATAAGGTTTTTTCTGTTTAATTTGAAATAAGGTCGTTCCAAATAAAGAGACATGCAAAAGAGTCATAAATAATTCAAAATTCAAAATTCAAAATTTTTGATTTTGAATTATTTCATCAACAACCCTCCAATATCAATAATATCACCAAGCACACCTGCTGCAGTTACCTCTTTTCCTGCTCCCGGTCCCTGAATTACAATGGGAGAATCAGCATACCTTTTTGTATAGATCTGGATCAGGTTATCCGTGCCTTTTAAATTCGATAGGGGAGAATCTGCTTTTACCTCTTCAACGCCGACCGAAATGCCTTCCGGTGTGAATTCGCCTGACGTAACGTAATTTACGGTTATTGACCATAGCCTGGGCATTTCTGCTTTTCCAGTGCGAATCATAATCAGGAAGCTTTTGAAGAAATTTTTCAGTTGTGAGGGAGACAAGATTTTCAGGGACCAAAGTATCGACCCGTATTTGGTCACGCTCGAAATTAAAACCACTGACACGTGCAAGGATCAAAAACTTTCGTGCAACATCCTCCCCGGAAAGGTCATCGCGTGGATCAGGTTCAGAGTATCCATTATTCTTTGCATTTTGAACCGCCTGACTGAATGAAACTCCGGCCTCAAGCTGATTAAATAAGTAGGTCATGGTTCCTGAAAGCACTCCTGATATTCGAGTGATCTCATCACCGCTGTTTAGTAGGGTTTTGATGGTACTGAGAACAGGCAGTCCTGCACCGACCGCAGTCTCAAATCGATAATATGATTTCCCGTTTGAGGAAACCCGGTTGAGTTCATCATAATAGGGCTGCTCAAAAGTATTGGCTAATTTGCTTGGCGTGGCAATATGCACACCATGTTGTAACAGATTGCTATAAACTTTTGCAGCTTTCTCACTTCCGGTGGCATCCACAAAGATCAGATCATTTTCAGGTCTTTTCTTCAATTTTTCCGGAATAATGTTCCATTCTGTTTTTGCTCCGCAGCAAAGATCAGTGGGATATTCCAGCTGTTCAGCATCAGGATCCCAGCAGGTGTAGCGGCTATTGCAAAATCCTATGATCTCAAGGTTCAAAATTTGGGTGATCCAATTCCAGTATCTGCTCAAGTAAAGTTCCACCCAACAGCACCTATTCCGGCAAGGAATACGGATAGTTTCTTCTTCTTGGGATCTGCTTCCGGTAATGTGTTCGTTTTAGTGCAAGTGTCATGATGAATGTGATGTTTTGAGTGAGTGATAAAATGGTTTGAGTTGTGCGTTAAGCTGATCGAACTCGATCAGGAAGGCATCGTGTCCAAAAGGTGAGCTAAGTTCTGCAAAGGTGCTGTTTGGAATGAGGTCAGCAAGCTCCCGCTGTTCATGGATAGGGTATAGTCTATCACTGTCAAACCCAACGATCAGTACAGGTTTAGTTAGATTTCCGAGCACCTTTTTGTAACTGCCCCGGCCCCTTGAGACATCGTGAGTATCCATTGCTTTTGAAAGTGTGATGTAGGTATTTGCATCAAAACGCTCACCCAGTTTCTTTCCCTGATAGTTCAGGTAGGATTGAACCTGAAAGATGTGCTTGTCGGGATGAATCTCACGGGAGAATTTGTCCTCGTAATTTAAAGCAGTGCGATAGGTGATCATCGCCATAGCTCGTGCGGCTGCGAGGCCCTTGAGAGGTGGTTCTTCAGGATCATAAAATCCGTTGTTCCAGTTTTGGTCAGCCTGAATGGCAAGTCGTTGTGCCTCGCTTATACCAATGGCCCAGGGGGAGTGAGCCTTACCCATTACCAATAGGGCGGCCGACTGAACTCTTTCATCCATGATGGCAAACTCAAGTGCCGTCATTCCTCCCATTGAGCCGCCTAAAACAAGTTCAATGCCTTTGATATCCCATTCATCAAACAATAGTTGATGAAACGAGACAATATCTCTAATGGTGATCTCGGGAAAATCAGCCTGCCAGGTTTTGCCCGTTTTTGGATTGATGGAAGTTGGTCCTGTTGACCCATAGCAACTGCCAGGTACATTCACACAGAGAATGAACTGCCGGTCAGGATCAAGAATACCTTCTTCACTAAACAACCCACTGAACCATTCATCAGCTGCAGCATGTCCGGTTAAGGCATGGCAGATCAGGATCACATTGTCTCTTTTTTCGTTAAGCTTACCCCAGCTTTTCCAGGCAATATCAACCTCATTAAACGTGTGACCCGATTCTGTGGTCCAGTTTTTCTTAAGATTAGTGATGGTTATTCCTTCATTCATATTAGTATAGATTAGATAAAAAGCAGGCATGGATTTCCACCATGCCCGCAATGGAGTACATGGGTTTGATTTATGCCGGTACTTTGAGTTTGGCAAAGGCTTTTTCAAAATCCTCAATGATGTCATCAATATGTTCGATGCCAACAGAAACGCGAATGAGATCACCCTTCACACCACTGGCTGTTTGTTCAGCTTCGTTGAGCTGCTGATGGGTAGTGGAAGCCGGATGGATGACTAGCGTTTTGGCATCCCCAATGTTTGCCACATGACTTGAGAGCTCGGTATTCTCGATGAACTCCCGGGCGGCATCGTATCCGCCTTTTACACCAAAAGTGAAAACCGATCCAAATTGTCCATTCTTCAGGTATTTTTTGGCACGTTCGTGATAATCATGGTCAGGCAGTCCGGTGTAATTGATCCACTCCACGGCCTCTTGATCTTTCAGCCAACCGGCTAGTTTTTTGGCATTTTCATTGTGGCGTTCAACCCGAAGGGAGAGTGTCTCAAGTCCCTGTAGCAATAAAAAGCTGTTGAAAGGAGATTGGGATGGACCGAAATCACGAAGGCCTTCAACCCGTGCACGGATGGCAAATGCAATGTTTCCAAATGGTCCATCTTCACCGAATACTTCCCAAAAATTGAGTCCGTGGTAGGATGGAGAAGGCTCACTTAGCCCGGGATATTTTCCATTGCCCCAGTTGAAGTTTCCACCATCCACGATCACCCCGCCTATGGAGGTCCCGTGTCCGCCGATCCATTTGGTTGCGGATGAGGTCACTACATTAGCTCCGTGTTTCAGAGGCTGAACCAAAGCGCCTCCGGCACCAAAGGTATTATCGACCACAAGGGCAATCCCATGTTCTTTGGCTAAAGCAGAGAGACCCTCGAAATCCGCTACGTTGCCGCGCGGATTACCGATCGACTCTACGTAGATCGCCTTGGTATTATCATCGATGTGTTTAGCGTAAGCGTCCACGGTTTCTTCTTCCGCAAAGTGAACGTGAATACCCAGTCGTGGCAGCGAGTTTTTGAACTGATTGTAGGTTCCGCCATAGAGAAATTGTGTTGAAACGATGTTATCACCGGCGCTGGCCAGGTTGGTGATTGCCAGAAACTGGGCGGCCTGACCTGATGCCGTTGCAACAGCTGCAGTTCCCCCCTCAAGTGCAGCCAGACGTTTTTCAAAAACATCTGTAGTTGGATTCATGATCCTGGTGTAGATGTTACCGAATTCTCTCAGGGCAAAGAGGTTGGCAGCATGTTCCGTGTCGTCAAAATTGTAAGAAGTGGTTTGATAGATTGGTACAGCTCGTGAACCGGTTGCAGAATCAGGTTCCTGTCCGGCATGAAGTTGCAGGGTTTCAAATTTAAAGTCTCGTTTTTCTTTTTCGTTGCTCATGATAATTGGTTGTTTGAGTAAGTGTTATTTGTTTGTTTTGAATCTTCAAAACTGATGATCCTCCTCTGTGAGACTTTATTTGATCAAACAAAAAAAGCCTCTTTCAGAGATGAATCCGAAAGAGGCTTTCCTTACAAAAACCGGGTCTTATCGAACTCATCTTTTCCATCACATAACTAATTATGTGATGAACAGGATGTGGCACCTTTTCCCGACAATAAATTATCGGGACGGTTGCCAAGGCTTCACAGGACCTGATCCCTCCACCTTTCGTAATGAGAATGCAACAGTATGTTTAAAGAACGTTAGAAATTAAAGTTACTAAAAAAGCCCTTCTGAGTTACATTCAAAAGGGCTTTGTAAAAATCGTTGTTATACCTTAGCCCTTATGTCTGTGTCATGCACATACACATCATGCAACACATGTTTGCAAAAGAGCCGTTCGTATTTTGATCGTTTAATTTCATGGCTTAAAAGCTATGGTAAGATTTTGGATGGTGCAAATTAAATTTTTGAATGGAATACGGATGACACTGATGTTGTGGATCTTTTTACCTGTATAAGAACTTTGTGTCGCAACCAATCCGATCCTAATTTGAGTATGCGGAGCGAGGGTTATTTTAAATCAGCGATCATCCGCTCAGTCCGCGTCATCTGCGTTCCAATCTTTATTTCCCATAACCCAAATTCCGAACCCAGCCTTCTTTCTCTCTCCATTTTTCCCGGACTTTTACGTGCAGCTCCAGATAGACCTGCTTGCCAATGAATTCCTCTATCGATTTTCGGGCTTCAATTCCAAGATCCTTTATGGCTGAACCACCTTTTCCGATCAGCATGCCTTTCTGGGATTTATGATTCACTATGATATCAGCATGAATGCGGTCAATATCGGGTTCAGCATCATAAGAAACGACTTCTACTGTGCAGGAATAGGGGATCTCCTGGTGAAACTGAAGAAAAATTTGTTCACGGATCAGCTCCGAAACAAAGAAACGGACGGGATGCTCACTGAGATCTTCCTTGGGATAGAAGGGAGGTCCGGGCAGCAGGCTGGCACGAATGTCTTCCATCAGTTCCTTTATACCGGTTCCCGCTGTTGCCGAAACGTAATGGGTGGAACGGATCTTTAGTTTATCCTGAATGTCTTCAGCTGATCTCCGAGCCTTATCCTCATTAGCCACATCCATTTTGTTGACGACCAAAAATATTGGTTTGTTGATGGATCTGATCAGCTCGATCACATCATCGGTGGGATGTTTATCCATGGGGTCGTGGATAAAGAGGATGACATCCGCATCAGAACGAGCGCGTTCCACGGTTTTCATCATGGCCTTTTGGAGCTCATACTTCGGAGATATCACACCCGGTGTATCCAGAAATACGATCTGTGTATCCTCGTCTGAAAAAATACCTACGATCTGGTGACGTGTTGTCTGAGCCTTATGTGTAGTAATGGAGATCTTGGCCCCCAGGATATAATTCATCAGAGTCGATTTCCCCGCATTCGGTTTCCCGATGATAGCGACGTAACCGGATTTATGTGGTTCGGTTTCAGGCATATAATTTTTTTCTAAATATACCAGCTGAAAAATTGCTAAGCGAAGAGATCTTTTGAAAATAAAAAAAGGCAGAGCGGTTAACTCTGCCTTTTATAGCTACCAAGCTACTAGACTACGTCAATGCCTTCTAAATCAACTTTAGAGTGAAAGTAATGTAGTTTTCTTATGGTAATTTTGTTCCTTCCGTCTTAGAGGTTGATCCGGAATTCCAAAGTGTAAATGCCGCGCGTTGGTGCTGCTGCCGTGAATTCCCGAAGCTCTTGATTGAAGAGGTTCACTGCTGAGAAGTTTACCTGATATCGGTCGGTGATGCGGTAACCGAGGTTTAAGTCAAAGGTCACGAATCCACCCAGTGGGCCGTAATTGTAAGTATCAGCACTACGGGCATCTTCTATGATGGGGACTCCCCGGTAAGTTAGGTCCGGATAAGAACGGGATGCTATCTGGAAGCTGGAAAAGTAATCATACTCCTCTACCCAGCGTCCAAAAAGGCCTGCGGAGAATTTTTCATCGGAATAATCCAGCCCAAGGCCGCCTTTATTGTTCGGTGTATTTACCAGAATATCCAGAAAGTTTACAACGCCATCGCCATTGAAGTCGTTATCGGCGTTGTCTTTGTCCACACTCCAGTCAAAGTATGAGTAGTTAGCGGTAAGGCTAAACTTGGGCGAGAGTAAGTAGGTCGCAGAGATATCTGCTCCATAAGTGTTCACGCGGCCAAAGTTGATGTAGGTTGCAACCAGGCCACCGTATGCACCATATCCAGTTTGCACATCTTCAATTGGCTGACCGCCACGGGCTGTGGTTACACCAACTACGGTTACCGGGCTTAGGAAGTCTTCAGAGATATTGTAATAGGCATTCGCATCAATGTACAGTTTTTGTGGTACAACTTGCCCACGGTAGCCCAACTCAAAGGTTTGCAGACGCTCGACCGTTTGCTTTTCAATTTGTGAGCCATCCGCTAGTGTAAAGCCATCTGCGTTACCCAGGATTAACCCGCTAAACAGGTCACCAAACATATTGAGAATGGTAGGTGCCGCAATACCCTGACCGTATGTCAAGCGCCAGGCACCATTATCTCCAATTTTCAGAAGCCCAAGTTTCGGTACAAAGTTCGCTTCATATACATCGTGATAATCGTAGCGAGCCGCACCAACTGCCTTGAAACCGGATCCAAAGTTGTAGGTCAGATGGGCGTAGGCACCGTACTGGTTCACTACGATATTATCACCATCCCAGAAATCGTTGAATTCATTCTCAAGCAGGTAAGTCCCATTGGAATTTGCGCGGTCCTGTTGCCACTGCGCACCGGTGATCAGCTCCAGGTCTCCAAATGTATTATTGTACTGAATCTCCGTATTGGAACGGCTGGAAGCATCCTGAAAAAGGGCTCCAGTCTCATAAGAATAATCGCCCCGGGCTTCTTCGTCACTCAAGCCAGCCAAATCGATACCAGTGTAATATCGCTTGGTTCGATCGTCAATGGAATAGGTATCATCCGTGCTACTTCCGGTGTAGTAAAACTGTGCAAAGAAGTTTTTGTAATTCACCCGGGCCTGCCCGTAGTATATTTGCCAGTCGACAATCTGGTTTCGCCCTACGTTAGTGGGTGAGAGGTAATTGCTATTACTGTAGCCCGTGTTAAAAATTAACTCAAGGTCGTTTGTTGGAGTATAGTACAAAGCTCCTTCCAGCTTGGTGAAGTTGACACCGCGGTCGAGCTCCAGTTCCTCGTAGCCTTCGGCAACACCGTCCGGGCCTTGGTATTGCGGTGTGCCGCGAAGATTTCCATTAGCATCAAGGCGGTCAATGAAGACGGAATCGGCCCATTCAAATTCGGTAGCCTGGGAGTATGCGCCCATAAGCTTATAAGCGATTTTATCGTTAACTTTCTTTGCATGTCGCAAGCCCAGAGAGTAGAGTGGGTCGCTATCTCCACTAATCCCACTATTTAATGTGATAGTAGTGCCTTCTGAGGTACGCGGATCTTTGGTTACGGTGTTTAGCAATCCGTTGTGGGCATTAGGACCATACATTGTCGCGTTGGGTCCAAGCACCACCTCTACCCGCTCGATGTCCTCCTTAATGGTGGTATTCAGCGGGCCAAAGGGTAGGCCAGTAGCGACCAGGGTGGAATACCGCCCATCTGTCACCTGCAGGTTCTTAGCGTTGAAGTTGGAGTTGAAGCCCCGGATGTTGAACGCCGGTGTGGCGATACCTGCCCTGAAATAATCTACCCCTTTCTGACGAGCAATGAGTTCAGCCGGATTACCGGCGTATTCCTGAATTTGACTGGCGAAGATGGTCTCAATAGTTGCCGGGCTCTCTACCAGCTTTTCCGGACGCTTGGAACCGGAAACCACCATTTCCCTCTTCCCAAGAAGGTTAGCTTCATTTCTAGATTAAATGTTAGCGTTTGTCCGGGTCGGATGTTTACTTCTTGTTCTATAGTCTCATAGCCGAGATAAGTGGCCCGGAGAGTATATGTGCCGGATGGAATGTTAGAGATTTTATAATCTCCATTTATATTAGTTGCTGCGCCATAGTTGGTGCCTTTAAGCACAATATTAACGCCTGTAAGCGCTTCCGAAGATTCCAAATCAAAAACCTGACCTTCTATGGATCCGGATGATTGGGCCTGTACGGCTGTTATGGACATACAACAGAAAAGAAAGAAGATGGTAGCTAATCGGTTCATAATAGTGCCGAAGTTTAGTTGATGGTTAAGAGAAAGTGGAATATGTAAGTATATCAACGTTTGAAAAGTTTCAAACGTTAGTAATAATATATTCTGTGGAAAGCAGTTTGTCAAAAAATTTGTTTAAAGTTGGTTTTTTAGTTACTGAGGAGTGTTTCTAATTCATGCAGCACCTTTTCAGGCTGTTCAATAAAGGGAGAATGCCCGGAGTTTACGATCTTATGAGTGTAAACCTTTCCACCGGATTTTGCATACAGATCGAGGACATAAGTTATTTGGTCGATCATGGGCTGTGGAGGAAAAACCTCTTCCCCGGGCCAATCTTCCCGCAATCCGGCTTTGCCCTGAAAACCGGGATCGGAGTAAGATTCGTTGGCAATGATCTGATCGTCTTTCCCATGTATCCATAAAATCGTTGGTTTTTCAGTGGTGGAGATAAACCGTTTTGCAACTTGCTGATTATAAAGAGGCGAGAGCGCATTCACCGGTCCGAATTTACCCGGTCGTACGAAAGGCCAATATTCTGAGGATTCATGATCTCCCGGGTATTGTTTTGTTCCGGTATGAATTTGAAGGAGGGAGGTAAGTATGTCTTCTTCACGTTCGAACTTGAAACCATCTTTCCAGAACAGGCGATTCATTACATTTCTTGGAGCAAAAGGAGAATCAGCTTTACGATTTCCCCGTTTTATTTCCTCAACGAATTTTGAATTCACCACTCCTGCTCCCGAACCTGAATAATCCGGATTGTTGGGTGCTCCGCTTTTTCCGTGGATCCCTCCAAACCCGTAAGGGGGACCCGGTGCCATCAAACTAACAGATTTTATGGATTTGTAGAGTTTCGGGATCAAAGACCAACAGATCCAGCCACCAAGAGAATGCCCAATTAGATGAAAAGTCGTCAACCCGAGTTCTTCCTTCAGAGCGGAAATATCATCCACCCAATCCATAGCCCCGCGCGTAGCGTCAATAATTTTTGTGGGATCAGTCTGTCCGTATCCCCGAAGGTCTGGTGCAATGCAAAAGTAGTTTTTGGATAACTTCAGCATCACTTCTTCCCAAATGGTGGAAGTAGATGCATTTCCGTGTAAAAAAAGGATGGGTGATTTCGACTCATCTCCGGCTGTAAGCACATGCATCTTCAATCTTTTGGTTTCAATAAAAGAGCTGTTTATTCCGGGATAATGATCGATAGATTCCAATTCGTTACTGCTTTATCTCTTGTTCATAGATCTCAAAAAGATCTTTCTTCTGAATTTTATTGGAATGACCAAGCGGAAGTTCATCCCTGAATACAATGTGCTTCGGACATTGGAATCCGGCCAGGTACTCCCGGCAGTAGGTGATCAATTCATCGGAGCTGAGATCTTTGTCTTCTTTCAGAACTACAAATGCACATCCGGTTTCACCCCATTGCTCATCGGGGACGCCAATTACGGCAACTTGTGAAACCGCCGGATGGTCATAGATCACTTTTTCCACCTGCACGGGATACACATTTTCGCCTCCGCTGATATACATTTCTTTCTTGCGCCCGACTATGTAATAATAGCCGTCCTCATCACACTTAAACAGATCTCCGGTTTTAACCCAGCCGTTTTCAAGGGTCTGCCGGGTGGCTTCCTCATTGTTCCAATATCCTTTGAATACATGCGGGCCTTTCATCCATAATTCTCCGACTTCTCCCTGAGAAACTTCTTCGCCATTATCATCCACAATTTTTACTGCGATATGAAAATTTGGAAAGCCCACAGAACCTTGTTTACGGATGGCATCCTCGCCGGGGAGGGAATAGCAATTTGGTCCGGCTTCGGTAAGCCCGTATCCCTGACGGATGGGAATGCCTCGCTCGTTATATTTTTGAATCACAGGAACAGGACAAGCTTCTCCGCCACAAATGGCAAAACGGAGGCTGCTTACGTCGGTAGTCTCAAAATTCGATTCATCCATCATCATCTTCAACATGGTTGGTATTCCAAACAGGATAGTGATGTTTTCTTGCTCAATAAGTTCGTTGGTTTGAACCGGATCAAATTCGGGCTGTAAGACTACCTTTCCTCCATGATGGAGCAACGGCATTAGTAATACATGCCACCCGCCTGTGTGGTAGAAGGGAGTATTTACTACGGAACTGTCCTTATCAGTAATGCCCAACCCGATCTCTGTATTGATGGAATTCCAGTTGATCTGCCTCCAGGAGATCATTGCGCCTTTGGATTTTCCGGTAGTACCGGAGGTGTACAAGATCATGGCCGCTTCATTTTCTTCGGCTTGATGAATGGTTGGTGAGGGTTGATCTGATACAACCAATTTTTGTACGGATTGTTTGCCTGGAGTGGAGTGGAAGAATGGTTGAAACTGTCCCGTCATTCTTTAGGGAGTTAGCTATTTCTTCATATTCCTTACCGTAAAGCGAAAAGAGAGGGTTCACAGTTTTCCACTAATTCTTTGATAGCAGGACCGGGCAGACGGAAATTCAATGGAACTAAGATCACTCTAATTTTTCCACAGGCAAAAAACAGATCTACCGTTTCCAGGCAGTTCTTGGCCAACACACATACGCGATCACCGGCAGAAAGCTTATACTTTTGCTGAAGCACAGAGGCCAAATTGTTAGCCCGCTGATTTAGGGATGCATAGTCCAACCGTTTTCCTGAAGCCACATCAATGATGGCTTCTTTGTCGGGAGTAAGTTGTTCGCGTTTGGTGAGCCAGTCGTTGAAGTACATATGGTCTATTCCTTGATTAGTGTGTCTTCATCTTTTCGCAACTCCAGCTGTCCGTTTTTAATGCGATAGGTAGTAAACCCGACGATCACACCAAAAATAATAGCCACCGCTGCGGCAACACCGGGATTCTCACCGGTTGCTTTGGTGAAAGGAACCGGAAGCATCGCATAATACATGGTAAAATGTACAATGACGGCCGTTATGGATGCAAAAATCGGTGCCAGCTTTGGTACATTTTTGAAAAACATTCCCAGTAAAATAGGAGTGAATGCAGCTGAGAAATAGGCATAAACTCCATTTTGGGCAAAAATTCCCACACTCAATTTTGGATTCACAATTTGGTCCCACGATAAATACAACGCAATAGCACCCATCAATCCAATTACGACCCGATTCCATGCCAATTGCGGAGGCAGACCAAAAAGCTCTTTCTGGAAGATCTTGTTTCCGGCAAGGGGTTCCAGGATATCGTTGGTTATAGAAGTTGACAGTGATTGGATAAGGCTTTCAAGGGTTGAGATTCCTGCTGATATCAAACCCATGACTACGATCAGAGCAATTACAACCGGGAATTCACTCACTACATAAGCGGATACAATGTTATCCATGGGTATGGGGTTTCCGGCGATGGTGAGATCGGGGAATTCAAGTCGTGCATATAATCCTGCAATAACCACAAGGAAGAATAAGAACTGTACCGAACAACCAACCCACAGGTATCTGTTGACGTCCTCATCCCGCTTCAGTAAAAGGGATTTGGTAAGAATATGAGGCTGACAAACGATAGCAATTCCCACAATGATCTGTGCAAAAATGATCTCGAAGTAATCCCGAAAGAGAAAACTGCTTTCGTTGGTTGTTTGAGTGAGTTTGGGATCGATGGCATTCAGGCTGTCAATAAATCCATGTACGCCATCCCTAAAATGTTCGTATCCGGAACCGAGCAGGATCACCGCTACGATCACCATCAAAATAGCCTGAATAGTGTTGGTATAGACCATGGAATTAGCTCCGCCAAACATCATGTATCCGAAAATAAAGATCACAATACCGATCAGTGTATAGAATTCAGGAATATTCAGCGTGCTTGATAAAACCTTGGTCAGTCCAACACAGATCAGCACAATAAACGTGATGAGCAGGAGGGATAAAAATCCAAAGAAGATTCCAAAACCTTCACTTTTGTACATGGTTTTCATCCAGTCCGCCATACTGAGTGATTTGGCGGTTTTGCCGTGCTTTCGGAATCCTTTGGTGAGTAAAACCAGTGAGACTAAGGCCGCAAGTGGAAGGGCAAAGGCCATGGATATCACCCCGCCAAAACCATAAAGCGCCACAAAGCCTGGATTGATGATAAAGGTGGCCGCACTGGTAATGGAGGCTGCCAGAGACAGGCCAACTGCTGCCGGAGAAAACAGGATATTCCCAAGTGCATAATCTTTCATGTCCTTGGTCTTACCGGCACCTTTTACTACAAAGTATAGAATGACAGCTACATAGAGCAGGATGACAACCCATCCCGCGGTGACAATGGCATCAGAGGCTACTTGCATAGTTTCGTTATTGGTTAATCGGTAATTTGTTAGTTGTAATTAGAAATTGTTACCAACGCACTGCACACGCGCCAGGAAATGTAATCCACCGCCCGAGCCGATAAAAACCAACAGATCGCCTTCACTCAACTCGTCATTTCTAAGCGACTGATCGAATACCATCGGGATGGCAGCCGAACCGGTATATCCATATTTATCCATGATGGTTGGGGCCGTTTTGCGGGGTAATCCCAGGATATCCATTGTCTCCCAGATCTGATTGATGTTGATCTGAGTCATGTACACTTTTTTGATCTCTGAAACATCCGATCCGGCACGTTCACAAACTGTACGGATCATATCACTCCACATTTTAGGATTCAATTCCTTTGGAAATTTTTCTACAAATTGCAGGCAGTGTTTCTTATTTGAAACCTTTTCCTCGGTTAATGGATCGGCAGCCCCTCCCGAATAAATGCCCATATAACCGGAATATTCCCCGCGGGTTCTGAGGTCGGAAGACAAAAATCCTTGGTCAGATTTTTCAGTGGATTCCAATATTACCGCTCCCGCACCATCAGCAAACAAGGTGACAGTTTTCTTATCCTCTAAATTCAAAAAACGGCTCATGCCGTATGCTCCTATCACCATTACTTTTTGATAGCGCTCTTCAGCCACTATCATGCTATTAGCTAAAGTAAAAGCGGTTGGAAATCCAGCGCAAGCTGTGTTGGTGTCCAGCGAGGTGGCGTTTTTCAGCCTCATTTTATGTTGAACAACCGAAGCGGTTGAGGGGGAAATAAAATCGGGGGTGTCCGTTGCAATAATAAGGAGATCGATGTCCCCAGATTTTAGTCCGGCCATTTCCAATGCACGATTCCCTGCTTCCACGCAAAGGTCGCTGGTGGTCTGGTCATCGGACATCCATCGGCGTTCTTTGATAGTTAGATTCTCCTCGAGCCAGGTTCCTACATCCTCATCCAGTAATTCATTGAACCATTCGTTCTTCAGCACACGCTCCGGTGCATACGATCCGGAGGCTATAATTCGGGAATGTCTGCTCAAAATACCAGTCCCCCGTCCACTTTAAGTACGGTTCCGGTGATAAAGGCAGCTTTATCGGAAGCTAAAAACATATAGGCTTCGGCAATGTCTTCCGGTTCACCCAAACGGCCAAGGGTGTATTTCCTTTCAGCTGATCCAGAACTTTGTCGGGTACCGTTTCCACCATGCTTGTATTGATGAATCCAGGAGCTACCACATTTACGCGGATTCCCTTTCGGCCTAATTCCTTGGCCCAGGTTTGGCTCATCCCGATCAATCCGGATTTGGCAGCCACGTAATTACTTTGTCCAAAGTTGCCATTGTGCGCAACAACTGAGCTGGCATTCAAAATAACACCGCTTCCATTTTCAGCCATAACTGCAGCAGCAGCTTTTCCACAATTGAACACTCCGGTTAGATTTACATCAATAACCGACTGCCATTTGTCGTGATCCATTTTGAGTAAAGTGCCGTCTCGGGTAATTCCGGCATTGTTGATGAGTACATCCAGTTTGCCAAAGTGTGTTTTCAGGTCTGACATCGCTGTTTCTACAGCTTCATGATCAGCCACATTTACTTTTTGAAAACGGACAGTATATCCGTTTGATTCCCAATCTTTTAGGGCCTCTTTGGCTGCTTTCTCGTTTACATCCCAGATCTCAACGGATGCTCCTTCTTGTAGGAATTTGGTGGCAGTAACTTTTCCGATGCCGTCTGCACCTCCGGTTACCAGTACTACTTTGTCGTCAAATAACGCCATGTCTCTTTGGTTGATTAGTTAATGGTTCAAAAATTTTATTACGGCCTGATTGAAGATCTCTGCTTGTTCAAAATGGACAAAATGTCCGGCCTGATCTATCATATTTAATTCAGCATTCGGCATGCGCTCCACCCCGGCTTCGGCAACAGCTTTGGTGGTCAGCTGAGGATTCAAATATCGGTTGGGTATAAGGGCATCCTGATTTCCGTAAATAACCAGTGTAGGCTGTTCAATTTCGGGAAGTAAATCCCAGACCGGTTCATTCAGCATCGCAAATACAGATTGTGATTGTGCCTGAGCGTAATCCTCAAAATTAGGATCATTTTTGATCGCTTTTCGATCTTCGACCATAAATACTGCAGATTCCGGGAACTGATAAAAATTCACTTTCATGTTTTGTTCGATCATGGAGTCAGTAGTGCTGGCAATACCTTCTGCAGAAACTGTGGCTTGGAACATTTCATAGTGAGCTTCAGAAAATTGCTCAAAACCGGCAGGAGCAGAAAGGACCAGTCTTTGTACTCGGCCTGGTGAATGTGCAGCCATATATAAGGCAACTTGTCCGCCCATGGAGTGTCCAACCAGAGTGGCTTTTGCAATTTCCAGATGATCCATCAACTGTGAAATACTTTCAGCAAAAAAGGGAATCGTATGATTGTCAGCATTTTTTGATGACTTTCCATATCCGGGGAGATCGAGGGCAACGACTCTAAAATGATCTGCAAGTGCATCTATATTCATACTCCAGCCGGGGAGGTAGCTTCCAAGTCCGTGAATCAAGATCAATGTCTGTTCTGCTTCTCCCTGATCTATGTAGGCTACTTTGGTTTCGTTAGGTAATTCTGCAAACTGTATATCAAAAGAATACTCGAGGCTCGATTGCGCAAGACCGGCGGTCGTAGCAAAGAGCAAGATGCAGATCAGCGATAGATATTTCATGGTCAGTCCGTTTAAAAAGCGTTTCCATATAAGGTTATCAAATATTTGAAAAGTTTCAAACGTAAAGTATACTTTTTTGCTGATTGTTTATTTAGAAGAATTTAGATAGAGGGGTAAGTGCTTTCAGCAGTCAGACTTCAGCCGTCAGCTGTGCGGGTTCACAAGTTCTATGTTGGGCCGGGTTGATAGGGCAAGATACAAATGAAGTAAAATTGAAAGCTGAAGTCTGACTACTAAAAGCCAAAAAATCACTCACTAAACTTTTCTGCATGGAGAGATTCCCAGGCTGCTAGAAACTTTTTATTGTGCTCATCCATCAATTCATAGAAGGCTTCCATTTCCTCCATACGGAACTTGGCGTAGTTTCCTTCTTCAGTATTGATAGAGTCTGCTTCGTCAGAATAGTGTCTTGCAATGCGTACATTCTTTCGCATTTTATCCATCTGATTGGAATAGGCGTGCCCGAAAATATCATTTACTGCTTTATAGTAGTCTTTGCGGTCACCTGGTACCCAAACTTTCTCGATCAAGTTGCGATCTTTGAGACGGCGGCAAATTTGTGAGATCGGCCCTTTGCTCATTTCAAGCTTTTTAGCGATCTCGTCCAACGACTGAGGTTCTTTTGAAATAATGAGAAGCGCTATAATACGTCCCATAAGCGGATTGAGTCCAAAGCTGCTGTATGCTTCGGCAAAATCTGCGATGATCTTTTTAGTGAGCTCCCGGTGGTTTTCCATGATTCGGTATAAAGTCTGTAAGTATCAAAGATTTGAAAACATCAAAATAATGAAATTGTGGTCAGTGTCCAATATGGGGTTATGGTGCGACCGTGTTAGAGTGTTGATGTGTTACGGTTTATAAATAGAAAACCGTAACATGTTGCACCGTTCTAACACCATATTAATCACCAATTTCTTAAGCTCCGTGATCATCATCAATGCTTCAATCGGTGTCATGCGATTTGGATCTGTGGCTTCCAGTTTGTTAAGTACGGTTTCGAGTCTTGGATCTACATGCGTTTGAAACATCGACATTTGTGAAGTGTCGGGCTGCTTTTCTACTTTTTCAGACAGATTTTTGGTGGCTTCTTTTTTAGAAGATGCTTCTTTCTCGATCGCACCATTTTTGTTTGTGATATCAAGACTATGGCTTTCAAGATTTTTAAGTATTTCCTTAGCCCGCTCGATCACAACCTGTGGTAAACCGGCCATATCAGCAACCTGAATTCCATAACTGTGGTCGGCTCCTCCTCGCACCAATTTTCGCAGAAATACCACCTTACCATCGTGTTCTTTTACCTGAACATTATAATTTCGGATCCGGTCGTACATTTGCTCCAGTTCGTTCAGCTCGTGGTAATGAGTTGCAAATAGGGTCTTGGCGGCAACAGGTGCGTGATTATGTAAATACTCTGCCAGCGACCAGGCTATACTCAATCCATCAAATGTTGAGGTACCGCGGCCGACTTCATCCAATAGGATCAGCGATCGGGGAGTGGCATTGTTGAGGATGTTGGCGGCCTCATTCATCTCCACCAGAAAGGTACTTTCACCGGCAGCCAGATTATCGGAAGCCCCCACGCGGGTGAAGATCTTGTCAACCAAACCAATATTTGCATCCTTAGCGGGGACAAAACTTCCAACCTGTGCAAGTAAAACGATCAGACCGGTTTGACGCAGGATGATACTTTTACCCGCCATATTTGGCCCGGTAATAATCAGGATCTGCTCGTTCTCGGTATCAAGCTTGATGTCGTTCGGTATGAACGGTTCACCCATTGGCAGTGATTTCTCAACCACAGGGTGCCGCCCTTTTTTGATATCGATCTCCTCGTGGTCGCCCACCTGAGGTTTAGCATAATTATTTCTGAAAGCCACTTCAGCAAATCCCTGAAGGCAATCCAGTTCTGCTACAGCCTGAGATACCTGCTGAATTTCATCGGCAAATTCAGCCACATAAAGCCGTATCTCTTCGAAAAGCTCATATTCCAGCGTTTTGCTACGCTCCTCAGCCGAAAGAACTTTTTCCTCAACTTCCTTCAACTCGGGAGTGATGTATCTTTCGGAGTTTACCAGTGTTTGCTTACGAATAAAGGTCTCCGGAACTTTGTCTTTGTGCGTGTTGGTCACCTCAATGTAGTAACCGAACACTTTATTGTAACCGATCTTTAGCGATGAAATATTGTGTTTCTTGGCTAGTTCATCCTTGATCTGAGCGATGTACTTCTTGCCGTTCTTGGCAATATCCCGCAGTTCATCGAGCTCCTCGTTGAACTCATCTTCGATCATGCCTCCATCGCGCACGCTTGCTGGCGGATCATCCTTAAGTGCGGTGTTGATCCTCTCCTGCACCTCGATCAATAGCTTTAAGCGCCCTGAAATATCCTTAAGCTGTGGATCATCAACCGAAGCGATCTGACTTTTTAGTCTTGGGATCTGCGCCAGCGATAATTTAAGCTGAACGAGATCACGAGCATTGGTTCGACCCATACAGATTCGGGAGATGAGTCGCTCCATGTCCCCGATCTGTTCAAGCTCTTCACGAAGATTATTACGGATCTCATTGTTGTTATGCAGTTTCTCGACGGCATCAAGGCGCTGCTGAATAGGTTTGAGGCGCTTTAACGGACGCATTATCCATCGTCTAAGAAGCCGCCCACCCATGGCTGTGCAGGTATCATCTAGTATCGAGATCAGCGTGCCCTCGGTTCCGCCTTCCTGAATACTGGCTGTCAGCTCTAGATTTCGTTTGGTAGCTGCATCCAGGCTCATGAATTCATTGCTTTCATAAGCATATAACCGGCGCAGGTGACGTAAATAAGCTTTTTGAGTTTCCTGCATGTAATGCATCAGTGCTCCGGCAGCAACATGTGCTATATTCAGATCTTCAACCCCGAATCCCTTCAAAGAATGGGTCTCAAAATGATCAGTTAGCAGATCGTACCCATAATCTCCATCATACACCCAGTCCTCAATGTAAGTGATGTTATGATGATTGAGTGAGTCCTCTAATTTGTTCTTCTTCTTTTGTTGAACAAGGATCTCTGAGGGTTGAATGGCAGCAAGAAGGTTATCTAGATTTTCTTCCCTGATGTGACTCAGTGCAAATTCACCGGTAGAAATATCTGAAAATGAAACACCTATGGTTGAACCGTCCCAGTGAAGGGAAGCGATATAATTGTTTCGTTTGTGGTCAAGCAGTTTTTCGGAGAGAGTGACACCCGGAGTAGTTATCTCAGTTACTTCGCGGGTTACAATTTTTCTTCCGGCTTTTTTTGCCTGTTCAGGATCCTCAGTTTGTTCGCAAACTGCGACCTTGTATCCCTTCTTAACCAATTTAGGGAGGTAGTTGTCGAGGGCATGATATGGAAACCCGGCAAGGGGAGTTTGATCACCGCCGTTGTTCCTTTTGGTAAGAGTGATCCCCAGTTCCTTACTGATCAGTTGTGCGTCGTCGGCAAAGGTTTCGTAAAAGTCGCCAACCCGGAATAGCAGTATAGTTCCCGGGTGTTGGTCCTTGATCTGAAAATATTGCCGCATAAGCGGAGTTTGCTTTTTCTTAGCACTCATGCACTCGAAATAGGTCTTTTAGGCTAATAGATTGCTGATTATTGAGTTTGGAACTTACCAATGAATTAACTGAAAAACTAAGGTTTAAATGTAGCTTGTAATTGATTGGCTATCCTGCGAATTTCAACCATTAACTAATTAATAGAAGGATTTGCAAAAACAGAAGGAATTTGGGAAGCGGGTGTTAAAGCTGGCTACTAAGAAGGATATTTTCTTTAATGCCTCAGCTATCACATTTAATCTGTTTATTTGTGCCGTGCCATTTGTGCTTATCCTGATTTCAATAATAGGGTACGTGTTATCTGCAGAAGAAGCCTTCAACGAGATCGTGAGATATGGAAGGGAGTTTTTTCCCAGCTTCACCTACGAAACCCAAAGTGAGGATGTTTTTAGGGGAGCAATAACTATTGAGACTTTGGTCAAGCCGCTGGTGGGGGCACGACAAATATTTGGTATTGTAGGTATAGTGGTGTTGCTTTTCTTTACTCAAGGTTTGCTTCACAGCCTCAAACATGTACTTTTCGATACCTTCGACATTAAGGAAAGAAAGCATCCGATAATGGATATGATTTATAATTTCTTTGGATTCAGTATTATCGGTGTTTTGTTTCTTGTTTTTAGTCTGGCTGTATCCACTATTTCACTTTTCAATTTAAGTCGGATCAATGTCCCTTTTACAGATATGACTATTGAATTGCCATGGATCTATGATTTCTTGAATGTCACTTTACCGATTGTACTGGCTTTTCTGCTTATGTACGTGATATTCAGGTTTGTAAGTGAGCGTAAGATCAAGCCACAAGGTAGCTTTGATCGCAGCAGTGACCTATACAGTATTGTTTGAAGTCGCTAAATATGGGGTCAGTATGTATCTGGAATATGCCTTTTCAACCTATCGTTATTTTTATCAGGGATATGCAGTGTTGATCATTTTATCAATTTGGACTTTTTATACGGCCCTGCTGTTCGTTATCAGTGCGATTATTGGCCGTGCCTATAAAGATGTGTACATGCTGAATAAACCATCTATTGAAGAAAACCCCTATACAGCTATTTCCTGATGCACTCCAAGCTGCCACGATCATTTTATGAACGTGATGATGTTGTTCAGATCAGTCGTGATCTGATCGGGAAATTCTTATGTACAAATTTCGACGGTATTCAAACAGTCGGTATGATCGTTGAAACCGAAGCCTACAATGGGCGAACTGATCGTGCCTGCCATGCTTTTCCGGATGTTAGAACCCCAAGAACTGAAACCCTCTACGGACCGCCGGGGCAGGCCTATGTTTACCTTTGTTACGGTATTCATCATCTTTTCAATGTAGTAACAAATAGTGAGGGATTGGCAGATGCCATACTGATAAGAGCTGTTGAACCGAAAGTAGGCCTGGAAAAAATGTTGGAGAGAAGGAATAGAAATAAGGTTGATACGACCATAAGCAATGGGCCGGGGAAACTGTCACAGGCCTTGGGAATTAAAACGGTTCACGATAAAACGGATCTATGGGGAAATGAGATATGGATCGAAGACGGTAATATTGAGGTCGATGAAAACCAGATTATTTCAAGTACCCGAATAGGGGTTGACTATGCAGGTCAGGATGCCAATTTACCTTGGAGGTTTCTTCTGAAAAACTCAAAATGGATCAGTAAAAAAGCATAGATATAAAAAAACCCGAAGTATTTCATCGGGTTTAAAAGTCTTTTTTTGTAAAGAGTTAGAAGATCGGTTCTAGTTGTCTTCTTCTCCATCTTCACTGTTAATAGCATCAAAACGCTGTTTCACTTCAGGGTGAGCCTGAACAGCTTGTGCTACCTGTTGAAAAGTTTGAAGATCCATTCCGGCTTCCTGAATAGCCTGCATATATTGCTGTTGAGCTTCCTGATTGATCTGCATCAATTGTGGCTGAACCTGTTGAATGGTTTGTTGCTCTTCCTCAGAAAGGTCTAGTTGACCGGCCATTTGAGGATTTTGCTGAGACATCATTATCTCTTCAAAACGGGAATATTCCATACTTGTTTCCTCGATCGCGGCTTGCATTTTTTGCTGTGCTTCTTCCTGAATACCCTGACCTGCTTTAGTAATATCAGAAAGCATAACGAGTTGCTCATCCGTTACTTCATCAGGACTCAATGGCTCAGGTTGTGGCGGGGCCATTTGTTGTTGAGCAAAAGCGGTTGCTGAAACAAATAATGCTCCAAAAATTAATGTAATACTGTACTTCAAAAAATTCTTCATTATGATATTTAATTAAATAATTGATTTATAAAACAAACTAACGTGCTTTTCTGTACTAATGCAAACTGAACTGAGGGAATAATGTTCTTTTTTAATCAGAATTTTACATAATGAAACATGAGATAGGTAAGGTTTTATTCCATGGTGACCTCTAATAAGCAGTAGGCTGAATAATTAATTTAATATTAAATGAAATGATAGGTTGATGCATAATGTTTGGCTTACATCTGAACAAGAAAATCTAAATCAATAAGTAAACATGAAAACACTGAATAAATTAACAACACTATTTGCAATAACTATATTTGCCGTTTCGTCACTCGCAATGGCAAAGTTTGCAGCAACAAGCTGGACAATTGATAAAGCACATAGCGCCGTCAACTTTAAAGTAACTCACTTTTTTACACCGGTAAATGGTGAATTCAAGGATTATGAAGCCACAGTAAATTTCGATCCGGAAAATCTGGAAGAAAGTATGATCGATGTAAAGATCATGGTTAACAGTATTGATACTAAAAATGAAAAAAGAGATGGTCACTTGAAGACTCCGGACTTCTTTAACGCTGAAAAGTGGCCACATATCACTTTTAAGAGTGATAACATTGAAAAAACCGGCGACAATGAGTTTGTTGCCAACGGTACTCTGACAATTAAAGACGTATCCAAAGAGGTAGCGCTGCCATTTACATTACTTGGCGTTATGGACAACCCAATGCAGGAAGGTAAACTTGTTGCAGGAATCACAGCGTCTATTTTAGTTGACAGAACGGATTATACAGTGGGTACCGGCAACTGGGCTTCTGATGCTGTTATAGGCGATGAAGTGACTGTTGACCTGAACTTAGAGCTGAATGCTGATAAATAAATCGGTTATTTCGGAATTTTATCAAAGCATCGTTTCATTTGAGGCGATGCTTTTTTTATTTTAGGGGTTCACATCAAGCCTAATCAGATCAATGAATAAGAAACGCATACTAGTTTTATCCGGATTTATTTTAATTGCAGCGCTCTCACGTGTGTTCCCTCACCCGTATAACTTTGCCCCAATGGGAGCCATGGCTATTTTTGGAGCTGCATATTTTACCAACAGGAAACTGGCTTTTATTCTGCCCTTGCTTGCTTTCTTTGTGAGTGACCTTCTTGTAAACAATATCCTATACTCAGGATTTTACGGAGGCTTCACTTTATTCACTCCCGGTTTCTATTGGATGTACGGATCAGTAGCCTTGATCGTGCTAGCGGGCATCTTCATTATGAAGAAGGTAAACATGAAAACCATTATTGGTGGAAGTCTGGCTGCTTCCATCATCTTCTTCCTGGTAACCAATTTCGGTGCATGGCTAGGTAATCCAATGTATCCACAGACTCTGGAAGGTTTATTGATGAGTTATATTGCCGGTATTCCATTCTTTCATTATACCGTTGCCGGTGACCTGGTTTACTCCGGTGTTATGTTTGGAGCTTTTGAATATGCAAAATTCAAGGTGCCTGCATTGCAACCGATCAAATAAATGAATTCAGGGCTTCAATAATGAAGCCCTTTTTTATTTAAACACGCCATGAAAAAGATCATAATTACAGGGGCAACATCCGGGATTGGGAGAGAGTTGGCTCTACAGTACGCCTCAAAGGGTAATAAGGTTGGTTTATTAGGAAGGCGCACTGAGAGGTTGGAAGAACTCAGGGATGAGATCGGTGAACTGGCGTTTATCAGAACGCTTGATGTGACCGAGCACGTCAAAGCTGAACAGATGTATAAGGAGCTCATCGAAGAAATGGGTGGAATGGATATTATGATACTGAATGCCGGCATGGGTAGAATTCAGATGATGCCACCCTGGAAAGCAGAATCAAAGCTGATCGAAGTAAATGCACTTGCATTCGCTCATGGCTGCCATTTTGCGTTCGATTATTTTAAGGAGAACGGAGGCGGACTGGTTGTGGGGATGTCTTCCATGGCTGCACTGCTAGCCCATCATAGGGCTGCCGCTTACACGGCTTCAAAACATTTCCTTTCAAATTATATGGTAGGCTTCAGACAAAAAGCCAGAAGGGTGGAAGCTGATATAACTATGACTGAAATTCGGGCGGGTTATATTCACACCGAGATGACAGAACGAGCAAAGGGGATGTTTTGGGTAGCTAGTGTTGAAAAGGCAGCGGCTCAAATGATTAAGGGTATAGAAAAGAAAAAGAACATTCTTTACGTAACAAAGCGGTGGAGATTGATTGCCTGGTTTGCTAAATGTGTCCCAGAATTCATCTGGAACCGCATCTGATCACTTATTCCGGCGACATCGTTCACTGCAGTATTTAACGTTTTCCCAATCCTTTTCCCATTTTTTTCGCCATTTGAAAGGACGTTTACAGACAGGACAGATCTTTTCAGGCAGATCTGATTTTTTTGTCATTTTACCCATTAGTTTTTTACGTGTTTCTGGATGATCCGTTTATTCTCTTCTTTAACTTTCTTCTCTTTTTTCTTTTCCCATAAGATTTCGTTTGCCCGGTGATAAGATTTATTTAGGTCTTTTACTATCCGTTTTGGATAATCATTTCCAATTTTACAATCATACATTTCTTGCTCCATAGCACTCATATTCCAGGGTTCATGAATTTGTTTGGCTGGAACTTTTGCCAGTTCCGGGACCCACTTTTTGATGAAAAGCCCCTGCGGATCATGTTCGTGAGATTGTTTCACCGGATTATAGATTCGAATACTGTTAGTGCCTGTAGTTGCTGCCTGCATCTGAAATTGAGGGATAATGGATACCGGGTTCGAAGTCGAGGAATTGTTTGCCTAAATGAATAGCTCCTTTTTCCAGTGTAGCCATAGGGTGTGTGCCAGAAATGAAACAAGCATTGCCCGCATTCTGAAATTCAGATATCCTGTTTGGATAACTGCTCTCATAGACTTGCGGTCAACGAGAGGATATCCGGTATTTCCTGTTTTCCATGCGTTGAAAATTTGTCCTCATCCCTAAGTCCTGCCGGATATCATCAAAGCCCCGGTTGATGTTCTCAAACTCCATGCGCGGTTCGCTTCCAAATTTCTGAATGAAATGACAGTGCCATTTTAGACTGCTTCTCAAAACTTCGTAAGCTGCCACTCGAAATCCGAATGTGTGTAAGCCGTCGCGGTACGCCTTGTGAACCTGTTTGAGCGAAAGATTACCCCATGTAATGTAGGGTGAGAGGCGGCTGCAACTGATCCGGCTCGCCTCCGGTTTGGAGATCGCTTTGTTATAATCAATTGCTCTTTGCATGGAGAAAACTGTCAAGATATTTATGAGCAGCCCTTATCCCACCGGGTTGAAAATGGGAATTAGAAACAGTCCATGTGTCAGGGATCTGCCGTTCATTCAGCTTATTCTCTCAGAGTATGTCGGATAAATTTATGCCCTTGAAGAGCAGTTGATAGCTTGGGTATGACCAGTATCAGAAGTTATGCGCTTCCTCCCATTTATTCCTGCCAGTTAATCACGATGCATGAGCCCTCGCTGGACGGCATTTGAGTTGGAATTCCGGTCCAGGACGATCTCCTGCTCATCACACCAAAGCTTTGAACTCTTTTGTCTGCGCTGGAATGTCAGGTCCATCCCGGTTTCCTGATGGCTGTACAGATCTCTTGATCCTGAAACGCTCGCTGATCTCAGTAGAAGATCTTGACCGGATCCCCGATATACAAGACCTCAATATTGCAGGTCATATACTTTCTCCCAACGAATCATTTTGTAGATCTCTCAGGCTTTCCCAAACAAACCGCCAGTGCCTTATATCAAAATCTTCGGAATCGACAAGCTTCGGTTCAAAAATATATAGTAGGACTGAAGGAGCTGGTACCGTTCTGAAGCTGTTGCATCAGAGAGGTGCATGATCTTCTAATCGCAGATCACGTTTGAACCATACGATGTTTATATCAGGTTTCGTCACGGTTTATTATAAGCCGTATAGGCCCTTTTGCTTTATCAATGGAAATATCGTTTCCCTTTTGAGTAACTCGTATTAGTTTCTCCTTTTGCATTTTCTTGCCACGCCTTTGACCTCATCCAGGTGTTCTCGCCAAACGTCTGTAAAAAGGTCTCTGGTGACTTCAGACGGACAAATTGATTTTTCGGGACCTCTTTTCTCGGTAAAGGTTAGTATACGATTTCTAATTTCTTGCTTTGATTTCTTCATAACTCTCATCCAGATTTATCATAGGTTTTGGATAGGTCACCACCGATCTCTACGTTGAACAGCGCCTGTTGTTCACGACTCATTTTGTGGGGTTCGTGAATAAGATCTTTTGGCACATCCTGTAATTCAGGAATCCAGGTACGAATATAATCACCATCAGTATCATACTTTTGAGATTGATTCACGATGTTGAAGTACCGGTTCCGTGGGTCATGCCCAACGGTTGTATTATAGGCCCAGTTGCCATAATTACTGCAGGGATCGTAGTCCAGCAGCAGCGACTCAAAATATTCTGCTCCCATTCTCCAGTCGATATTCAAATTTTGAGCCAAAAAACTTGCGACATTTTGTCGGCCCCCTATTACTCATATACCCGGTCCTATTTAATTCCCTCATGTTAGCATCAATAAAAGGAATTCCTGTATCACCTTCAGCCCACTTTTTAAATTTCGTTGCATCTGTGTCCCAATCTCTGTATTTGCCCTGAATTCCGGATGGCCAAAAGATCCGATCACCATATTTCCATGCCGAAACCCGGAAGTAATCCCTCCAGATTAGCTCAAATACCAGCCAATAGGTGGATACGTTTTTTTTACGCTGTTGCTCGTATTTTATTACTTCCCGATATATTCTGCGGGGTGAAAGGCTTCCGTTTGCCAGCCATGGAGAGAATTTTGTAGAATAATCGGCTCCCAATAACCCATTGCGCGTGAATTTGTAACTCAAGGTTATCTCCATCCCAGATATATTTTTTCAGTCTCTGCAGAGCGGCATCTTCACCTCCTTTAAATTCAAGAACGGCTCCTTTATCCAAATTCGAATCCAGGTTAGTCAGTTTATCCGTTTCCGGGACCATAAAATTCAGGTCTTCTTTAAGTAAATCAATGTTTTGTGGAGAAGGGATCTCCTGCCTGACCTCGGATTCCTTTTCGAGCTTTTTACGAAACTGCGTAAATACATCCGGGATTTCATCCTTGGAGAATGGAAGGTCTCGCCAATATGAAAAAGGGTACTCTGCCATACAAACGATAACTTATTACTCAATTTGTTTTTTATGGCATGTTCAATTTCCACTTCTTCAGTTGCTATCTTTTTAGATACGAAAACCAGGTCAATGTTCAGGTCCTTTACCAAAGCAGGTATGACTTCTTCAGGTTTACCGATCCTGATAAGGAGGTTTCCTCCCAGTTTCTGAAGATTGTTTTTAAGGTTGATAACAGAATCAAATAAAAACTTGGCACGGTGAGACCCTGTCTTGGGAAAGCCAAAGGAGGTTTTACTAAAATGTCTTGGGTCAAAACAGTAGACAGGAAGAACTTCACTGGCCTGACAGGCTTTTACCAAAGCTTCATTGTCATGGATGCGGAGGTCATTTCTGAACCAGATAATGGATCGTTTCATAGGCTTTTTCTTGCACAATTTTATATGTGCAAAATTCATTCCTTATAAATAATCATTCTTACTGAATGTTACTGCATTAAAAGATTAAAAAGTATGCCTGCCATAGACTAATGCCACCACATTTGGGTATTAATTTCGATATATTTGAATTCTTGAAAATTTGAAGAATATAAATTACTGTTGGAATGAAAAACGTAGTATTAATACCCGGTGATGGAATAGGTGCAGAGATCACTAATTCTGTTACTACAATATTAGAAAAAGCCGGAGCTGAGATAAATTGGATCAAGAGATCAGCCGGCTTAAAAGCTTATGAAGAGACCGAGAATCCCCTTCCCGAAGAAACGGTGGAAGCCATTGAAGAGCACCGGATTGCATTTGAAAGGGCCACTGACAACGCCGGTCGGATCAGGTTTCAGATCTGTGAATGTAGCTCTTCGCCAAAAATTTAACTTGTATAGCAACATCCGTCCGTGCACGAACACTCCCAAGTATTGAGACTCCATTCCGCGATGTAAATATGGTTCTTTTCCGCGAGAACACTCAGGGACTTTACATTGGAAAAGAAAAATGGATCGAAGAAGGAGAAAATAAGCGTCATTCAGAAGCCATTGCCGTGGTCACTGAAGAAGCCAGTAAGAAGATCATCACAGCGGCATTTGAATACGCTAAAAACAATGAACGTAAAAAAGTGACACTTGGTCCACAAGGCTAACATCTTAAAATTAACGACCGGGTTATTTCTGGAAATTGGACAAAAGATCGCCAAAGACTATCCTGAGATTGAATTCCAGGATCTGATAGTTGACAACATGGCGATGCAAATGGTGATGCGTCCTCAGCAATTTGATGTAATTGTAACAACTAATTTGTTTGGAGACATTCTGTCTGATCTTGCTTCAGGTCTTGTGGGCGGGCTCGGAGTTACCAGGAGCCGCTAATATCGGAGATGATGCAGCTATGTTTGAAGCTGTTCACTGGTTCAGCACCAGATATTGTTGGTAAGAATATTGCCAATCCCATGGCGTTGCTTTATTCTGCTTTAATCGATGCTGGAGCAGATTGATCAAAAGCAGGTAGCTGAAAATATCAGAAAAGCCATATACAAAACGCTGGTAGAAAAGAAAGTGTATTGTACTCCTGATATTGGCGGAGAAGGAACCACTTCTACGTTCACTCAGGCTGTTTGTGATAATATCTGATAGATTAATGACTTTATATATAACAAAGGCTGCTTTATAAGGCAGCCTTTGTTATTTGAGGATAGTTCTATCCAAAAAGTTTGAAAAGTGCCCAGCTAATGATGGACATTACGAATCCAAAAATTAATGCCCATCCAAAACTTTTGACCTTAAATCCTTCAACCATAGCATCAACCAGCATAATCATTGCAGCATTTATTACCCAAACAAATAAACCAAAAGTTATGATGGTTATGGGAAGGCTGAGAATAATCAAAATGGGTTTTATGAAGATATTAACTAAGGCAAGTAGTGCAGCAACAAAAATCGCACTCCAAAAATTTTTGATCTCCACACCCTTAAGTAGACTGCAGGTTGCATAAACCGAAATGCTATTTAATAACCAGGCCCAGATCATAATATGGTATTTAATTAAAAGTAGGTTTTCTGTACGTTCTACTATTAGTAATGGTTACATAAAAAAATCAGCCTATGAACATTGTGTATAAAACTTTTGATGCGTTGAATCCCAAAGAACTGGAAGATGTCTTCAGGCTGCGTCAGCAGGTTTTTGTGATTGAACAGGAATGCTTCTACGAAGATATTGATGGCTATGATGACAAGGCTAGGCCACCTGCTTTTTTATGATGATGATACACTTGCGGCATACTTGAGACATTTCGAAGCCGGGATTAAATATGATAAGGAAGCCAGTTTAGGTCGGATTATTGTTGCCCCAGACTGTAGGGGAACAGGTCTTGGGCGAAAGCTTGATCAAAAAGGGAATTGCACTGTGTGAGGGTGGGAGTACGGATTGAGGCGCATGCCGCTTTAGAAGTAAATATTATAATCAGACTGGGTTTTAAAAAGAAGAGGGAAAGGTCGTATTCCGTGGATGATATCGACCATCTTCAAATGACGTTAACTTAACTCTGAACTTTCTGTTTAAGGTCTCCGCTACAACTTCATTATATCCGCGTTTCAAGTTTGGTTATCAAGTTCCTGAATTGAGTCAGATTCTGCATCATCCTTGGCATTACTCTTCAAGTTTGTTTGCAGAGCTCATTCAGTTCGATCAAGCCCAACGTATAGAACATTGGTTTTACCTTGTGGGCTTCAGCTCTTAATCTTGACCAGTTTTCTTGGCTCTGAGCTCCTTTAATATTTTCAAGGTGTTTGGGAGTTTCCTTCAACTAAAAGTTCGATCATCTCTTTGATTATTTCATTGTCTCCGCCAGTCATATCTTCCAGATAACTCAGATCAATAGTGTTCCCATTTAAGATGAGTAAATATTTCTATTAATTATAATCAGAAGTAACGATCTGAATACAGGATTATGATTAAAAAATCTGAAATTGGACACAGCCATTACCATGTTCTCAAGATGACCAGGGACTGAAACGTAAGTCAGGCTCAGCCGGTAAAAATCACGATGCTCAACCAATACCAAACCACAACCTTAAAGATTAATGTCTTCCAGTTTCTCATGTCCTTTGTGAATAGTAAACTAACCGAGGAGAGATTAAACGCAATTATCCAATAAAAGTCAAGTTATCCACAAAAATATATTAGGAAAATTTAATGAAAATACGTTATTCTGACATGAAGGGCGATTTTACCATCGGATCGTCGGAAAAAGTTTTCCTCGATTTATCGAAATTCTTTACTCGACGGTTACGCTTTTTGCGAGGTTGCGAGGTTGATCTACGTTACATCCGCGATTAACGGCGATGTAATAGGAAAGAAGCTGTAGGGGGATAACAGATAAAAGTGGAGAAAATACATCCATGGTTTCCGGGACTATTGATGAAAATTCGGCAAGTCTTCAACTTCTTTATTGTTCGCGGAGTTGCTTGATAGCAATTATTCGGCCTTTTCTGGCGCGTACTTCCTCAATATTGCTGATCATTTTATCATTGGTGTGATGAGTAGCTGCAATTACAACAACGGGCATCATTTCATCGATCAGTGCAATTGGGCCGTGCTTCATTTCAGCAGCAGGGTAACCTTCAGCATGGATATAAGAGATCTCTTTTAACTTTAAAGCGCCTTCCAGAGCCACGGGAACTGTACGAGCGGCCCAGGTAGCAGGAAGTTGGGGCATATGAGAACAGGTTCATATATGTTTCATATCATCAGTATCATCAAGGATCTCCTGAACTTTAGCCGGTATCTTGGCTAACTCACGCAATAAACTCTTTTGACCTCAGCTTCTTGGAGGGCTTCCCTTGTCAATCCAAGTTTGTATGGCCATCATAATGAGAACGGTTACCTGCGCTGTAAAAGCTTATGTTGCAGGCAACGCCGATCTCCGGTCCGCGTGGATGTATACACCGGCTTCCGTCTCTCGCTGTCATGGTAACGACCACATTAACAACTCCGATGACTGTGTGGCTTTGGCTTCTGCAGTGCAGCAAGTGTATCGGCAGTTTCACCACTTTGCGATATCACGATCATTACATCACCTTCACCGACCAAAGGTTCTTTGTACCGGACTCCAGGCGTATTCGACTTCAACAGGCACTTTAGCCAGGTACTGGAATAGATACTCACCGACCAAACCTGAGTGCCAGCTAGTACCACAGGCAGCAATGATAAGCCGCTTGTGCGTTAACCAGCTGATCCATGACCTGTTCAATACCACCTAAGGTGACGGTTCCCTTATCCTTGGTCGATCCGTCCCCGCAGGCAATCAGCTAAAGCACTTTAGGCTGCTCAAAGATCTCTCTAAGCATAAAATGGTCGTAACCGCCTTTTTCGATCTCTTCAAGGCTTAGCGAAAGTTCATGGATCTCTTTTGTGAGCTCAATATTGTCGGCTGTCTCAACGGTAAAATTATCTTTAGTGATCACAGCCAGCTCACCGTCATCCAAATAAACCACTTTATCGGTATAGGCAGCTACAGCTGACGCATCATGAGGCGATCAGCATTTCACCATCACCCACGCCAAGCAGCAGGGGAGATCCCTTTCTGGCCACAATGATTTGGTCAGGATAGTCGGAATGAACCATCGGCAATCCCATAGGTTCCATGCACCTGGATGTAAGTGCGAGTTGAACGGCCTTTTTCAGTGAATATGAATCCTGCTTTAAGAAAGCTCTCGATCAGCTTGGCCCAAGAACTTCGGTATCGGTTTGTGAGTAAAAACTGTACCCTTCACTTGATTAATTTTTTCTTGAGTGTGCTGTAATTTTCAATGATACCATTATGGACAAGTGGCAAGCTTTCCGCTCTCAACCGTGTGGGGGTGAGAGTTGATATCGTTCGGCTCACCATGGGTAGCCCAGCGAGTGTGGCCAATACCGATACTGCCCCATTTCATTCGGCACCGACCATTTTTTCAAGGTTCGACTACTTTTCCTTTACCCCTTTGTAATGCTCAGGTTAGCCATTTAATGATAGCAATACCGGCAGAATCGTATCCTCTGTATTCTAAGTCTCTTGAGGCCATCTATTAATAACTTTGCTGGCTTGTTTTTCGCCAACGTACCCAACTATTCCGCACATATGATATACTTCTTAAATAATTTTATTTGTTTGCGATAATGCGTAAATATAAGAGCTATTAAATTGAATAACGATTACGATTTTTTAATATTTATGTGGTACAACAGTTAGATGTTCAGATCTGTTTTTATGACAGTATGCAAACAAGTTAATGTTTCATCCCGCTTACGTTAACACGCCCCGTTGACGACCTTCGGGTTGGAATATTTACGATCAGGCAAAAATGGTTGCTTTCACTTGGGCTGAACCGATATAACAGGATACTGAGAGATAGTTTGAGTGGCGTTTTCAGACAGAACCCTTCCATTGATCAGATAAACTTCGGTGCTATGGATCAATCCCAACGTTTTCTGCCATCCGATAAATCTTGTAAGCGAAACTATATCGACCGCTGAACCGGAGGCGAGCAACTAACCTCATGGTCAATGCTACGGCCGCTGCTTTAATATCGGTTGATAAGTCAGTAAGGCAATGTTTGATCAGGGGTTATTTTACCACGATGAGGGTCTTTAAAGCTGAAGGAACTTGACGAATCTGATACATCTTGACAATGTCTGGGACCTTTTGTCGAGCTGAATTCCTTTGAAATAGCCAAGGATCTTCCGTTGACAGGATTGAATAGCAGATTATCTGAAGGTGACAATAAGTTCGAATCAGCGTATTCATGCATCCACACAATACCTATATCGGAGAGGATGTCATTTTAGAACCGGGGTCTCATATTTTTGCTGAAGGTGGACCGGTTGTGATTCTTAAGGGTGCTCATATTGAAGCCGGAAGTATTTTGAAAGGCCCGGTCGTGATCGGGGCAGGTGCAACAGTTAAGATGGGGGGCAGGATCTCGGGTGGAACTACCATTGGTCCGGTTTGTAAAGTCGGAGGTGAAGTATCGAACTGTATCTTTCATTCCTATTCCAATAAAGCACACGACGGATTTACCGGAAACTCAATATTCGGTGAGTGGGTGAACCTTGGCGCGGATACCAATACCTCCAATCTCAAAAACAATTACAGTACGGTTCGATATGACTGATTGGGAGTAGCAAAGCAAGAAGGTTGAGACCGAGCAGCAATTTCTGGGAACAGTGATGGGAGATCATTCCAAAACAGCGATCAATTCAATGCTGAACACCGGCACCATATGCGGGGTGAGTTCAAATATCTTCATGAGTGGGTTTCCACCTAAATACATTCCCTCTTTTTCCTGGGTTGGTTCGGCTGAATACGGTGAGTATAAATTTAACAAAGCTATCGCAGCAATGAAGGCAATGATGAAGCGGCGGGATATTGAACTGAGTTCAGAGTACGAAAAGATGATGTACAGGATCTTTAGGAATCGGTAGAATTCGATTTTAGTACCCTTCTAAAGGCCAGAAATGACGATTCTCCAATAGGGATGTGATAATTCAGAAATTGTAACACCCTCTGATGTGGATGCATGCAAAAACTCAGTGGAATTGACCATAATGCCAACATGATAGGTACGCCTGCCCGTTTTGAAGAAAACCATATCTCCGGGCGTTATCCTGCGCTTTGAGACCGGTTCTCCATACTGCATTTGTTCAAGGGTGGTACGTGGCAGTAATCACAGAAAAGTAATCTTCATATACCACCTGCATAAATGCTGAACAGTCAATACCGTTATATCCTGTGCCACCCAAAATGTAAGGGATCCCTTTCCAGTCACTGTAGGCGAGTTGGAGAATTTCCTGCCGCTCACTTACAACATCCGGGGCGGCTTCAGATACACTGATCATCGGTTCAAGTTCAGGTGATGCATCCTCTTCAACGGTAGCCCTTTCCCTGGGTACTTCAGTGTAAGAACCTCTTTTAACTGTTCCACAAGCCGATATTGTGATTATCAGTGTGAACAGTAGAAAGTGCGCAATGATCTTAAAACCGTCTTGTTTCATTATCTGTAAATATACAGCGGATATGCTTATTTTTGATGATATACCTCAAAATAATAAAGGCTGATACATAAATGAAATTACTCGTCAACATTGATCACGTTGCCACCCTCAGAAATGCAAGGGGTGAAGGATATCCGGATCCCATTGAAGCTGCGGAAATATGTGAAAAAGCCGGTGCAGCCGGTGTCGTATTCCATCTTCGGAGAGATCGGAGGCATATACGTGACGAAGATGTGTACAGATTAAAAGAGCATGTGCGGGGCAAACTTGATTTTGAGATGGCGGCAACCGATGAGATGATCGATATTTGCACTGAGGTTGATCCGCATTTATGTACGCTTGTTCCTGAGGGCAGGGAAGAATTGACCACTGAAGGTGGATTGAAGATGGAAGCCGTCTTATGATGATTTCAAGGGGCCGTGTGTTCCCGGCACTGCGTGAAATGGATATCCGAGATCAGCTTTATTTCTGGATCCTGTTCACACGTGATATAGAATTGGCCCATGAGCTTGGTGCTGATGCCATTGAACTTCATACCGGAGTACTTTTGCCAACGCACCGGTAAGCAAGACAACAACACGAACTCCCGATTCAAAAGCAGCTAACGCTGATCAATGATCTGGGAATAAAAGCTAAGTCGCCGGTCATGGCGGCTTGAATTTGGACAGATTGCACCGGATCTGTTAATACCAGTACCATATCCTGAATGAGAGTGCAGTATCAGGTCACGACATCTGGTGAAGTAAATCACATATTTTGGGGCATTGGAACGAACCGTGAAAGCTTATATTGAAATCTATTCGAAGACTTTTTCATGGCACTGAATAGTCCTGAAAACCTCCGCCAGAATGATATTGCATGAACCTTATTCGACTGCACTGTATTTAATCGCAAACAGTTTCAGGTAGGCTGACGGTTCTACCGTTCTACATCAGGGAACTGGGGCAGCAGCTGGAGGCGAGTTTCCATACGGTTAGAAAGGCGTACCACATTCTTGAGGATGAGGGTTTGATCTCTGGGAGCAGGGACGACGGATTCACCGTAAAAAATCAGACTTCGCTTGCTGGATAAATCGGCCCGGCTGGAAGTAGGTGGATGAAAAGGTTCAGGCGTCTGGTTGAGGAACTTGTAGGTTATGGGCTTGATGAATCGGAGATCGAATTGCTGTTTCAGGAACAGTTTAGCTTTATGGAATGGCCCGATCGTATTCAGACATCGCGCCAGTGTGGTGAAATCATGAGCTGGCACGGATGTTCTCAGATGCCATCAAAAAGCAGGTGGGCGTTGAAAAGTCAAGTGATCAGCGCAAGTGAATATGAAAGTGCAGCCAAATATGATGCGCTGTTTGTTCCAATTCACCTGATGAGTGATTTCCGAAGCCTGAGGGAAAGCCTTTTGGTACTGCCAATTGTCTATGATTATGATCCGGATATATTATTGTCTATGGTGGATAGAGCCGCTATAGATACGATTGGATTAGTGACCGGTTCAGAAGAGACCATTCCAAAGATCATTGAAGAGTTAAAAGGATCGGTTCATTTTGAGGGCTCGTTTGTTGCCGGTACTATCTACGGCAAATCACTTCCCGTCTGTTCGTTACGTGAGTCCGACCTTGTTTTGATATACCTCGGAAAGTGCACGGTTGGTTGAACAAAAAGTTCCACAGAAGAGCAGGCTCAGACTTGATTACCTTCTGTCTGAGAAAAGCTCTGAAATGATAAGAGCAGAATTATGGGATCAGTGAAATTTTAATTTAAATACTATTGAGTGTTAAATGGCAACCTCCTTTAACATTCAACATTTAACATATAAGCATTACTTTGATTAAAGAAAGTTATTACAGCAGGCAATAGAGGCCATCGAAAAAGAGATCTTAGCCGTCAGAGAGACACCTATCCACGGATGTGCTTTTCAACCGGTGATATTGGAGAAAATATCTGGCGAATATATATACTACTTTTGAGACCGCAGAATACGCGGACTTGCGTTTTGCCGAGGAAATAAAAGCAAAGAGTCTGATTCAAGGAGCACAAAGTTCATCCGGTGGAATTTAAGGGACAAGAAAGTCCGGCTCGAATTTCCCGAAAATGTTGGCAGCAGGATCGATGAGGTATTCCTGGAGTGGGAGAATGATTTTGTTGCTCAAGAAAATGGAAGAGCATTTATATAAACTTGCAGGACAAGGCGGAAGAAATACCACAGTTAAAAGCACTTCTTGAACCGATCGAATCACTTTAAAGCAGCAGGAAGATTCTGCAGAGATACAGGTGGATGACCTGCGAAATGAGGCACAAAAAGATGCCATTGAGAAGTCACTGAAGAATAATATACTGTATGTACGGGGTCCACCCGGCACCGGTAAAAACGGCCACGCTTGGATACATTGTGGCTAACTTACTGAATCAGGATAAACGCGTACTGTTTGTATCCAATACAAATCGTGCAGTTGATGTTGGGTTACTCAGCGTGATAGATGCATTGTATGAGATCCATCCGGGATTTGACCTGCAGAAACAACACGGTTTGGTGAGGCTGCCCTGGATGATGCCCGCTCGAAGACATATTATTTGAGCATCAGGTAAAGACAAAGCTCGATGGACGTAAGTCTGATGCATATTCAGTCTTCCAATCTACTCAGTAAGTATGAAAAACTTCAGGAAAAAGCCAATGACGACGATCAGAAATGGCGAGGAAGTGCCTGAGAAACTGGATCTGGAATGTCAGCTTGCAGCCAATAAAATGGATGAGTATGGGGGGAGGGAACAGTCGAGATCGAGATCGACCGCCTGCTGAATTTAAATGAGAGGTACGAATTAAAGAAAAAGCAGCTGGTGGCAACAACTCTCGCCAAGGTGTGTACATCTGAATTATTCTATAACATCAGTTACGATGCAGTGGTGGTTGATGAGGGTTCTATGGCAGGTATTCCCTATATGTTACTGATGGCCGCCAAGCATAAACAACACCTTATCGTGGCCGGAGACCCCATGCAACTTCCGCCAATTGCCATCACAGATCATCGGGAATCAAGGGAATTTCCTGAGCTCGATATCTTTACCTATGTCTCCAAATCAGATGCAACTGAAGATCTTTTTAACTGGCACGATTTCAATAAGGATTTCACCTGCTTCTTTGATGTTCAATATCGAATGAAAAATGATCTGGCAGGGGTGATCAGTTCTGTTGTTTTATGAGGGAAGATTGAAGTCAGGCAAACCTGCCGATGGCCGGGACCTTGATAATGGTGATTCCGCTTCGGTTGCTCTGATAGATACCGCTAAATACAACCCCGTATTGGAACAGGAATCTGAGGAGAAGGTGTTTCAAGCCGGTCAATGAGGTTCACATCGACTCATCGAAGAAAGTGTTAAGAGGCTCACCAAAAATCACGTCCGGAAAACATTGGGATCATTGTCCCGATTCAGAAACAGCGTATAGCAAGGTTAGAAGATCATCTTTGGGAAAAAGGCTTCCGGGATATTGAAGTTGGAACGATACATACATTTCAGGGCCGGGAAAAACCCGTTATCATATTTGATACGGTCATGAGTGGGGAATGGCAAAACGGTGGGGTTAGACATTATTCGGTTCGACCGTTTGATGAGAAGAAAAATGGGCTTTCTGTACCGAGATTATTGAACGTGGCCTTTTCCCGAAGTAAAGAATTACTGGTGATAATGGCTGAAATGAGACACATTCAAAAAGTTTATGGAAATAAATTCTTGGGAAGGCTTCTCGGCTCTGTTAAAGAGATCTCAATTTGATCGGGATAAAAAGATATTTCAAAAAAAGAGTTGAATAGTATCGGAAATAGCCCTTATATTCGCTGGCTCCTTCAAAAGAGAAAATATTGTTTTAAGCGGGAATAGCTCAGTGGTAGAGCATCACGTTGCCAACGTGAGGGTCGCGAGTTCGAATCTCGTTTCCCGCTCTTAAAAAGGCAGTCAGGTACGAACCGGCTCTCCTTTTTTAATTTCGGGAAGAAAATGTATTACACATATATCATCTATAGTGAAAGTACTAATAAATACTACGTTGGCTCAACCGCGGTTGGAGTTGGGGAAAAGGATAGAACGGCATAATGAAGGGTGGAGCCGATCGACTAAATCAGGAAGACCATGGGAGCGTAAATCATATAAAGAGCTTTGAGACAAAGTCGGAAGCATTAAAATGGGAGAATCATATCAAGAGGCAAAAAAGCCGGGATTTTATAGAACGATTGATAGCCTCAGAAGACAATGAATATGAGGAATAGCTCAGTGGTAGAGCATCACGTTGCCAACGTGAGGGTCGTCCCGTATGCACGGGAAATCTCGTTTCCCGCTCAAAAAAGGCAGTCAGGTAGAACCGGGCTGCCTTTTTTAATTTGGGGAAGAAAATGTATTACACATATATCATTTATAGTGAGAGTGCTAATAAATACTACGTTGGCTCAACCGGGGTTGGAGTAAGAAAGAGGGTAGAACGGCATAATGAAGGGTGGAGCCGATCGACTAAATCAGGAAGACCGTGGAGCGTACGATATATGAAGAGCTTTGAGACAAAGTCGGAAGCATTAAAATGGGAGAATCATATCAAGAGGCAAAAAAGCCGGGATTTTATAGCACGATTGATAGCTTCAGAAGACAATGAATATAAGGAATAGCTCAGTGGTAGAGCATCACGCTGCCTGGGTGAGGGGCGTCCCGTATGCACGGGAAATCTCGTTTCCCGCTCTTAAAAAGGCAGTCCGGCAGAACCGGGCTGCCTTTTTTTTTATTAACCCCAGCCAAGGGTTCAGAAACCTGAGCTTTAGTGTAGCATTTTAGTTTTCCGAAAAAATCTATTTCCTGAATCCTGAGTCATCCTGAATAAAATGAAGGATCTTGCCTATTGCTGAGCTAATAAGTGGGCGTTTAAATTTTCATTGCCACTACATGGTGCATTTGCATGTTAAACGTCGAGCCCATAAATGCTTAGATCCTTCGGGGGTACCCTCAGGATGACCTTTTGATATTAATGAAATGATCGGGACTTTTAGTGCAGAATAGATTAGTTGGGGAAGAAAATGTATCACACACCTACATCATTTATAGTGAGAGCACCGATACATATTACGTTGGCTCAACCGGGGCTGGAGTAAGAAAGAGAGTAGAACGGCATAATGAAGGGTTAGCAGCCAAAGCAAAAAAGGCATCATCCTGAGCGAAGTGATGCTATAAGTAGCCCATATCTTAAAACAAGAAAATGTATAAAATTTGATTTGACATCTAGCCGTATTATAAGCTTTATTATTTGGGCTTACAAGTTTGAACTTATACGCGATCAGTATTAAATAAATTTTCTTAAGCGGGAATAGCTCAATTAGAAGAGCATCAGCCAACCAGGTTGAAGGTTGCAGGTTCAAATCCTGCTTCCCGCTCTATTTTTTTGCAGGGGTGTAATACGAAAGTGGGTATTATTCAAAATGAAAAATTTCAGACTTAAAATAAATCCTAGTCAAAGTCTGATGAAGCTGATAAATAATTCGTAAGATTTTGTAAGTTTGCGATGGAATATTTTTGATATCAGCCAAAAAGAGATTTAAACTTTAATTTTTCATTTTGAATTCAAACATGCTGAATATTGTAGTCACAGGCGGAGCAGGGTTTATTGGTTCTCATCTCATAGACCGATTATTAAAAGAGGGGCACACGGTCACTAATATCGATAACTTCGATCCCTTTTACGATGAAAATATCAAGCGGGAAAACATAAAAAGGCATTTGGAATTTGAAGGATATACCCTTCACGAAACTGATATCCGGGATAAAAAAGCTTTGGATAAAGCCATTCCTGATGATACTGATGTTATTGTACATTTGGCAGCCAAAGCCGGCGTACGCCCTTCCATTCAAGATCCAATTTCTTATCAGGAAGTGAATGTGGCAGGAACACAGAATATGCTGGAAGTAGCACGAGAGAAAAATATCCAACAGTTTGTATTCGCCTCCTCCAGCTCGGTTTATGGCAAAAACCCGAACGTACCCTGGAAAGAGGACGATGCTGTACTTCAGCCCATTAGTCCCTATGCCAGTACCAAAGTAAGCGGAGAACTGTTGGGCCATGTGTACAGTCATCTGTATGACATTCGTTTTTTAGCTCTGCGGTTTTTTACGGTTTATGGTCCGCGACAACGTCCCGATCTGGCGATCCATAAGTTTTTAAAATTAATGAGTGATGGAAACGAAATTACATTATACGGTGATGGCTCCACTCGGCGTGATTATACGTTCATAGACGATATTGTGGATGGGATCATTAGTGCGATCAGCTATAAGAACTCCATGTATGAAGTGATCAACCTGGGTAATAATGAAACCGTAAAGTTATTGGAACTTGTGGAGGCCATCGAAAAAGCTTCCGGTATTACCGCCAAAAAGACCTTCGGCCCTGAACAACCCGGCGATGTAAAACAAACCTGGGCAGACGTAACTAAAGCCGCAGACCTACTCAATTACCAGGCCGACTATTCTATCGATAAGGGACTTAAGTCATTTGTTGAGTGGTATAATGAAGTGAATAAAGGTTAAAGAATTCGTGTCCGGTATTAGGAAGGATCTTGCTTAATCCTGGCCGGTTGTTAAGTATATCAGGGTTAAAACCCATGCTTGTGTACTTGAAAATTTTAAGTGGGTAACGCTCCCCAAGGTTGTTATCAAATTACCTGACATTTAAAACACCGAAGGATCTTGCTAATGTCATATTACGTTGCCCAAATCAACGACCTCATCTGTCTTCCCCTTCGCAAGGAGAAGGGACTCCTTTTAAGGGTGGTAAGCATTTAGCACATTACAGTCTATAATTAGTGTCTGGTTTTGAACCATGATTTTGAGGATTAGGAAGAATTTGCAGGATGTAAGTGAATACAATCACCCAAATAACCAAAACCCAGTCTTTGCGAGGAGGCTTAAAGTCAGGATCCTAACTCGATGTCTTCCGACGAAGCAATCTCCCTAAAGCGAGCTCCCAAGCTAAATAGGGCGTCATCCTGAGTGCTCGAAGGATCTTGCCTATTGATACCTTTTTGCCTATATCAACGACCTCATCTGTCCCGAGAATTCGGGAGCAAAGAGAAGGACGCTTTGAATATCGAATATTGAACAAGGAATAATAAATATTGAAATGGGGGAGCCTGTTCATTATCGTCGTCGAACCACTTGATCATTGGATATTGGATATTCTTCTGTTCAATATTCAAGGAGTTGTCCCTCGGAAGACACCGTGGTAGATTGTGCGTTGGCTTAAAAGTAAAATGGGATTTGGCAAGTGTCGCGTTTAGAACCGGGATTTTCAGGATTAGGGGGGGATTAGCAGGATGTTTTAATACAACTCCCAAACCACCTAAAAACCGGTTATTGCGAGGCGGATTGAAATTTAATGTGAGTTCATGAAGCATGACAAAGAAGCAATTTCCCTAAAACGATCTCCCAAGCCAAAAAAGGCGTCATCCTGATCCCGAGGATTCGGGGGAAGGATCTTGCCTATTGGTAGCTGGTTGTTGTTATTTATACCAGGGTTAATACTCATGCTTGTGTACTTGAAAATTTTAAGTGGGTAACGCTCCCCAAGGTTGTCATCGAATTACCTGACATTTACAGGGATGAGAACTTTGGGCCTACAATTCCATGCAATACCTTTTGGGTTGAATGCTCTTGCCTATTCCTGCCCCGTTGCTCTATTCATACTCCTACAATAAAATACTTCATCATTGGATGTTCCTTGTTGGGCATTCGATATTCCACTTCCTTGCACATGGGAGAAGACGTTGTGGGCAGTGTTGAGGTGGTTAAAACAACAAGGGCTTTAGCAAGTGTCTCTTTTTGAACCGGGATTTTCAGGATTTCTATTTAGCTAATAGTTGAGTGTTCCTTGTTGAATGTTCAATCAACTTTCGGTCCTCCGTCTCCCGTCTTCAGTCAATCCCACTCAAAACTAAAACCCGCCCTTTAAATACACTTATTATCTTCGTAAACTTAAAGCTTAATGATAAAGAAACAGACTACGTGAGCGAAGAGAATAAAAACAACGATCAGGGGCACAATTCGGATCAGCCCGAAAAGAAGAAAAAGGCAGATGATTTTCCGATTCAGGAATACCGGTTGGTACCGGCCCATGAGGATTATGCCGGATATGAAGAAGATGAGATCGACCTCATTGAGCTGGCCAAGACCATCTGGGACAATCGGGTTCTGATCTATAAATTTGTAGCCGTTGGAGTGGTCTTAGGTTTGGCTGTAGCCCTGCTCAGCACCAAAGAATACAGAAGCTCTGCAACGCTCATGCCGGAATACAGTACGGAATCAGCCGGTGGTGCTTCACGTTTGTTGCAGCAGTATGGTGGTTTACTGGGAATCAGTGGAGGAGGGACGTATAATTCCGCAAGCAACGCCATTCGCGTGCAGTTATATCCTCAGATCGTTTCCAGCTTATCCTTTCAGCAGAAACTGGCGGCTCACAAATTTTATTTTCCGGATTATGATACCACGGCTTCACTCATGGATTATTACCTCGAAATTCAAAAGCCGGGAGTGTTGGGATGACTTACAGAAATTCACCATTGGATTGCCCGGTACCATAATTGGAGCTGTTTTCGGGGGTGAAGACGCTCAGCTCAATGCCTTTGACCAAAATGCCGACCCGAACATCATTGAGGTGACCAAAGATGAAATGGAAGTCATTGAAAATCTGCGGCAGCGTGTGACAGCCAGTCTGGATGAGGAGATCCGGGGTTCTTACGGTCGGCGTGCAGATGACCAACCCCAAGCTGGCGGCTGAAATGGCTGATTTTACGCGATTCAGGAACTGACCGATTACCTGGTGGAATACCAGACTGAAAAAGTGTTAAAGATCTTAAGTTTGTAGAAGAACAACTGGAAGAAGCGGAAGCCCGTTTCGAGGTGGCACAGATCGCACTGGCAGATTTTCGCGACAGTAATCAGGGGGCGCTGACAAACCGTGCACGAACTCAGGAACAGCAGCTGCAATCGGAGTACGATCTGGCTTTTAATCTGTATAATGGACTCACTCAGGAATACGAACAGGCGAAACTGCGTGTACAGGAAGAGACCCCGGTCTTTAAGGTCCTTCAGCCCGTGCCAGGTGCCCGTAAATGACGAAACATCAGGCGCCATGATCCTGATCGTTTTTGTGATGCTGAGTGGCATCGCAAGTATTGGATGGATCTTTATCCGACAATTTCTGGAATCAAATCCATTTGAAAATAAGTCTGAAGCTTAAGCAGGGTTTATCGTTTTGAACCGGATTTCCAGGATTAGGAGGGGATTGGCTGGATGTTCAGTGAATACAACAACCCAACCATCCAAAATCCAGTCAACGCGAGGTGGATTGAAATTTAATGGGAGTTTCATGAAGCATACCAATGAAGCAATCTCCCTAAAGCGACCCCAAACCCCAAAAGGAAGTCATCCTGATCCGCCGGCTGGCGGAGAAGGATCTTGCCTCTACGTGCCCGGTTGCCTGCGATGACTACCCCCACTCATAAAGGGTCATTCTCGAGGATACCTCCGAAGAATCTACACAAGTTGATGCCATTTGGAGGAAGACGGACGACCATGGACCGAAGACCGAAGCGGCCACCCCATCTGACGGCTTCAACATGGGCAGGCACTTCAACACCTGCCAAGTGCCGTCTGATGGATGGAGCTATAATCAGGCTGAAGGGGTTGCATCTGCCCCCGTACACCCTCTGCAAAATCAGCAAGCTGATTTTCCCTCTCCCTCTAGAGGAGCTCCGGAGGAATAATGAATATCGAACAAGGAATAATGAATATTGAAATGGGGGAGCCTATTCATTATCGTCAAACCACTTGATCATTGGATATTGGATATTCCTCTGTTCAATATCAAGGAGTCCTCCTTTGGAAGACACTGTGTTAGATTATGAATTGGCTTAAAATCAAAAAGGGCTTTGGCAAGTGTCTCGTTTTGAACCGGGATTTCCAGGATTAGGAGGGGATTAGCAGGATGTTTTAATACAACGCCCCAACAATCTAAAACCATCCAAAACCCGGTCATTGCGAGGCGGATTTCTGTTTAATGTAGGTTTATGAAGCATACCAACAAAGCAATCTCACTAAAGCAACCTTCCAAGCCTAAAAAAGGAGTCATCCTGATCCCGAGGATTCGGGGGAAGGATCTTGCCTATTCTTGGCCCGTTGCCCTATTCATACCCCTACAATAAATCACTTCAACATTGGATGTTCTTGTTCAATGTTCACCAATATCGTCTATGGATAACTTTCAAAGTTACGGAATTGTGATAGGTGACTAATTTGTGTAAATTGAAATTAAAATATTCAATATGCACAAATGATACCTCGTAAATTAGAGTCAGAGCTACGTCATTCTCTTTCGCATTTTCCTGTCACGGCAATACTGGGACCAAGGCAGTGTGGGAAATCTACATTGGCAAAACATGTGATTTCAACCTTTGAAGAAGACCTGCCGGCCGTGTATCTGGATCTTGAACGTCCGTCTGATCTGAATAAATTGGAAGATCCTGAATGGTTCTTATCTAGTCAGGGGGGAAAATTGATCTGTTTGGATGAGATCGAACGAGTACCTGAACTGTTCCCGGTGATACGGAGCCTTGCTGACGAAACAAATGAACCCGGGCAGTTTTTAATACTTGGTTCCGCATCAAGGGACCTGATCAAACAAAGTTCGAGAGACTCTTGCAGGACGAATCAGCTATAAATATTCGTCTCCCTTTCATATGGAAGGAAATATCATCTCAGGCATCATTGGAAGATTATATGTCTAAGGGGGGATTTCCTAAAAGCATACTCGCTGAGGATTACCATAAGCTTTGAATGGCGAGAAAATTTTATTACAACCTTTCTGGAACGGGATCTGTTGCAGTTTGCAGGGTTTACGTCCACTACCATGCGTCGTTTATGGATGATGCTGGCTCACTCCAACGGACAAACCATAAATTACAGCGCCATAGGAAGCTCATTAGGGGTAAGCCATACCTCTGTTCGAAAATATATCGATCTTCTGGAAGGTACTTTTATGTTGCGACAGCTTCCAACATACAGCGGCAATACAAAAAAGAGATTGATAAAATCTCCAAAAGTTTACATTACGGATACAGGACTCACTACGGCTTTATTTACGACTCAGGGATTTTGATCAGGCAGCCGGTCATCCGGTATTCGGATCACTTTGGGAAGTACGGTTATCGAGAACATAGCCGGTCATTTTCCGATGCTTGATCTCTCATTTTACCGAACCAATCATGGAAATGAAGTGGATATCGTATTGAATGACGGATCTGACACCATCGTTGTGGAATGTAAATCAACATTATCCCCAAGCCTTTCCAAGGGGAATCATGCTGCTATTGAAGATATTGCTCCTCTAAAGTCATTCGTTGTGATCCCTGCAGATCAGGGCTATCCATACAATAAGGATATTGATGTGGTTTCTTTGGGTGAATTGATTTCAAAACTACCCGAACTTCTAAAGGTATAATTTGGGATATATTGTCAGACCATATCCTGTTGTCACCCGATGACGGAAGACCATGGACGGTGGACCGATGAGCTGTGGCAAAGGCCACCCCATCTGACGGCTACGACGTCGGCAAGGCGCTAAGCAAACCTGCAATGAGCCGTCTCATATGTTGAAAGCCGTAAAATTATGTAGCGATAAAGAGTTGTAGAAGTAATGCAGGATTTTTAAGCTACCCATAACCAATTGGAGCGCGCCGTCGTGGCACCTCCCGGAACCGTCTAAGCACTGTTCATTTTCAGATGCACTCGGTCAGGTATATCCAGGCTGGTTTTTCTGTCGCCCGAACCCCAACAGTACCAACAGAGTTGTTTTTTTTAGCTTTCAAAAGGCAATATCCTCGATTCATGAGACAAGGTGGTCGCGTCAGAATCGATCCCATCATCCAGATACTTATTAACCATAAAATGGATTTTCCTATGATTTACAGTTTCGGTGCAGACATAAGCAAAGATGAGTTTAGCGTCTGTCTTTTGAGCTACAGTTTAAAGCAACAAAAACATCATGTGTTAACCCGTAAAGCGTTTGCAAATCGTCCGGGTGGCCATAAAGCCTTTTTGAGCTGGCTGCGGCGGCACACCGGGCAATCTAGTTCCATTCGAGTGACGATGGAAGCCACAGGGGTGTACTATGAATCGCTGGCGCTGTACGTTCACCAGCAGGCTTCGGGTGTTCACCTAAGTGTGGTTTTGCCCAGCAAAGCTAAACGCTACCTCCAATCGCGGGGGCTGCGCAGTAAAACCGACAAGATCGATGCCTACGGCTTGGCGCTGATGGGCGCTGAGCGCAAGCTTTCCGGATGGGCAGGAATTGACCCGTTTTGGCGAGGCCTGAGGCAGCTTACCCGCACGCGCGGAAGTTTAATGGATCAACGCACCCAGCTTCGCAATCAAGTACACGCCCTTGCCCATAGCGGACAAACGGGAGGAGAAGCCGAGGAGGCGCTTGAGCAAGCTATAACCGTCATGAACCAGCAGATGGACCGGCTGACCCAGCGTATATACCAGCAGTTACGTTCCCGAAAAGATTTAGCCGGACAGGTTGAGCGACTGCGAAGTATCCCGGGAATTGGGCTCCTTACCATAGCCATCGTGCTGGCTGAGACCAACGGGTTCGAGCCGTTTAGTTCCATAAGTCAGCTTATCAGTTATAGCGGCTACGATGTGGTGATCCGGGAATCCGGGAAATGGGCTGGAAAGCCGAAAATTTCCAAGCAGGGCTCTAAACATATTCGTCGAGCCCTGTATATGCCAGCCAGTGTGGTCGTACGAAGTGGGACAGGACCCACCTACGAACTGTATCAGCGGTTGATCAACAAGCACAACATTAAGATGAAAGGGCATGTAGCGGTTCAGAAAAAGCTGCTAACCTATATGTACATCCTGTGGAATAACGGACAATGGTATGATCCGCAGGTAATCTGTGGTCAGCAAGCCAGCCATCAAAAAAAAGTAGCCCTGCCTGAAGGCAAGGCTACCGTAGATACATCACATGCAAAAGCATCATGATGTTCTTTTGAAGCCATAAAATAGAAGTTTATCTTGATTTTTAACACAGTACCTGATGGATGGGTTGATTCGAGATGGTTGCCAGCACCCACCGAGCTCCAAAACGCGAAAAGGAGTCCCTAATCCGACATTGCCAGCCAGAGAAAGATCTATCCTATAGGAACCTCGGTCGCCTGCGATGACTACCCCACTCATTGGCAAGGAGTCATTCTGAGGATACCTCCGAAGAACCTACACAAGTTTGATGACGGAGGACCGAGGACCGAGGACCGAAGTGAGCTCCCAAACCCCAAAAAAGCGTCATCCTGAGTGCTCGAAGGATCTTGCCTATACGTGTCCGGTTGCCTGCATCGAGTTTCCCTTTCTGTATAAACCTCCGTACACCCTCTGCAAATCAGCAAGCTGATTTTTCCTTTCTGCCTCGAGGGAGGCTTCAGGTGGAATATCGAATACCGAACAAGGAATACTGAATCTCGAAGTGGGGGTCACATCCTGAAATAGGTTTACACAAATCAGGATAGAAATGAATACCAGGTACCGACGAATTACCAATCGATATAGTGAAGCGTTTAAGCTTCAGGTTATTGAACAAATCGAGCAAGGGCATTATACTGCCAATCAAGCAGCCAAGCTGTATGGGTGTTGTCCGTCAAGCATTCACGGATGGAAGAAAAAGTATGGTAAAGCTCATTTATTAAATAAAATTGTACGCATAGAAACGATGGGAGAAGCCAATCGGATAAAAGAACTCGAGCAGCAGATTGCCCGGCTTAAAGAAAGCCTGGCTGACGCTCATGTGGACCATAAGTTAAGCGAGAGCTATTTAAAGCTGGCCTGCCGGGAGCTTGGGGTAGATCTGGATGAGTTCAAAAAAAAAGAAGGCACCAAGCCATCGGAATGAGTAGCACAGGAAAGGCAAAGGTATCAGTAAGTGCGCTCTGCAGGCGCGCGGGAATCTCCCGGCAAGGCTACTACCAGGGGGTGCAGGCTTCGAGGCTCAGCAAGCAATCCGAGCAGCTCGTGCTCGAGCTGGTACGGAGCAAACGAGCCCATCACCCGCGCCTGGGTACGCGAAAGCTGCACCGGCTTCTTAGCCCGGAGTTTACCCGGCAGTCCTTGAAAATAGGACGGGATAAACTCTTTGGGGTGCTCCGAGCGCACAACTTGCTCGTTCCCAAACGCAAGGCCCGGGGTCCCCGCACCACCGATGGAGCCCGCACCTGGTGGAAGAACATCTTGGATCAGACGCCCATTGAAGCTCCCCATCAGGGTTGGGTGGCCGATATTAGTTACCTGCATACCATGGAAGGGTTTTGCTATATGGCGTTGATCAGTGATGTGTATTCGCGTAAAATTGTGGGATGGGACGTCTCGGAAAGTTTGGAGCTTGAAGGTGCTTTACGAGCATTGAATATGGCATTAGCTGATCTTCCGGAAGGGAAAACTCCTGTTCATCATTCGGACCGGGGCAGTCAGTATCGCAGCAAAGACTATACAAGACGCCTTCAAGATGCCGGATGCCTCATAAGCATGACTGAGGTAGATCATTGCGCTGAAAATGCCCAGGCAGAACGGGTGAATGGAATATTGAAAGGAGAATATTACCTTGATATGGTCTTTCGAGATACCCGTCAAGCCAAACAGGCTGTAAAGGCAGCCATTAAATTATATAATGAAGAACGACCACATCTGAGTCTTAAATACCAGTCTCCCCGAGCAGGTGCATCGCGCCGCTTAATAAAACAAAAACTGTAAACTTATTCTAGGACAGAGCCGGGGGAGTCTATCCAACTCCTCATCGTCGAACCACGTGATCATTGGATATCGGATTGTTCCGCTGTTCTGAATCTCGAGCAGTCCACCCTTGACGAGGGCTGAGGAGATGTTCCCAGTTGCCCAAATTCCTATCCCATCACTCAAAACTACCTTGTTGCCCTTATCCACGACCTCATCTGTCTTCTCCTTCAACAAGGAAAAGGACGTTTTTTATGAGGTTAGTAGGTGTTAGCACGACATGCGGTCTTTAGCTAAGATCTCTGGTGTTGAACCGGGATTTCCAGGATTTATTTCAGAGCTAAAGTTGAGTCTTCCCTTCCTCGGATGTCGAGGAACCACCCTTCACTCAAAACTCGAAACTAAGTACTCGAATTCTAGAAACCCCTGTACTTTCTCCTTATATCTTCTCTTATTTTTGGGTCTTCAAAAAGATAGATAATGCAGATAATAAAAGAGTTTTGACAAACGGGGAACACGTACTCACAAAAACCACTCAAAACTCAACACTCAGAACTCAAAACTACACCATTGTCCTAGTTAGTAAATTTACTCCGGAAAATCGAGAAAACACCAATCCCAACATTCAGGCCTTAGAAAAAAATGTGTGAAGAAACAGACGCCATGAAGCGTTAAAGAAGAGAATCATGCCGATAAAAGGCGGTCATCCCGGACAAGACGTCGCGGAGCAGAGTCGCCGATCCGGAATCTCCTTGAAGAGGTTTGGGAAGTTCAACAACGCAACCAGGGTTAAAACCCATGCTTGCGTACCGAAGGACAGCCGCTCCCTGCATTCAAACTCAAAACTAAAAAGTTTGTCGCGAGCTTAGACAGTTTACTCAACAAAATAGCCACAAAAGAATACACCAATCAACAACACGGCTGGTTTTGATTTAGAAAACGGGTTAAGTACTTTTGAAGTAGTGTCAACAAAATAATATAGAAAATGAAAAAATTAACACTTGAAATACCGAACAACCTTGATTTGGATAGTAAAGAAGCAGCGATGCTTTTAGCCGGTAAGTTATATGAGCAAGGCCGCCTTTCATTAGGACAAGCCGCCAGTTTGGCCGGATACTCAAAGAACGTTTATGGAACTACTCGGTAACTATAAAATATCCGTTTTTAATCAACCTGTTGAAGATCTGGATAACGATATAAACAATGCCCGAAAATATCATAGCTGATACCAGTTGCCTGGTTTTACTTGAGAAAATTAATGAATTCGATGTACTCCAGAAACTGTACAAGGAAATTATAATCACCCCTGAAGTAGCTAATGAATTTGGTTCCGAATTACCTGAATGGATTGAAGTACATAGCGTGGAAGATAAGAAATATCAGAAACTGCTTGAAATGACGGTGGACCCAGGGGAAGCGAGTGCAATTGCGTTGGCGGTCGAGATAGGAGGTTTAGTGATTCTGGATGACCAAAAGCAAGAAAACTGGCATTTGAACTTGAACTTGATGTTACAGAAGGAACGCTTGGAATACTTATTGATGCAGCCAAAAACAATTATATCCTCTTTTGCAAATGTCATAGATCGTATTAAACGAACTAATTTTCTGTGTGCAATGATTGGAGAAAATGCTAATTGAACGTGTAAAGGAATAAAAAAAAAGAAATCATCAATCAGCAATCATCAATCCCAACCTCGGCCTCAAAAGATGTGTAAAGAGGAGAAAACGGACACAATGAAGCGCGAAGAAAGAATCATACCAATAAAAGGCAGTCATACCGGACAAGACGTCAGAGACAGAGTCGCCGATCCGGATCTCGCCAGAGGTTTGGGAAGTTCAACAACACAACCAGGGTTAAAACCCATCCTTGCGTACCGGAGAGCACTGTTGTCTGCATTCAAACTCAAAACTGATTACTGTTCACTGATAACTGAAAAACTGTAAATGAATCAATTAGAAGAATTACTTAAAAAAATCACCGACAAAACCTACACCATAGGCATCGTAGGCCTCGGCTACGTCGGCCTGCCCCTCATGTGGACCTTCCACAAAGTAGGAATGCCCGTCATTGGCTACGATATTGACGAAAAGAAAATAGAAAACATCAAAAACGGCATTCCCTACATAAAACACCTCGGAACCGAGATGATGGAAACCCTCGCAGGCTCCGATAAGGTAGATGCCACCACCGACTTCAACCGCCTCGATGAAGCCGATGCCATCCTGCTCTGCGTGCCCACGCCGCTCGACCACCACCGCGAGCCGGATATGAGTTTTGTGGAAAAGACCACCGAAACCGTCTCCAAACACCTGCGCAAGGGACAGCTCGTGATCCTCGAATCCACCACCTGGCCGGGTACCACCGAGGAGCTGATGATCCCCATCCTGGAGAAGAACTCCGGACTGAAAGCAGGCAAAGATTTTTATGTGGCCTACAGCCCCGAGCGCGAAGACCCGGGCAACCCGAATTTCAATACCGCCAAGATCCCCAAAGTGGTGGGCGGACATGGAGAAGAGGCCCTGAAATTAGCCCTGGCTATGTACGATACCGCCATTGTGGAAACCGTGCCGGTGAGTGACTGCAAGACCGCCGAGGCCGTTAAGCTGACCGAAAACATCTTCCGCTCGGTGAATATTGCCCTGGTGAATGAGCTGAAGGTGGTGTACGAGGCCATGGATATTGACGTGCATGAAGTGATCGATGCCGCCGCCACCAAGCCCTTTGGCTTTATGAAATTTACGCCCGGACCGGGACTGGGCGGGCACTGTATTCCCATTGACCCGTTTTACCTGACCTGGAAAGCCCGCGAGTTTGAAAAACACACCCGCTTCATTGAGCTGGCCGGAGAGGTGAACACCAATATGCCCACCTATGTGGTGGACCGCACCATGCACGCCCTCAATACCCACAAAAAACCCATGAACGGCAGCAAGATCCTCGTGATCGGCCTCGCCTACAAACCGGATGTGGATGACATGCGGGAGTCGCCGACTTTTAAGATCTTTGATCTGCTGAAGGCCAAAGGAGCGGAAGTTTCCTATTACGATCCTTTTATTCCTGAAGTAATACCAACCCGGGAACATGCGGAATGGACGGGAACCAAATCTATTGAATGGAATAAAGAAACAGTTTCAGACTTTGATGCCGTGCTCATTTCTACCAACCATTCGACTATTGATTATGCAGAATTAGCCGAGTGGAGTGAATGTGTGGTGGATACGAGGAATGCGATGCGGGGGATTGAAGCTAAAGGCGAGAATCATATTTTTAAAGCGTGATAGGGAAATGAAAAATTCAAAATTTAAAATTAAAAATAGATACTCTGAAATCCTACTTCCTCATGCTTAGTCATCCCAGTCAAGCTTTAGTCCCATTTGCGGAAACAGAAGTGCAGAACCGAATCTTCCGACAGTGACTCGAAATGTCTGACAATGCTTCAGTCGAAACCAAACCAATTTTTAATTTTAAATTTTTCACTTTGAATTCTGACAAGCAAAACATAGTAGTAACCGGCGGCGCAGGCTTCATAGGCTCACATCTAATAGACCGACTCCTTAGCCGAAGGCCACACCGTCACCAACATCGACAACTTCGATCCCTTCTACGATGAAAGCATAAAACGGGAAAACATAAAAGGGCATTTGGAATATGACAGTTACACCCTGCATGAAACAGACATCCGCGATAAAGAAGCCTTAGACAAAGCCATCCCAAATGATACCGATGTAATTGTACACTTAGCTGCCAAAGCCGGCGTTCGTCCTTCTATTGAAGACCCCATTGCTTACCAGGAAGTAAATGTAGCCGGAACTCAAAACATGCTGGAAGTAGCCAGGGAAAAAGACATTAAACAATTTGTGTTTGCCTCCTCCAGCTCGGTGTATGGCAAAAACCCGAATGTACCGTGGAAAGAAGATGATGCGGTGCTTCAGCCCATTAGCCCCTATGCCAGCACCAAAGTAAGCGGGGAGCTGCTGGGACATGTGTACAGCCACCTTTATGATATTCGCTTTTTGGCTCTGCGCTTTTTTACGGTATATGGCCCCCGGCAGCGACCGGATCTGGCGATTCATAAATTCCTGCGATTGATGAGCGATGGTAAAGAAATTACCTTATACGGAGACGGCTCCACCCGCCGCGATTATACCTATATTGATGATATTGTTGATGGGGTAATGGCGGCTATTGATTACAAAGATTCTATGTATGAAGTGATCAATCTTGGCAATAACCAAACGGTGGAACTGCTGGAACTGGTGGAGGCGATTGAAAAGGCTTCAGGTATTACCGCGAAGAAGACGTTCGGACCGGAACAGCCGGGCGATGTGAAGCAGACCTGGGCGGATGTGACTAAGGCGGTAAGTTGCTTGGATATGAAGCAGATTATTCGATTGATAAAGGATTATCAGAGTTTTCTAAGTGGTATAAATCAAATTCTAAAAAGAAATAAGCATAGTGAAGATAATTGTAACAGGCGGTGCAGGATTTATAGGTTCAGCCTTAGTCCGAATGATCAT
>JAXHNH010000019.1:0-16625 GCA_034520725.1 Gracilimonas sp. | reverse complement strand
CTCTCCCGTATTCCCCCGGAACCGTACACCTTGTTGTGGTTGACCCCGGAGTTGGCACATCCCGACATCCCATTGCCCTTAAGATCAAAGATCAGTATTTCGTAGGCCCCGATAATGGCATCTTTTCCCTTCTCTTCAAAGAATATGAATACAAAGCCTACGGATCTAGATAATACCGATTTCTGGAGGCAGGGGGTATCAAACACTTTTCATGGCCGTGATATTTTTGCACCGGTCTACAGCTCATCTTAGCGCAGGCATTTCTCTGGATGAGGTCGGTGAACCTATCGAGGATCTGGTGACCTATCATTGGGCGGTCCCAATTGCCGATAAAGATGGACTACAGGGCTGGATAGTTCATATCGATCGCTTTGGAAATCTGATAACCAATATCTCAGATAAACTCATCGAAGATCATCTCAAAAGAAAGACTGTTAAGATATACGTAGGCAACACGATGCTTAATAAGATCGTATCTACATTCGGTGATGTGGAAGAAGGTGAGCCGGCTGCATTCATCGGCTCCTCCGGCATGCTGGAGATCGGGATCAACAAAGGAAATGCTGCACGTATGCTAAGTGTTGATAAAGGTGCTCAGATCTCGATCGTACTTCAGAAGTAAGTTTATATCAACGATTCCTTCAAAGGCTTTTACAAAGTGCCTGAAACACAATCCTGTTCGAAAGCGTATCCATATTAAAAATCACCTATTATGAAGTTAGAATTACGCTCACCCATAGATGAACGCGCCGGGATCTCAGTCCCCGATGAAGTTGAACAACTCTCAACCCCATTCAATGGCACTGTGGGTTCCAAAGAAGGAGACGAATATCAGGTTAAGAACAATATCATTGACCTGCTGGGAAAGGAACCTGAATTCACTTCTATTGCCCAAAGTACCAATCACTGGAAAATCACTGCAGCGATCTATGAGGATATCTGGCGTAAACGATCTCTTTCTTTACTGTCAGGTGAGGAATTTCCTATTGAAAAAGAACATGAACTTCTGATCGATTGGACCGCACCAAAGGATGGCGGCTGGTATCTTGATCTTGGGTGTTCTACCGCTTTGTACGGAAGAGCACTTAAAGCCGCTCAAAAGAAGTCACACATTGCGTCAGCTTTGGATTTTTCATTTCAGATGCTCGAGGAAGCCCGGCTCAAAGCTGAGGCCGACGAGACCGATATGTACTTTCTCCGGGCTGATGGACGGGAGCTGCCCTTTTTCTCCAATACCTTTGATGGCATTGTGATGGGGGGAACTCTGAACGAACTTACCGAAGAGATAAAAGTCTTATATGAGGCCAAGCGCGTGCTAAAAAAAGAAGGGGTGTTCTTTATAATGCATCTCATAAAATCTGATGCCTGGTATGGACGCCTGCTGCAGGAGTCTGCCTCTCTTGGAGGTATCAAATTCTGGACAATTGCTGAAAGCAACAAATTGTTCAATCAGGCCGGCTTTGAAGTAGAAGATCAAATGGTCAAAGCGTATTGTTTGCTCTCACGAAGCTGAAGCCGGAATGATCACTTTTTAATGTTGAATATTAAGTTGGGGTAGAAGCACGGACCAATTCAACATTTACGCTTTAAAATTTTCAAAAATTTTAATCTTTTCAGACTTACTAATTCCCATACATTATTGATGTACATAACTTTATGAAGAAGTAAATATATTACTTCCGGGGATATCAGCACATTTAATGTAAATTATATTGGACATGGGTAATCACGCAACGGGGTATAAATTTCCTTACAAACTACTCTCTTGCATCGTCTATCTCGGTTTAACCGCTTTCTTTAATACTTATCTACTTCACCAGTCAGTGGATGGATATTGATATTTGCTAAATCCACGGCAGACCCTATCACCACCTTTGACTCTCACCCCTTTGTTGGGGTTGTATCAAATCTCGGTGCTCTTTTATGGTGTACTGCTGCTACTGTGTGCATTTTTTCTTACCTGATACTTAGAAACCAACTAAGCGGTAAAAAATCTTCCTTCCTGCTATGGTCGGGTTTACTCACCGCCATGTTGTTATTTGATGACCTGTTTATGTTTCATGATTATTTAGCCATCGCACACTTAAATATTGAACAAAAAACGGTTTATTCCATCTATCTCATTCTGGGTATAACGTGGTTTATCTATTTTTTTGATGAGATAGCCTAAGGTCCAACGACTTTTTGATCTTTCTTCTTGCCGGCATATCTCTTGGCTTATCAGTAGTTGGAGATTTTTTGTTCTCCCCACAGGAGGGTATAGCCTATATGTATGAAGATGCCTTTAAGCTCTTTGGAATTGTAACATGGACCATTTTCTTTATAAGAGCGTGCCTTTATCGTTTTAACCAGGTGGAAACTCTTTCTGTCAAATAATGATATAGCATTTACCAATACATTGGTAAAGTGAAAATCATTAAAAATGTACTGAGATGGACCTTATAGAATTACCCTACCCATTTCTAAGAGCCTGTTTAATATTTATTCAACACCATTTTAGTAAAAGAATTAGGAATATCTACGTCCCTATCTGGAGAATAAAGGGTGTCTGTTTGGTGCTCATTGAATTGAATAAACGGTACACCCGATGATTCATTTAGCAACTCTCCGCCATTCGTTGTCAACATAAAACTAACAGGATTTCCACCTTCACCGGTTAAATTTCTCACAAATCTAATGCCTATATCTTCATTATCCAGGCAATACAGCCCCCAGATCCAAGACGCCGATCCATACTTTTTAAAAATTCCGTTTCATCGGGGTTTCCTGGGTTTTCCACCTTCTCCATTATTGAAAACAATTTAGATTCGATAACCTTACTACCAATCCGTCTACCTGCAAAATCAAAGAAAAAAAGCTCAGGAAGCATCGAGTGTGTTGCAATAATTTTATCTCCACATATTGTAGCGTAAGATGGTTCTGCCAATATTAACGGTTGCAATGCATACTCGTTTGGATCCATTGGTAACGGGAAAAGATCTTTCTCTACAACCATATGCCCCGGATCAAAAAGATAAAGTAAGTAGTGATCTTTGGCTGTGAAATTAATGCCGGTTAAAAGAACTTTTCCGTTTGGCAGCATCAAACTTTTCTCGAGACGCGTTACTTTGGTTGATACTATATCGATCTTACATCTCCTGAGGGTGAAAACTTGGTAACACGACCACTAAATTCCGTCACCAAGATATTTCCATTCGGAAGTCTTAAAGCCGACGTCGGTTGATTTAAGTCGCCGGGACCATTTCCTTTTCTTCCAAAATAAGATAGAAGCTCTCCATTTCTATTATAGATAAGCACGTGTGATTGAGCTTTATCAACCACGAGAATGGTATCGCCATTAACGTTTTGAATTTGAAGATCGCCACTTGATCGAACATCATCATTTTCTTCTAAAACAAGTGTGTCAATCGTGTTAAAGAATTGACCATAAAGATCACAGAATGGAATTAAAAGTAGAATTAACAAAGATAAGGATAGCCGGTTCATTGAAATACCTTAATGAATATTTAGCCAAATCTATTCTTCAAAATTAATAAATCAAAGAAACCGTTTAGCTGAAAGCTTCAAATTTCTTTTAATTCTAAATGTTAAATGGCTCTCGATCCCATTTAAAATTCAGCATTTTCACATTTAAAATTACCCTTACATTTGTTCCGGGGCAGTAATCCCTAAAATTCCCAATCCATTCCTGAGAACCTGTGCTGTTGCTCTTGCCAATTCCGTACGGGCCTGGGCTAGGTTTTCATCCTCCCCCAGAATTCTGCAGTCATGATAGAAGGAGGTGAAAGCGGAAGCCAGTTCATTCAGAAAGGTGATTACATGGTGTGGTTCCCGAAGCCGGGCTGCATTCCCGATGGTCTCAGGAAAGGTCAGCAAGGTTTTGATAAGGGTTATCTCACTTGGATGCTTTAATAAACTCAGGTCTGGCTTTTCGGAGAAGCTATATTCCTCATTCACTTTTCTGAGAATACTTGAGATCCTCGCATGCGCATATTGAAGATAAAACACCGGGTTCTTTTCACCGGCCTCCTTGGCCTGGGCAATATCAAATTCAAGATGCGTATTTGGGGAACGCATAAGAAAAAAGAAACGGGTAACATCGGCTCCAACCTCATCCATCAGGTCATCTAATGTGACAAAATTTGCCTTTCTTGTACTCATCTTGAATGGCTTGCCATCCTTCACCAGCGTTACGAACTGGTAGACCACCACCTCAACTTTATCCGGGTCATAACCCAACGATTTGACCCCGTTTAAAACATCGGGATAGGTTGCAATATGGTCAGCGCCGAATACATCCACACACAGGTCATACCCACGATCCAGCTTGTTGGCATGATAAGCGATATCAGGCAGCCGGTAGGTTGGTTCGCCTGAACTCTTCACCAATACAGTATCTTTATCTTTTCCGAACCTGGTGGTCTTGAACCAAACCGCACCTTCATTATCGTAAGCCAGATCAAGCTCACGGAGCTTTTGAATGGTCTCTTCGATCTTGCCGTCCTCATACAAACTGTGCTCGTTGAAGTACGAATCCATTTTGATGTTCATTCGCTTCAGAGTGGCACTGATATCTGCAAAGATCTCTTCTTCTGCTTTTTCCTTGAATGGCTTTTCATCTTCGACATTCAGAAGCCCATCACCTTTTTCATCATGCAGGGCTTTAGCAATATCTTTGATATACTCTCCCTCATAACCGCCTTCGGGAAATCTCTGCATCCTTACCCAGGATCTCGTTATACCGGGCACGAGCACCTTCACCTAATACCCGCATTTGACGTCCGGCATCGTTGAAGTAATATTCCCTGTCTACCTCAGCGCCGGTCCATTCAAGTAAACGGGAAACGGTATCACCCAACACAGCATTTCGCCCGTGTCCAACCGTCAGTGGCCCGGTCGGGTTCGCGCTCACAAATTCCACCAGTACTTTCTTACCCTTGTTGGAGTGGTTTCTCCCAAAAGACTCTCCTTTACTCAAAACATCAGTCAATTCATCAAAGAGGTAGTCCTCTGAGTATCTAAAGTTGATGAACCCGGGGCCGGCAATTTCAACAGCAGATATCTTATTATCGTCATACTCGAGTCTATCCACGATCTGTTGTGCAATAGCCCGCGGATTGTTTCTTAAAGGCTTGGCAAGCATCATGGCTACGTTCGAAGAGGCATCACCATGTTCAGGTTGGTCTCGGAGCTTCAATACGTATATCCGGTTCCCCTTTCAGGTTAAATTGTTTCAGCGACTTGCTCGATGATCTACGTGAAATGCTTCTTTCATGATAAATAAAGGTTTCTAATTTGCTCGAAGATAAGACAAAAACAGACGATGAATCAGCTTCCTTCTTTTTCAAAACGATATGGCACAAAAAAAGGGACCACATTTCTGAAGTCCCTCTAAATTCCAAAAGGTTATATCAGTTCATATGGCGGTCAACCAACGCTTTAAATTCCTCATAAGTGCGTGGATTTCTTTCAACTTTTTCACCGTTGATAAAGTAGGTAGGAGTTGAGTTCACATTCATACGCATCCCCTGTCTTTTGTCAGCCATTACAATCCGCTGCATATCAGCTGAATTCAGATCAGCCCGGAATTTTTCAATATCCAGATCAAGGCTATTGGCATAACCGATAAACATTGATTCCGCATTACCTCTTGACCATTGTTCCTGGCCCGCAAAGATCATGTCGTGCATTTCCTGATATTTACCCTGAACCCGTGCTGCCTCTGCTGCCCGTGAGGCCAATTGTGCGAATTCATGCATATTGAGTGGAAAGTGCTTCGTGATCATTGAAATTTCATCTCCATATTCTGCTTTCAGCTGCTCTTCGAATGGAACATAATACTTACAGGCCGGGCACTGATAATCACCGCTGTATTTTACGATCTCAACTTTAGCCTCTGGAATTCCGCTGCTTTGTGCCATTAATGGTACACTGAATAGCATAGCAAACACGGTCAATAAAAATATTCCTCTTTTCATCATCTTATCCTTCCTTTCTATAGAAATTTACTTTATCAAAATGTCGTGTTAAGATAACATTCATTTTCTCAATTATCCGTGGAATTTGACTAACATTGTTTCCTTTTCCAAAAGATAAACGTATAAACTCCCTCGCTTCTTGTTCACTTTTTCCCAAAGCCATTACAGTTCTGCTAGGCTTATCTAAACCAACCTGACATGCACTACCCGTTGAAACAGCCAAACCGGCTTGATTACACTCCAGCATTAGATACTGTCCTTCTATCCCGGGAAACCTGAGACCCAGAATATTTGGTATTCCCTTCTTTATATCTCCCTCAAATTCTACATCAAACTCCATATTTTGGATCTCGAGGATCAATTCATCCCTAAAGCTTTGAATGCACTTCTGTTCCGTTTCTTTTTTAGAATTGATGAGCTTAGCTGCCGCTGCAAATGCCGCAATGGAAGGAACATAATCATTCCCTGTTCTTCATACTTCGGGTTTGTCCGGATCCGGTATGACCGGCTTTCGATTCACAACAGGATTTATCCAAACTGCGCCAACCCCCTTCGGGCCATAGATTTTATGGGATGAAACCGTGATGGCATCCGCATTAAGAACCCGGATATCCAGGTTTAACCGTCCGTAACTCTGTACACAATCACTATGGAAAAGAATTTCATGCTCCTGCAAAAAAGCCCCTATAGATTGAATATCCTGAATGGTCCCGATCTCTGAATTTACGTGTTGAATAGAAACCAAGGCTGTGTCTTTTCGGACCGAACGCTTCAGCTCTTCAGGATCAATTCTACCATTTTCATCCACAGAAAGCCAGGTAACCTCATACCCTTCATCCTCTAATTTGAGAAACACGTTATGTACGGATGAATGTTCTATCTGAGACGTTATCACATGGCTACCCTCAGCAGCCCTCAACAAAGAATAGATAGCAAGGAAATTTCCTTCAGTGGCACCTGATGTAAAGTATACATCCTGAGGTCGGGAATTGAGTGCTGAAGCAATGGTTTTTGACGAAGCTTCGAGAATTTGTTTTGCGGCTGAACCCTCGTCATGTAAACTACTCGAGTTTCCAAAATAATGCTTGGCAACATTCACATATACTTCCAGGGCTTTGTCGCTCACTGGCGTTGTAGCAGCATGGAGTCCAGATAGATCATCTATGGTCGCTCTTGAGATTAAATTCAGGTATCTTTATCAACCTCAAAAATAGACAAATAAATCGCCCTATTCATACAATGAATCAACTTGAGCTAACTGCTATCCTCAAAACAGCCTTTACCGAAGATATCGGTATCGAGGATATGACCTCGGAGTCTGTTTTTACTTCGGATGATACCGGTACCGGCCTTTATACTGCCAAAGCGGACGGCGTATTAGCCGGACTTCAGTCCATAGAAACAGGCTATCACATGCTTGATCAAAGTATTGAGATAACCTTATTCAAAAATGACGGGGATATTGTTAAGAAAGGCGATGAGATCGGTGAAGTAAAAGGCTCAGTTCGCACTCTTTTGACCGGTGAGCGGGTGATCCTGAATCTCATTCAGCACCTTAGTGGAATTGCGTCCTCAACAAACGAAGTGATCACATCACTAAATGATCCTTCCATTTCAATTGTGGATACGCGCAAGACCTTAGCGGGCCTTAGGTCCCTTCAGAAATATGCCGTTCGATGCGGTGGGGGTAAGAATCATCGCTACCGTTTGATGATGGTGTGATCATCAAAGATAACCATATCAAAGCTGCCGGGAGCATCAGCAAAGCCATGAAGCTTGTTCGGGATCATTGCGGGCATATGGTACGTATTGAAGTGGAAACTGAAACCGGTTCTCAGGTGGAAGAAGCAGTAGCAGCAAATGCAGACGTGATCATGCTTGATAACCGTTCCCCCGAAGAAGTAAAAGAACTTAGAAAGCTCATTCCTGACACGATCGTAGTTGAGGTCTCGGGCGGCATCACTCCACAAAATATTGCCGGTTATAAAAATTGTGGGGCAGATGTGATCTCCCTGGGATGGCTTACCCACTCCGTAAAAGCCCTTGATATCAGTTTTAACCTAAAGTAAACTATCGATTTCATAAATCTTGTAATCAAAAACCGGAACAATCAACTGTGATAAAAATTTAAATGCTACTTCTTTAGGCTTTACTAGTTATCACAGAATTTTATTCATTCTCTAAATCTAAAGTAATATACTTGTTGTAGCCGGATCCACCCTTGCTTCCGGCATCATAAATAATACCATAAACAGGAGAATACTGTTGATGGTGAAGAATATTGCCTCTTATCCATGAACCATCAATACCGGAAACAACTAAATTTGCTTTGGGGGATTGATCAAGCTCATTCAGTACTGCAAAGTAAATATCTCTGTCGGCATCTGAGATGAAAGAAACAATAACCCGTCCTTTATGCACTACCATATCAGCCCCGGTCTGTTCTGAATCAACTGCGTTTATTACCACTGGCTTGTCTGAAACCCTTACAGGTTCAGACCATTTATTATTAGAATATTTGAGGATCAAATAGAGAAACCCGTCAGATTTTCGATAAACAACAACAGTTGCTTCCCGTTCAGGTATGTAAGCCGCAGGAAGAATCGCTATGTTCTCACTTTCACTTGTTCCCAAATTACTTGCAAATTGTTGTGGTGGGCTTAGTGAATTATCCGGCAACAACTGCCGGTGCCATCCAGTACCATCCAAGCTCTTATAAAATATATCTACAGTGCCATCTGGAAGACTAATTATGGAAGGATTAGTAAAACCTGCCGGGTGTTTGTGATTTACAGTTTTAGCTTCACTCCATTCCTCATTGGGCATTAGAATACTATACTGCAACTGATCTCCTGCTGCAAACACAGTTACCAGGCTTCCATCATGGCGAAGGGCAATATCTGCTGCCTGAGTGGGGGGCTCTTCATGTGGTGTTATGAGCTGACTATCCACAAGCCATCGGTCTTTATTTTTGGGGTGATTGGATGTGGCGAATGCATGGTGATAAACCCCTTCTGATATTTGATGAACAATATGGATGATCCCATCTTCTGACATAACTGATCCCAGACCTTCCAGATCACTAATTCGTGGCCGGTTTTCAGCATCCATTTCAAACCAAGACTGACCACCATCGGTGGATTTAACCATCATAAACACATTGTCAGTTTCGGTAGGCTCCATAATAAAGTAAAGTTCCCCTTTATTATTTTCATAAGGCCCAATGCGCGCAGGTGTTTCCACAAAAGTACCCCCCAAATGGTATTTAGGCACATTCACCGAAAATTTCGGTATAGGTCCCGTAAGTGGACGGCCCAGACGATCAACCATGCGTAGTGAGATTTGATCTCCATCTCTTACTAACTGAGGGCCATCAGCCCAGCGCCGTATCACCAATGCAAATTCCCACTCTGCCGACGCACCTGACTGGGGTTCTGGTAACCAACCGGGTGTAGTGGGGGAAAGACTGATGCCTGCACCGGGATTAGCCGGTTTTTCAGAAATAGTGATCAGGTTATCAGCTTCTTCACCAAAGAAAAACGCTTTGCAACTTACTATGCTTACAGTGGGCGATGCCGCTGATTCATACGGAAATTCCTGGGCTTCCACGTAATTCCAAGTTTCGTTATTCCATCGATATTGGAGACTATACTGGCGGCGATAAATTGAGGTATCACTTTCTACTTCGAAGCGAATACGAAATGGAGAGTCAACAGTTAGAGAAGGAGCGATATTTACCTCAGCTGCCCATCCACGATCTTCATCAATTTCAATATCAAAATCAGAACGTACACGAAAAGCAGAGACATGGTCTGTGGAATTAGTGTTATATATTTCAGACGTTTGTGCACTTGCCTGCTTTGATATAGGCACAATAGCGATCAACAAAAAGCCGACAAAAATTCTATATAATCTGATCATTATTTTTCAATTTCTTTGCTTATTCGGTTAAAACCGCAGGCTCCCAAAATTGCCTGCGGTTTGCCGATTCACCATGTTTAAAGGTCTAAAACAAGAGCCTACTTATTTCTCAACTTGCAGATAAAATGGTTGTGTATAAATAGTACCTTCATCTCCTTCTATTTCCGCTCTAACAAATACGCTGTTATTGGGTACATCTGATTCCGAAATAGAAAAACCGGTGTGAATAGTTTCTGTATCATCAATATCCGGGTTATGTGTTCTCCATCTTACCTCATTTACCAATTCTTCATTATCTACTGTAAGAGTTACTGAATGATCTTCTACTTCAACATTAATAATATTGAAAGCCCGTTTATTGTACTGTTCAGAAGGTTTCCACAGATAGGTATATCCATTTTTTAGAGCCTTCATTACATCCGGCGCAGAACCATCTTGAATGTCTGGATGCAGGGACCCCGGTCTGAAATTTTCCAACAAAAACACGTTTCTATTCCATCCCAGAGTTTCTTCAGTATGCATGTCATCTTCACCAAACAACCAGATAGGACGTTCAGCTCCCTCAAGTATGTGCTGAATTCTATCATAGTGAGCACGATCTGTTGGATGACTATCTTCCCGATTAAAAATCGACTGCCCGACCAAAACATCGTATCTCTTATACAGGTCAACATACCAATGTGCGGTTAAACCCATTCTTTCAACATACCGGCCGGGGTGGGCAAGGTACGCGTATCCACCAAGTTCAGTGACCTTATCTAACGATTCAATTTCGTCATCAACATGACCTGACCAGAGATTGAACACACTAATTGTATGATGATGGCCGGAAAGCTCGTTCCCCTCTACTGAAACCATACCCAGTTCAACCGGATCACTGTCTTCCCACGGCTCATTGTGGATCTCTTCATAGGTCTGTCCACCTTCTCCCTCATGAACCACATGTTTTATTTTCTCATAAATTTCGGAGAGTTCAGTCCAGGGATAAATGGTATCCATGTGATCATGAGGTATATGGGAACTGTGCTCCGCTAATGTGAGTATTTTATATCCTTCCTCATGGTACCTGTCAACAACCTGATGTGGGTCATATCCACCATAATCTCCCATATTAGGATGAGTATGAAACTCAGCATCATAGTGACCGATATTCTCCCAATTTAGATCCTCATAGGGTGATAAGAATGTTCTGTCTTCAAGTTTATCTGCACATCCAGTTAAAAGAAGCAAAAGCATTAAGATACCCATCATTTGCAGGCTGCTACTTGAATTTATTTTTACTGGCATAAAGTCAGTTAATTTTGATACTTTTTTCTTGTTCATTTTGATCTTCTGATTTTGAGTACGTTGTTTTATTTATTGGAATTCGCTGCCATGTCATTTGGCCGGGTTTACATCATTCAGGCTGTTGCCTCTTCGGTATTCATCGTGCATGATTACTGCTTCACCGGAAATTTCGCCAGATTGTAGTCCCAAGTGAAAAATAGGACCGTCATCATCATTATATCCTATTGGCCCTGTGTATTCTGCGATTTGCTTACCGTTTAACCATACACTAACCTGACCTTCAGCATTGTATAACCACTTTACTCTTTACAACTACATCATTCCAGGCACCCTTTTTGAAAGATCCCGGTTCGATTTGAGGTTGTAATTGTTGAACTGATCCCTGTGTAGAATAGAATTCAGTATCACTATGCGCAGTTAAGTCGATTTTACCATTTTTCATTATCAATTCTAAAGCAGGAGGGCGTGATTCCTCGAAATCATTATCCGGAACACCAGTCCATTTTGCCAAGGCTAACTTCTGGTTTAAATTCAGATCTTCAGGAATGAAGGTGCTGAAACCATACCATGTGGTCTGCCCAATTTTGGCATCATATGGGTCAGTGATATAAGAAGATGGATTACCCTCAGTTATATTAAATTTAGCAGAATGATCACCCTTTCTTGCTGTCTTATGATCAATTTCCATTGCATCATTAATCAGGCTTAAATTCCAAATTCCAAGATCTTCTTCCTCAAAATTTCCAACAGCCGGATGTTCGTAAGCTATCGTATTGTCATGAGTTCTTTCCGGAATTCGATTCTCTCTAATTTCTATAATGCGATTCGGCAGCCCATCTTCTTTAACCAATTTAAATGCATCATAAAGATCGCGGGTAGCAGTATATGATCGGAAGTGAAGGGTATCTTTATCTAACGATATTTCCTGAAATAACTGAGTATTTTCAGCTGCTACTTTTCGTTCCGATTCATAATTATCCCATCCTTCAGGTTTCAAGGTATACATTTTGCCACCGCTAACGGAAACCACATAAACCGTGCCGGTTTGGTCTCTATAATTCATCCCTGAACTAATATTCTCTGCTTCAGCAGGAGTATTACCCCGAGCGTAGCTATGATCGTGGCCGTTTAAAACTAAATCCACATTATGTTTATCAATAATAGGTTTTATTGTTTGCCTCACTATTTCATTATCTCGACCTCTTGAAGCCGAAAAAATAGGGTGGTGAAAAGTAAGAATGGTCCACTTATTGGGATTTTCGGTTAGCACCTGATCCAGCCATTCAGCTTGTTCTTCAGGATGTACATTAGAATTTAAAGCTACAATTCGCAATCCCTGATAATCAACGTAATAGGTAGTTTCATTTAACGTTTCTATGCCTTCAGGACCATTTTCAGGCAACGTGAATTGATACTGCCACTGGTAGGATAAATGCTCTTCTTCCTCATCAGAATTGAATTCATTATACTCGTGATTGCCTGGTACAGGAATAGCCGGAAGCATGCTATGGATCCAACCACCCGCCTCAAACCATTCGTGCCATTCGGAATCCTTATGAGCGCGGTTTACGAGGTCGCCGGCGTGGATAATAAACCGGGCATCCGGTTGTTTTCTATAGCCCTCCCGAATGAGCCTCGACCATAATTCCATTACCTGATTTTGAGCATCACCAACATATAAAAAAGTAAAGGGATCGGCTTCTTTAGATGCTGTTCTATAATGGATCCACTCACTCCATTTTTCACCGTCACCAACGCGGTAAGCGTAGAGTGTGTTTGGTTCTAAATCACTAAAGCTTACTGAATGATAATTGGCAATGACCTTTGCATTGGCAATATGCATGGCATTCATAGTTTCCGTATTGGCATCATATGACTTAGAGTTGCGCCAAAACCTTGGTGCAGCAGTAGCAACAGCGATTTCCGCCACGGCTTTGGTGATCGTGGTGTCTGTTCGCCATGTAACGCTAAATGAACTCGTCGGATCATCTGAAAATGTCAGAGAAATTCGATCAGGATAACTGGAAGGGGCGCTCCAGGATTTGGTATAAACAGGAGCTTTGTAAGTGTTAAATTCCTGTGCCTTTAAAGAAGTGGCACTGAAAAGAAACAGTGCCACCATAAAGCCACAGGTACTATGTTTTAGGTAGTACATATGAGTTGATTGAGAGAGATTAATTTTAGAATGAGTAGTTAACCGCAAAAAATAAGGTTCGGCCGGTAAGTTGATGACGATCTAAACGGCTCTTTATACCTTGATAACGCTGCTCTGATTCGTTGGTAAGATTTCTAAGCTGTGCTGTAAATCTCAGATTCTGATTTGGAAGGGTATATCCTGCTAACATATCGTAGGTGGTTCGGCTATCCTCCCAACGGTCAAAATCTGTTACACTGGCACCAGCGGCAATTTCATCCTCATATTCAACTGTTCCAGCTGCATTCAGAAGTATCTTGCTCCGGTGGCTGGCGGCAAATCTTAACTCCATTCCGCTTTTCTGATAGTAGAGAATTCCGTTAAATACTTCGCTTGGCTGCCTGAATAGTGGTAGTTTTTCTCCGGGTCGATTCGGCAGGCTTATTTCTGAATCAATCAGTGCCAAATTTAATGTGGTACCAAAACCATTCAAAAACGAAGGTAGAAAGGTAAACGCCTGATCATAGGTAAACTCAAGCCCAAAAAGGTCTGCTGATTCTGCATTCTCAAGAGACTCTATTTCCAGTTCTTCAAAAAACCTACCCCTGAATTCTACATCGTTTAGCTCAGTTTCATTTCTAAAAATCTGATTTTTAATATCTTTATAAAATCCTCCTACAGATATTAGACCACCGCTATTTATAAAGTATGAAACACTTGCATCATAATTTGAAGACTCAAAGGGATCCAGATCAGAATTCGCTTGTTCAAGCCCTCCCTCAAAAACTCCAGGAGTTGTAGTTTCTTCATAAGAAAACTCACTGGTAGAAGATAGATTAGAGAAATCCGGACGACCAATAGTATTTGTCCATGATGCGCGTGCAACCATATTTTCATTCATATTCCACTTCAGATGAATACTGGGTAAAAAATAGGTATATGAATTTTCACCACGGATATCATCCACTAATAAGTCACCGGTGTCATCATCTTCACTGAGAATAAAGCTATTTGAAACTGTATTCGTATGCTCAATTCTAAATCCACCGAGTAAATTAAACTTTGCGAAGTTAAAGGAACTCATGAGGTAAGCAGCAGATACTGTTTCTTCATTGTTAAAATCATTTTCGTACTGCTCATAGAATGTATCATCTTCATCAAGTATAATACGTGAATTATCGCTGAGATTATCCGGATCACTTACAAAATCGGCAAAAGCCTGGGCATCCCCATGGTGAAATGGTCGCTGCCCACCCTGTTCTGGAGACCACGGATCCAACCTGAATAAAGCAATGGTGTAAGGATTTGTTGCTTCTAAACCGCCAAAACCGAGTTTGTACTCCTGTCTTCTGCGATCAACGCTGATGTCCCTGTCTCTGTATCTGGCACCTGCTTTAAAGTATCCGGGAATATTGCCAAATATCACATCGTAGGTAAAGTCGGTACTTAACTCAATATTATTTTCAGTTATATCACCGCGGTTTAAGTTAACGCCACGGAGTAGCATTTGGGAGGGGTCAGAAGCAAAGGCAGTGTTAGGTGTGGTTACATCAAAGAAAAATTGACTCACATCATAGTTAAGAGATAACATATCTTCGGTATCTCCGGGGTTCTCAAAGACTCCATCCGGGTCATAGAATTCAGTATCTCCCAATGAATAAGATCCATAAATTTCCGCAGTAAGATTTCCAAATTTATTTTCAGTACCTAAAATAAAACTATATAGATTTTCTGTTTCATCTGTACGGCTTAGATCTTGTTCCATAGATCCAGCTGTCCATGTACCCGTAGTTGGTGTCTGATTAATAAGGTCTCCTTCAAAGGTTAATTCAAATTCTGAATTGAGCGCTATTTCGTTTGTTTGTGTATATAGAGTTTTAAAGTAAATATTATTGTTGTCGGTAAAGCGGTATTCAATATCTGAGTTAATGCCGAAACGGATACGTTCGTTATCCTCTATCTGTATTTCATTTTCATTTGGTAGAAAATAACCGTTCTCATAGATCCACTCGTCCGGGTCAACTACAGAAACCGTGAAATCCCTCTTGAAATAATTTGTGGATAGTACCACACCTAACTTCTCTTCTTCTCCAAATTTCTTTCCTGCCGTAGCTGAAAGACGAAAAGGAAGATCTGCATCACCAAAGTTGTCAGTATTTTGTCTTTCTTGTACCAATCCATCTGCCGAAAAAACAAAAAAGGGCTTACTTCTTTCAAAGGCTGAAATAGTATTGATATTCACTGTTCCGCCCACCGCATTTGCTTCCATGTCAGGAGTAACAGCTTTGGTTACTTCAATACTTGAAATAATTTCCGTAGGTAATAAATCAAGTGCAACGGCACGGCTTCCTGCTGTAGAGGCCAGGTTAGACTTATTGTTCATTGTTACATTATTCAGTGAAGGCTGAATTCCCCGAATTGAAACAAACCGGCCTTCCCCTTTGTCTGTTTCAAGAGCCACACCCGCTACTCTCTGAGTGGCTTCTGCAACATTAATATCTGGCAACCTTCCAAGGTCGTTACTTGTTAAAACCTCTTTCAAGTTTTCTGCCTGACGTTTCTGATTGATGGCATCAAGCTGACTTTTCCGATTACCAACAATAGTAATATCCCCAAATTCTTGAAATTGGGCTTCCATTTGTACATTTAAAATCTTTTGCTCTCCTGACTGTACAACTATCGTTTTTTGTATGTCTTGGTAGCCTATACTTCTAACTATGATACTGATATCACCTGTAGACACTCTATTTATTCGGTACCTGCCTTCAACATCAGTAGCTGCACCTAAATTTGTTTCCTGAATAAGTACAGAAGCCCCAATAACAGGTTCACCTGTTTCAGAATCTGTTATTAGTCCGGAAATAACTCCTCGTTGTTGTGCTTGTACATCAGCCCAAGCAAGTAAAAGTAAAACTATTATTAGTTGTTTAAATCTTAACATGGTTTCAAAAGTTAGTTTTATGATGAGTAGTTTAATTCGGGTCAAATCTAACTTTCAGTTGTTAAGAGCCCTTTAGTTTAATGTTAACTTACCTTCTGTTGGTTGTAACGCTATTGTTAAGACGGGCACCTTATTGTTATCCTATTACTAAATTATCAATACCTAAAGATTTATTATGCTTTTTTAGAGCTACAGGGATGGTTTAACAGCTATGTTTTTTTGGGCCTTATTTTATAGGTTAAGTCTTACCTTTTTTCGATCATGGAAGAATTATGCCCAATAGATTCATGTTATTTTGATCTGTAGGGCAGATGCGATCTCCCTCGGCTGGCTTACCCACTCCGTAAAAGGCTGTTAGAACCCG
>JAXHNH010000018.1:0-10252 GCA_034520725.1 Gracilimonas sp. | reverse complement strand
CATCATTTCCAAGTGCTTCACAATTTCCATCTTTTAAATAGGTCATACAGTTTTCCAATATTGCCTCAGGAGCTCCTTTTGCATAGACCCTTAGCTTTTCGCCTTCCGTTCTGTTCCAAGTTGCCATCATCTTGGTAGTTGAATCGAAGGCATCTTCTCTGACCTCCGGATGGACTTTCATCAGTTCTGATTGTGATAACCCTGCTTTATCACCTAGCTCAAGCAGTGCAATTTCTAAAGGATCACCATTATTGTCATCGGAGCCTAATCCGTATGTAGCGTTATTGCATATCATCCCAACTTGCAATGCAAACTTCAGGTCATCGTCTTCTTCAATTTTAAGGGAAGTACCTTCTTCAGTAAATATCTGATCTGTTTCACCATTCACCTCGATCGCTCTGTTAAATAAGTGAACCTCTGTGGCTGTCATCAGATTTTCGGTCAATGTCCCCGTTTTATCCGTACAGATGACGGAAGTTGCACCAAGTGTCTCAACAGATGAAAGTTTATTGACCAGAGCATTTCTATTAGCAAGAGTTTTCATCCCCTTAGCTAGTGATATTGTGGCAACGATAGGCAGGCCTTCCGGAATTGCTGCCACAGCGAGAGCGATCCCTGTTTCTATCATCAAAACGATCTCTTTGCCACTCAGTATCCCCGTGATAACAATAGCTAAAATAATACCTGTTGTGACATAGATCAGTTTATAACCCAGTTTATCAAGGCGTTCTTCGAGTGGGGTTACCTCATCCTCGGTGGTTTCAACCAAGGAAGATATGTTGCCCAATTCTGTATTCATTCCGGTATCCACAACAACAGCAAGACAGGACCCTCGTGTAACAGCTGTTCCCTTATACAGCATGTTATTTCTCTCCGCCAAAACCGTTTCTTCTGTGATGCTGAGATCATTTTTACTAACCGGCAGGCTTTCACCGGTTAAAGCCGATTCATTTGCCTGCAGTTTGGAAGCGTTGATGATCCTGAGGTCTGCAGTAATAATATCCCCTCCTTCTATCACAACCAAGTCACCGGGTACAAGATCCTCAGCATCTACTTCTACAACCCGTCCATTTCTTTTTACCCGCGTCTTTACGGTTCCGAGTTTTGACAGAGCTTCCATGGCACGCACAGCTCTTAACTCCGTGACAAAGCCGATCAACGTGTTGATCAGAATAACCACTGAAGACAGCCCAACCTTCAACCCACTCACCATAGATAAAGGCAATAGCTGCTGCCGCTGCCAATAACCCAATGATAATGCTTTTGAATTGCGATACGAGTACCGACCAATTACTTCTTTTCTTGTGTTGCCGTAATTTGTTGGTTCCGTACTGCTCTCTTCTTTCCTTAACCGTTTCTTCGTTGAGGCCTAAATCCTGATCAACCTCAAATCTCTTCAGAACGTCTTCAGCTTCTATTGAAAATACGTTTTCCGGATCAACTGAAACATTTCGATTATTTATTGTTCTCTTCATTCAAACACCGCCTGATATTCCAGTAAAATAAAAGCCTGACTAAGTACCTGTATTTATAAGATGAGTTTATAAGATACACAATACTTTAAATTACAGAACCGGAAAATATCAGCCAAAATAGCCCAATGATCAGACTCCAATTTTAACATTACTTTCTTTAAACCTGTTCTCTATCCCAATATTATGATTATGGCAATTGTGATGCGGCATCAACCCGGCAGATAAACCCCATTGATAGCGTGCCTGATTTCCTGACACTTCCTTTCACTTCCGTCTCCGGAACCTTGGAAAACCTGGTGAACATAAAGCCTACATTTACCCTGCCTGATGGAAAAACATATTATGCAGGCTCAACTTCCATTGTTGCTTCAGATATGCTGCGACTTCTTATGGATGAGACTCCGATCATGGTTGTACTGACAATTGCTTTCACCATTATCCTAAAGTTGCTCATTCTAAGAAAAATTTAATGTTAATTCTTGCTCTTCTTCCCTCGATCGCTAGTTATGTATGGGTTTTTGGATGGAAAATTCTAAGTTCCACAGGAGAGCATATTGCTGTAAGTATATTCACCACAATGCTTGTATTCAATGGGTTACTGTTTATGATCCATCCGGTACTCAGAACCATCGGAGAGTTGGCCACTCTTGGTATCGATTTATCATTAGTGTTAGCGCTGGTTTTACTGCCCGCAATCATTTTCATAATAGAAAGTTATCAGAGTAATAAACTGAATAAACATCAAAAAATTTAATTTAGTAGTGCTCGCAGATCACCCTCAAATCGAATACGGTTTTATCCTACAATTTTTGTGAGTAAAATCTTACAACATCTTTCTCCTTGCCCCTGCATTCAAAAACCCGGCCTTTAATTATACTTCTCTCAGAGTCTTTGATATAGTGATAGTTAAATTAAAAAAAGAGCACAATTTCTGATTCTTTAAATAGAACAGAGATCAACCGGAAAAACAAGCCGCCGGTTACTTATAGCGATCGATCTTCATTGATTTTTCCTGAAGTATGTTCCGGTTTTCAATAAGGAATGCCCGTTAAACGGCAAACCCGAAAGCAGTCTGTTGAGGGTGCTTGTTATGAGCTGAGAATACACCTCTATTACTTGATGCGGATCATACCGACGAAAGAAAACAGTTAACTTTCTAATTATTGAGTAGCCCGTGGTTTTACTACTACGGGCTTTTTTTATACCCCACTGCAAGGTTTAGTCCTACAAACTAAACACAGTGTGTCTGTCTAATTTTGATTGTTTTTTAATTAAATAGAAATGAAGATCTAAATATATAAACAGAAAATCGGCATGGAAAAATCTATAAACACATCGTCTAAACTCGATCAAGAGTCGTTGGATCATTTCAAAAATATTCTGCTGAAGAAACGAAGAAATGCAGAAAAAGAATTGCGGCGCACCACAGAAACCGTTCACATTTTAGATAGCGATAATGATCCTGATTATATGCCTGCTTCTGATATTCCTGAAGCCGGCAGTGAGACTCAAAGTGACACCATGAATTATCAGCTCACCGAACGAACGCGTTACGTACATTAAGCAAATTGATGATGCCTTAAAACGTATCGAAGGTGGGGCCCTCTACGGAATATCTCAGGCAACAGGAAAACAAATTTCCAGAGCCCGTTTAGAGGCCGTCCCACACACAAGATTTAGTATAGACGCTAAAAATTCAGGTCTGGCTGACGATGAAAGTTAATGAGAGCAAACAGAGCGACAGCTTGTTTAACTTTGGGCTCAAACGCTTTGTTCAATAACCGAAATGATTCAGCATAAGTGTTTGCATGGGCCTTTGATATCTATAAACGTAAAGTATGTATGCTCTCTACTGCTTTCTATTCTTAAAAGAAATTTTATGAATAACTGCTGCATTTGCATCTGGAAATAATAAAACATCTTCTAAATGATGTTGATGAAATACATTTATTATAAAAAGGAAGGCCCACGTTCCCTGAAAAGCGAACACACACGCCGTGCACCCGGGGTCAAGCAGCCGAAGGCCGATGTTAAGCCGTTCATTGTTCCGGACACCATACCCCAGAACAGAGTGCCTGTTTAAAGTAATACCTTCTTTCTTAATCAAGGAACCGATAATAAAGCCTATCAATAAGCCGACCGTAATAAATGAAAATATTGTTCCTATATTGATCATCCCTCCCTCCTGATTTGTTGCTTGCTTCTGAATAGGTAGTTGCCATCACACTTTATGCAAGGTATTTCCTGAATTTTTAGAACGTGCGTTCAATTTTCAATCTCCCTGATGAAATACCTTACATATTTATCCGCTTTGCTTTGGATGAAGAGTGACTAACCCACTCTGCACTGAAAGTGCAGAGGTTTGTTTTGGGACTGAAAGTCCCGGTCTCTCCATCAATATCACTAAGGTCATCCTGAACCGCCGGCTGGCGGTGAAGGATCTAAGCGATTAAGGTCTCGTTGTTTTTACATGCAAATGCACGATGTAGTGGCAACTACGATGTGAACACCAACTAACATGCTCCACAATAGGCAAGATCCTTCATTTCATTCAGGATGACCCCCAGATATAGGGAATAGATTTTTCGGAATACTAAAGTGCTGCACTAAAAGTGCAGGGTTTTAAACCCTAGGCTGGGACCAATAAAAACAGAATATGGGAGGCAGCCTGTTCAAATCTTGACTTAAAATGCCATATTCCAAAACCAAGAGGATGCTTCAAAATAGCTTTTAAAGCCTTGGATGTTTTTAAAAGTGAAAAACTCTTTAGTCCTGCCTATTCCCGTGGAATAATTGAGACCGGGCACTACCTGGCAAAAGGACTCAAAAGCAACATCCACTGATGTGAATTTATGTTACCCAATGTAACTCTTTCGCCATCGATTGATAATTTTATCAATTTCACCCCCTAATATGACCAATAAACCTACCCCTGCGATCATTATCCATTGATCGCTGCTGAGAGGCATTGTGCGGAATATGGTCTGCAGAAACCCGACATGAAGTACGGCTAAGTGTGCAAGTAAAGCTGTAATAAGACTCACGAACAAAAATTTATTGGAGAAGAATGGGATCCGGAATATGCTTCTGTCAAGCGAGCGGCAATTCAACACATGGAAAAACTGGAACACAACCATCTGTGTCATTGCTGCCGTACGCGCCAAATCCAGGTCACCTGTTTCACGATAGATCCACCAAAACATGCTCAGTGTTCCGGCAGCCAAAACAAGACCCACCCCACCGAGACGCTCCATTAAACGTCCGGTAAGTATCCCTTCTTTTGGGGGACGTGGTTTACGCTTCAGAATACCCGGTTCTCCGGGTTCAAAAGCCAGAGCTATATCTTGCAATCCATTGGTCACCAGGTTGATCCAAAGGATCTGAACGGCAATAAATGGAAGAGGCCAGTTCATAAAAACCGCGATCAATATTACAATGAGTTCTCCCACTGCTGTGGAAAGCAGGAAAAATGTCACTTTTCGTATATTTGAGAAAACTATTCTGCCCTCTTCAATCGCAGCTGTGATAGTTGCGAAGTTGTCGTCAGACAAGATCATATCGGAAGCTTCCCGGGCAACATCGGTTCCGCTTTTCCCCATTGCCACCCCAAGATGAGCTGCTCTCAGCGCCGGTGCATCGTTCACTCCATCACCCGTTACCGCAACCACATGATCCATATTCTTAAGTCGGTCAACAATGCGGTATTTGTGTTTGGGCGATACCCGTGCGAAGATATTAATGTTCATAAGCTGAAGATCGAGCTCTTCATCTGAAAGTCCGTCCAGCATTTTCCCTTCAAGTGCTCCGTGTTCTTCAGGATCAAGCCCCAGCTGCCGCCCGATGGCCACAGCCGTGTCAATATGGTCTCCTGTTATCATCACAACCCTGATCCCGGATTTTCTCACGCTTTGAACCGCTTCTACAACTTCGGGGCGTACGGGATCTTCCATTCCCTGCAGGCCTGTAAGCACAAACTCTTCTTCCAGTACAGACATATCATCGAGATATTCGGTTTCAACCGTACGATAGGCCATGGCCAGTACCCTGAGTCCCTGGCCGGCCATATGTTTAGCAACCACTTTAACTTTTTCCGGGTCCACAGGTATTAATTCACCGTCCTTCAGCTGGTAACTGCACCGATCCAGAACTGCCTCAGGAGCCCCTTTCATAAAAATGGTCTGTCCTTTTTCACTTCTGTTCAAAGTGACCATAAATTTTCTTTCGGGTTCAAAAGGAAGGAAATCAAGCTGCTCATGATACAACCTGATATCCGATAGACGAATGCCACCTTTGTAGGCCGAGACATGCAATGCAATTTCAGTGGGATCGCCTTGTGGTTCTTCTATTTCGACAGCGGCTGCATTGGCTTCATTAGCCAGAGTCCCTGCCATTAGTGTTTTAAAAAGTCCGCTTTGTACAGATGGTGTTATCCCTATACCCTCTTCGAGAATCGTGCCTTCAAGCTGATATCCCGCTTCGGTCGTTTCGAATAGTTTATCATCAGCCCAGATCTGCCGCACCGTCATTTGATTTTTGGTGAGCGTGCCTGTTTTATCAGAACCAATCACCGTGGTACTTCCCAGAGTTTCAACCGCGGGTAAAGATCGTATGATAGCCTGCCGATTGGCCATCCTACGCACCCCGATAGCCAACGTTATGGTAAGTATTACCGGCAGCCCCTCCGGAATTGCTGATACTGCCATAGCTACAACAGTTATAAAGATCTCTGTGGGATCCATTTTGTAGAGAATCCCAATTATTGCTATTAATACCGCAAAGCCCAGAATGAGGTAACCGATATTCTTACCCAGCTTGTCAACCTTCTCCTGCAGCGGTGTTTTTATGATACCGATCTCTTTTACGGTGGAAGCTATTTTCCCCAGCTCCGTTGAGTCGCTTGTACGTACTACCACTGCTTTTGCCCGGCCTTGAGTCACAATGGTACCGGCAAAGGCCATATTCTTTTGATCAGCGGGTACAAGGTTGGCTTTTCGTATCGGATCCACCTGTTTGGTGATCACCTCTGATTCTCCGGTAAGAGCCGACTCATCCACCTCCAGCCCTTTTGACATTAAAATACGCATGTCTGCCGAGATCCGTCCACCCGAGCTAAGCAGCACAATATCTCCGGGCACCAAATTACGGCTCGGTATGCTTCTCATCTCGCGTCCGTTACGAATTACCTGCGCTTTGGGATCCGACAGTTTTGAAAGTGCACGTATAGCTGATTGTGCTTTATTTTCCTGAGTATAGCCGATCAATGCATTAAGCAAGACCACCACCATAATTACACCCGAGTCAACATAATCCTGCAGCACGAAGGTCACAAAAGCCGCTGCAAGCAGAATATAGATCAACGGGTCTTTAAACTGATGAATGAGGATCTGCAAACGAGTCAATCCGGCTTCCGTGGCAATTTCATTGGAACCAAAGAAACTTAAGCGCTTCCCAACTTCTCCATCTGTTAATCCTTTTTCAGCACTTGTTTTAACTATCTCACCCGCTTCCTCAGTAGAAAGACTGTACCAGGGATGTTCTGAAATATTAAAATCGAATGGTTTCTTAATTTGTTCGGTCATATCTGATAAAGCCTTTTATTTACCTTGCCTTATTTAGTAAAAAAATGGATAAATTTTTAATCCACTTTTATTTACTAATATTCACAAATTTCCATTTCGTTTACTTCACTCATGACGTTATGGTCAAGCAGGTACTTTTTGTTCGGCTTTCAGAACTTTTTCAATGGTTGATATCACGCTATCGGGGTTGAGCGAAATGGAATCGATACCGCACTCTACAAGAAATGCTGCAAATTCCGGGTCATCGCTTGGGGCCTGTCCGCAAAATCCTACTTTCCTATTCGATTCGTGAGCTCTTTTGATAACCTCACGAATGGCTTTTTTAACAGCCGGGTCATTTTCATCAAATAAATATGCCAGCTCTGCCGAATCGCGATCAACTCCTAAAATAAGCTGTGTAAGGTCGTTTGATCCGATTGAAAAGCCATCGAAGTACTCAGAAAACTCTTCAACGAGTATGTAGTTGGATGGAATTTCGCACATAACATATAATTCAAGTCCATTCTCTCCGCGCTTCAACCCATTGGCTGCCATTTCCTGCTGTACCTTTTCTGCTTCTTTAAGAGTGCGGCAAAATGGGATCATTACGATCACATTTTTAAAACCTATTTCTTCACGGACTTTCTTCAGGGCTTTGCATTCCAATTTAAAACCATCTCGATAGCCTTCACTGTAATATCGGGAGGCCCCTTCCACCCTATCATGGGATTTTCCTCGTGCGGCTCAAAACTTTTTCCTCCGATAAGACGCGCATATTCATTCGTCTTAAAGTCACTGGTGCGTACAATCACAGGATGCGGATATTGGGAAGCCGCTATTTTTGCGATCCCTGCAGATAGCTTATCAATAAAGTACGTTTCATAGTCCTTATAGCCCTTGGTGAGCTTTCTGACTTTCTCAAAATCTTGTTCATTATCGATCTTATCGGGATGAACCAGCGCCATAGGGTGAATCTGGATGTGATGGCTGATGATAAATTCCATCCGGGCCAGTCCAATGCCACGGGTTGGTAATTCCCACCACTTAAAGGCTGATTCGGGAGTAGCTAGGTTCAGCATGATATCCACTTTGGTGGGAGGTAGTTTTTCCAGATCAACTTCCTGGATATTGAAATCAACAAATCCCTCATAGACCTTCCCCCGATCACCCTCACCGCAGGAAAGTGTGACCATGTCACCGTCATTCAAATCTTGAGTAGCAGTCATGGTGCCCACTACGGCAGAAATACCAAGTTCACGGCTTACAATAGCTGCATGACAGGTTCTTCCGCCAAAATCTGTGATAATTCCTGCAGCATTCTTAAGGGACGGCACCCAATCAGGTTCCGTCATTTTCGTTACCAGGATATGATTGGACTGAATATTCTTCAAATCTTCCGGAGTGTGGATCAGTTTTACTGTTCCATGCACAATATTATTGCCGATACTTATACCCTGAGCCAACACCTCATTACTATTCTCGTTTAGCGTATAGGTGGTCAAAACCTTTCCGGATCTTTGTGATTGTACCGTTTCCGGACGAGCTTGCACGATATACAACTCCTCCGTTTTGTCTTCTTTCACCCACTCAATATCCATTGGAGTTTGATAATGCTCTTCAATGGTAACGGCCCATCTCGACAGCCTCAGGATTTCTTCATCGTTCAGTACAAATTGCTGACGTTCTGCTTTCGTAGTAGGGATATTTTGGGTTTTTGTGCTTCCATCATCCGCATAGATCATTTTGAGCTCTTTACTACCTAAACTTTTCTCTATGATGGGTGATTTTGTTTCATCTTTCAGAAATAGTTTAAAAACATAAAATTGATCGGGGTTGACGGTTCCCTGCACAATATTTTCTCCCAATCCCCAGGAGCCGTTTATCAAAACAGCATTGGGAAAGCCGGTCTCCGTATCAACGGTAAACATTACACCGGAACAACTTTTATCGGCACGTACCATTTTCTGGACCCCTACCGACAAGGCAACTTTCATGTGCTCGAAGTTCTTTTCTTCCCGGTACGAAATGGCTCGGTTTGTGAATAAAGAAGCATAACATTTTTTACAGGCCTCAATAAGTTCGGCGGTGCCTCTTATATTCAAATATGTTTCCTGAAGTCCGGCAAAACTTGCATGGGGGAGATCTTCAGCTGTAGCACTGCTGCGTACCGCAACATCAATATTATTGGTGTCATATTCTTTTTCCAGCTGATGGTAACTTTCAGTGATAGCCTCAGCAATTGCAGTCGGAAAGATACCATTCAGGATCAATTGCCTGATACTGCTGCCCGTTTCCTCAAGTGATAGATTGCCCGATTTATATTGCTGTAAACAGTCACTAATAGGTTCTTCAAGGTTATTTTCCTTTATGTAAAGCCAATATGCTTCTGAAGTGGTGGCGAATCCATCCGGAATATTAATTCCCTTTTTACTCAGGTGATGTATCATTTCTCCCAAAGAGGCGTTCTTTCCCCCAACAAGAGGTAAATGCTCTATCCCAATATCCTTGAACCACACTACGTTTTTTGTATACATCTCTTCCATTTTTACTCCATTAGGTCAAATCTGAATGATGGGGCAATCATGCGGTGCCTTCCTTAGCATTCAGATTCGTAAGGTTGCAGGCAAACTTAATCTGAGCTGAAGGAAGTCACTCGCAGATACCCCAAATAACTTCAATGTGGAAAATGAGATCTTCCCGGATTCATTCAATCTATTTGGACCATTTTAGGCTGACTTACTTCCACTTTCGGTGCAGTTACAGTAAGTACACCATCCTTGAAAGAAGCCTTGATCTTATCTTCTTTGATCTGAGTAGGCAAAGTGAGGGTTCGTACGAATTCACCGAAATAGCGTTCTCGGTGTAAGTAATCTTTTTCCTTTTCTTTGGTCTCCTCCTTGCGGGTCCCTTTGATGATCAAACGTTTGTCTTCATAGTTGATCTTGATGTCTTTCTTCTGGAATCCGGGAAGGTCTACTGCAACAATATATTCCTTATCCGTTTCCATCATATCAGTGTCAGGTGTTACCAGGTCCAGCCCCATAAATCCATCATTTTTAGTTCTCAGGGCAAACGGCGATAAGTCATCAAAAAATCGATCCATTTGGTGTTTGAAAGATTCGATCGGAGATGGTCCGGAGTATTTTGCTATTCTGTTCATAGTAATTCTCCAAATCTGATTTATTTAGTATGTATTAGATGTTCGGCATGCTGCCATAC
>JAXHNH010000017.1:0-15183 GCA_034520725.1 Gracilimonas sp. | reverse complement strand
TTTTGTTCTTCGTTCCATTTTTCATATTGTGTTAATCATTTGATCTGCCGCCTTCAGGGAAAGCCTCAGGTGTATTTATTCAAAAAAGTAACGGTTAACTTCAACGGTATTAATCTGGGTACGAGGTACATAATCCATATCTGCAGCAGTCGGCCCTATACGTGATCGACGGTATTCCGGTGATCTCAGAGAGTCAGTCTCAAACAGCTGATACAAACCCATTGGCTGACCTAAACATTGATGACATTGAATCTGTAGACATTCTGAAGGATGCTTCTGCAGCCGCTATCTACGGTTCTCGTGGAGCTAATGGTGTGATCTTGATCACTACTAAATCAGGTAAGGCAGGTGAGACTCGAATTAATGTAAGTTATGAGCGAGGTGTTAGTACCGAAACCAATCGTGTGGAATTCATGAATGCCGATGAGTACATCACTTATTTTCAGGATGCCGCCGGACGTGGTGACCTTTACAGTTATGAAAGAGATGGAAATCCATACGGATACACCAGCAGGCCAGCAGCCGCGATGATTTACGGTAAGTCTGGTACGCTAGAAGACCTGTTATTTTCGATCTCACTTGCTCTTAAAGGAACAGACTGGCAGAATCAGAGAAGTTGATGTGAACTGGCAGGATGAAGCCTTGCGGGAATTGCCAGCAACACAGACTTTGGTGTTCAGATTAAGCAGTGGTCTTACTGAGAAGACCCGATTCTTTTGTATCCGGTGGCTTCAGCGATCAGGTCGCGTGTTGTTACGCGAAAACAATTCAAAACACGTATGAATGCCAGATTGAACCTGGATCACTACTCGCGTCGGAACAATTTGAAGTGGGAATGAACCTCGGTCTTTCCAGAACGGAAAACATTCGTGTTTCTAACGATAATGCCTTTTCAACTCCGCTACAGGCAGTTGCACAGGCTCCGATATCACCGGTTTACACACCACAGTTTGAAAATGGAGAATCTGGCGGGATTACAGCGATGTCCCCAACTCGAACATCCTTTGTACTACAACTTTATTGAGACACGTTCAAAGGTGTGGATAACAACCAAACGGTATTCCAGAAACATTTGGTAACCTGTATGCAAACTATCCGAGATCTTTAGATAACCTGGAGTTCAGAAAGTGAAGCCGGTTTGGATCTCCTCTTCCAGAATGAAGAGTTGCTTATGCGGATCAGAAACACCAACGCTCGGATCTGAGAATACCAACGGGTTACGGAGATTCCACAGTTGGGTGAACACTGGTGAACTATCCTTGAATACGACTACCTGACCTGGACTCAGCAGTTCAACGACAACCATCAGCTTAACAACGGTAGCCGGTGTGACATGTGGAAAGCTCAGATGCAAGTTATCAGACATATGTCTCCGGGAGCTAACTTCCCGACTGAACAGTCTTACAAAGCTTCAGCCAGTGCCGCTTCGATCACTAGGTGGGTCACACAACTCAAACGGTGTCCGTACCTGTCATACTTTGCACGTGCGAACTACAAGTTCAGTAACGACCGTACCCTGTTATCCGGTAGTGCCCGTCTTGATGGGTCTTCTCAGATTCATCGAGAAAATTCCAGATATGGTTTCTTCCCTGCAGTTTCTGCCGGTTGGATCCTGTCACAGGAAGACTTCCTGAGTGAAATGGAAGCCCTTAGCTTCCTGAAGTTGAGAGCCAGTTATGGCTCTAACAGGTAACTCTAACGTAGGTAACTTCCCATCACGTGGACTTTATCCGTTGTGAAACCCATTCTGCCGGAAGTTCAGGGCTGGTGCCATCACGGTTACTCCCAATCCGGATCTGAAGTGGGAGCGCACAGCGCCAGTATAACATCGGCCTTGATTTGCGCTCTATTCAGCGACAGAATTGGTCCGTGAGATCGGTATTCCTGCGATTCAGAAAACGGATGATCTCCTGCTGAACGTCGGATTGGCGCCAGCAACCACAGGTTATACGTCTCAGTTGAGAAACGTGGGTGAACTTGAAAACAAAGGATTTGAATTTGTGATCAACACACAGAACACGGTTGGTGTTTTCAGATGGAGTTCCAGCTTTACATACTTGCCTTCAACGAAGAACGAGGTCACGAATCTTAGGTGGGTCCAGGTAATCGACCGGAGGGTTACCTGAACCGAGCAGTTGAGGGCACACCTTATTGCAGTAATGTGGGGCAAGGAATATGCCACGTGTGGGATCCGAGTAAATTGGAGACGCACTGTATTGCTTAGCATGGTGCAGAAGGTAAAGACTACGATGCAGGCACCACGAACAAGCTACTCTGCAGCCAACGATGTAGTGATCGGTGAACCAAACCCTGGGATTTGTAGGTGGGCTTTACCAACAACTTCAACTGCCGGAAACTTTGATCTGGGTGTGTTAGTCCAGTTTGTTTCCGGACCAGACATCTATAATGGTGGTGGACGTTATCAGGCGGCGAACAGTCCTTTCTTTGGGTGTGGCCCAGACACGTGATCAGTTAGACAGTTGGAAAGAACCAGGTGATATTACAGATGTCCCTGAAGCACGCTTATTCTATGCGAATGGTCAGTAAGTTTACCATCACGTAGCAGATACATCTCAGACGGTTCTTGCCTGGGGGCTTAAATCCGTGACACTGGGCTACACCCTGCCGCAGGATCTGCTTATCCAGACTGCAGCTGAGGGACGTTCAGAGTATATATGACAGGTGTGAACCTTCTGACCTTTACCGATTATGAAGGTTGGGATCCAGAGGTAAATACTGACCTTTATGATCTGTCTAGTAACCTTAACATTGGTAACGACTTTTATTCTGCTCCGCAGGCAAAAACCGTTTCCTTTGGTATTAATATTGGATTCTAAAACCTAGGTTAACTGCAGACAATTTTTAATAATACAAGTTTATAGGATTTATTGAAAAAACTAAAACTAATAGCAGGGACGCTGTTCTTAAGTGCGTTTTCTGTTCACAGCGTGCGACGGATTGCTGGATATCCACGCCTAAGCAATCGATTGCAACGCCGATCAGGCACTTGACGAATGCAGAAAATGTGGAGTCTGTATCGATCGGTGCTTGTGGTGCGATGGGCGGCGGTGACCTATACGGTGGCTGGTTCCTAATGATGCCGGATCTATCTGGCAGCGGAGTGGCGGGCTGCGGACTTCTCAGGAACCTTTTTAGGCCCTCGGCATCCATATTGGCTCAAGCAACAGCAATATGATAATGGAAACGCAACCGGGTTATGGATTGATGCCTATGATGCTATCAACATTGCAAATAGCGCATTGGATGGTTTAGATCTTCTGGAAGGCGATGAAAAGAATCGCGTCGAAGGTGAAGCTGGATGCGTCAGAGGACTGATCTTCTTTGATCTGGTTCGTCTGTATGCAACTCAATACGAAGCTGGCGCTCCAAACGGACAGGCCGGGAGTTCCCTTTGGTATTAGAACCTACTCAGCATTGACGGTGGCTCAATCTGCTCGTTCTACGGTTAATGAAGTATACACACAGGTAATTAATGATCGTTCAGACGCTAGAGACCTGTTACCTAACGTTAATCCAAAGTTCGTTCATCTTATGCAATATCTATGAGTAGCCAGTATCTATCTTCCAGAGTTTATCTTCAAATGGAAGATTACAACAACGCCCGTATTCAAGTTGGTTGAGATGATACTCATCGGTAATTTATCGTTGACTGACACTTATGCTGATGCTTTTAATAACGTAGAAAACTCAACTGAGGATATCTTCGATGCAGGTAAGTGCACAGGATGGAGCCAAACAGTATGTTCACATTCTATAGTGCTGCAAGTCGCGGTGATGTTGACATCAATAGGCCCACGTGGATGAGTATGAAGTTGTTGATGACAGACTGGAAACCTATTCTATAATGATCCGAGTGATGGTGTATTGCGCTCAGGTAAATGGAATGATGGAGTTAACGGTAATGTACAGCAGATCAGACTTGCTGGTGTGCCTGACACATGCAGAAGCTAATTATAGCGAAAGGGCGCCTTTCCTTAATTGCAGATCCGATCGATGACCCTAATAAAGTCAAGAACCGTGTTAATCTTCCCCTGCTATATCTTACCAACAGAATTCGATCTGGATGACATTCTGTTAGAGCGTAAGCTTGAGCTGATGTTCGAAGGACAGCTACTGCATGATATCAAGAGAACACAGGGTACTGTAGGAACACGTACTTATGATGATCCCAAGTTAGTGCTTCCGATCCCACGACGTGAGATCGATTCTAACCCGATTACGATATGTCAGAGTGCAGAGTTGCACGGGACCTTCCTGCGAATTTGAACACGTAGTAACGCTTGAATTGAAAAAGCACCGGACATGGGGATGCTTTTATACTCTACAAATCACCATAGTAAAATGAAGAAATATTTTCTATTTACCGATCGTACTGCTATTTACATTAATAATAGGCTGCGAGCCGGTTCAACATAGTCATCTGGAGCAGGAGCCCTGATGATCATCAGGCGGCGGCAGCCGTACCCGATGTGATCATCGAGAGAATACTTGAGGAATCAGACTTGAGTGATCCTGAGGCATTTGGCCTTGTATTGACCATGTCCGGCTTCAACCCGGATACATCCGGATTTTACGGCGAAAGACCTTTCCGGGACAATGGATTCGAAAATATGCATTCATTCGATCTTGGAAGAAGGGATAGCGTGACGGCCGGTGCCCTTGATTCCGTTAGTAAGGCAGCCTTCATGTACATTACCGGCGGCGTCCAAAGTCGTTTTATGAAGCAAGTTGAGGATCACCCTGAGATCGGAAAAGCGATATATGAAGCTTATTCAAATGGATCGGTCATTTCAGGTTCCAGTGCAGGAGCGGCAATTATGAGCCGAATTATGATAACCGGAGATCAGGCAAAACATCCCGAATACACGTCTACCTTCTACCATCTTGAGAAGGATAATCTTGTTACCGGTGAAGGCCTGGGGCTGGTTGACCAAATCATAGTGGATCAACATTTTGTGAAAAGAGCACGCAATAACCGACTGATCACAGCGGTCATGGAATATCCGGATCATAAGGGAATTGGAATTGATGAATCAACGGCTATTTTAGTAAGAGATAATATAGCTGAGGTCGTGGGTTTATCTCAGGTCTTGATTTACAGTAATATCGGGGAACCCTCAGTAACAGAGTCCGGGCTACTAAAAGGAGAAGGTCTGACTCTCGATATTTATACTCACGGTGATACTTTTACCATTCGTTAAGTAAATATCAGTAAATTCAGTTCTTTAAATGAAACTTTTTACAAGGTAATTTCGATAAAGAACTTGATATGGTGTTAAACTAACCACACCTTACCACTAGAAGTAACCAATCAGAACTAAACTAATATTTATGAACTATAGAAAATTTAACGGTACAACGCTTGCTGTACTTTTTCTGAGCCTTACTTTCGTATTTGCGGGATGTAAGACAGCAGAAAATGCAGCTCAGGCGAGTAAATCGTCTAGCACTAACGGTGCCAAGAGCGGCTCAGGCAGTGACGACGAAATGAAGAAATACAGTGATGTCATAACTGATGAAGCTGAAACTGATGAAGGGCTATTCAACGTCCACAAAGTTGATGAGAAATACTATTATGAGATTCCTGATGAGCATTTAGGAAAAGAGATGCTTCTGGTAACCCGTGTGGCTAAAACAGCTGATAACGTCGGTTACGGTGGGGAAAAATTAAACACTCAGGTTATTCGGTGGGAAAAGAAAGATGACAAGATCTTACTTCGTCACGTTTCTCATGAGAATGTAGCATCAGAAGAAGAGCCTATCTTATGAGGCTGTCAGAAATTCAAACTTTGAGCCGATCATATCATCATTTGATATTGAAGCACTGAATGAGGACTCAACCGGTTCTGTGGTAGAGATCACCAGTTTGTTTACTTCAGACATTCCTTCACTTGGCCTGCAAAGCAGTCGCAGAAAAGCCTATCAGGTTCGCCGTTTGGATGGCAGTAGAACATTTATTGAGCATATCAACAGTTATCCTGAGAATGTTGAGGCACGGAATGTATTGACTTATGATGCGGGAGAACCCCCGTCAAATTCCTCAACAGGAACGATCTCTATGGAAGTGAATCACAGTATGATCCTGCTTCCGGCTGATAAGATGCGAGCTCGTAACTACGATCAGAGAGTCGGATTCTTCAGTGTTCAAAAAACTGAGTACACTGATGATGCTCAAAAAGCAAGAGCTATACGTCACATCACAAGATGGAAGTTAGTACCAAAAGATAAAGAAGCATACGAAGCATGGTTAAGTGGCGAAAGCGATGAGCTTGTGGAGCCGGAAAACCCGATCATCTATTATTCTGATCCTGCCACTCCTGAAAAATGGGAAAAATATCTGCTTCAGGGTGTAAACGACTGGCAAGTTGCTTTTGAAGCCGCCGGTTTCAAAAACGCGATCATGGGTAAAGAAGCCCCAACCGCGGAAGAAGACCCTGAATTTAGTCCGGAAGACGTTCGTTATTCTGTGATACGTTATTTCGCTTCTCCGGTTCAAAATGCTTACGGACCTCATGTTCACGATCCAAGATCAGGGCAAATTCTTGAAAGTGACATTGGATGGTACCATAACGTGATGAACCTGCTTAGAAACTGGTTCTTCATCCAAACTGCTGCCGCTAACCCGGAAGCACGTGGTGTGGAATTTGATGATGAGATCATGGGTCAATTGATCCGTTTTGTATCTGCACACGAGGTTGGTCATACACTTGGTTTCCCACATAACTGGGGGTCAAGTTACGCCTATACTGTAGATCAGCTGAGAGATCCTGAATTTACTTCCAATAACGGAACAGCTCCTTCCATCATGGATTATGCTCGTTTCAATTATGTAGCTCAACCTGGTGACGGTGTTACCAACTTTTATCCTGCTGTTGGACCTTATGACAAATGGAATGCCAAGTGGGGTTACACCTGGTTCCCTGAAGATTGGAGTGAAGATGAGATCGAAGAAACACTCAACGAATGGGTTCTGGAAAGAGCAGATGACCCACTTTATTTCTACGGTGCCCAAACCGGATCTAAGATCGATCCACGTTCTCAGAACGAAGATCTGACCAATAATGCAATGGAAGCCGGTGAGCTTGGTCTTGCCAACCTTCAGGTTATTACAGACAACCTGATCGAGTGGACAGAGCGTGAAGGTGAGGATTTTTCAGAGCTGCAAGAGCTTTATAATAATGTGATCGGACAGTGGAACCGCTATATGGGCCATGTTCTTAGCAACGTGGGTGGTATCTACGAGAACCATAAAACCTATGATCAGGAAGGTATTGTATATGAGCCAGTTCCTGAAGCCACACAGCGTGAAGCTATGAAATTTCTGCAAAAACATGCTTTCAGTTCTCCAAGCTGGGCATTCAGTAAGGAGATCCTTGATCGCGTGAATCAGGCTACGGCTGTAGAAAGCTTTAGAGGTGCACAAGCCGGAGTTCTTGGTAATCTCGTAGATGGAAGACGAATTGCAAGACTCATAGAGTTTGAAAGACGTTCTGATGAGGATACTTACACCGCATTTGAAATGATGGATGATGTCCGTAACGGCATCTTCAGCGAAGTTCGTGCAGGTGAGAATATTGACGTTCACCGCCGTGCACTGCAACGTGCTTATGTGGAAGAAATGGAAAGTCTGATGACAGAAGAACTTCAGGGCAGCTGGTGGGCCGGCAACTCAGTTAATGTCAGCCAGTCTGATATTCGCGCAAACGTCAGAAATCAGCTTAATATTCTGAATCGAGATATCACCAATGCTCTCAGAGCCGGTGGTTTGGATCGACCTACACGTACACACCTGGAAGATGTTCAGGTACGTGTTCAGGATATACTGGATGGCAACGACTAATCAGTTTAGCTGAAAATTAATGATCTTCAAGCCTCTCACATGATTTATGTGAGAGGCTTTTTTATGGGTTAAATTCAACACGCAAATTTTTTAACAACCTTCAAATTGTTTTAAGTGTCTGAGTTGTTTATAGTTGGCTTATAATACTGAACCCAATTGATCACTATGAAAAATCAAATCGTCAAATTTCTCTCTTTTATCGCAATGCTTTTACTGTTGGTTCTACCAGCACATTCATTGTTGGCTCAGGATCTGAATATGGAACTTCTGAAGGGTATTGAGCCAAGAAATGTTGGTCCGGCAGGCATGAGTGGCAGGATCACTGCTATTGATGTGGTTCAATCCAACACAAATATAATCTATGTGGGAGCTGCCTCGGGTGGAGTCTGGAAATCAGAAAATGCAGGGGTAACCTGGGACCCTATTTTTGAGAGTTATGGACCCATGTCTGTTGGTGCTTTGGATATTTACCAGAAGAACCCAAGTATCATCTGGATGGGAACCGGGGAAGGAAACCCCAGAAACAGTCAGAGCAGTGGAGCCGGTATCTTTAGAAGTATTGATGGTGGGAAGTCCTGGGAGCTAATGGGGCTTGAAAAGACCAGGAATATTCACAGAGTGCTCATACATCCTGAGGATCCAAATACTGTTTTTGTTGGAGCTCAGGGTTCTGCCTGGGGCGATAGTGAAGAACGTGGCGTTTATAAAACAACAGACGGTGGTAAAACCTGGAACAAGATCCTCTATGTAAACGACCGGACAGGCGTTGGTGAAATGGTAATGGACCCTCAAAATCCAAATAAGTTACTGGTGAATATGTGGGAATTCCGCCGCTGGCCATGGTTCTTTGAGTCAGGTGGAGAAGGATCCGGTTTATACATGACCGTGGATGGTGGTGAGAACTGGAATGAACTTGGTTCTGAAGATGGACTGCCGGAAGGAGAATTGGGCAGAATGGGATTGGCCTTTGCTGCCAGTGAAACAGATCTGGTTTATGCTCTGATCGAATCTGAAGAAAATGCCATTTACAGCAGTGAGGACGGCGGATATAGCTGGAACCTGATAGAGAAAGTTAAGGACGATGGCGAGATCGGAAACCGGCCATTCTACTATGCTGAGATCTATGTGGATCCACAAAATGAAAACCGAATTTACAGTCTGTATAGCTACCTGTCTATAAGTGAGGACGGTGGCAGATCATTTGAAAGCATGTATCCTTATTATAATTGGGTTCACCCAGATCATCATGCCTTCTGGATCAACCCGGACAATCCTAAGCATATGATAGACGGTAATGACGGTGGATTGAATATCACCTACGACCGGGGTGAGACCTGGAGATTTGTAGATAACATTCCGGTAGGTCAATTTTATCACGTGAATGTGGATATGAATTATCCGTACAACATCTACGGAGGTATGCAGGACAATGGTACCTGGCAGGGACCAGCTTATGTTTGGAGATCCGGTGACATCCGAAACTCCTATTGGGAAGAACTCTTTTTTGGTGATGGATTTGACGTGGCTATTGATCAGAGCTCAGGCCGCTATGTGTATGCGATGTCTCAGCAGGGGAATGTGGGACGTGTAGATACTGAGACCGGAAGCAGTCGCTTTGTGAAACCGCACCATCCTGAAGGAGAAGAGTTGCGTTTCAATTGGAACTCAGCCATCAACATCGATCCGTTTGATGAAAAGACGATCTATTTTGGAAGTCAGTTTGTACATCGAAGTACAGACCGTGGCGAAACCTGGGAGATCATTTCACCCGACTTGACGACCAACGATACTACCAGGCAAAATCAGCACCTGAGCGGTGGGCTAACCCTTGATGCAACCGGTGCTGAAAACTATACAACCATTTTGGTCATTGAGCCAAGTCCGCTTGAAGAAGGCGTAATATGGGCCGGAACCGATGATGGTAATATTCAGATCACAAGGGATAATGGACAGAGCTGGACGAATTTAAGAGGTAATCTGAAAGGTGTTCCCGAAGGCAGTTGGGTGTCTCAGATCAAAGCCTCTGATCATAATGAAGGGGAGGCCTTTGCTGTTATCAACGATTACAGAAGAGCTAACTGGACCCCGTATCTGTTGCATACCACAAATTACGGCAGAAGCTGGAATAACATAGTGAGCGAAGAACAGGTTCAGGGATATTCACTCTCCTTTGTACAGGATCCTGTTGAACCAAACCTGATGTTTCTGGGAACTGAATTTGGTTTGTATGTATCTGTAGATGGCGGACAGGACTGGACAAGATGGGGAGATAATTATCCAACGGTTTCAACATACGATATGATGATCCACCCACGCGAGCATGATTTGGTGATCGGTACTTTTGGCCGATCTTTCTGGGTGGTCGATGATATTCGTCCGCTTCGGGAACTGGCTGCAAACGGAGTCGATGAACTTGAAAAACCGATCAAGGCATTTCCATCACCGGATGCCTATCTGGCTGAGTGGAGACAGGCTCGCGGTGTTCGATTTGCAGCAGACGCCATGTTTGCTGGTGACAATCGCCCGTCGGGCGCCCTGCTTAGTTACTCCGTAAATAAAGATGCTTTAGACTCAGGATCTGAATCTGATGTGGAGGAAGAAGAGTTGAAAGTTAAGATAGAGGTCTTTGATTCATCCGGTAATAAGATCCGCACGTTAGAAAGAACACCGGAGCACAATGGTTTGAACCGCACTACGTGGGGACTTGATCACGCAGGTGTAGAGCGCCCAAGCCGAACGTTACGTAAGCCAAACGATAGCGAACCCGGTGGCCGTGATGTTCTTCCGGGCACTTATAAAGTGAAGTTTACTGCCGGAGATTACTCTGATTCAACCACAGTGACGGTTCACACAGATCCACGTATCGAAATGCCAATTTCAGCACTGAGAAGAACAGCGGAGCTTGAGAAAGAAGTGGAAGCACTGACAAGTTATCTTGCTGAAGCCGTGCAAAAGCTGGCTCAGGCCAACGAAATCGTTAAGGTGAATGAGAACCTTGCTACTGCTGATGAACGCTCTAAGGAAGAGCTAGAAGGTTTCCACCAGGCACAGGAAACCGTACAGGAAAAATTAGATGGGTTGTTTGAAATGGTATTTGGAGAAGAATCCGACAAACAGGGAATTGTTCGGAATCCAGATCCAACCGTTTTGACCTATCTTTATGCTGTAAACCGTTATATGGGAAGTGACTACGATGGTCCCGGTGCAAGGGAACGTAACCTTCTACGGCAGGCAGAAGAAGCAGTAAATGAAGCTGTTTCTGCCATCAATAATTTTGTAACACAGGACTGGCCTGAATATCAGAGTGCTGTCGAAAGTTCAGAGCTGAGTCCGTTCAAAGTGATCGAACCGGTAACAAAAGAATAATATCGAGACTTAAATTTTGCGCAACCTGTATGTCGACTTAGATGTACAGGTTGTTTTATTTAAATATGATCATAAATTTAGGGTTGTCATATTAAGGAAACAGACCTATGGAAGGATTTATTGAATTTTTTGAAAACTTACCCACTACTTTCAGGGCAGGAATCCTTGTCGGAGGTATTTTCTTATTTTGGGTAATAGAAGGAGTATTTCCTCTATTTGAGTTTGGTTACAGGAAAGTCAGGCATGCTGCCCTGAATTTGGTCTTAAATGCTTTTTTTGTGGTCATAGGTTTGGGTTTTGCAGGCATCCTGATATGGTCATCCGAATATGTGACGGTCAATGAATTCGGGGTTCTTCAGTGGGTTGAAATGCCACTGTGGTTGCAGGCTGTGGTAGGAGTGATGCTACTTGATTTTTTTGGGGCTTATCTGATCCATTGGATCGAACATAAAGTAAGATTTATGTGGAAATTCCATTTGGTGCATCACAGCGATACAAACGTGGATGTGACCACGGGTTTACGGCACCATCCGGGAGAGGCGGTCTTCAGAATGGTGTTTACCATTATTGGTGTGATCGTTGTGGGTGCCCCGATCTGGATCATTTTCTTATATCAAAGTATCTCGGCTTTGTTTGCTCATCTGACACATGCCAATATTAATATGCCCAAGAAGATCGACCGGGCAATATCATGGATACTCATAACGCCTCTGATGCATAAGGTGCATCATCATTATACTCAACCGTTAACGGATACAAACTACGGTAATATCTTCGCGATCTGGGACCGCATGTTTGGCACCTTTGCTGAAGTGAACGACATCAGGGAGCTGAAATATGGGATTGATACGCATATGGAACCCGAAGAGAATGATAACTTGGGAAACCTGCTTAAGATCCCATTTCAGCCTTACCGGCCACCTACGGATGCCAAGTTTGGAGAAGATTCAGAAATAGAGATCGAAAAACGGGGCATTTAACTAATTTTTAAATTTCCTGAACCCTTTTCAATAATCAATCTTCCATAAATGGATCTATGATCTGCACCGAATAGATCTTCTGTTTGTGCTGAAGATCTTCAGAGTAAAGGGTGGAACACCCGGCTTCTAAAGCAGCAGCAATGATCAGGGAATCATAGAATGAAAATTTAAATTGTTCTTTGACTCCTATTGCTGAATAAATGAGATCTTTACTGGAGTATACCTGCCACAGATGGCTAAAAACATCTTCTATATATCTTTCGAGTTCTTGCAGACTCATTGGGTTTTTGAATTTTCTGTAGGAAACGTTGATAAATTCCTGAACAACCTGATAACTTATTACACCGGTCCCGTTTTCTAATTGATGCTTGATTAAATCAGAAGCTAATTGCCGTTTAGATTTATTTGACCGGTCAAATGAGTAGGCGAAGATGTTGGTATCCAGAAATGCTTTATCGCTCATTCATTTCGTCTCTTGTAAATTTCCCTCCTGAATTGACATGATCCAATTCCTCCATCATTTTTTCGAAGGAATTGCCCAGATCATTTTGTTTTGCGTAACTAGCCAGCCATTCCCTAAACCGCTTATTCAAGGTAGTTTTCTCTTTAGCAGCCTTTAGACGGGCTTTATCTATCAGTTTTTCGTCGGCACTGAAGGTTATATTTTTCATAATTCCACAAATTTAGTGTACACGAAAGCAGTGTAAATAATAACTGTCTTATTTCAAAATTATTTTGGAACCGGAAAATGGAAAAGGCGATTTGTTTCTTGAAGGACTTATTTTTTACCGGGCCAGATATAGCTAATAAGAATACCAACACCTACCACAACAAAGGTACCTACCGGATTTAACCACAGAAATTCGATGGCTTTGTTATAACCTTCCGGCATCAGACTCCATGGCAATATGAATGCGTATTCGTTGGTAGCTGCGTTAAAGAACAACCGGTCGAATAGGAAAACCGAAAACATACCTGAGATGAGGCCAACAAGAGCTCCGGTTCCGGTGGCTCTTTTCACCCAGAGTAGAAGTACAAAGACACCAAGTATCGACCCATAAAAATAACTGCCTATCTGGTTGATCAATTCAATAATAGAGCGGGTTTCACCCATTAACAAAGCCGAAACTGTGGCCAGAGCACCCCAGAAGAAAGTAACGCCACGGGATGATTTGACATAGTGAGCCTCGGTATGCACGTCACCTACCAGTCGCTGATACCAATCTACAATGGAGACCGTGGTCAAAGCATTGAGCTCACTGTCAATAGAGCTGAGAGCGGCTGCAAATATTCCGGCAACGATCAAACCTACTATACCAATGGGGACAAAATTCAGGATGAAATACGGGAAGATATAGTTGGTATCATTTACATCGGCCTGACTTATCTCAGCCTGCAGGGAAAGTTCGGCATTTCTGGCATCGTTTAGCATGGCGTCTGTTTCAATAAAAAGCTGCTGAGAGCTTTCATTTCTGTTCTGAACGGCATCGAAAGCAGCCTCCTTTCTGGCTAAATGAGCAACCTGATAATCTTTGAGGATCTTTTGTTCTGTAAGTTGCTGCTGTTCGGTTTGGGCAACTTGTTCCATGTTGCCGAAATGATGCAGGAGCTGAGTTGAAGATGAAGAAAACGTACAACATTACCCCAAGCAAAAGGATAAAGAACTGCATCGGAACTTTTGCATAGGCCGTAAGCAACAGTGATTTCCGGGCATTTTTAACCGAATCTGTTGTCAGGTAGCGCTGAACTTGAGTCTGATCTGTTCCAAAATAAGAGACCATAAGGAAGAAGGCAGCTATCACCCCGCTCCAGATATTATACTTTTCAGTGAGATCAAAATTGAGATCCAGAGCCGTCAGTTTATCGAGTGAGCCGGCCAAATATAAAGCCCCATCAAACCCAACTTCTTCAGGTAAGTGATGCCAGATCAGGCCAAAGCAAAAGATCAGTCCGAACATCATAACTATCATTTGCTTCACGTCGGTATTGATCACTCCGGCAATTCCACCAACCGTGGTGTACATGGTCGCAATGATCCCGATGATCAGAATGGTGATGTTCAGTGGGAGTCCTAAGTAGAAGTGACAATACGTAAGATGGAGCCGCGATCACAACGCCTAGATGCCAGTCCGCGGGAGATCAGAATAAAGTCCGGATGTTGTGAGCCGGGTTTTCAATCCAAACCGCTCCTCAAGCACCTCATAGGCCGTAAAATTCTGCATCTTGCTGAAGAAGGGAACCAGGAACATGCAGATGAAGATCATGGCAAAAGGAATAGCGAGGTAGGTCTGAACGAACCTCATATCCTCAACGTAGGCAATTACCGGTTGTGCCAATAAAAGTGATGGCGGATGCCTGTGTGGCCATAACGGAAAGTCCGGCTGCCCACCATGGCATAGAGCGGTTAGCTAAGTAAGTATCCTTCAATCGGTTGACGCGTCTTTTCCGCTGTCGAGTTCCATCCCAAATGGTGTAACCCAGAAAGGCGATTAAATACCGACCAATCGATCCAGCTCATTTATGGCAAATTGAAGGTTGAAGTGAACCAGTAGAAACAGCAGAATACAAATTACACCTACAGATGGCTACGACCGTATAATCAGTTCGCCACTCGGTATCAATTTTTTGGTCAGTTGTTTTTTCTTCCATGGCAGATAATACCTATTGTGAACTTTTTTTGAAAGTGATTACCAAGATTAGGTCATTAACTTCTTCAAAATTCATCCGTGTTTCCAATTTCACCAGTATGCTTCTATATTCGGTGCGGCTCATGAACATAAAAAAGAGACGAACTCCTCAATGATGAAAAATAAAGGAAAGTTCCTAGGTTTATTTACCGGATTAGTAGTTTTTTTGATGATCCTGTGGCTACCTGCTCCTGAGGGATTGAGTGATGCAGCCTGGAAAACCGCGGCTGTAACCCTTCTGATGGGTATCTGGTGGATTTCAGAAGCTATTCCAATTGCAGCAACAGCT
>JAXHNH010000016.1:0-137592 GCA_034520725.1 Gracilimonas sp. | reverse complement strand
TTTTGTCGTGCTGACCCATTCTGTGTTGCTGTCGGATGCTCGAGACACGCGAGGCGAGTCCCGAGGCCGGCGATCCATCACTGCAGGCGCTGTCGTGTCGATCCAGGACAGTCCTCCTCGCTCCGCCCGTCTATCCCCCTCTATTGCGTTCTCCCATGACTCACGGTACACATTGGCGGAATGCTTCCCGTCATGTTCCTCTCGTGGGGGTGCTGTCAGACGGTGACGCTCTGTCGAACGAGGTTACGGCGACGGCTGGTCATTCGATATCCTCTCCGACGGCACCTCCTCGCGATGGGAGGGCTGACAGCTGGAGGGGTCGCTGGCTGTGAGCAAGATCGATCGGGGTCGTCGACCCCCACCACGACGACCCCCGACGGCGACCGATAGCCCCACGCGGGACATGCCGACCGAAGCCGACACCGCCCTCCGGAGACATCGGCGACGAACTCGCCATCATGGCCCCGAGTATCGCCCAAAAGCGGTTGTTGGAGCCGCTGCTCTCGGGTCCGACGGGGCGATCGACGCGGACCTTCGAGCCGAACAGGCGGAACAAGAACTGGGGAAACGCGAGAAGATGGTGACCGCCAGGTGAGAGCAACGGGGTGGATACACGGACATGGCTACGAGGTGCCCACGATGGGACCGACATGATGCTGACCTCTCGCCCCGACTGGAACTACCGCGCCGACGACACCGACCGGGAGCACCTCCATACGCACCCATCGCGAAACAGCGCGTCCGACAGGGCGAGACTACCGTCGGCGCCGTCGAGTACGGGGTCAGCGTCCGCGGGCGGACCCTCGCCGGTGGTCGGTGACTTCCTGGCGTTCATGGAGTCGACGGGCCGAGACGCTGCTCAAATGCCCTACGATTTCCTTCCGCTGGACGCCGACGTGGCCGATTTCGAGCCGTCAGTTTACCGCGCCGATCGGCGCGGGCCTGGGAAGAACAATGCCCAGATGTCTGGCACGGCGTCGTTCACCACGCACGCAAGCGATACCGTCGACGATGCTGGCCGAAATGAAGAAGATCGATGGAAGGGTTCACCCAGGTGCAGGCTGTGTTGCTCACCGAAGCGACGATTCGCTTCGCCGAGCCACGACCTGGTGATCGCGGACTTGCAATCGGAACTCCCCACACACGGCTCGACGGTCTCGTCGGCGATCGATCGCCGGTGGAAGACGACGGCCCGACGCTCGACGCACAGATCCGCCAGGCCCGGGAGCACCCGCCGCTTCGGGGGATCTACTACCTAAACGAGCAGCAGTGACCCGCTTCATCGGGCCGCTGTATGGCCGCCGAGATGGACATGGAGTCGGGGAGCCGATTATTCCGAGGAACAGGGCGTGCGCGACTTAGAGGCCAAGGCGGAGAGTGCCGTTGACTGGCTCCAGGAGAAGCACGGGGACCTGGAGACGCTGAATCGACGGTGGGGCAGTGCCTACGGGCGCTGGAGGACGTCGGCTTTCCCCGACCCGCCCCTCGATTGGGTGGAGCGAGTGGTTGAGGAAACCGGGATACGAACAGGGAAACACGCACGACAACTGGCGAAAGACCTGGACGCCCGCACGTCCTCTTGAGCGCCACTGAGTACCACGCATGGCCCAGTTCCCCGACCTTCTGGATTTCACCCGCTATCTCCGGAAGGTCTCGGCACGAAAGTACAAGGCCCTCTCCCGGCCGGGAACATCTGGACAGAGGACTTCGAGAATCGGGCGAGAGACGTAGGCCCGCTCTCGAACCGAGAGACAGAGAGGAGCGTCCGGGTTAGGTATTGCAGCAACGACGAAGTCACGGCCGAACGTCTTTCTTTCCGGGAGGTCCCCGAGTTCAACGCGATGAGTTGACCACCCTGCCTGCAAGATGCCGCCCCAGTTCAGCCAGGCGCCGGTGGATATTCCGACGGATCGCCCAGGGGAAGCCAGTGTGGAACAGCGAGCACCACCTCTTCAATCACGGTCGCTCGACGCCATCGCGTGTGCGGTACCACATCCTCCAGACGTATCTGATGGGCCAGGTCGATCGACCTCGTACAACCGGAACCGCGTACCTGCGCGCCGAACGTCGCGAGCGTTTCGATGCGGCGACGCGGACCCGCCGCCGATCAACCAACACGAGGCGAGCATGGCGGCTCATCGGAGCGCGTGAAGACGCGGACATCGCCGTCCTCTACGCCGAGGGGAATCGCGGTTGGAACACTCTGCCGGACGCCGACGCTCGCCCCGACTACGGTGGATCGCCGCCTACGGACACGTCGGTGCGCTGGGCCGGGCCTGGAAGTACGTCATCAACCAGACGTCTGGCGGAACACGTCGCGGAGTCGTGATCGCCGCCCCGTGGCTCCGCCCCGGAGACGGTCGAGAAGATCAACGCCCTCCCCGAGGACCGCGAGGTCGTCGCCGTCGGCGGCGTCCCGACGAGAGCCGACGAATACCGGGATGGATCTCCCCGGCGATCAGCTGGATCGAACTCCAGGGGCGGGCGACCGAGATCGGGGGCTGGGAGGAACTGCCGGACGCGATCGCCCCTGCCGAGGGGCTCACCGAGAGCCTTCCGGAGTGTCCGGGAGGCCAACTTCTCTGGTGGTCGGCCGGTCACGGGCGCAACGTGTTCTGCGATGCCGGTTCCGGAACTCGAGGTCCGCCGCGCGACGGCCAACGGTGCGCAGTGTACGTCTCCGTCACGAATCACTCCGAGCAGGACACCGTCACGGCTTCCCGTCCCTGTGGGCAGGGGCCGCGAGATGCAGCAAGCCAACGTGGGACGATCCCTCGCACAGCAGCTGCTACGGCGAGAACTCAGCACGAACAGCTTCGACGGAGTCGGTCAACGTCTACGAACTACTCGAGTAACGCAACGACTTCCACGAGTCCGTTCGATCACCAGATCCGGGACTGGTGACGGTACGGACGCCACGATCCCTCCCGTTCAGAGTCCACTGAGCCGCGACAAACAGCGCTCCCGCAACGGCGAGGACGACTACGGCGACGTGTACCACTCGGTCGCCGCCGAAGAGGTCGAGGGCCGTCGACACGGTAGCCTCCCTCGTCCGACGCCGTCCTGGTGGTTCGAGGAGGTGGAGTGCCACCCTGGGCGTCAACCAGGTGGATCCAGTTACCGTCGAGGGCGGAGCGCTGAGTGGGGAGGCCCAACCCTCGCTGCTCGACCACGCCGGCTCCAGGAGTGGTGCGGTCTCCCGCTCCTCGCTGCCGTCGGTCGTGACCCGGACCGGCCCCCCGAACTGGTTCGGATCCGGAATATCGAGATCCTCTCCATCGGTACATCAGATCTCGAATCCGGGCCGTGGGGCGACCTTCGAGGTGCGCACGTCGAACGTGAACAGGGCGTCGCGCTCGCCCCACGCTCGAAGTCGACGATGCCGAGCTCGGTCGTCGGGACGTCGACGATCGATCGTCTCGCCACTGCCGAGTTCCGCCGGGGTGAGGGTTCGCTCCTCGAAGGGTTGCCGCGTCGACCCCGCGGACGCGGTCGACGGGGGCCGAGCAGGTGCGTGAGTGCCGTCACGTGGTCAGGACCCATGGAAACGGGGTCCCCGCCATCTCGGTAGAAGATCTTCGGGATCGGGGTGCCAGGACTCGCTCCGCCCGAGACCACGAACGCCGTGGCTGGAAACGGTTCGCCGATGCGGCCCTCCTGAGGAGTCGTCGCGCCGTATGGAGTCCCCGCCCCAGGAACGTATCGGGGGCGCTGGAACAGCACGCCCGCGCTGGCGGCGAGGTCGACGAGCGACCGGGGCCTCGGCTGTCGAGGCCGGCCCAGGGCTTTTGCGGGTGTAGACGTGTTTCCCCGCCTCGATCGCCGCCCTCGAGACCTCGGCGTGCGTGCGCGGCGTAAGGTTGACGACGACGTCGACCTCGGGTTTCGTGTAGAGGTCGGCGGGCGCACCGGACCACGGGACCTCGTACTCCGCGGGCCGTCCGGTGGCGCACTCCTGGTCGAGGTCGCCACAGGCGACGACGTCGAACGCGTCGAAGACGTCGCCGGCCTCGCAGTAGGCGTCGCTGATCGATCCACAACCGACGATGCCGACGCGGGTGGGTGTCACGGGTGGGCACATGTCGCCCGACGGCCTGAAGTGGCTGTCGGTCGCCGGCGGCCGAGTGGGAGGTCGGCAGCTACGGTGACTCGTCGGCGGTCCACCGGACGCCCCGTCGAACGAGTCGCTGGAACGTCGGGTGCTCGAAGGCCTCGTCGTGTGACCGAGCGAGCAATAAAGAACGCGACCCGTCGCCCTCCTCTCGCACCCAGGCGACCGGCGTCCCCGCCATTTCGGGGTGGTCCATCTCCGCGAGGACGTGGACGTCGGGGTCGTCTTCGAGCGAGACGTCGTAGGGTTCGTCAAAGACCTCGAAATCGTCCACGCCGTCGGTGATCGGTGTGCCGGATGGGGGATCCGGACGCCGAACGTCGACTGATCGGGGTGGGTGTGAAAGCGGCCACCGATCAGCGCCGCGACTTCGTCGGCCGGTTCGTCGACGCCGTAGGTCGATCATCGCCGAGTGGACGCCGACGTAGCCGCCACCGCCACGGACGAAGTTGCGGATGGCGTCGACGTGCTCGACGGCGGCACCGTCGTGTAGTCGAGGACGACGTCGTACTCGGCGAGGCGTGGCCGGGCGAGTTTCCGCGCAGTCGGTCGTGACCGTGAGATCGATGGCCTCCTCGGCGACGATGGCCCGAAACAGCGGCTCTTTCTCGTCGATGCGGTGGAAGTCGAGGTGGTCGTCGCGATGACGAGGGACCGATATTGGCGGCATCATTTGCACCGTGTGTCCCGGCAAGAAGCCGTTTCGCAGCGCTGGCTGAGTGATCGGGTGTGGTGGGTGTGAGGGTCTGGCCGCGACCCGTCCGTGGGCGACCGGTTCTGCAAACGAGACGGGTGTACCGTTGTATGGACGGGGCTCTCAGACCCCCAACGGGCGAATCGAACTCCAGCAACTCCCGTTCCGGTCGCTGCCGGAATTCGTGCCAGGGTCTCAAAGGAGCGCTCAGTCGAACGACCCGCTCCTCCCTCCAACGGTGTCGACTCGGCCGCTCCGCGGACCGCGAGCGGAGCAGTTCGAAGGCGCCGCCTGTTGGAGCGCTCAACTTCCACAGAACAAACCTGGTGGGATCTCTCGCCCGCTTCTTCCATCTTCTACACCTCGATGATGTCGCCATCGATCGGCGGATGAGGAGCGCCCCCTCCATCGAGGTCGTTCCGACGCGACGAGTACAGGCCCGGCGGCAATCAGGTCGTGTTCCGGCGTCGTCGTTCTCGTCGAAGCGCACATCGAACAGCCCTGGCCGGTCGGCGGCATGGCCCAGCTCCACGCCGATCGGGTCGAGGTTCGTCGTAGGCGCCGCCCAGCGCAGGTCGCGGCGCCAGCAAGAACGCCCGCGTGGCCGACCGTCGGCGGGTTCATGCCGAGCGGGCGCACGTGCAGGTCCGCCGCCGGCGAGGCGGCGTCGAGCGTGAACGCGATCACACGCTCGGCCGGGAGCGGTGCGGTGCCGAGCGCGACCTCGCTGAGCCGGTCGAAGAAGTTCACCGGGACGAGCAGCCCCGGCTCGCCGTTACCGCCCACAAGGGGCAGGTCGTCGCCGACGTCGGTCAGGGCGTTGTGGTCGATGCCGGAGCGCTCGCCGACGGTCTAATGAATTTCAGGTCTTTTGCGACAGCGTCAAACTCGGCCTCTGTTAGAGGAATAAATCCCCAGTTCTTTTTCCATGCCTGATTGAAGATCTCTCGAACGATCTTGATCTCAGATCTCAAGTTTTTCAGATTAACAGGCCTGATCTCAATGTTTGGCAGCCGATGCTTCACAATATTCATGGCGCGATTCATTCTGTCATTGAGCGGTTTCGGTATTTACAGTGTAGGCATACATGTCCATTTCTTTTTCAAATCCGGCCATTTGATCAGCTTATCGTAATAAGGGAAATTATATGGCATCAGGACATATGGATCTTTATCAAATCCTTCAATTAAAACTCCTATGGTATCCATCATTCTCGGGCTGCTGGCCCCATCACTTCTCATCCCTTTATCCTTAGCCAGTCTCGAGCTACCCGGAACAGCAAATTTGCGGTATGCTGATCGTCAATACATTCAAAAAAACCAAAATGACCGGTTTTAGTAGCCATGATATTTATTATACCGATGATCGATAATAGCAGCTATTCTGCCTACTTCATTTCCATCTTTTTCAGCTATGAAAAGTTCAATCTCTGCATTATTGTAGAAGGGATTTTTGCTGGTATCGATCAGCTTTTTCTGATCCATCCGAAGTGGGGGTACCCAGTGTTCCGCATTCTCATAGAAAGAATAGATGAAATTCGTACGAATCGTTTCTTTTCCTCTTTGGTAGATACAACGGTTACCCCTGAGCTATTCATAGGCTAATAGATTAGATTGCTTTTATTCGATCGCGGAATGACCGTTTCTGTCAATAACACCATGTTTGATGCCAACTTTTCGGAAAGCTTCCAGGATCTGATCCAGGTGCTCATCCGTGTGACTGGCCATGTAACTGGTTCTCAACAAAGACTGTCCCTGTGGAACCGCCGGTGGAACAACCGCATTGGCGTAAACGCCTTCTTCAAAAAGATCTTTCCAGAATTTAAAGCAATCCATCATTTCACCAATCACAACGGGTATAATAGGGCTTTGGCTGCTCCAAACATTGAAACCAAGGCCCCGAAGTTCTTTACGCATGTAGTTGGCAATTTCTTCAAGGCGCTCTAATCTCCAGGTTTCTTCCTGCAAAATTTCAAGTGCTTTCAATACTGTAGCAACATTTGCCGGGGGCATGGATGCACTAAAAATATGAGCCGGGGAATTGTGTCGGATATACTCAATAACCGGTTTATCACCCACCAAAAATCCACCGAGAGATGCAAATGATTTGGAAAAAGTTCCACTGATAAGATCTACTTCATCAGTCAAACCAAATACGGAAGCTGATCCACGTCCGCCTTCACCAACAACACCAACTAGCGTGGGCATCATCCAGATAAAGACGGGCATTAAATTCTTTGGCCAGTTTCACCAGTTCAGGAACATTTGCAAGCGTTCCTGACATTGAAAAAACACCGTCTGTTACAATGATCTTTCCGGCATCGGGATCGGCTCGCTCCAATAATTTTCGAAGTTGCCCCATATCATTATGCTGGTAACGCATAGTTTTGGCATTAGAAACCAGGGTTCCCATTACAATACAGGCATGATTATCCTTATCGGAAAAAATAATATCGTTACGGCCGGCTATCGTCTGTATAGAACCTTCATTGGTTTGATATCCGGTACTAAACAATACGCACCCTTCTTTGCCCATGAACTCTGCGAGCTTGTCTTCCAGTTCCAGGTGACTGTCCAGTGTTCCATTTAAATAGCGGGAGCCGGTACAGCCGGTTCCATATTTGGTGAGTGCTTCCTGTGCAGCTTTGATGGTACGTGGATCGTTGGTAAGCCCCAGATAGTTATTGGAACCTGCCATGATTACTTTTTTTCCTTCAATTTCAACAATGGTACCATCGGTAGCTTCCAATGGCTTGAAGTAGGGATACAATCCTAATTCTTTGACTTCATCCGCTTTTGTGAAATTAAAAGCTTTGGAAAAATATCTGATTTTGTGGCGCTTGATTTTCTGATCGGCCATTCGGTGATTCCTTAACAAGATTCTAAATAAACATCAAAATATAGCCGGTATTAAGTATCTTAATCAAATAATTCATAACTAAGATGTGTTAACTACCGGCTGCTGCATACGGTTATTAATTATCATTGAATAAGATAAGAAATTTATCAGCTCATGCTACTGAATTACATGCAAATTTTTTTAAGGTAAGCTTGCTATACTTCAATCTATTAATCTGCTTCTTTGTATCCAATAATTCCTGATATGTTTCAAATAACAATTTAAAATGATCGTCCATAGTTCACAATCTCATGTTTTGCTGCTATTTTTAGTCGCTTCAACCAGTTCATTCCGATCTCTCTTGACGATCATCTTTAATACTAGCCTTCGATTGAATGCATTACTGTACTACCTGGTTTATAAGTTTCTCGCAATCTCAGGTTTGGCAATATCTGCTGCTCCACCTCTATTCGGGAACCACAACCGGAAGCCCGCTACATACCGCTTCAGCTACCACAATGCCATACGTTTCAGCTGCAGAACCATGCACAAAATAATCAGCAGGATGCCAGAATATTAGCCAGTTCATCCCTGTTTTCAGTGAAGCCCATCAATTTCACATGGTCAGACTTTACCTGCTTTATATTCACATATTTTCGGATTGGGCCGTCACCAAATATCATCAATGCCATTGGCTTCTCTTTGGCAGGCTGCTATAAATCCATCGATAATCGTTCCCAGTCTTTTTTCGGGGTGATGCCGGCTGATCGCGATCATCAAATTTGCATCGTTTCAGGCAGATCCAAAATCTGCTAATAAGTTTTGCTCTTAGTTCTTCATCTCTTCTTTTGGTGAAAAGAAATCCTTATCAATACCAAATGGAACGGCAATTGGATTATTTACTCCATAACTCTCCAATCCTCTCGGCCAGCCATTCTCCGCTTACAATCGTGGCATCAAAATGATTGCTTAGTTTCTGCAAGGTATTTCCAGTAGAAGCCAAATATCTTATCGACCCTGTCAAACCCAAGCAGACTTCCAAAAATAGTATGAGGATAAGCAGCGATAGGATCCTGATGAAAGATAAACGTTTTTACCGCATCTCCTTTCCAGCGACCTGCAAACCACCCGCCCGTCCATGGAGAAGATCCTTCCACAATATCCGGTTGTTCGTGATCCAAAATTTCGTGAACCGCCTTTTCTCGCCATAAAATGTAGTAGCGCCAATCTACAGGTAGTCTCGGTCCTTTTACCCAGATCACCCGTCCGCCATATCGCTCTTCTTCGCCCCAGTCTTCACCGGGAGCTACAATCACGATTTCATGACCCATTTCAGAGCCGAACTTGCAGCTTTTGATTGATGTAGGTTTTTACGCCTCCACCCTGATCTGTATAAAATTCTGCAACGTCAATTATCTTCATGTAACAAATTCTTTAATTTAAAATTGTTTTTGTGGAACCGGCTGTTCCAATGCTTCTCTATAATTCTCAACCAACTGTCCGTTGATTTCATCCCACTCATATACTAAGTGCCTTTTGTCGGGAAGCTTTCCTCATTTTCTGTCGAAGCTCTTCATTATCTGAACGATCTGCGATAGCTTTTTGGTGAAATCGGCTTTGTTTTCCGGTTCAGCTAAAAAACCATTCACTCCATCCTCTACCAACGATTTACTTCCCGTAGCATCTGCCACCAAGCAAGGTAATCCACTGCTCATGGCTTCCAGGGTCACATTTCCAAAGGTTTCGGTGTGTGATGGAAACAGAAATACATCACTGCTTGCATAAGCTGTGGCCAGTTCTTCACCTTCCAAAAATCCGGTGATAGACGAGCTTCGGGCATTAATTCCTTGTAATTCATCTCTTGGCCGGACCATCACCCACAACCAACGCTTTCACTTTTTTATTCTTAGCAGCCACCTGCTGCACGCTATGCCGGTAGGTATCCAATTCTTTTTCCCATACCAAGCGCGACACAAAAGTGACTACAATATCATCTTCATCAAATCCATGCTTTTCTTCGCCATTTCTCATTTCTTTTTTCGGGAGAAAAAAGTTCAGTATTCACTCCTCGTGCCCAAATTCTCATATCGGTATCAAAACCATGCGGTTTCAATTCATCAATCATAGATTGTGAAGGCACATAAACCTGAGTACAGGAATTATAGAACCAGCTCAAATATCTCCAGGCAATAAATTCAAGGGGTGTGAGCCCATAATATTTCAGGTAGCTTGTAAAATGTGTGTGATATGAACCCACCACCTGAACACCATGTTTTTTGTGCCCATTTCAAGTGCTCTTATATCCGCCCAGATCAGGCGTGGCAATATGCACTAAGTGTTGGCTCAAAATCTTCCAGTTCCTGTTCAGCTTTCTGTGACAATCCCTGACGTAACACTGTATTCTCCACTGCCGGAAACTGGCATTCTGTATGGAGGGCAGCGAGACTAAACGTGCCATTATGATCAAGTTCCGGTTCTTCGATGGTTGGACCAAAAACCAAAACAGGTAATTCCTTGCTCTTCCAAAAATTTCACCAGTCTGTTCAAAGTGAGGGAAACGCCATCTTTGATGTGATTATAATTACCGGTAAAAAGGGCGATTCTTAATTCTTTCATAAAAATTTAAAAGCAGGTGGCAGATTTGTATCTTAATGACTCTGCGACGTTTCTTGCAGTTATCTCTTTTTCTACTCCAAACAATCTTTAAATATAAGGAAATTAATGAAAGCCTTTGTAACCGGTGGAACTGGTTTTATTGGAAGTCATCTTGTTGAAGCACTTACTGAATTCTTCAGATTATGATGAAGTCCGCTGCCTGGTCAGAAATAAAGAAAAATGGCTTTCAGGATTGCTCTTTACAAAAAAATATCGCGGCGACTTGCAATGATCTCAAAGCATTGGAAAAAGGCTTGGAAGGAGCTGATGTGCTATTCCACGTTGCGGCTATTGTAAAAGCCCCCACCAAAAAAGAATTTACGCAAGCCAATGTAGATGCCACTGAAAATCTTGTGCGCCTGGCACAGAAAAAAGGCGTGAAAAATATGGTGATCTCTATCTTCACTTGCTGCTGCAGGGCCAAGCAACGGTTCCCCAAAAACAGAGAACGAGCCGATGAAGCCCGTTAGCATGTATGGGACATCCAAAAAGGAAATGGAAGCACGAATCAAACAAGCAGCCAGAAAGGATGACAGTATTAAAATTATTCAGTCCGCCGGCTGTTTATGGTCCCCGCGAAGATCAGATCTATTCTTTTTTCAAAGCTTGCTCAAAAGGAATTTGCCCTATTATAGGTGACGGGAACAAACCTGAAGTTTCGATGGTGTATGTAAGTGATTTGGTGGACGGAATTCTGACTGGCAGCACAAAAAAAGAAACCGGCATTCACACCTATTTTATTTCCGGTGAAGGCACGCATTCCTGGAATGAGATTCGAGGCAGTGACCTCAAAAGTGTTGGGTAAAAAATCATTCCGCTAAAGATTAAACCCAAGTGTGGTTAAAAAAGCGGCCGGTGTGGTTGAAAATACTGCATCATTATTTGGGGTGTACCCCGTTATGAACAAGGAAAAAGCTAATGAGCTGATTCTGGAATGGACTTGCTCCTCCGAAAAAGCACAAAAAGAATTAGATTATCATCCACAGAGCCTCGCTGGCTGAGGGTATTTCACGCACCATTCACTGGTATAAATTGCATAATTGGTTATAATGCTATGAATACATCTTCTACAAAATCTCTCTGACTTTACTTTTATCTGCTGTCATTTCAGAATTTCTGCTGATGCCCAGGAATAGTCTGATCCAGGATTATATCCAATCTGATGGAAATTCCTGATGTGATAGCCATGGAAGCTTCTCCCACTCATCTATATGTTCTTTCAGAAACAGAGGGCATGGCTGTTTTCAGAGCTTATCCTGATTCCATTGCAATGGCTTTATACCTCTTCAGGCATGCAGCGACGAGGGAATAAGATCATGAGCGGATATCCGTTTTGCTTATTTATTTGGGGACTCCAAGCGGCTAACGGTGCTGGAACCCACTTCCGTACTTAGGGGTTTATTCCTCTACCTATTCTTCCTGAACAACCAAAAGCCGCAGCCCGAATTGGAAATAACTTTTATATCGCTCTTGGCAAGATCAGGTTTAGGAATGATTTCTCTGGAAACGCCGGAAACGGTTGATTCCGATCCTGAAATTATTGCTCAAGATGAAATTGTCAGGCAGCTCAGTACTTGATGTCAGATCCACTGATTTCAGCAAACAACTTTTTGTACTTACCGATGCTCCATCCCTGCTTGTTTATGACTACAGGAGGATAGCCACTTGGATCTTATCAGCAAAATTAACCTCAATCATCCTATCTCACAATATTTTTGATCGATGAAGAAGAGTTTGGGGAAGCTACCGCAAACGGTGAAATTTTTGAAATCCGATCTTCCGGAATTGGGAAAACGATTGGGGACTACTAATGAACCGATTCAAAAAATTTATAAATGGAACGATCAGGATCTTTGTGAGAACCAACATCCGGTAGAGTTTGGGTATCGGTATGAATCAGGACTTATTGATATTTGGAAAGATGATACAGCAAGCCGGTAACTTATTTAGCCAAGCAGTACTGACAGACATCTGGATTTCAGAAAATGATAAAATCTCTGAAGTCAGTATTCGATGCTCCAACTACCAGTATAAGCAGCTGAAGCTTCTGAGATTCAGAATTCAAGCATCAAACCCATTCCTAATCAGGTTGTCACCTATCCAAGTCCATTGATTCTGGCGCTTGAAATGGAAGGAAATTATCCCAGCTGGCGATGTTGAATTTTCATATCGCTCAAATGTCAAAAATGCGATGATCCGCAAACAAGGTTTCTTCTGGCAACCAAATGTAAATCAAGTTGGCAGCTCACTGGTTCACTATTGTTGCTACAAATGCATGACGGACGTTCTGACAGCACCCGTTTTTTAGCGGATGTTCGATCCTTTAATTCCCCACCTCGATTCAGTCCTGTAAGAAATACAAGTATTGCAGTGAATGAGAAATATGAACTGACCTTCAGTGCCATTGATCCCGATAATCCTGAAAATTCTATAATTAGATTTATTGGTGTTGATATGCCTGACGGCGCAAGTTTGAATGAAAAGACCGGAACCTTTGTATGGACTCCCTCAGACCGTCAAATTGGTGAATCAACCTTTAAGGTTATTGCAACGGATAAACTTGGAGCTGCTTCATCCTTAGAGGTCACTCTCAACGTGCTAGATATCACTCGAGAAAGTCCTCAGAACGGAAACTGATAGTCACCAATCTAAATAGAATCGCAGTTTATACTCCATTAAAACGTGCAACCAAAGGATTTCCGAACCGAACTTCTGAAATGGTATAAGGATCATAAACGGGCAATGCCATGGCGGGGTGAAGCCGATCCCTATAAGATCTGGATCTCAGAGATCATGCTCCAGCAAACGCAGGTTCAGCAAGCCACACCCTATTTTCAGAATTTCATCTCACAGTTCCCTTCCGTTTATGAACTTGCCAAAGCCGAGCAACAGGATGTCCTGAAAGCCTGGGAAGGATTGGGATACTACAGCCGCGCAAGGAACCTTCATGCTGCTGCTAAAATGGTGGTGGATGATTATGATGGAAAGTTACCTGAATCATATGATGAGATCATAAAACTAAAAGGGGTTGGACCCTACACCGCAGCGGCCGTTACAAGTATTGCTTTCAACAAACCCAATGCTGTTGTAGATGGAAATGTGATCCGGGTTCTCACCCGCTATTATGGTATTGAAGATGACACCCGAAGCACCAAAACCCGACGTAAAGTTCAGGAACTGGCCGATGAACTCATAGATGAGAAACAACCGGGGGATTTCAATCAGGCCTTGATGGAGTTGGGTTCTGAAGTTTGCACCCCATCAAATCCTGATTGTGAGAAGTGCCCCCTTCAAACCGGATGTGTAGCTGCAAAAATAGCTAAGACCGATTCAATTCCTTACAAATCTCCCACCAAGAAAAAGCCGCATTATACCATTGGTGTTGGGATCATTGAACGGGAAGCTGACGACAAAATACTGATCGCACTCCGGCCAAACGATGCGATGCTGGGTGGGCTTTGGGAATTTCCCGGTGGCAAACAGGAAGATGGAGAAAAAATTCAGCAAACCGTTGAACGGGAATTGAGTGAAGAACTTGGAGTTGAAGTAAAAGCCTACAAAGAATTGATGAACCTCAAACACACCTATTCTCATTTTTCCATCACCATGCATGCCTGGCACTGTAAATTGATTTCCGGAGAGCCCAAGCCTAAAGAAAGTCAGGAAGTGCGCTGGGTTACAAGAGAAGAACTAGAGGAGTATCCATTTCCAAAAGCCAATAAAGTACTTACCGAAAGATTACTGAAAATAGAGTGCTGAAATTTCATTTTACTGCCATCGCCACTATACATGTGGAATGATGGGCACGAAAGATGGTTTTGCTGTTAAACTCTTCTAGCTCTACCTCTGCAAAATATGGCATTCTGAATGACTTTTCCAGTATTTCTGGTTACATGACATCCATCAAAAAACCATTTCCATGGCTTTTTTACAAAATTTCTGGATCCTGCATATCCAGCTATGATGATCTGCTTTTACATGCTCTATGAATACAAATTTCCTCCCTTGGCTTTAAGAATTCGTTTGAATCTCTGATAATCACCTTTGACCGGGTTTTCTACCGTACAAAGCACCAGACTCCCAATAACCATTTCTACAGACTCAGATTTGAATGTTCATAGTCTCAGCTCCTGTAGTTATGAATCTCAAGTTCGATACCATAACGTATCTGCCCTTCTTTTAAGCAATTCGTTGAATGACTCATTTGGTTCAATAGCGATCACTTTTGTTCCCGGTCGCAGATATCTGAAATTTGCTCCGTAGCCAGCCCCAATTTCAACAATGGTATCCGGATGATCTTGCAACAATGCTTCTTTTTCGCTCTCCATAATGGGTATCCATATAGCGATCTACCAGCAAAAAGAACCAATCGTTGATTTTCTGAATCAATTTGACTGCATTTTGTTTTGTGATTGAAGTGTGACTTCGAATCACTTATTATTATCGGCGATTCTATAAAATCTCTAATTACTATATAAAATTAGGTAAATTCCTTGCCCCGAAAGAGAAAAAGATATCGAACCATCTCCAGGCGAAAGCTCATTGAACTCAAACCGTTTCTTGATGACCTCGTTGAAAAAATTGAACAGCCTGAATACATCAATGATGATCCGGTGCAATTTATGCATGCTTTTGAAGAAAAAAATGATCAGGAACTGGCGGGTTTCTTTGCGGCAACCATGGCTTGGGGACGCCGGGATATTGTCAATGCAAAAGTAGAAGAGCTATTGAAGCGAATGAATAATCGCCCGTCTGAATTTATCCTGAATTACACTGAAAGTGATGCTGCGAATTTTAAAGGTTTCAAACACCGCACCTTTAAGCCAATTGACATGCATTGGATCACAAGATCATTACAATCGATCTTGTTGAGATTTGGTGATTTTGAGAAATTCTGGGCTTTCTGTTATGATCGGGCAAAGCGTGAAAAGCGTGAACTCATGGCAGTATTTCACGAAGAATTTTTCACTTTTCACCCTGAAATTCCACAACGGGTTCGCAAGCATGTTTCGAATCCCGAAAAGAACAGTTCTGCCAAACGATTATATATGTATTTAAGATGGGTTATTCGAAAAAACAGTCCTGTTGATCCCGGCACCATGAATTTCATTTCTCCAGCTCAGAACTTAAAATTCCGCTGGATGTCCATGTAGCCCGGCAAGCACGGAAACTTGGCCTGCTTTCCCGCAAAGCAAAATGATTGGAAAGCAGTTCTTGAACTCACCAAAAGAATGAAACTTTTGGATCCTGATGATCCCGCCAAATATGATTATGCGCTTTTTGGGATCGGAGTTTTGGATTCTGAAATACCGGAGAGTTTATAGTCAATAAACAGGTGAGTAATCTCACTCGGATCAGACGAATGTTTGCAGTTAATTGAACGAATCCGAATCACTGCATTCTAGATAAATTTTCAATATCCATATCTCATGATTTCCAATGTCATTCACTTCGAGCTGCAATATCACTTTACTATTATTTCGACAAGCGTATCCAATTTAATCAGTATGTGTATATTTAGTGTTCCCAATTATGGGAACCAAAAATCAAATGAAAGGATGTGATACTTCATGTTAGGAGTCGAAGTAAAAGACAACGAAAGTGTTGATCGCGCAATAAACCGCTTTAAGAAACTGGTAACCCGATCACGTGTTCTCAACGAATACAAAGATCGTCAGCAGTATACGAAGCCTTCAGTTGAGCGACGCGAAGCTTTGAAAAAAGCCAAGCGAGAACAACGACGTCGCAATCGCGACAACTTCTAAACGAAGTGTAACGAATTCAAGCCCTCTGGTTTTACCTGAGGGCTTTTTTTATGGCCTGATGTAAATATCTGATGCCATCTTTCTGTTTTGAACCGGGAGCAACTAACTCTTTATAGCCCAGTTTTTTAGCTTCTTTTACCCGCTGTTCCAAATGTGGAACGGTCCGTACTTCTCCCCCTAAACCTACTTCTCCAACAAACGCCATGTTTTGAGCTACCGCTTCATCCATCAGGCTGGAAACAAGGGCACAGCAAACTCCAAGATCTCCGGCAGGATCATTAAGCCTGAATCCGCCGGCAATATTCAAATACACATCATGATTTGAAAAGTTTTTCCCTACCCTTTTTTCAAGTACAGCCAGTAAGAGAAGTAACCGGTTTCGGTCAAATCCGTTTGCCGTTCTTTGGGGTGAACCGTAGGCTGATGGTGTAACCAAAGCTTGAACCTCGATCAAAAGCGGACGGGTTCCTTCCATCGTACAAACAACGGCATTTCCGCTTACACCTGCTGTTTTATCAGAAATAAATAAGCTCAGAAGGATTGGAAACTTCAATCAGTCCATCCGATTTCATCTCAAAAACTCCCACTTCCTGTGCTGCTCCAAATCGGTTTTTAAGGCTTCGGAGCAATCGATAGGTGTATTGCTTATCTCCTTCAAACTGAAGAACGGTATCTACCATATGTTCCAAAACACGCGGACCGGCAATATCTCCTTCTTTGGTCACATGTCCGATCACCAGCGTGGTGATATTCTTTTTCTTAGCCAACTGCTGAAATAAAGCCGCACATTCTTTTACCTGCTGAATACTGCCCGGCATGCTTGATAATTCTGTTCGATATACGGTTTGAATAGAATCCACGATCAGCAGATCAGGCTGCATCTTTTGGGCTTCAGCGATGATATTATCTACCTGCGTTTCATTGTAGACCAACAATTTGTCTGATTCTACTCCAAGCCGGGCAGCACGTTGTTTTATTTGTCCGGCCGACTCCTCTCCGGCACAATACAAGATGGTTAGATCAGGATTAGCTTTGGCGATCTGCAAGGTAAGCGTACTCTTCCCTACTCCCGGTTCACCCCCAATTAAAACATAGGAACCCGGCAAAAATCCACCGCCCAACACACGGTCCAGTTCGCTTATATTACTTTTGAATCGGCTCTTTTCTGAAGTTTCCACATCCTCCAGTTTTTGAGGAGCAGCTGATGATTCAAGTCCTTCAACTTTGGCTTTATGATTAGAAGATGATTTTCCTTTGTTACCGTTTTTTCAACAAAGGTATTCCATTCTCCGCAGGAAGGACAGCTGCCATTCCATTTTGGAGAGATGTATCCACAATTGGAGCATTCAAATTGAGTCTTCGTCTTTGCCATTCTAATCCTTATTTATTTCCACAACCTTTTGGTTCACATACCATGTGGTTGCCATAATTCCCAATCCTACGCTTATGTAATAACTTATGATCCTCCAAAGAAATACAGCCAACCCAATGAATCCTTCACGGGCTATCAGAGGACCCTGAAAGAGCACAAATAGGCCTTCAACGCCCCCGCTACCTCCCGGTGTTGGAACGACCAAGAATGCCAGGTTCATAGCCAGACTTCGCAGGACAGACAGTACTTCCGGGGCCGGAAGTAAACTGAGAACGACAATTGTTGGCAGAGCAATTCTCATTAACCAAGACATGGTTGATAGGAAAAAAGCTTTCAACAAAAAACTAAACGGCTTTTTTCTAAGCTGATGAGCATATTCTTCCAGATTCTCTGCCTCAATCTCGATTTTATCACTCATTTTTCTAAGGACCGGCAGCTTAAAGACTACCTTGACCACTTTTTTTATAGCAGATGGGTTTACCAGAACTCCGTATGCCAACACACTGGCGTAACTTAAAAGTCCCAGATACAAGAGCCACATAGAAACATCACCAACCAAACCTATCTCTGAAGGAACGACTTCATAGAAAATTCCGGCAAATAACAGGATCGGGATCGCCATGGCGAACCAGAGCTGATCGAGTAATACACCATATAGTATAATAGCGCCGGAATCACCCAATTTGAGGCCTTCCTTGGTCATAGCATAAGTAGCCATTGGAGCCCCACCAATTGTGGAAGGTGTAACAGCAGAAGTAAAATCCCATGCTAAGACCACTCTGATGGAAGACAGCCAACTGAGCTGTTTTTCAGCCAGAAATCTGATCTTTGCAGCCGAGAACCAAACCCGTAGCAAAGATACAACGAGAGCAATTGCTAACCCCGGAAGCCTCTTTGGTGCAAGGTGCTTCAATACACCCGGTGTATAGGTCCAGTAAATTACAGCACCCATTGTCGCCAAACTCAGAAATACAGAGATGATCAAATATTTCCGTGAAAATAATGACTGGGGTTGTCTTATATGTTTATGCTCAGAACTCAAATAGCTATTGAACAGAATGAGCTAAGATAAAAAAAGCCTTGCAGGTATACCCTGCAAGGCTGATAAGTTTCAAGGCGATTTATGCCAGGGTGATCTCGTCGTTCAGGTAAACGTCCTGAATCATATTCAGAAGTTTAACACCTTCACCCAATGGTCGCTGAAATGATTTACGACCACTGATAAGTCCCATACCGCCAGCTCTCTTATTGATGATCGCAGTTTTAACGGCATCAGCAAAATCATTATCACCTGAAGCACCACCCGAGTTGATCAAACCGGCACGCCCCATGAAACAATTAGCTACCTGGTAGCGGGTCAGATCGATCGGATTATCAGATGTCAATTCTGTGTAAATTCGCTCATCAAGCTTTCCATAGCTTGAATCCCCGGAATTCAGTGCCTTGTATCCACCGTTATTTGTTGGTTGTTTTTGCTTAATGATATCAGCACCAAGTGTAGTACCTATATGATTTGCCTGCCCGGTTAAGTCGGCAGAAGAATGATAATCAACACCATCTACTTTAAAAGCATTGTTTCGGGTATAGCACCACAGGATGGTAGCCATTCCCAGTTCGTGAGCATAAGCAAATGCCTGAGCAACTTCCTGAATCTGTCGGTTTGACTCTTCTGATCCAAAATAAATAGTGGCACCAACAGCGGCTGCCCCCATATCATAAGCCTGATCGATCGTGCCAAACATAATCTGATCGTAGTTGTTTGGGAAGGTCAAAAGTTCATTGTGATTGATCTTAACCACAAATGGAATCTTGTGTGCATATTTTCTTGAAACTGAAGCAAGTGCTCCAAATGTAGAGGCAACAGCATTACATCCTGCTTCCATGGCAAGATTAACAATATGATCCGGATCAAAATAATCCGGGTTTTTGGCAAATGATGCACCGGCTGAGTGTTCAATACCCTGATCAACAGGAAGGATCGAAAGATATCCGGTTCCCCCAAGGCGACCGTTATTCAGTAGGCGCTGTAGATTCTGAAGTACCCTGTTATTTCTATCAGAATGATACCAGACTTCATCTACATAAGAAGCAGATGGCTTGATCAATCTGTCTTTACTGATGGTTTCACATTTATGCTCTAAAAGTTCGGAAGCTTCATCCCCAAGTAGTTCTTCGATACTATTGATTCCAAGTGACATAATTTATTTCCCTTATTTAAAATTGTTTTTATGAGTGAGTAAGTGGGTAGAAAATATAAGCCTTAAAGAGGGAAATGGCTAAAGAGAACTTTAAGTAATTATTTGATAACAACAGCATAAATGAAGTTTTAAAGGGTAAGTAACTGCGGCATTGCTGATGATCGATATTTGACACTTAATATACTTCCAAACACATGCTTATTACTTTTTCAATTTTACTCTCGCACAAAAAGTGACTAATCGTTCAATTAAATTTCAATAATTGGTTTGTGGTCTTAAATTTATAGTTGATTTACATCAATATTGAAAACGCTTTTTCCCGCCTTATTGTCTTATATAAGTACATCATATACTGATTTAAGAGTTAAAGACATTATTTTAGCACCTAATGGAATTGTTGAAACTATTCTTCGTAATTTTCGTTTTGTCTTGAATATACAGAAGCATTGACGATATCTAACAGGAATATAGAATGACTAACGGTCAGTAAATGGGAATAAAAGAACGGAAAGAGCGAGATAAAAATCGCCGAAGAGACCAAATACTCGATGCTGCAATTGAGTTAACCGGTCAGCAGGGTTTCGAAAAAACCACCATGGATGAGATCGCTGAAAAAGCTGAACTGAGCAAAGGCACCCTCTACCTGTATTACAAAGACAAATCCAGTCTTTACCAGGCCATTAAGAAGCGTGCCCTACAATCTCTGCATCAGAAATTTCTCTATGCCCTTCAGCAAGATAAACCGGGCTCAGAACTGGTCAAAGGTATGGTTTTTTCGTTCCTGGACATGATACAAGAGAACATCACTTTTACAAAAGCCATGTTATTGTATAGAACCTCCGATTCAGTGGAAAATGAACAAGAGACCTCAATCGCTGAAAAATGTGTGGACATTGAAAACGACTTGAATATGTTGATGTTGAAGGCCATACAGATCGGAATTCAGGATGGCAGTATATCCACAAACCTGGATCCAAAATTACTGACTCTCCAGATTGGTTTTCAAATGCGTGGGATACTTCAGTTCTACATTTTGGATAACAAAAATCAGGGTACCAAGATCTTCAAAGACCAGGAATTATCTCTTAATGAACTCATGGATCTATTTTTAAACGTCCAATTCAGCCACAATTAATCGGCATGTTTGCAAGAAAGTATTCTAAACACCTTTTTAATAATCAACTTAAAGTCATGAAACAATTTTTACGTCGTTCCGGATTTTCGGCCGGAATGCTAATTATAGCATTCAGTTTTGGGATGTATTCGTTACCCAATGCACAAGATGCTCAGCAAATCAGATCAGCAGAATCACAGACTCTAGATCTGCGACAGGCTATTCAGATCTCACTGGCAAACAATACGCAAATGAAGCGTTCATTACTTTCAGTAAGGGATGCGGATCAACAGGTCCGAAATGCCTGGAGTAACGTAATGCCTGAAATTTCAGCCTCTGCTAACTATACAAGAAACCTGGAAGTACCTGTCAACTTTATTCCCGCAATCATATTTGATCAGACTGCCGATCCGGATGAATTGATCCCGGTTGCCTTTGGAACGGATAACAACTGGCAGGGTGGTTTCACAGTTTCACAAACTATTTTTAGCGGTCAGGCTTTTGTGGGCATTAGCAGTTCAGAACTTTACAAAGCTGCTCAATCTGAAGGCATGCGAGCAACAGCGCAAGGCATAGTCACGCAAACCCGGATCACCTACTATCAGGCTTTGGTGGCCAAAGAACAATTTCGTCTGGTTCAAAGTCAGGTCGCCCGTGTGAAGAAAAACCTTGAGGATACAAGAAAATTATTCGAGCAGGGTTTTACTGATGACTATGCGATATTGCAGCTTGAAGTACAGCTCAGTAATCTGGAACCACAACTTACACAAGCAGAATTTACTGTCGATGAAGCACTTCGCAATCTACTTGTTGTGATGGGACTTCCAATTCAGCTTTCAGTAGACATAAAAGGTAATCTGGGCGATTATAAGATCGAGTCTAACACAGCAACGACAGTTCCTGAAAATAAAGAACTTCGTGAGATCGATTCCATGACTCCCCTGGTTCTGAGCACTGACTCAGCTGAAATTATGCAGGCATTCGAACTTCGCGGTGACCTTAGAGTATTGGACATACAAAAACAATTACAGGGTAAACAGCTAGACGCTCAGCGCAGTTCTTATCTCCCAACAGTTTTTGCCAACTATGGTTTAAACTGGACGGCCTCACAAAGAGGAAAACCTGTTTTCTTTGGAACCGACGAGACTCGTGCAAGATCACAAACCCTCACACTCGGGGTCCAGCTTCCAATATTTCAGGGATTTAGCCGGGATGCCGCCATTCAGCGTTCGAAAATTCAGATCAAGGATACGGAATTACAGTTATATCAGGCCAGGCAATCTGCCAATAATGAGATCTATTCTGCTAAGCAGGGCGTAAGGCAGGCTCTTAAAACCAGTGATGCATTGATGAAAGCATTAAAGCAGGCAGAACGTGGTTATGAAAGAGCATTGATCCGCTACCAAAACGGTGTCGGTTCTCAACAGGAAGTCACAGATGCTGACCTTCAACTGAGGCAGGCAGAAAGCAACTATGCCCAAATGGTTTCAGGATACCTCTCTGCAAAAGCGCAGTACGATCAGGCAGTTGGTCAGGTTCCATTTGTTAGCCATGATATTCAAGACATTAAAGAAAAAGTTGAACTCAAATAAGATGAAAATAATAAGCATGAAATTTCAATTACCGGTATTAGCATTATTCTTATTTGTCACAGCATGTGGCAATGGTGAAATGGAAAACGGCGAAAATGAGAACCGCCGCAGTACACCTGTTTATGTAAGCGAGGTACAGCCTTCCACATTTAAGCATTATATCAATGTTCAGGGTGATGTTGAATCTGACAAGACCATTATGATCACCCCAAAAACTTCTGCCACTGTGTTAGAGATTCTGGTTCGTGCTGGTCAACAGGTTAACAAAGGTGATGTATTGGCCAAGCTTGACGGAGAGATCACACGAAATCAACTGGTTCAGGCTGAAACACAGCTTGAACTGGCAAAAACACTGTTTGAGCGCCAGCAAAATCTACGTGAACAAAACATCGGTTCAGAAGTAGAATTTCTTCAGGCCAAAACACAGTATGAATCTGCTATGAGTCAGCTTGCCAGCCTGAAGGAACAATATGATTACTATACAATCCGGGCGACTATTTCGGGCACCGTAGACAGAGTTGACCTTAAGGTTGGTGAAACGGTTGGCCCTACTCTCCCGGTATTTCAGATCTCAAATTCTGATGCCCTGAAAGTAAAAGCTGAGGTTTCGGAAGCTTATATCACACGAGTGAATGAAACTGACAGTGTTGAGATCACTTTCCCCAGCCTCAATACATCTGTTCAAAAAAAGCTCGACGTGGTGAGCAAAGCTATCAATCCTTCCAACCGAACCTTTGGAGTTGAAGTCTACCTGCCCGATGTAATTGAGGGTATCAGACCAAACATGATGGCACGAGTCAGTATCAATGACACTAAACTTGAAGATCAAATTGTAGTACCCGTCAATTCGGTACAGCAGGCTAATAACATCAGATATGTTTTTGTAGCTGAAGAAACTGAAAATGGTTGGATAGCAAAAAACAGAGAAGTAACCACCGGATTCAACTACGGAAATGACCTTGTAGTCACCGAGGGTTTGAATATCGGTGACCTTTTGATAACAGCGGGATATGCAAACCTGTCTGATGGTTCAGCCATTACAATACAAGAAAATTAACAGATCAGAACTGAGTAACAGAAAATGAATTTTAAAGAATTTAAGATCTCAAGTCTTGCGATCAACAACCGTACTACCGTATATCTACTGACGGTTTTGATCACGATCATAGGTATCTATTCCTATATTACGCTTCCAAAGGAATCTTTTCCCGAAGTTGAAATCCCAATTTTCAACGTCGTAACGGTATATGCAGGGGCATCTCCAGCGGATATTGAAAACGTTATTACACGTCCCATAGAGGAAGAGTTGCAAGGTATTGATGGAATAGACAAGATCAGTAGTGTTTCCAAGCAGGCTGTCTCCATAATTACTATTGAGTTCACTACAGAAAAAGATAAACTGGTGGCTCAGCAGGAAGTGAATGATGCCGTTGAAAAGGCACGAACTGAATTACCGGCTCGACTTACACAAGAGCCTCAGGTAAACGATTTCAATCTTGATGATCAACCTATACTAAACATCAATCTGTCCGGTAATTTTGATCTGGTTGAGCTGAAAAAGTTCGCTGATGAAATTCAGGACCGCATCGAAAGCTTGCCTGATGTAAACGAGGCAGAGATCATCGGTGCTTTAGAGCGTGAAATTCAGATCAATGTAGACCTTCAAAAAATGCAGGCTGTTGGTTTATCCTTCAACGATATCAGAACAGCTGTTCAGAATAAGAACATGACCATTTCTGCCGGTCAGATAGAGATCGGAGCCATGGAACGCTCCGTTCGGGTTGATGGGGAAATTGAAGAAGCCAGTGATCTTGAAGAACTCATAATTTCGAATGCGGAAGGTGATGATATTTATCTGAAGGATATTGCTTCCATTGAAGATGATTTTGCAGACCGTGAGAGTTACGCAAGCCTGAGTGGTGAACCGGTTATCACTATTAACGTCAAGAAAAAAAGCGGCGGAAACCTCATTGAGACTTCTGAAGCAAGTATGGCTATAATTCAGGACCTACAGGAGAATCAGTTTCCTGAAAACCTGAATATCACTATTACAGGAGATCAATCTCAGGATACAAAGGATAGCGTTTCAAACCTCTTTAATACCGTTATCCTCGGTTTCTTCTTTGTGGTATTGGTGCTGATGTTCATTATGGGTGTTCAAAATGCCATTTTTGTAGGGCTCGCGATCCCTCTTTCCTCACTCATCGCATTTGCAGTCATGCCCACCATTGATTTCTCGATCAATATTGTTGTGCTGTTTGCGCTTATTCTGGGATTGGGAATTGTGGTTGATAACGCCATTGTGATCGTTGAAAATATTTACCGTCATGTTTCTAAGGGTGAAATGGGTAAAATGGAAGCCGCTAAAAAAGCCGCAGGTGAAATCGCCCTTCCCGTTATCACCGGAACACTTACGACCATTGCCCCCTTCTTCCCGCTTCTGTTCTGGGGAGGAATCATTGGTAGATTCATGTTCTACCTGCCGGTTACGATCATATTAACGCTTGTTGCCTCTCTTTTTGTAGCATTGGTTATGAATCCTGTGTTTGCTGTTTCCTTTATGAATGAAAATGAAGACCACGCCAACAAGGAAGAGCATAAGAACAATAAATTTCTCTGGATCGCATCCGGTGTGATTGGAGTACTTGCCGTAATATTTTACCTAACCGGAGGCCTGTTCGTTGCCAACCTGCTGGTTTTCCTATACCTGCTTTGGTTGCTCGAACGCTTTGTACTCAAACCCTTGATCCGCAAATTCAACGAGAAAACTCTCCCCAAAATACAATCCATTTATCATGACATCATCGAATGGTTAATTGTAGGCTGGAGACCGTGGATTACTTTAGGCGGTACTTTTGTATTCCTTATACTCAGTATCTTTCTGCTTGGTGTGGTTTCGCCAAAAGTGGTTTTTTTCCCTGAAAGCGAACCTAATTTCGTTTATGTATACAATGAGATGCCCGCCGGTACGGATCTTGAAGAAACCAACCGTATCAACCGACAGCTCGAAGAACGGGTATACGAAGTGATCGGACGGGATAATCCTATCGTCAAATCAGTTATATCCAACGTGGCCATCGGTGCAAACCCACCGAACAGTATCGACCCGACACCATCACCAAACAAAAGTAAAGTGACAGTAGAGTTCGTCGATTATCAGTACAGAAATGGCGTATCTACAGAGGATGTACTCAATGATATTCGTGACAATGTTCAGAATATCCCGAATACCACCATCACTGTCGAAAAAGAACAAAACGGACCCCCAACCGGCGAACCAATCAATATTGAGATCACCGGTGAAAACTTTGAAGACCTTATCACCCTTACTGAGAAAGTTAAGTCATTTATTCAGGAACAAGATATCGAGGGAATTGAAGAACTCCGTTCGGATCTTCAGGTAAACAACCCGGAAATCATTGTGGATATCGATAATGAAAAAGCGAATAGCTACGGTATCAGCAATGTACAGATCGGAGGAACTATCCGTACGGCATTATTGGGAGAACCGGTATCAACCTTCCGTGAAGACGAAGATGAATATGATGTAACCCTTCGTTTGTTAGAGCAAGATCGTTCCAACATCACAGATATCATGAATATGAAAGTTGGTACTCCAACCGGCTTTATTCCGATCTCAGCTGTGGCTACACCGCGTTTATCAAACAGTGTAGGTGCCATCAACAGAATTGATCTGGAGCGTGTTGCTACATTGTCTTCCAACGTTCTAACCGGCTACAATGCCAATGAGATCAACGCCGAGATCCGGGATGCCCTGAAAGATTTTGAAATACCTCAGGGTTATGAAGTGAACTTAACAGGTGAGCAGGAGGAGCAGGCTGAAACCAGTCAGTTTCTTATGGTTGCTTTGCTATCAGCTGTAATGCTCATTTTCCTGATCCTTGTAGCTCAATTCAACTCCATCGGTAAGCCATTGATCATTATGTCTCAGGTGTTGTTTAGCCTTATCGGTGTGTTCATTGGCTTTTCTACCTTTGGAATGGATATTTCCGTGGTACTCACCGGTATGGGGATCATTGCCGTTGCCGGTATTGTGGTGAAGAACGGTATCATCCTGGTCGACTATATAGACATTCTTAGAAATGAAGGAGCTTCACTCAAGGAAGCGGTCATTGAAGGTGGATCAATACGTTTGAACCCCGTTTTGTTAACCGCTGCTTCTACCATTTTAGGTTTGATACCACTGGCAATCGGACTGAATATAGATTTTTACGGCTTGTTTGCCAGTTTTGAACCAAATTTATATTTCGGTGGAGACAATGCAAGTTTCTGGGGCCCACTTGCCTGGACCATAATCTACGGACTTGGTTTTGCCACCTTCCTTACCCTATTTCTGGTTCCATCCATGTATTTCATAGGGGTGAACTCAAAGCAGTGGTTCAAAAAGAAATTCAAAACTACCTCAGAATAAAATCAATTTATGATTCCTTATTCAATTTTAGATCTGGCCATAGTTACGAAAGGCAGTGATCCCAAAGAAGCCATTGAGCGAAGCCGGGATCTGGCTGTTCATGCAGAAGATCTTGGCTACAATCGCTTTTGGATGGCTGAACACCACAATATGGAGCATATTGCAAGTTCAGCTACTTCTGTCCTGTTAGGACATATGGCTGAGGCGACTTCGACAATCAGAATTGGTTCCGGTGGCATTATGCTGCCCAATCATTCCCCATATATCATTGCCGAACATTTTGGAACCTTAGCAACCATGTATCCGGGACGTATTGATCTGGGTTTAGGTCGTGCACCGGGAACCGATCAAACCACAGCTCACGCTATACGACCTGACCGTATGAAGGAAGTCTATAACTTTCCCAAGAACGTAGATCAGCTTCAAAAATATTTGTCCAGTGAAAATGCTGAGAGTAAGGTCAGAGCGTTCCCAGGTGAGGGAACTAAGATACCACTATGGATCTTAGGCTCCAGCACAGACAGTGCACACCTTGCTGCAAAACTGGGACTGCCCTATGCATTTGCCAGTCACTTCGCCCCTCAGCAACTCATGAATGCTATTAAGATCTACAGAGAAGAATTTCAACCCTCCAAGCAGCTTAAGGAGCCATATGTTATGGCGGGTATAAATGTGATAGTTGCAGACACTACCGAGCAGGCTGAATACCTGTCTACTTCAACCAAGCAAATGTTCGTTGGAGTGATAACAGGTGAACGCAAACCCCTGCCTCCTCCCGTGGATAATATCAATGAAGTTATACCGTTTCAACATCAGATGGCTTTGAAGCAGATGCTTGCTTATTCATTTGTGGGTGACAAGAAAAAAATCAAAGAAGACTTATCTCACTTTATTGAACAAACTAAAGTTGACGAAGTCATTACAGCCTCTTACATATTTGATCACGAGGAACGATTGAAATCACACCGGTTGTTTACAGAAGTGATGGAAGAACTGAATTTGAAAGCCGTTTAATATTTTTTTGTACCCCGAAAACCAGGCCTCATCAGGTGAAACTGATGGGGTCTTTTTTGTTCAATTCAGTTCAATCTAAAAAAGACCTCAGAAAAGCCTTATCTTTATTTCTGATTTAAAATACTGAAAAATTATTATCTACCTATGAAAATTGGATCCATTGAATTACCGGATCAACCCTTGTTTCTTGCACCAATGGAGGATGTCACAGACTCCCCATTTCGACAAATATGTCGCCGAAAAGGGGCCGATATTGTATTCACAGAATTCATAAGTTCTGAAGCCATTATCCGCGATTCTGACATTGCCATGCAAAAAATGGATTTTGATGAGATGGAACGACCTTTTGGTGTTCAGATCTTTGGTGGTCGTGAAGAAGCTATGGAAGGTGCTGCAAAAGTGGCTGTGGGGCAAAACCCTGATCTGGTAGATATTAACTTCGGTTGCCCCGTATACAAGATCGTAAAAAAAGGCGCCGGTGCTGGTTGCCTCAAAGACCTTAGCATGATGGAACGCATGGCAGGAACCGTGGTAGATGCTGTAAAAGACCGACCGGTTACCGTCAAAACGCGACTGGGCTGGGATGACAATACCATAAAGATTCAGGAAGTTGCATTGATGCTGCAGAAGCTTGGTGTAAAAGCCCTCACAGTTCACGCAAGAACGAGAGCTCAAAAGTATAAAGGTGATGCCCGCTGGGAATGGCTTAAGAAACTCAAAAATACACCCGGCTTGGAAATCCCCATCATTGGGAATGGAGATGTCACTTCACCTGAACTTGCCAAGAAGATGTTTGAAGAAACCGGTGTGGATGGTGTTATGATCGGTCGCGGTGCAATTGGAAATCCATGGATATTTGAACAGACTCAACATTACCTGCAAAGCGGAGAACTACTTCCGGAACCAACCGTTAAGCAACGTGTGGAATTATGTGCCGAGCAACTCAGGCTTTCGGTTCAACAGCACGGGGAGCGCTACGGGGTTATCATCATGAAAAAACATTATGGACAATACCTGAAAGGAGTCCGAAATGGCAAAAAACTTCGCATGGAGCTGATGGAACATGATGAGATGCAGCCAATTCTTGAATTACTTCTTAACTTTGATGAGACTGAAATTCACGCGGTAGCTTAGTAAGTAGTGATGAGTGATAAGGTGATCCTTAACAACTTCATTTATACTTTCACTTTTTCATTTATTACTCAATCACTCCTAGACTAATTGAATCTTTTAGAGCCGTTGGCCGTATTCAATCAAAATTAAATTAATTGCGTGAATCATGTTTACCCGATTGGCCCGACTTTTCAATTCATTAATTGGAGCATCAGCAATAGCTGCAGCTCCGCTTAAAGCCATTACAGGAATTGTGATTAGTCTTATTATCCCTTATCTGCTGTATGCTTTTCTGGGAGGATTCGGTTTGGCTTTAGCTTTGGTTGGAATCGTATGGGGTGTTATTTGGCTCTCAAAAAAGAAGTAATCTGTCTTCTTTGAATTAAAAAAGTCCCTGCAGTTTTCTTACAGGGACTTTCGTATAAAATCAGGGTTTATCAAAAAGACTTAACAGGTTATTCAGGTTTTTCTTCTTCTTTACTTTCCTTTGCTCTTTCCCATGGCGTCCATTCTTTACCCAAGGTATATTTTTGGATCCACTTGATCTCTTCAATATCACGGGTTCGCTGATTTCGTGGTTCTCGAAAACCATGCCCTTCACGCTTAAAATACACGTAACGGGTATCAACCTTACCAATATCCTGCAGGTACGTGAAGAAGATCATGCTTTGTTCAGGGGTATCCACCCTGTCATTTGCTCCATGAAGAAACAGAGTTGGTGTAGTAACTTCCGCAGCATGAGTTGCAGGAGAACGCATGCGGTAATCTTCGGGATTGGTCCACGGTTCACCGCCTATATACCACAAACGGATGTCGTAATTAAAGCCAAGTGCGTATTCTGAAGACCAGTCAGATACCATCGCTCCGAGTGAAGCGGCTTTAAAACGATCTGTTTTGGTTATCACAGTTCCACCAAGAATGCCTCCATAGCTCCAGCCTCTTACAGCCATTTTATTTGCATCTACCTGACCTTCGTTTACTAATTTATCAACTCCGGTCATTAGATCCTGATAATCACCATCACCGATATCTTGCATATTTCCTCTCAGGAAGTCATCTCCATAGGCTGTACTTCCACGTACATTAGGTGCCAGTTGAACATAACCCAATCCGGCCCAAACATGGTATCGGGCTGAGAATGAGTTCGTAAATACGCCGGCCGGACCACCATGAATATGCAGTAAAAAAGGCGCTTTTTGGTTGTTCTCTAAATCAGGTGGCAGATACTTAATTCCCTCGATGTCCAGACCATCGCTGCTTTTCCATGTGATCACTTCATGGTCTGCAAGGATCAGACTGTCTTGTACCAAAGGATTCAGATCAGTGAGGCGGGTTGGATCATTTAGCTGGTTTAGATCTGCTGCGTACAAATCAGTTGGAGTCGCAACATCTTCTTGCGTAAAAAGAACGGTGGATCTGTCTTTGTCAAAATCTGCCACTCTTAACGTTCCGGATATGTCGGTATGTTGTGTCACTTCACCATCTTCTATATTCAAAGAAAACAGATTGGTGTTAGTTTTGACTGTACCGCTGAAGTACAGTGTCTCTCCGTTAGTTGATAAATGATAACCTCTCATATCTCCATTAAAACTCTCTGAAATCATCTCATACTGCTTATTTGAAGAGTTCATCTTCCACAGCTTGTCTTGTCTCAGTTCATGTTCTTCATCATCCGGAGCACTGTAGATGAAATGCTCGTTATCAGGCAGCCAGGTCAAACTATTTTCAGGAGCATTATTATCAGTCAGTTGAACTGAAACAGAGTCACCGATCGGAAGAAGAAAGATCTCAGATTTGTTACCCTGATTACGTCTGTTTTCAAATCGGGCCGTATAGAGCAGCTTTTCCTCATCCGGTGAAACCTTGAAATCACCAACTATGTGCTCATCATGGGTAAGTTTAGTTTCCTCTTTAGAATCCACCACAAACTTCCACACGTGACTCCACTCTCCTTCCTGCTGCCCATGTGGAGCCTCATCTACATAATAATGATCATAACCGGCTTCGTATTCCTTTTCCTCTTCCTTAGACTTTGGTACATCCGATTTGAAATAAATATTCTTACTATCATCTGACCATTCATAGGACCCAACGCTGCTCTTATGCTCAGTTAACTGAACGGCCTCACCCCCTGCAGTTGGCAGTAAAAAGATCTGAGATTTACCATCAACGCTTCTTTTCAAAGACAAGTACTTTCCATCAGGAGAAAACTTAAGATCACTTCCTCCCTCTTTACCTAAGTATTGATACTCATCCTCACCTTCAGATGAAATGCGATAATATTTGGTCTCATACTTGTTGTCATCCCAGTTCAAAGTGGCTTTTCCAAAAATCACTAACTCTCCATCCGGTGAAATAATAGGAGATCGTAAATTGACCATGTTGAGATAATCATCGGTGGTCATTGCTCTTTTTTGAGCAATGGCGGGTAAACCAATTATCAGGAGTAGGAAAAAAAGAAGTGACTTTTTCATTATGAAATTCCGAGGTTATTAAAATTCGCCCCCAAAATAACATTTCCTTCCGCAAATCAAATAGATTTGGTCGGTAAAAGCCCAGAGATCACATCAATTTTGCATTGATTTACAGGTGATCCCGGTCAAAAAATGGTTTCAGCACTTCCGGAACCCTTACCCGTCCATTTTCTTCCTGATACGCTTCCAGTATAGCAGATACTACCCTTGGCAGTGCAAGACCGGAACCATTGAGGGTATGAACGATCTCAATATCTTTCTCTCCTTTTCTGTATCGTAACTGCATTCTTCTGGCCTGAAAACTTTCAAAGTTGGAGCATGAGCTGACTTCCAGCCAGCGTTTTTGTCCCGGACTCCAAACCTCAAGATCATATTTCTTACTCTGGGTAAATCCCATATCACCGGTACACATCAGCAGTGTGCGGTAAGGAAGCTCAAGGGCCTCAAGTAATCCTTCAGCATGCTCACGCAGGCTTTCGAGTTCATCATAAGAGTTTTCAGGTTTCACCATCTTGACCAATTCAACCTTATCGAACTGATGCAATCTATTCAACCCGCGTACATCCTTCCCGTAGGAACCGGCCTCACGTCTCCAGCATGGAGTATGGCAGACGTATTTCTTGGGAATCTCTTTCAACTCAAGGATCTCATCTCTGTGAAAATTAGTTACCGGAACTTCAGCCGTGGGGATAGTAAAGAATTCATCCCGCGGAATAACATACATCATATCTTCTTTATCGGGGATCTGTCCGGTGCCTCTTGCAGAATCTTCATTCACAAAATACGGTGCCTGCATTTCAGTGTAATCATTTTTTACCGCCTCGTTTATGAAGTAGTTGATCAAAGCCCGCTGCAGTTGCGCTACTGGTCCTACATAAAATGGAAATCCTGCTCCGGTCACTTTCACACCGCGTTCAAAATCGACCCAGCCATGACGCTCGGTCAATTCCCAGTGAGGTTTGAGCCACTCCCTTTCATCGGGTTCACCCCAGGATTTAAATGTTTCATTATCATCCTCAGTTACTCCAACAGGCACACTTGGATGCGGTACGTTAGGAATTCTGAGTAAAAGGTCATCACGTTCTTTGCGTAGAGTTTTTACATCCTCATCAATGTCTTTGATCTGCTCTTTCATGGCAGATGTTTCCTTGATGATAGCCTGAGCTTCCTCTTTCTTACCCTGCCCCATCAACTGACCGATTTTGGAAGATTTTGTGTTACTTTCACTTCTAAGCTGATCACCTTCATGAACCTTTGCTCTCCATTTTTCATCAGCCGTCAGCACTTTTTCAACTATGGAAGTATCCTTTTCTCCCTTGTCGATGATCGCTTTTTCTACCGTTTCCTTGTTATCTCTGATAAAGTTAATGTCGAGCATTGCCTGTTATTCTTTGTAATTGATTTTTCACAAAGATAAGAGGTATTCCATTTTATATCGCACCTTTTTTAGCTCAGCGGTCAGTTTAGCTGAATAAAATCTGGAAGCGCTTTTATGATTGACTACCTAAATAATTAAGGTTATCATTGATCCTCCAAAGTATTTTAAGGCTAAAATCCAATAAAAATGAGCCATTTGTTAGACGATACCGACATTGCGATCCTGAATCACCTTCAGGAACACGGAAGAGCACAGCGCAATACCATTGCAGAGATCGTGAATTTATCTGTACCCTCTGTTTCAGAGCGCATGAAAAAGCTGGAAGAACGTGGCCTGATAGAAGGTTATAAAGCGATCCTTAACAGCAAAAAATTTCACTTCGATATCACTGCCTTCATTTTTGTTCAGGTAGATGGTTCTGAGAACTATACCAACTTTGTTGAACAAGCTGCTAACGAAGTTGAGATCCTCGAGTGCCATTCCATTACCGGCGATGGCTCACACTTCCTTAAAGTAAGAACCAAGAATACCGGTTCATTCGAAGCTCTTCTTTCAAAAATTCAATCCTGGGAAGGGGTCAGTAAAACCCGCTCCAATCTTGTTCTTTCAAGCTTTAAGGAGACACGGCAGATTCCGGTAGAGCATGCCACTGAACTGATCAAGTAAAAAGACTGATCACATTTATACTAGAGTTTAGATTTACTTACTAAGATAAGAATCCTTAACTTACGTCAATCTGTCAGTAAATAAATCAGAGGCCGGCCGGGATGATAGACTACCGGTCTCAGTATTCATGAGTCAATATATATGGATCGAGAAGTATTTCAGGAACAATATGGATTGTTGGGGAAGTCTGAAGCCATGCGACAAGTGATCGATAAGATCATGCAGGTTGCAAAAACAGACATTACCGTTACCCTTCAAGGTGAAAGCGGTGTTGGAAAAGACGTTACGGCAAGAGCCATTCACGGCATGAGTAACCGCAGCCGTAATAATCTGGTTATTGTGAACTGTGGTGCTATACCGGAAGGCATTATTGAGAGTGAGTTATTTGGCCACGAAAAAGGTGCTTTCACAGGAGCTGAAACTTCCCGGGAAGGCTATTTTGAAAAAGCTGACGGTGGAACCATTTTTCTTGATGAGATCGGTGATACCCCAAAGAATGTTCAGGTAAAATTACTCAGGGTTCTTGAAAACGGAGAGTTCTTCAGGGTTGGTTCCAGCAAGATACAGACTACCGATGTGCGGGTTATCGCTGCAACCCATCAGGATCTCTGGCAAATGGTTCAGGAAGGTGATTTCAGAGAAGACCTCTATTACCGCCTTGACACCGTTCAGATCAAATTGCCACCACTTAGAGACCGGCAGGATGATATCATTCCTATCTTCAGAAAATTCGTTGAAGAATATTCCTCACGGTATGATTCCGTATTTAAGGGATTCTCTGACGAAGCAAGGGAATTACTGATATCTTACCGTTGGCCTGGTAATATCAGAGAACTGCGAAATGTGGCAGAACAGCTTGTGGTACTCGAAAAGTCACAATTCATCGATAAGATAAAGCTTCAAAAATACCTTAAGGGACGTCAACATGAGGGTAGTGCAGATAATTTACCCATGGTTGCACAAAATAATCGTGAAAGCAGTTCCTACGAGAAGGATGAACCCCTGGATAAAAAAGACCGGGAATTGGTCTACCGTGCTTTGGTTGAATTACGGAATGATATTGCAGACGTAAAAAAGATGTTTGCTAACTTTTTATACTCGTCTTTTTCAGCAAAAAATTTAAAAGCTTTACCTCCTTCTGTCAAAGAAGAAGTGGATAAAACAGATGTCTCGGGCGTGAATATCAATCTGAGTGATCATGCAACTTTGGGCATGCAGTCCATGCCGGAAGATGAAGAGATCGAAGCTACAGAAGAATCTGAACTGGCAGGATTTCTTCAGAATGATGAGATACCATCTATTGAAGAGGCAGAAAAGTTTCTGATACAACAAGCTTTGCAACGATTTGACGGAAACCGCAGAAAAGCCTCAGAAACACTGGGTGTCAGCGAAAGAACTCTTTACAGAAAACTGGATCAATATGGGCTTGACTAAAGTACGGGCAGGATTGCTGATCTTGATCAGCCTTTCTCTTACAGGATGCGTTACCTACAGTTTTACCGGAGCTTCCATACCCAGCGGAGTCAATACTATTTACATTCCATTTTTTCCTGATCAGTCTAACAGTGGTCTTGGAGATCTGGGTGAAGAGCTCAATCAGGTTTTGATCGATCGTTTTGTGAATCAAAGTGGCTTACAGTTGGCAAATAATGAAGAGGATGCAGATGCCGTGCTTGATGGCGTGATCACAACGTATTCGAACCGGCCATTCAGTATCGGTGGTGATGAACAGACCGGACAAAATCAGGTTTCCATTTCAGTACGCGCTTCCTATAAATATGCTTCAAAAGAGGAGCCGGAATGGAATACAAGTTTTAACGGCAGAGCCACCTACGATCCTGCCGATAACCCCATTGATGGTGAGCGTACAGCCGCTGCAGAGGCCTTGCAGCAAGTAGCTAACAACATGTTCAATGATGCTGTTAGTAATTGGTAAGCAAATAGCTTTGATTGTAAGTACACTACACGTTATTATTGATCAGCCTTAATTTTATCTATGCAAGATTTTCCCTTTAACATTCCTAAGTCGCTCTCTTCCTATGTGGAGAAATTTGATGAGGATCCTAAGCTGATCACTCAAAAGCTAAAGAAGCATCTGAAAAAGAGAGGGCCTGATGCTGTCGGCCATTTTCTACTATCTTGGTTCTACCATCTCAGGGGTATGGATAAAGAAGCGATTGCAGAAGCCCTGAAAGCAAAGACCTACGCACCCGGCAGTCCATTGATGGAACATTTGCATTACTTCCTGGTTCATCCTGAAAAGTTTGAAGCCGCCGTTCCTGTTTCATCATATAGTTCGGGTACCACTAAGCTTCAGCAGGCTGCACGTACCTCATCTGCCTTAGACCTTGACCGCCTTATTGAAATGCTTGAACAGGTGGAATCAAAACGTATTCAGATCCCTGGAGAGGATGAAGAATTTGATGACACGGATCTGTCTAAAGATTCAGAAGAAGTGGATGACCTTGTTTCAGAAACCCTGGCTAAGATCCATGCAAAACAGGGTCGAAAGAAAGAAGCGCTTAAAATGTATAAACGCCTTATAGAGATAAATTCTGATAAGGCAGATCACTATAAGCAGCAGATAGATAAGCTAAAAAAGAAAGACTAAGCCCGGCTTACCCCTTCACAAACGAGTTATTCTTCTTTTCGTATTCTATGCTTGTTTCAGGCCCATGTCCGGGATAAACCACAGTATCGCCCGGCAGTGTATATAACTTTTCTTTGATACTTTTTTCCAGTACTTCAAAACTGCCTTTGTAGAGATCAGTTCGTCCTATACTTTGTTTGAATAAAGCGTCACCTGCCAGTAATATTCCCTCTTCTTCAAAATAAAGAGATAGGTGATCAGGTGAGTGCCCCGGTGTATATAGGCATTTGAATTTGAATGACCCTATCTCAAATTCATCATCCGTTGGTAAATTCTCCGGCACAAAATCCAGCCCACCCTCATTTATACCAAACATCTGTGCCTGACTTCCAAAATTTTCCCAAAGGAAACGATCTTCAGTACAGTAGTAAACCGGCACATCAAAGTCTTTTAAAGAGCGCTTCAGTCCAAGTACATGGTCTACGTGAGCATGAGTCAGTACGATGGCTTTGAGATCACCTTTCAAACTGTTTTTCAATTCCTGAAACTCCGGTTCTCTTGAGAAACCAGGGTCAATGAGCAGATGCTCTGTTCCCTTAGTTAACAAATAGGTGTTCTCTAAAAATGGTCCGACTTCAAACTTTTGTATATCCATAACAGGCTAAATAAAAAAGGATGCATCAGTTAAGATACACCCTTTTTAAAAATGTTTGCTAAGCTTACTTATCTTCGCCTTTTCCGTAACGTCGCTTAAAGCGGTCAACACGGCCGGCAGTAGATGTAAATGTGTTACTCTTAGTATAGAATGGGTGGTTTTTAGAATCTACCTCACTGCGGAAAACTCCATCTTTGGTGTCCATAGTGCTGCGAGTTTCGATCTCAGTACCATCACTCATTAATACTGTAATTTCTTTGTAATCTGGGTGAATTCCTTTTTTCATGGTCTTGTACTTGCTTGAAATTTGCAAAGGCTTTAAAGATAACACTAACTATAACTGAATTCAATCTAATTATTACTCAAATTCATCATAGTCTTCATCGTCAAAACCTCCCAGTGATGAAAACATAGAACCAAGCATGTCAGTGTACAGCGTTTGATCATCCAGGTCCTGTTTACTTAGCATTGAGTTCTGATGTAACGCTTCAAGTATCAGGTCTTTCCAGGCGTTTTCTTCACTCTTGGGCTTAGCTTTTACATACTTAGATATCAGCGCGTCAATCCCAACCACCTTATTTAAGGCTTTATCATATTCTTTATTGGTGAGTGTATCGCTGATATTTATCTCATTACCATTTGCGAACCAGTCGGTAATCTCCTTATAAACTGATTTCTGTTCTTCACCTTTCGACTGTGGATCCGGAAAATAAAGCTTGAAGATGCCATTTATAGCTTTACCTAAAATGTGTTTAGCTACACTGATAGCACCTTCCTGTTCACCCTCATATACCAGCTCAATTTTTCCTGTAAGTGCAGGTACCATATGGAAAAGGTCTGCAACACGAACAGTGGTTTCTGATTCACCATTAATAATGGCTCGTCGTTCAGCGGAGGACACGACCTGTTCAAGCGCGGTGATAGTCATTCGGGTTGATACCCCACTTTTCTGATCTACATATTCTGAATCGCGAGCTTCAAAGGCAGCTTTTTCTACAATTTCACGAATGAAGTCAGGAATATGGATCTTGATATCAGAAGGACGTTCCTGCCAGGCCTCCTGTTTGGTGATCTCCATTCCTGTTTCCAGCTCTTTTGGATAGTGTGTGATGATCTGAGAATCGATCCTGTCTTTTAAAGGGGTAATTATATTCCCTCTGTTCGTATAATCCTCAGGATTAGCTGAGAATGCCATTGAAACATCTAACGGAATACGAACATTAAAACCACGGATCTGAATGTCCCTTTCTTGCATAATATTGAGCAAGGCCACCTGAATTCTCGGCTGCAGATCAGGTAACTCATTGATCACGAATATGCCTCTGTTCGTTCGAGGTATCAATCCAAAGTTGATCACATTTTGATCAGCAAGAGTCAGCTTTTTTGTAGCCGCTTTGATGGGATCTATATCACCAATCAGGTCGGCAACGGTAGTGTCGGGTGTTGCTAGTTTTTCACCGTAGCGGAAGGATCTGTGTAACCAATCAATAGGTGTCTCATCACCTTTTTCAGCGATCAGTTCTTTGGCATATTTAGAAAGAGGATTCAGCGGGTCATCATTGATCTCTGATCCCTGCACAATGGGTATATATTCATCCATAAATTGCACCAGCATGCGCAAAATTCGCGTCTTAGCCTGCCCACGCAGACCGAGCAGTATCATGTCATGCTTTGAAAGAAGTGCATTCTGAATCTGCGGTAATACAGTCTTATCATATCCAAGGATACCTGGGAATAATTCTTCTTTATTCCTGATCTTTTTGATCAGATTCTGTCGTATCTCATCCTTCACGGATATCGATTTCCAACCACTTTCTTTCAACTCACCAAGGGTGCTAGCTCTCATACTTCTTATTTTCTGATCTGAAACTTATTCCGTTTGCCCTTATAACTTTTATTTTTAAAGGTTCATTCAGGAAAATAAATTTGTAATGGCCTGGGCCTTAAGCAGGGTCTCTTCCCACTCTTGTTCCGGATCAGAATCACTGGTGATGGCTCCCCCTACTGGATACACCAATCTGCTCCCTTCAATTATCGCTGATCGAATCACCACATTCAGATCAAAGTCACCGTTTGGTTTGAAGTAACCCAGGGCACCTGAGTATATGCCTCTCTTGTATTGCTCGTATTTTTCGATCGCTTTCATTGCTGCGATCTTTGGTGCACCCGTCATAGATCCCATCGGGAAACAGGACTTGATCAACTCTATGCTGTCAGTATCCACGGGTAAGTCGCATTCTATTGTGGATACCATTTGATAAACCGTTTCAAAACTTTGTATCTCAAATAAACCGGAAACCTTCACCGATCCTTTTTCAGCTGATCTGTTAAGATCGTTTCTCACCAGATCCACGATCATGAGATTCTCTGCTCTCTCTTTTTCTGATTCCGCCAGTTTTCGGGCTGATTCTACTCCTCCCGACTTGGGGGCCGTACCTTTAATTGGCTGTGACCAGGCTTTATTTGCCGACCTGGCTAGAAATCGTTCAGGAGATGAACTGCATACTTCAAATCCATCAAAACACATATAGGCCCCAAAAGGAACAGGACCCAGCTTTTTCATTTTTTCATAAAGATCCAAGCCATCCCCTTCAAAATGGAATTCCAGAGGATGCGAGAGATTGATCTCATAATATTCACCTTCATATATATCCTTTTGTGCGAGCCTAATCTTTTTCTGATAATTCTTTCTGTCAATGCTTTTACCCGGTTTCAGAGAAATATCTGATGGCACGTACGAATCTTGTTCCAATTCAGGAAGTTGTCCCTTCACGACTTTATAGGAATGATCCATATCGATCTCTACGAGTAGTTCAGGTATAAAAAAGAACAGATCAGGCGTTTCTGAAACAGACTCGTTTGAACTCTCAAGATCCTCAAGATGATTTTTCAGATCATATCCAAAATAACCGAACATCCAATCCTTTTGAGTGTTCCTGAATTGAGAAAGTGCGTCCCACGGATCTCCGGTAAATTCATTTTTTTTACCGTTTGCAAATAAAGTGACCCTATCTCCTGTTGCCTTTATCCACGCAGATGGCCTTGCAGACAAATAACTTATGGTGCTGGCCGGGTGATCCATCATTTGTGATTCCAACAGAATCACGGGTCCCTCAGATCTCAGATGACCTATAAGGTCTGGTATGTACGTTCGATTTGATTTCATAATATCTGGCGACCGATTATAAGGCTTCTTCAACTCTTTTTGAACGTTTTTTCGTATTATTGCTCCAATGATCTACAAAAACTTTATCAAACCGGTTTTATTCAACAAAGACGCTGAAGAGGCCCACGAACTAGGACTTAGAATTGCCTCTCTGACGAACCGTTCTAAACTCCTGCAACTACTGGCTTCATCCGTTTATAAAACAAAAGATCGATCTTTAGAACAGGAACTGTTTGGCTGCCATTTCCCGAATCCCGTTGGGCTAGCCGCGGGGTTTGACAAGAATGGGAACACGCCAAAAGCCATGCAATCCCTCGGTTTTGGCTTTGTAGAAGTAGGCAGTATAACAGCAAAACCTTCTGAAGGAAATCCCAAACCCCGTGCTTTTCGCATACCAAGAGATCATTCCCTGATCAACCGAATGGGTCTTAATAATGAAGGGGCGGATGTTATCACCGAAAGATTATCAAAGGTCGATCTGGATATTCCACTTGGGGTAAATATTGCCAAGACCAACGATGCTGCTATCCATGGTGATGCAGCTCTCCGGGATTATCTCTATAGTTATGAAAAGGCGCAGCCTGTAGCCGACTACATCACCATAAATATTTCTTGCCCAAATACCGGGGAGGGGAAAACCTTTGAAGATCCGCAAGCACTCAAAGACCTGCTTCAAACCCTGGAGCCTTCTAAAAATAGCCGAAAACCCTCTCTAGTGAAATTCACTGTAGATATTGAAAAAGCTGCGCTAGAGGAATTGATCGATATTTGTGAAGAACATGGAATTGCCGGATATATGGCTACCAACACATCTTCTATAAGAAAAGGATTGAAGACTCCTGACAACATACTGAATGAGATCGGTAACGGAGGGTTAAGTGGTCGTGCCATTCAGAAACGCAGTACACAGGTCGTGAAATGGATCAGCGAGATAACCGGTGGCAATAAACCTTTAGTGGGCGTAGGTGGCATCGACAGCCCCGAAGCGGCTATTGAAAAGATCGAGGCAGGGGCTCATTTGATCCAGATCTATACAGGCTTGGTCTATGAAGGACCCTCACTTGCCAAAAGAATTAACAAAGCCCTTATTGGTCGGCTGAAATAAGTATAGTACAAACCACCGGTACCGACCTGGCCTGATATATTGTGGGGTCAAAAACCACGTTGTTTTTGATGACTGTTTCTAAATCATCTGACAGGGTATCAGACTTATTTTCGTTCAGGATCTCATATGAATCAATCAATCCCCTGTGATTTACCCTGAATTTGATCCTGATTGAATTCAATTCTTCTGAGTCGGTGATCAGTGATAAGATCTCATCCTTTCCGGATCTAAAACTAAGTTCACGATCGATCTCCTCACAATTCACGTACCCTTCGTCATTTGGATCTATGGTATCCGTAGCCGGTTCAATTATCTGAGTTTCTTCATTAGACTTTTCACTTGAGAATTCAGGTAATTTGATCTCATCCTTTATAGCCTTCACTTTTTCGGTCAAAGAAGAACTCGTGTAAGTATTAAGAAATAGATCTATGGTTGCTCTTGCACTATCAAAGGCTACATTTTGGTAAGGATATATAGTCATGATGTCTGTTTTCAATCTAAGCGAATCTGACAGCAACGAACTGTCATTTTCTATTGATAAAGTATCAGGAACTAGCAGGGTTAAGGAATCAGAAAAGCTAATCTCACTTGAAGTAAAAGTTGAATCAGATTCGGACCAGTTTTGAAATTTATGCCAGGCGGTGATCCTTTCATTATACACCGAATCAGTACTTCCCGCCTGAAGATATAACTGAAGTGATTCGTAAAGAACCAGATCAGACCTTGGCTGGTCAGAATACGATGAGGAGAGTTTTCTTAGTGAGTCAGCTTTGGCAGTTATCGAAAGGCTGTCATTTTGTGATAATGAATTAAATTGATCGATCAATTTTTCAGTGTCATTATTCGTATCAGCATCCCGGGACTCACCTCTCAGTTCCCTGGCAAAGCTGCTGTTGGGATATTCCTGCAACAGTCTGTTTGCATACTCCATAGATCTTTCAGCATCCCCTGCGTTCTCATATAATTCTGACAAAGAATAAAGGGAAACCATATTTATACGATCTTCGGATGGATTTTCTATGGCTTTCTGAAAGTAATAGGAAGCACTATCAGGCATATTCATTGATAGGTATAATAAATTACCAAGTTCATATTGTAAGCCTGAGATCTTTTTTCTGACAGAATCCTGTTCATTTTCAGTAAATGGAACTTCACTCAAGTCAATTTCGACATCCAATAATATAGTCTCTTCACCCCGTTTAGTATCGATCGCGATCGGGTCTTCAACAACCGGTGCTCTCATAAAACTCTGAACTCTCCAGTTATCAGTCAGCGGCCTGTCTCCCCAAACCAGATAGAATTGCTGTTTAACAGATTCCTGCAATTCAGGGTTATTTGTATTTAAAAACCCATTTCTACCGGATAGGTCCTGAACTTGTGATCCGGGTTGTTCAACCGTCATCAACCGATCTTCTCTGTTTCTTTCCTGCCGCTGCTGTTGTAATTCCAGGATCCTTTGCCTTCGCAGGACTGTAACTACGGAATCCAGTTCTTCATCAGACAACAGTCCTAATTCCAATAAACTATCTTGGCGGGACAGCTCTTTTTTAATGCGTGAATAGGTGCCAAAGGAATTAGCCAGTTCAGACACATTGAAAGAAGCAGGCAACAGATCTCTTGAAACGTTTACCTGAGCTGCAGAGTCATAATAGACCGCAGCCATCATAAAGTCATCTTTGCTGTACCGGTAGATCTCTGCAATACCATTGTAACTTCTCGCCCTTATATCCGGCTTTACAGGAGCACTGTTTCCATGTAAAACTCTGTTGTAAAGTACCTCTGCCCTCTCATAATTTCCTCTCTGATGTTCTGTCCTTGCAAGTTCAAAATCCAGTTCAGAGAGATAGTCTATGTTTTTATCATCTCTGAGCATTTCATTAAAAATACCTGCGGCAATGTCATTTCGCCCCATCACCCTTGCAAGTTCAGCTTTTTTTCTCTGCGCCAGATATTGTAACCTATATTCTGTGTAGTGATCTTTTACCCGATCGTAAACGCCATAAGCGGTTTCATAAATACCAAGCTCTTCATAAACCTGTCCTAACAGGAAATAACCCCTGCTTTTTAAGCTTTGGCTATCAAGAAATGGCACAGACTCTCTAAGTGCCTCTTCAGCTGAAGACCAATTTTCAAGAGCTACATAATGCTGAGCCAGCAGGGTTTTCAGCTCTGCTATTTCGTTATCATTCCAATGTTCGAGATCTGAGTTAAGTTGGTCACTTAAATAAGCAATACCTTCGCTATTCAATCCCAAATCCAGGTAAGTTCTGCTTTTCCAGAGTACTGCTTTTTTTTGCAGATCCTGTTTCTGAGAGGTCAGATACAGTTCATCGAACTTTTGATCTGCTGAGTAGAACTCCTGCTGGTAATAATAAGACCGGCCAATCAAAAATAAAGCGTCATCTACCCATTTCGATTCCTCGTGTTTTCTCAGAATATCAGCAGATTTCTGTATCGCTCTCTCAAAATCCTGATATCCGGCATTTACCGGCGGTTCGTGTATGCGAATCGGAACAAGTGGATTGTAATCTCTGGGCTGGCTTACATTTTTTTCTAGTCCTGCCCTGTAGCTTTTCTTAGCATTATAGAATGTATTGTAGTAGGCATTAAAATTTTTCCAGTTCGACCGTAACGATGTACTGCATCCTGCAAACAGGACAACCATCACGATCCACAGAAAAAGATTTCGGAAACCCATATTACACACGAAGTTCCATACTATTCTATAGTGCTAACCTTGATCATATTGGTACGACCTCTCTTGGCAATTGGCATTCCGGTTGCAATGATAACACGATCACCCTTCTTCACCATACCATTATCCTTGAGATGATCCTCCATCATTTTAACACTCCTGTCCGTATCAAAAAGTTCATCTAACCGGACTGAGTACACTCCCCAAACAAGGTTCAGCTGCCGGCGAACTTTCTTGTTCTCCGTAAATGCTACAATTGGAACCTTCGGACGGAATTTTGCAATACGTCGGGCGGTATTCCCTGAGTGGGTAATGGTACTGATAGCACTTGCTTCTACATTCTCAGCTATGGTTACACAAGAATAAGCCAGCGACTCGATCACCTGCTTTTCTTTCCATTCCGGCTTTCGATATCCCAAACTATTATACAACTGAGGCCGGTTATCCTCAATAGAACGGCAGATACGATCCATCACATTTACAGCCTCCATTGGGAATGCTCCTGCTGCTGTTTCCCCGGAAAGCATAACCGCATCAGTTCCATCTAAAACAGCATTAGCAACATCGGAACTTTCAGCACGGGTTGGCCGTGGATTTGTGATCATGGAATCCAGCATCTGAGTAGCCGTGATGACAGGTTTACCTGCCGTTCTGCATTTTTCAATGATCATTTTCTGAACTACCGGAACCTGCTCGGTGGGTATCTCGATTCCGAGGTCCCCGCGAGCCACCATGATCCCATCGGCCTCTTCAATGATCTCATCGATCACATCCAGTGCTTCAGGTTTCTCTATCTTAGCAATAATTGACGCCTGACTTCCTGCAGCCCTGACTCTTGAAATAATATCTCTGACATCTTTAGCACTTCGTACAAATGAAAGTGCAATGATATCCACACCCTGTTTGATCCCAAACGCAAGATCTTTAATATCCTTTTCAGTCATAGATGGCACGGAGATCTTCACGTTCGGAAGGTTCACTCCTTTCCTTGATTTCAGAATACCGCCAACCACCACTTTTGCTTCAAGTGAGTCCGGTAATTGAGCCGTAACCTTGAATTCCAGCAGACCATCATCCAGTAAAATAGAATTTCCTTCTTCGGCCTCGCGGATCAATCCTTTGTAATCAATTGGGATTACATGACTGGTTCCTTCTACATCTTCAGCTGTGATCTTAACAGTGGAACCGGTTTTCAGTTCCTGCCCACCATCTTTCATTTGCCCGACACGGATCTTAGGTCCCTGAAGGTCCATCAGTACGGGAACGCTGTACTTATATTTTTTAGCTGCCTTTCGGATATGTTGAATAACCTTGGCATGATCATCGTGAGTACCGTGAGAGAAGTTTAACCGGGCTACATTCATTCCATGCAAAAGCAGGTCTTCTATCTTTTCCTGAGTATTACAACTTGGCCCAATAGTACAGACAATTTTCGTTCGTCTCCTTGCAGAAATCATAAAGAGTGATTATTTATGTGAGTGAGTACATTAAAATGGATAGCTAAAGATAGGTTAAATGTTGCAATCATTGTGAATTGATTTTTTCAAAAAGTGAGGTCAAAATATGAGAGTTTTTCAGTTAGAAATATCAGGGATCTTTATCCTTATTGCTTTTTCTCTCTTCCTATCCGCTTGTTCTAACACTTATGTGGAAGATATCAATAGAGGGGCAACCTATGAATATCAACCGGGCTTACCGGAACTTTGGTTTGAGCCGGCCGGGACCATCACCGAAGATGGCTCGCCAAAAATGAAGATCGTAGGCACCATACCAAAGAGCAGCCTGATCTATAAAGAACAGGAGGATGAACTCACTGCTTCCATAAGTGTAAATATTGAAGTCATCAATACAACTACCGATAATGTTGTTTCAGATTCTTTTACTGCCACTATCTTACAAAATGGATCGAACAACGCTCTCAATGAAGATCTTTATAATTTCTACAAGGAATATGACGTATCGGGCGGATATTTCGATGTAGTAGTCTCTGTAATGGATCAGGCTACGGGGAAACTTATCGTGAGAGAAGAAAAAGCACACATTCCGGTTTTAGAGGACGGAGTTCGTAATATCACAAGTATCCGTCTTTTGGCTAAAAAGGATCAAAACTCAGGTGGATTCAAACCTATTCCAACCTATGACGTAAACCGGACAGCTGACAGTCTGAAGTTTGAATTCCAGGTCGCCAACACATCCAAAGACCGATCGGACCTCACGTTCAATGCCAGACTCATCAGGTTCAATGCCGACACAAGCATTGCTGCACCCATGACCTACACCAATCGTTCTGCCTCGAGCATTGAATATAAGGGCATAGATCTAAGAGACTATGAAATTATTCAAAGCACACAGAGGCAGTTATCACAACCGGGTAATGTAACTGTAGAATTTGTGTTTGATAACCTGCCAAATGGTAATTATCGGTTTGAGGTTGGTCAGGATCTTGAAGAAAGAGATGAGCTTTACAAAGCCCGGGATTTTTCTATTAAAGGAGAGAATTATCCATTGGTTCAATCCCCCAGAGAGTTGGCTGAACCATTGATATACCTAATGGAACCGAAAGATTACAAACAATTGATGCAGATCAGTTCAAATGATTCTTTAAAAGCTGCTGTAGATCGGTTTTGGCTTAGTAATATTAAAAATTCGTCGCTTGCAAGAAGTGTTATCTCCATGTATTACCACAGAGTTGAGGAAGCAAATAAACTCTTTTCCAATTTTAAGGAAGGATGGAAGACTGATATGGGTATGGTCTACATTCTTTTTGGTCCTCCATTCTATCAAACCAAAAGTTTGAATGAGATGAAATGGGCTTATTCCTATGACTTAACTGCCCCCGAATACAACTTTGTTTTCGAACGGAATAAATCAAGATCTGATGTTTACCCTTTTGAACATTATGTTCTGCAAAGAGATAACGTTTATTTTCAACTCGAATACAAGGTAAGAGAACTGTGGCTTTCGGGTGGAATTCTAACGGCTACTTTGTGATAGCCTGTTGAAACTTAAATTTGTGTTAAACTGAATATTCTGGGTTTGGATTGGGCTTAAGCCTCGGTCTAACCTCCTCCGTGGTCATCTTGATCAGCCAGCCTGCGGATCTGAATGACTCGATTACCGGACATTATATATTGCTATCAACTTCAATCCATCACCCCGTCCTCTCTCTGACAAGTCTAGAAATAGATTTATACCGGACGAAATGATGGATCTTGATGCGTAATAACTCCATCATTTGGCTCATTCTGATTAGACTTTGTTGTTCATTATTATTCGAGCCGGGTGATGGAGTGGGCCAAGGTGAGGAGCTAAGATAAACCACGATAACATATAAACCAGTCATTCTTCTCCGCCGGCGGATCTGAATGACTAACTTGGTAAAGTTTTATTGGGTGGCCATTCACCAAGGATGTTTTTATTCAAGGAATTCCACTTAATGTTTCCTTGGTTGATCAGATCTTCTTTCCATTTTCCGCTTTTACCTTTAATTCTCTATTCAGCTTGAATAGCCTCTCTCATTGTTGGATAGGCCTCATACCACATAAGAGGATAACAATGATATTTTCCAGCAAAAGTATTAGAAGACCCCCGATTAAGGTAATGCTCTACAATTCTTCTTCTGAGATCATTTGTTACACCTGTGTATAACGTCGTTTTTTTAGGATTTGTCACTATATAGGTATATGCATTCATAAACCAACTTACCAAAGTTAGTCATTCTGAAGGTACTCCCGAAAGATCTGCAAACAGAAAACAGCTTGGTAACTCAGTTCAGGCCTGTGTAGATTCTTCAGAAGTATCTTCAGAATGACCGTATCCTGCATGGCACCAGATTTTATGGCAAGCCCAGTGATGGAGCATTGATTTCTTTTGTTGGCACAAAGAAAGGTAAGTTGAATAAAACCTGTGGCAATCCCCTGATCTATTTGGTTGCTCGTTTTAGGGAGATTGCTTCGTTGTTGTACCTCATAAACCTGCATTAAACTACCATCCGTCTCGCAAAGACCGGGCTTTGAATGTTTGGTGAGTTGTATTTTGCAGAATCCTGATAATCCTTTATATAATCCTGTAAATCCCGGTTCAAAATTATAATGCTTTTCCAATCCCAAACCCATCCATCGCCCCGCCCTCACATAATCAGGACTCATAAACCAACATCAAACCGGACGAAATGATGGATTTTGATGCGTAATAACTCCATACATTTGGCTCATTCTGATTAGACTTTGTTGTTCATTATTATTCGAGCCGGGTGATGGAGTGGGCCAAGGTGAGGAGCTATAATAAACCACCATACTATATAAACCAGTCATTCTGATCCGGGATGGATTCCGGTTTTATATTTCCATTATTCGGTTCAACCAAAATTAAATTATTACAGTATTATTCAAAGAGAACCGGATGATGGAAAGAAAGCAAGAATTTGATTGCATAAAAAAAGGCCACTCTGAGAACAGAGTGGCCTTTAAAATTTACATCAGTATGTTACTGAATTTATTGATCCCACCAAACCGGAGTTAATGGTTCATCAGGACCTTGAGCACTAACAGCAGCGTTGTAATTATCCTTGTTGTTAGTTACCTCAGATGTTGGATACGTAAAGCGTAACGGTATCTGATTCAACACACCAAATGGGTTAGGTGTAAGCACTGGGAAACCAAGACGTCTCCACTCAGACCATGCTTCATATCCATTGGGGAATAAAGCAATCCATTTTTGCTCACCGATCAGCTCTTCCCAATTGTTTGTATCATAAGCAACCTCAGGTTGTGCAATGTAGGTGGCAAAATCAATACCATCTCCATATACACCCCACTGATTCCAGGAAGCTTCAATACCTGCAAGGTAATGTTCTTCAGCTACTCCAGCGATCCATGTACGTTCTACAGCTTCTGCCTGAGCAAGCTCCATTTCTGCAACCGTTATAATAGGAAGTGGGGCATCCTGAATACCAACACCCGGTCCACCGGCACCTATAGCAGAACCTGGAAAGGATATATAAGCATTAGTAGTATCACCTGCGTTTGCCATAAATGGCATTCCGCTGATCTCACTGAACTCTACTTCAGCATCGTTATTACTAAAGTTAGGTGCAGGATTAGCGTAAACCAAAATTCGGTCATCACTGATGCCTATCATGAAATCAGCCATGGTCTTTGAGATCGCATAATCTGTACGCGTTCTGAATCGAGTGTACCATGGGTTTTCATTATCTGCACTTGTCAGATAAGGATACAAGACATCCTCCGTGATAACGCCATCACTGATAGCATCAGCGAATTCGTTTTCAGCAAGAGTCAGTGTTGCCCCTGTGGTTTCTGATAATCTAAGTGCCGCTCTGGCTCTTAAACTATTAGCAAAATTGATCCACTTCTGCATATCTCCCTGAAACAGAATATCACCAACAACTGCAGCTGATCCAAGATCGATCTGTTCAGCGGCGGCTTTTAACTCTGCAATAATATCTGTGTATATAGTTTCTTGCAGATCATAAGCCGGTTGAAAGTTTTCACTACCCTGAAGAGCCTCAGAGTAAGGAACCATTCCCCAGCGATCGGTGATCATTTGATAGAAATAAGCTTTCAGAATCCGCGCAACCGCGATCTGATTGGCATTACTACCACCTGATAATACATCACTTGCTGTTTCAGCATTTGAGTTCAGATCAATGATGGTTTGAAGATCCTGAAGAGGACCGGTGTACCAGCCATTAAAGTTAGCATTTACCTCTCGGTATTCCTGAGCTTCGGTATATTGCGTTTCAGTAATGTACTGAGCCCAGATCGTTCCCATAACGGCACCTACCTTATTACTCATACTGCGTTGAGCATTCGTGAGCAGTAGTTCTGTTCTAACCTGAGAAGGATTGTTTGGATCAGTATTGATACTGCCAAAGTCATCACAACTCATGAACAGTCCCGTCAGTAACATAACAAGAACTAGTTTCTTTGCTGCTTTCATATAATTGTTATTTAAAAATTTCATAATTATCTGTCTCCTATGATTTAAAATCCAACGTTGATGTTAAATCCAAAGGAGCGAGTACCCGGTAGAGTACCACCTTCCCAGAATCCAAACCCGGTAGCGTTATTCTGAATCGCTGAAGGATCAACTCCGTCAACACTAGAATAGATAAGCAGTGGGTTCATAGCAACCAATGACACGCTTGCACGGTTGATTGGTAATCTCTCAAGGGTGTTGGCAGACAAGTTGTAAGTCAATTCAAGCTCTCTGAGCTTCACATAACTCGCATCTTCTAACCATTCTTCCTTGTTGTAAAATAAATTACCCCAATAAGTAACCGATTCTACGTAGTAAGAAACAGGGTTTCCATTGGCGTCTACACCTTCAAGCAATACCCCACCTGAATTCGATGAAACCTGACCGGCAGGTAATGAAGCATAAGGTACCATTTCATCTTCAACCGGATCATAGTAAGTCGTATTACCATTAGAATCTACAAGTGGGTCACGTACAGAATTACCTAACGCATTATTTCCTACCGTCTCATCAACAAGTCCGGAATAGGCACCAAACATTCTGGAGATAGAATAGAACTTACCACCTTTCTGGAACTCAATGAATGCTCCAAGAGAGAAGTTTTTGTAGTTCACATCAAAGTTGAATCCACCGTTCCAGTCAGGAAGGATGTTTCCTAGGTCCTTATTGTATTCAAGCGCATAAGAAGTACCACTTGCATTAATAATAGGCTGACCGTTATCGTGGTATTGTGTACCACCGTAACCGCCGGAACGTAATGGCTCTACCCCACTCTTCGCCTTCAACTGCGAACAGCTGAATACCGAAAAATGCACTTTCAAGGAGTCGGGTATCTAGATTTTCAGCAAGCTCATTAACTATAGACTCACTCATTGACCAGTTAAGTTGCATATCTACGCTCAGATCTCTCTGCTCGATAGGAGTAGCTCCTATAGCAACTTCCCAACCGGTGGTTGTAAATTTACCGGCGTTTACAAGAGTAGCACTGTAACCACTGGATCCTGGAGCATCAAGCTGCAAGATCTCATTCTCTTTCACAGAGTTGTAATAAGTCACATCCGTTCTTACACGTCCATTCAAGAAACGTAAATCCACACCAAACTCATAGTCGGATGAAATAGCCGGCTCGAGGTTTGGATTGGAAAGAACGTTAGGAATAGATTGTGCAGGCTGACTACCGTACGGAGTCGAGCTGTTGAATGTCTGTAGAATTCTGTAAGGGTCTAGATCGCTACCAACCTGTGCGATAGAAGCTCTAACCTTACCAAAACTCAGGATACTCTGATCACTGAATGTATCAAACTCTGTGAAAACCAAACTACCGGAAAGTCCGTAGTATAGGTAAGAGTTATTGTCTGCAGGAAGTGCAGAAGACCAGTCATTTCTTAATGAAGCATCAACGTAAACTAAGTCACGGTAACCAAGTGTTGCAGTACCGAACAAACTGCGTACTTCTTTTTCTTCCTTATAACTTGTTACATCCGGTCTGTTGATTGACGCATCGATGTTAAAGAAGTTAGGGGTTGAAAGACCTCCTACAGTTTGCTGAATTACTGAGCTATAATCCTGAGTTAAAATATTTCCACCCGCGTAACCGGAGAGTGAAAAATCCTCAAAATCTTTGTTGAATCGGGCACCTGTTTCATAGTTCACTTCACGTCTTGAACGCTGTGATATATAGTACCAATCTTCTTCCAGTCCACCGGTACCAATACGGTCTTCAGCAGTAAAGGAATAGGTATCAAGGTGTAATTTACCGATCAGCTCAACATTCTCATTCACATTGTAAGAAAGATTGTAGTTACCGTAAAGACGGTCCCTGTCATCCTGCTGTACGTTTTCATACACTGTAAAATATGGGCTATCCCAGTATAATGGACGAATATTTGTATTGGAACGGATGTTCCAGGACATGATCGTTCCATCATCTGAACGGTAATTTTGAAGCTTATCCATATCTAACTGACGCTGGAACCACTGATTCATAGCCTGAGCAGGGTTACCCTGTTCGGCAGAATAACCGGTTGCTGGACGTCCTTTACCCTGTGTATTCACATAGTTAAATGAAACACTTGAGGTCAGCTTGTTATTATGATTCAAAGAACCATTAAAGTTAATGGCCGTCTTGTCAAGCGTTGAATTAGGGAAAACACCACTTTGATTTGTGTTGTTCAACCCGGCACGATAAGCTGAGTTACCTGAACCACCTGAGATAGAAAGCTTGTTACTAACTCTGACTCCGGTATCATAAAAATTACGAATGTTATCTTCGTTCGGCGTTAACGGAACGGTTTTTCCATAATCACTTACACCATCCCCATCAAAGTCGCTATCGTACCATGACCACCATGGTCGATACTGGGTTCCATCCATTCTGGGTCCCCAGCTTTCATCGGCAGCATAGTTCAAACCATTGTAGGTTTGGCCATCAGCAGGGTCAACATATTGAGGGAAACTCTGTGTATAACCCCCGGCGTATTCATTCTGGTAATTTGGCATGATGTATACGTTCTCAAAATAAGTGCTGTTAGAAAAGTCGATTCTCATCGGCTGATCTGCACCCATTTGTCCACTCTTGGTGGTAATAAGAACAACACCGTTTGCCGCACGGTTACCGTACAGTGCAGCAGCTGCAGCACCTTTAAGTACAGAAACGTTAGCAACACTGCTCAAGTCAATATCAGAAGCAAGGTTACCCAGATCACGACCTCGGGCACTACTACCTCCTCCTTGTAAAAGGAATGAGCTGTTATCAACAGGAGTACCGTCAATAACGAATAATGGTTGTCCATCAGAAAGTCCGTTTACACCACGGATGCGGATCCTTTCAGAACCACCCATCGTTGGACTCTGAACAACCTGCACACCGGCTACTTTACCGGCAAGTGCACCAACAACGCTGTTTTGATCAACACGCGCCAATGCTTCGGCGTCAACATCCTGAACGGAATAACCCAATGATTTTTGCTCACGGCTTACACCAAAAGCGGTTACCACAACATCTTCAAGTAGCTGAATATCTTGTGCCAACTCAAAATCAAATGAATTGTTATTTGCATTTACTGTGATCTCACGCTCAATGGTGATGTATCCAACAGAACTCACACGGAAAGTGTAAGTACCATATTCAACGCCATCGATAGTGTATTCACCATCAATATTTGTAGCAGAACCGGTAGACAAATCCGAGATATAGATCGCAACCTGCGGAATAGGCTCACCAGTCTCTGCATCAGTAACGGTACCAGTAACTGTTGTCGTCTGCGCAAAGGCAGCAGAAACAGAAACTAAGACCATGAACGAACTGATTAGTAGCTTTTTTAACATACTAGGTCCTCTTTAGATTATTGTTAGATGAGTGGGATGATAATTAATATTATCGTTCCCATCAAAGTTTTTTCTAACATTTATTTACAATTCATATACTATTCATAAAGAGGTTTTCCAGCTTAATTTTTATAAAAACGAACTATAATACTATAATAAATAGACAGACCCTTTGTTTATAGTTACATTAATGCAAAAGAATTCAAATACTTGATCATGATTGAAAAAATTCAACTACTTACAGCGGGCCTTTTACTTAGCGCAATCTTGATTTTATCCGGCTGTTCCAATTCTTATGTGGATGATATTGACCGCGGCGATTCTTATAACTACCAACCCGGCTTCCCTGAATTGCGAATGGCTTCCACCGCCTACATCAACAATAATAATACACCTATCCTGAACATAACGGGAGAATTGGTTGAGGGAAGCCTTATCTATGCCAACGATAATGATAATTATGTTGCACGGTTCACAATTGAGATCACCATAAAAGAAAATTCAGAAAGTGGAAACGTTCTCGTCAGAGAGAGTTTTAACGATGTAATAAGCAGTGAAACCAATGATATTGTTAACAGCCAATCTATTTATTTATTTGAAGAGGAGTTTGAGGTCACTCCCGGCGAATTATTGGTAATGGTCAGTCTTACCGATAATCAGTCTTCTAAACAAACACTGAGGCGAAATACCGTTACGGTTCCCTCTCCAAGTACCAATACTTCAGCTATTACAAATGTAAGTCTGCTTACCAAAAACTCTGATCTTGAAAATGAGGATTTCAACCAGGCTACCACTTTCGACATTCCTTCAAGAATGGATTCTTTGAGATTCAGATTTCAAGCTATCAACAGAGATCAGGAATCGGGATTAAATGTTCAAATGCGCCTTATGAGATTTGAATCAGACACCAGCATTGCCCGGCCAATGAATTACAGTGATTATTCCCCGGCCAGCATTCAGCGTATTGGCATTGATTATGATGAATTTGAAGTCGTTCAATCTTCTGTTCGTAACCTGACACAGCCGGGAAACGTTGTCATTGAGTACAATTTCCACGAACTGCAAAGAGGCAATTACAGACTGGAAGTCAGTTCAGGTGAAGGTGAAGAGCAAATTTATAAAGCCATTGAGTTCGGTATTAAAAGTCCAAACTATCCTTCATTGAAAACTCCAAGGGAACTTGCTGCCCCTCTCGCTTACATCATGTCTGAAAAGGAATATGACAAACTGATGGCCATTGAAGATCCAACTGCATTAAAAAATGCCATAGACCGCTTTTGGCTGTCAAATGTCAAAAACTCAAATAAAGCCCGAAACGTGATCTCATTGTATTATGAAAGGGTTGAAGAAGCCAATAAACAGTTTTCCAATTTCAAGGAAGGCTGGAAAACGGATACCGGTATGATGTATATCCTCTTTGGTCCTCCAATGTATGTAAACAACTACACCAATCGGATGATATGGTCATATTCTTATAATCGAGAGGATCCGGAAACCAATTTTGTTTTTGACCGTCCGAAACTTAATACCAAATTCTACCCTTTCGATAATTTTGTTCTTCGCCGTAGTAACTATTATTACAACGTACAGCGCAGACAGATAGAGAGATGGTTGTCAGGAAGTATTTTAAGCAGGCCTTTTTAAGACCATAGTATCATTAGTAATAGTTTACTGCAACACCCTCAACTTCAAGGAAAGTTCGTACTCGTTCTATGATGATGGTGCTATTAGTCTCATCTGTTGGGTCCAGTATGGATCCATCTGGGTTTAAGAAAACGTCATTAAGATCAATGGTCTTGCTTAATAGTAAGGTTTCATCTATATCACTCAACGTAACCGGCTCAAATGTAAATGACCTGTCCAAAGTCGGCGATATTCTAAAATTGAAATTCTTCCTATTGTAAGACCCCTTGATAACCATGGAATAATTATTTTCTTCCCCAAAAAAGTCGTCATCTAAGATACCTGCATTTTCAGGTACCGGTTCTATGAACATGGAATAACTATTAAATGTAAAGTTGTCAGCAATTCCAAGCCCTACGTCTATGACCAATCGATCATCATTAGCATTCAGATCATAAGTAAATAGAAATGTATTGATGCCCGGCGAACTTTCAAGCTCAATGTCGTTACCGGCAACTGCAAATCGGTCAACCGAGAATTTAAAATCTGTTACCACAAGGGAATCTTGCTGATAAGAAAGGGTATCACCTATATTTTGAGCCTGGAAATATAGTGCTATTCTCTTTTCGACTTGAGTATCGTTATTAAAAAGACTACAGCTTGTAAGAATTGATAATAATAGGACACTTAGAAAAGTAAAAACTGAACTGCGCATAATTTTGTTTTTTAAATTAAAAAAGCCATGCCTCGTTTGAGGCATGGCTTTAAATATAAGAATTTATATTTATAACCTATGGTAGGACATTAACTGAGTCAATAGTTACCTCAGCAAGTTCACTGATAGGTATAAATGAAGCAGCATTATCGATCAACTGTCCACTAAGCAGTGGTGGTTGTTGAGCAGGAATTCTTTCATCATCTCCATTAAGTCCGGCAGGACCAATATGGACCATTGAAAGATAGAAACCTGTACCACGAATATAATCAGTAGTACGTTCTGCTTCTGAATCGCCAGCTTCCACTGGTTCAACTACATCAATTTGAACAAGATTGTAAACAGTGTTTACAGCCAGGTCTATGGCGGAAACACCTACATATGCACCTACAGCTCCATCTACATCACTTTCATGTAAGTCTATTGAAACTGTATCTTGGCCTACTGTGCCAGTATAACCAATCTCAATTACATCGACAGTTACACTATTAGTAGAATCAATAGCTGTTTCATCATTCCATGTAAACTGAAGTACACCATAAATTGGAGCTGCACTACTTGTAGCAGCAACAAACCCAAGTGTTTCAGCAGACACAGTAAAGTTAGCTAATGATGTCTGAGAGGCTTGTGATCCTCTAATAACATGAGCTACGTGATCTTCAAGAGACGCATCAGGGGCTCCATTAGCAGAATTTAATACCTCAACCAGTACAGATCCACCACGTTGTGGGGCTGCAAGAATTGTGTAACCTACTATTGTTTCTCCTTCAAAGTCACCATCAGCGGGATTCGTAGTAATAATTCTACTGCTATCCCCCGGTTGTCCGGTCACATTACTGACAAGCACTTGGTTATCATCTATACCAGCACGTAAATCAAGTGCTTGAGCATTTAATGTAGCTGCTCTACCAAATTCGGCAATAAAGATTGTTGCCTGATCTAAGTTTTCAGCTATTTGTACATCACCAGATGCTGATGCAATGTTCAGTACTAATTCTACTTCACTATCCTGACCAAAGATACCGCTATCTAAGATCTCAATAGGAAGTGCAACTGAATTAGAATTTGCTGCTATAGTAGCTTGTGTACTAGTTAGGTTATAATGAACACCTGCTTGTGCAGTAGTAGAAGCATCCACTTCCACTGAAATAGACACATCAGATGTTGGCGTTTGGCCAATCAATTGCAAGTTAACAGTTGTTGAACCTGCAATTTCGGAGACCTCTTGTTGCAAAGGTGTGAATTCTACCTGAGCAGGTCCGTCATATGTTTTCTCTACATCGCCCTTATCAAACAAGCTATCGCAGCTGATAAATAAAAGCGGAATAAGTAACGCTATAAGTAATTTAAGTTTCATTGGATAAAATAATTTTTGAGTTAAATTTGTAGTCGATAATCCGGTTTATCATTATTCGTAACCGGGATTTTCAACCAGCTGATCGTTTACGTTTAACAGACCTGATCCGATGCTTGCAAGGATTCTGTAAGAATCAGCACGCATTTTGATTGAACCATCAGGGTTTCTGATATCACGGCCTAAACGCTTAAGATCAAAGAATCGATGTCCTTCAACGCCTAATTCTCTCATTCTTTCATCCAATATCTCGTCTTCAAAAGCCTGCATGCTAGTAAGAGCAGCCGCTGGTACAGCGCCTGTGTTACGTGCAGTTCTAAGTGTTTGAAGAGGTGCTGCACCGGCAGCTGGGCTTTGAGCATCTTTAGCTAAAGCTTCTGCACGGATGAGATACATTTCTGATAATCTCATCATTGGCATATCGTCAACTGAGTTCCCTTTTTCACCGCCAAACTTCGTAATGGCTAAACCATTGGTATTTACAGCATCACAACTTGATGGGGTAGTCAAAGGATTTAACTGTGTTGTTGTACAGTCTTCGTACCAACCCAGTCTGTGATCAGCTGCAATATATTTGTCGAGCAAAAATTGTGTAGGCAATTGAGCCAGGAATCCGTCAGCAGTGTAAGTAGCAGGACCGTCGTTACCGAACCCTCCACCTTCTGTATCAGGATTGATCACAATTAAGAATAAAGCTTCAGAATGCGCGCTAGCGGTTCCTTCGTCGAACATAATTAGCAACACCGGTTCCAGCGTTCTCCAATGGGTTCGGGAAGTTATCGATAGCATCCTGGGCGGCGGCGGCAGCTGGAGCCCAGTTACCGGCATAGAGGTTAACTCGTGCAGTCAAACCGTCAACAAACGCTTCTGTTACATAGCGGTTGTCGGAATTTTGACCGGCTAACAATGTTTTAGCCGTACTATAGATCGTTAAGGATCTGAGTATAAACATCGTTAACTGAACTACGTGGTCTAAGATCAGCATCTGACAGGTCCAATGTAGGCTCTGTACGGATTATGATACCGGCATTCGAGTTTCCTTCCAGCATCCCTGACCGAAGCTTACCGGCTCATAGCCGTATACTCTAACCATAGTGTGCATTGCGAAAGCACGCAGTGCTAATGCTTCACCGCGATATTGCTCAAGCGTTGCCGGATCATCAAAAACTGATGGCGTCAAGCGGCACTAATGATCAAGTTGGCGTCCTGTATGATCTCATACAAGCCCCAATTGTTTAGGTGAGCTGTACCACCGCTTGTTCCGGTAGCTTGTGTCAATGCTTGATATCGGGTAGAACCCGGTCGATTACGTGTTTCATCGGTGAATGCACTCGGACCAATAAAGTATTCAGTAGTAAAACTGAAGACTTTCATGGATCTTGGAATACATTGAAGCTCTTGAGAGCATCAACACCAGCTTCACTGGTAAGTACCACCTCAGATGAAACCGAAGTAGATGGCTTCGACCTCGTCCAAACGAACTGTCACAGCCGGTAAACCCTATTAACAGGGTCACGAACAGTGCGTATTTTAGTGTTTTAAATTTCTTCATGTGATTATCTAATTTTTTAATTAAAACTGGATTTCAATACCGGCATTAACCTGACGCTCTGTCGGATAAGAAGCAGCGGTCAAGTTGCTTGTAGATATCATTCGGACTAAAGGCAACTTCTGGGTCATAGAATGGCCATGCTGTCCATGTCACCAGGTTCACAGCAGATGCAAAGAAGGTTACATTCGCTCAATCCAATCTCTCTGTGTGAATACTGTCTGGCAGACTGTAGTTCAGAGAAATGTTCTTAAGTCGAATGTAACTTGCATTATAAATGGACGCTGTACTTAGCTGTGTACGGTAGTTTGCCGTTTCTGCAAAATCAGTCCTGCTTCCATAGCACGTGGATAGTAAGTCAACATCACCCGGTGTTCTCCATCTGTCCATGACTTCTGTCGTAAGGTTCATCAGGAAGTCAGGTGTTCTGGTGAAATAGTAATCGGTATTTGGGAAAGCCCACTGTCCGAAACTAAACTGGAAGAATGCATCCAGGCTTAATCCTTTGTAGCTGATCGTATTACCAAATCCACCTACAATGTTTGCAACACCGTCTTTATAATTGACAGCATCTACAGAGTTGGTAGGCGTATAAGTGATGTTTCCATCAGCGTCATACCACATTGGGCGACCATCAGCAGGGTTAACACCTGCCCACCGTACTACCTGAATCTGACCAATTGGCTGTCCTTCAATAAGACTTTCAAATAGATCATCTTCGTCAATTGGGTTACCGTTAGGCAGTGAAAGGATCTCGTTGTCAGAGAAAGCCACGTTAAAGCGTGATCCCCATCTGAAACCTGAACGAACTACGTTTACTGAGTTCAATTCAAACTCAACACCTGTGTTTCTAACTTCACCGATGTTTTCAGTAATATCTTCCGAATCCACTATCACTTGGCAGTGGACGTCCAAATAACAAGTTGGTGTTATCCTTTTGGTAAGCATCAATAGCACCAAACAGGCGGCCATCAAAGAATTCGTAATCAAGACCGATATTAAATTCCTGAGCTTCCTCCCATCCAAGGTTGGCATTACCCAACTGAGTAGGACGTAACCGGTAGATCCTAAGTAAGAACCACTTGCGGAATACAGTCCACGGGATGCAAAGTTACCAATGGCAGAGTTACCTGTAGTACCAAATCCGGCACGCAATTTCAATTCATTGATTGCATCTACGTTCAGGAAGTCTTCTTCAGTGATTCTCCAACCTACAGATACAGAAGGGAAGAAACCCCATCGTGTGTCAGCACCAAAACGAGAGTTACCATCATAACGGGCAACAACGTTTACAATATACTTCTCATCGAAGGTATACTTGGCATTACCGAAATAACTTGCCTGTCTCCACTCGCTGTTGATACCGGCAGCAGTAGTAGGAGTAGATGTCGCTGAAAGTACCGTAAAGAATGGTCCCGGAAGGCCGTCACCTCTGGTTACCTGACTTTCTGAATAATTTGAACGGTATTCTGTTCCAACAAAACCAGAAACAGAATGAACACCATCAAAAGTCTGATTGTAGTTAGCGATCAGGTTACCCTGATAGTTTTCTACGTTACGGTTAGCAAAACTGATCCAGCCATTTTGGGCAGGAGCGGCAATTGCTGATCTGTACTGCTCATCCTGTGTGTTACGGTAATCAACATTCACACTACTGTTAAAAGACAGCCAGTCATTAGCTTGGTACTGAAGTCTTACAGAACTCAGGATCTGAGTTACTGTATTAAGACGATCAACTTCGTCTCTCTGTACAGCAGGGTTATTAGGCTGACCGAAACGAGTATTTGGGTTGTAAGAACCATCAGCCAGAAATGGGAAACTCATTGGAGCTTCAAACATAGCCTGTGATGGAGGACAGTTAATAAAGTTACCATCCTGACATACACCGGTCTGACCGGATCTGGAAATATTAAGTCTTATTCCTGTTCTCCAGTTTTCTGCCAGTTCGTGGTCAATGTTAGTTCGCAGATTCAAACGGGTAAAGTCTGAATCAAAGGCAGTACCTTCAGTGCTTTCATAACCACCGGAAAGGCGGGAAATTAGTAGAAGAGTTACCACCTGCCGCAGAAACATTATATTTCTGAGTTACGCCTTCATCAAAAATGAAATCCTGCCAGTCCGTATTAGCAAGTTGACCGGGGTTGTTTGGATCTTCACCAAAAAACGTGTCTTTGAAATAGTTAAAGTATATATCCTCATATGCAGATATATCTGTACCGGTAGCACTAACATCTGTTACACCGTTATTAATGGCAAGCCCTTCTCCCATATAACGTACATACTCATCAGAGTTGATGTAATCTACGTTTCTTGCAAGAGAACGAACACCGGTCTCAGCACGTGCTGTGATCTGTGTTGGTCCTGCAGTACCTTGCTTGGTTGTAAATAAGAACAACACCGGCAGCCGCCTGAGCACCATAGATGGCAGCAGAAGCCGCATCCTTAAGCACCTCAATAGACTCAATGTCACTTGGGTTTAGAGTATTAAGAGGTGACGTACTAGACTGAGAAGACAGCTGAGCAAAAGAAATTTGCACACCATCAATAATATAAAGAGGCTCAGTAGCCGCGTTAATAGATCCGTTTCCACGGATATTTACACGGAACGCACCACCCGGATTACCGGAAGTAGATGTAATGTTCACACCGGCAGCACGGCCCTGTAGAAGAGACTCTGTGTTCTGCAGTGAAACATTTTCAAGATCCTGTGCAGAAACCGTTGAAATGGAACCTGTTACTTCTCGTTTCTGCTGTACAGCATATCCGGAAACAACAAATTCATCAAGTACCGAACAACATCAACACTTAATTCAACATTACGTGTTGTAGTTCCCTATCCGAATCTAACAACTTCATTTACTGTTACGTAACCGACATACCGATAAGAAACAGTATACGTTCCTGTCGTCGATTCTGGAAACAGTGTAGTTACCATCAACATCGGATTGTGTACCTCGGTTAATGGATTCAATATAAACAGTCGCACCGATCCAATGGTTTTCCTGTTTCAGCATCTGTTATTTGCCCCGTTAAGGTACCGCTTTGTGCAAATGCACTAGCCGATAATAACAAAGCAAATACTGTAAATAGTAGCTTTTTAAACATAGTAGCTTTGGTTTTGGTTATGGGTTAAGACAAAATATTCACAAGAACATGTAATAAAAACATGTAAACATGTACTAGTACAGATAGTATTTATAATAAACTTCAAATACAAAATATAATTAGGCAAAACGCCCATAGTTATAAAATGGAAAGGAATATTCGTTTCAATACTAAATTAAAAAGTTAGAGAGAGTAATTGCCTGGGCAACTAATCCGTTAGTGCCCATCGAATTAAAAGATGAATACATTTACATTTATTCCAGGTCAGGAAAACGGACTTTTACTTAGGATCTGCTGAAGTGCTTCATCCAAAAGCAGCTGATAAAGCATTTCTCGTTCCAAAGCTGTGTATCTTCTGACCGAATTCACCTTACCCCAGGCAGCCGGCTGTCCGGTTTCATTATCCCATATCAGATACTTTGTTTCAAACCTCAGCCTCGTTTCAGTTTCCATTTCATGCCCGGCACAGTTCCCCCCTCCTGTTCAATATCATACATTTGATAATTGAACTGATCAAGTATCAAGGTAAAACGGGAGTTTATGTTCTCACTTGTCAGTGATGTGTTTTCTTTTGGCCCCAGGATCTGAAAGTTCTCTTCGGATCTTAGTGGCAGGTTCTTTAACTCAAAATTACTGCCTACCACATATGTAGCGGTCAGTATTTCCTTTACGTCTGCCTGAGTATTTCTTTCAATATATGTAGGAAGGTATTGCTCGAACGTTTCATTTTCTCCGTTCTCCAACTTGCCAAAAGTATAACCGGGGAAAAATTCAAAGAATACATCTGCCTGAACAGGTAGTATACTCAGTGTCGTATTTTGCTCCCTTTCGTTATACTCGGAAGCCAGATATTGATTTGAGGTGGAAGCACAGGAAGTAAATAAAAATAATAATGGTGCCGAAACTAATAGAATTGATCTCATTCGTTTGATAATATTCTGCTTGATGAAATTTGTAAAATTATAGCGATAGCCCCTTAATTTACTATCGCCTTAAGTATAGGTCTAAGATAAATGAGTTATATATAAATAAGAAACAAATTAACAGATCTTATTGTGTTACTGATTTGTTGAATTTACGTACCGCTACAGCAACATCATATGGATCAGACATATCGAGATCATTCTGATCTATAAACTTTTCCACTTCTTTGTTGCCATCCAAATAGCGCATCACTCTTCTGTTATTTAGCCTTCTGATATTTGAGACTTCATCGCCTTTCTGGAAATAATATCGTTCGTTCTTTGAATAGGAAGCTTGTTTTGTTGCAGAACCATAGCCGGAACTGACATTTTCGTTGAAGCTGACCTCATGTTTTATCAGGAAGTTCACCGGCCCTTCTGCGGCAACTTCTACGAACTTATCCCCTTCAAGCCGTCTGGATTCAAAGCCTCTTTTAAACGTGCGTTTCTCTCCATCGATCTTAAGAATAAATTGTCTGATGTTTGCAGGATCAACAGCGTAAGTCTCACTGCCTGCAATATATTCGATCCCTTCTTCGTAAAGGTTGTAATTCATATTCAGACCTGAAGCATAACTACCGCTGTATAACTCAAAAGATCCTTCAGTGAAGTCCTCGGAAACGTACGGACTGCCGGAAACCTCCGTCTTTTGGAAAGTAGGAACCACATTGCGGTTAACCATGTCTTTGATATCATTCTCATCGATACGATCCTGTGAAGCTACATAAGTAGGAAGGATCATTAATAGAAGAACTAGTGATATTGATAATTTTTTAAAAGTTTTCATTGTACCTGTAATTAAATGTTACTCTTTATTGATCAGAGATCTGCAGTGAGAATGCTACCGGTTCTCCACCTCTGTATTTGACGATATTCGGTAAGGTATAGTAGTATAATTCTCTTTGCAGAATGTAGTTATCAAATGGAAAATATTTTCCTTTTATGTCGGATACTCTAAATAAATAATTTCTTTCGGGGTCATCCAAATTATACGTATAGGATAAGATCACTTCGCCTGTTAAAAACGTCATTTACACTCCATGGCGGACCAAACAATATATATACCATCCCCAGATCCGTTTTCCATCCTTCCTTATAATTAGAGAACTGCTTATTGGCCTCTTCCACCCGGGTATAATAAAGTGATATAACGTCTTCAGCCAAATTTGAGTTTTTTATATTGGAAAGCCAAAATCGGTCCATAGCCATTTTCAGGGAATCTTCGTTCTCAATGGACATCAACTCTTCGTATTCTTTATCGGTCATTATATATGCCAGCGGTTCCGCCAACTGCCGTGTCGTTTTGACAGCCGGATAGTAAGCCGGCTTTATTCCAAACTCCCTCCCACCTTCAGTGCTTAATTCACCCTTTCCGTTTATAAATATTTCAAGTCTATAATTACCCATTTCCAGATCTCCATATGAGTACTCGATAAAAATGTTTCCATTTTGATCTATAGTTCGTGTACCGGATTGGAGGATCTCAAACTCATCATATTCTATTCCCTGATATCTGATACTTGATCTTGGATAGTTCTGAATACTCATTGGCCAGGCAATAGAAGTATCGGCTTCAAACTTTTTTAGGTTTGAACGAATATTGATCGGCGCATTCGAGCTGTTGTTGATCTGCACCATGAATTTCAGTGAGTCCAGATTTGCAGGCACATCATAGGTTGTAACCGGAATAAATTCAGCTCCATCCACTGAATTTTCCTTACCAAATATTTGAACTTCGAGAGATCGAAACGATACCCCTCATCAATGTCTTCAATACTTGTCTGAACTCTTTCTAACCATTTGTTTCCCGGAATTATCATCAGTCACGGTTACACTGACTTCATATTCACCGGGTTTAACTTCAAATTGCTCAGCAAACCTGAATAGATTTTGACTGTGGATCACTGAATTGTTCTCAGCAATAAGTGATCTTGAAAACATTTTATCAGCAACAAGCATATCATCTTCAACATCTCTGACAATGATCTCAATAGAAATGTCGGCTTGAATATCGCCATCCTTATTTTGTTTGTAGATAAGCCCCCCATAAACCACATCACCGGAAACACCTATGGTTGGTACACCCTGTTCATTAAAATAACCGGTCGTGGAAAGTCTTAGTTCCGGCAAGCCTGCTTCATAATTATACCAACCTCCTCTCTGAACATTATCTATATAGCTGTCAGAACAGGATAAGCCAACTAAGCTGAGTAAAAGAATCCCAAACAGTAAGTAAGTATTAGGTCTAAGCATTTTGGAAATGATGTCTGATATCCTGAGGTGCGCATTAGTTAAACCGACTGAATCAACTAATATTATAACATGATGTAAGATCTTCTAACTAATTAATACATCAATTATATAATTACCGTTCTTTGCTTACTTTATTTATCAAAGGAAATGAGTGTTTTCTGAATGATATCCACACACTCCATAAGCTGTTCCTCCCTCATCACCAATGGCGGGGCAAACCGAATGATATTACCGTGGGTTGGCTTGGCTAGTAACCCATTGTCCTTCAGAGCCACACAAAATCTCCAGGCGGTATCACTATCAGTCGTGTCGTTGATGATCACTGCGTTTAGGAGTCCGCGACCTCTTACTTTCACAAACAGATCCTCTTCATCCACCAGCTTCTGCATTTCTGACCTGAAGATCTCCCCAAGCTTTCGTGCATTTTGAGACAGGTTCTCATCTTTTACAACTTCAAGAGCTGCAATAGCCACTTTGCAAGCCAGCGGATTTCCGCCATAGGTTGAACCATGCTGCCCCGGTTTGATGACTTCCATAATGTGATCATCAGCCAGAACTGCTGACACTGGATAGGCTCCCCCTGAAAGTGCTTTACCCAGAATCAAAAGATCGGGTTTGGTATACGTACTTTGTTGCTCGCAATGTCCCTGACAATCACAGTCCCCACAAACAGCGAGTAAACTTCCGGTACGGGCAATTCCCGTCTGGATCTCATCCGCCATGAACAGTACATTATTTTCACGGCAAAGTTCAGCCATTTTGGAAATGTAATCTTCATCTGGTACAACCACACCGGCTTCCCCTTGAATCGGCTCGGCTAAAACCCCCGCAATATTGGGTTGATCGAGAGCTTCTTTAAGAGCCTCAAGATCGTTGTAAGGTATCTTAATAAAACCAGGTGTATAGGGACCAAAATTCTTTCTGGCGTCCGGATCATTTGAAAAAGAAATAACAGTGGTCGTGCGACCATGGAAGTTATTCTCCAATACAATGATCTGTGCTTTCTCCTCTGGAATACCTTTTTTCTCATAAGCCCACTTGCGGCAGATCTTGATAGCTGTCTCAACTCCCTCCGCACCTGTGTTCATTGGCAGAACTTTATCGAAACCAAAATACTCGGTCACGTATTTCTCATACTCACCCAGCACATTATTGTAGAAAGCTCTTGAAGTCAGGCATAAGGTGTAGAAGCCTGCTCTGTCAGTGCTTTGGTGATCTTTGGATGGCAATGCCCCTGATTAACGGCAGAGTAGGCAGATAAGAAATCATAGTATTTATTGCCTTCCGGATCCCAGACATGCACACCCTTCTCCTCTTGATAAAACTACCGGCAGCGGGTGATAGTTGTGTGCGCCATATTTGTCTTCCAGTTCAATTGCTTGCTTTGATGTGATCATAAAATACTTTAATATTTTCAGTTAATTTTTAGTTGAAAATAGGAAAAGCATCACTGAAAGAAGAACAAAAATATTTCAGATTCTCCTTGATATCGGTAGGTAATTAGTCGTATATTTAAGTCTTCAAATCGCGGGGTGGAGCAGCTGGTAGCTCGTCGGGCTCATAACCCGAAGGTCGTAGGTTCGAATCCTACCCCCGCCACTAAATAAAAGCCTTCTGATTAAGTTCAGAAGGCTTTTTTTATATTAGAGAGAAAAACCGGGGATTATGTTTACCGTTTACGCGCTTTACTCTCCTTCTCATCAAAAGATCTACATTGGGTACACTTCGGACCTGGAGCAGCGCCTCCTTTCCCATAACTCGTTAGGCAAAAAAGGCTGGACTATAAAATATCGCCCCTGGAAACTAGCGTATACTGAGGAGTTTGATACCAAGAAAGAAGCTATGCGCCGAGAAAAACAGCTCAAATCAGCCAAAGGACGTGAATTATATGGAAATGATTAACGAAACATGCGATAAAAGCTGTCTGGCTCTGTGCACGATTGGCGCAACTTAGTGAATCCGACTACATCCGACTAACTGGCGGCACGCCGCTGGCAAAACTTTCTTTCATTGATGAAGGCTTTTTTTATATTAGAGAGAAAAACCGGGGTCATATGTTTACCGTTTATGCGCTTTACTCTCCTTCTCATCAAAAGATCTACATTGGGTTCACCTCAGATCTGGAGACAGCGCCCCTTTCCCATAACTCATTAGGTAAAAAAGGGGTACCATAAAGTACCGTCCCTGGAAATTAGCCTATACTGAAGAATATGAAACGGAAAGAAAGAAGCTATGCACAGAGGAAAAACAGCTCAAATCAGCCAAAGGACGTGAATTTATTTGGGAAATAATTAACGACAAATTTAATTAAGCTCGTCGGGCTCTTATCCGCCGATTGGCGGACGTAGGTTCGAATCCGACTAACATCCGACCACCGGCGGGCACGCCACTAGCAAAAGCCTTCTGATTAAGTTCAGAAGGCTTTTTCTCCATATTAGAGAAGAAACCGGGTCATAATATTCACCGTTTATGTTTTGTATTCTCCCTCCCATCAAAAATCTATATTGGGTTCACATCGGATCTGGAGCAGCGTCTCCTCTTCTCATAACTCGTTAATGTAAAAAAGGGTGGTCCATAAAATACCGTCCCTGGAAATTAGCCTATACTGAAGATTATGAAACAAAGAAAGAAGCTATGCGCCGAGAAAAACAGCTCAAATCAGCCAAAGGACGTGAATTTATTTGGGAAATGATTAACGACAAATTCAATTAAGCTCGTCGGGCTCTTATCCGCCGGCTGACCGAAAAACACCTCATCTTTTGCAAAACACCAAACTGAACCATGGCTTAGTTATTTATTCCAGCCCCGAGATCGCAGTTCGGTCATTTCGGTCCATTCGGTGATTCGCAGTTCATCTCTTCTGATTAACGATTCACCGAACGACCGATAACCGAGGGACCGATCTATTTATTTGAAGGATTGGATATTTAAATCCTCTAACTGACTAACATGTCCCAATTACAGGAAATAGATGTTCTCGAAATACTAACGTGCTGCACTATATGTGCAGGTTATAAACCCAGGGCTGGGACCAATAAAAGCGTTTTGATTAGGTTCAAAAGGCTATTTTATATTAGTGATAAAATCCGGTGACATTAGTTCACCGTTTATGCTCTATACTCTCCCTCTCAATCAACATTCTTCCTCGCTCTTGGACCACCCCATAAAATCCCTATTCTAACTTTAGTGAATTTAAACGCTATTGAGGCATTTTGATGCTTTTGGTAGATTTATATAAACAATTCACCCACAGGAGTTTGGAATGCAAGACAGTTTAAATATCAATCCCGATAACGTACGCAAAGTTTTAGATAAGCACCTTCTCACCGATGGCTACGACATGGTTCTAGATCTTAAAAATAGTGAGGGAGCTTACCTTCTCGATTCTAAGTCAGGAAAGAGATATCTGGATTTCTTTACGTTCTTTGCATCTAATCCTTTGGGCATGAATCACCCCAAACTGGCCGGTGATGATGATTTTTTGCAGCGTCTGGCTCAGGTTGCCATCAACAAGCCCTCCAACTCTGATATATATACTGAAGACATGGCCCAATTTCTGGCTACGTTCGGCCGGGTTGGAATTCCTGATTACATGCCCTATTCATTTTTTATATCAGGCGGTGCACTGGCGGTAGAAAATGCCATGAAGGTTGCTTTCGACTGGAAAGTGCAAAAGAATTTTCAAAAAGGATATCGTCAGGAAAAAGGCCATAAGATCCTTCACTTTGAAAAGGCCTTTCACGGACGATCGGGTTATACCCTGTCTGTCACTAACACGGTTCCCCACAAAGTTAAGTACTTCCCTAAATTCGACTGGCCGCGTGTGATCAGTCCGGCCATGACCTACCCTGCTACTAAAGAAAATATTGATGCAACCGCCGCTCAGGAAAAAATGGCGATTGCTCAGGCAGAACGCTATTTCGAGATCTATAAGGATGATATCGCCGGTATCCTGATCGAGCCGATACAGGGAGAAGGCGGTGACCGTCATTTCCGTCCGGAATTCCATCAGGCATTGCGTGATCTGGCTGACAAGCACGAAGCCCTTCTTATTTACGATGAGGTGCAAACCGGCGTTGGAATGACCGGCAAGTTCTGGGCTCATGAGCATTACGTTAAACCGGATATTCTTGCATTCGGTAAAAAGGCTCAGGTCTGCGGTATCCTGGCCAATAAACGAGTGGACGACATTGAAACCAACTGCTTTCATGTTTCTTCCCGAATCAACTCTACCTGGGGTGGTAACCTGGTTGATATGGTTCGCTTTGGCAGGATCCTTGAGGTCATTGAAGAAGATAATCTGGTTGAGAATGCGGCTACTGTTGGTGAGCACCTCAAATCCAAACTAGAGGGCCTGCATGACAAACATGAATACCTTTCAAATCCAAGAGGTAAAGGCTTGTTCTGCGCAATTGACCTGCCAAATACCCATGCCCGTGATCATGTGGTCAAAGAATGTGTAGCAAATGGACTTATGATCTTGGCGTGCGGACCAAATACCGTACGTTTCCGCCCACCACTGACCATTACAAAAGATCAGATTGATGAGGGACTCGACATTCTTGAAAACGCCTATAAAGCCAAAATAGATGAATGTCCCGTGGTGGGTAACTGATCCTGTCTTTCAGGTCAGTGTAAACAATAGTATTTAAGTAACGTGAATTCGGTATAAGCTTTAAGAATTTGTCATCCTTGTAGATGTTAGATAATTCGATGACAGATTTGGCTTTTTAGCTTTAGCACTCCGCCTGTTTGTCATCTCGAACGTAATGAGTGAATGAATATGAACGAATGAAGCTGAGAGATCTGCACAGGTTGGAAAAGGCTAAGTTGCTGTGTCAACCCCGTAGACTTCGCTCTGGGTGAGTCGCCTTCCGCTCATTTCTTTCGGGATATTCCCCGAGCACAGTTTTTTAATATAAGCTCTGCACACATATTTTATTTGTCAACGAATGACATGACACCTACAAGAGTGACAACTATGGCTATTTTATCTCGAACTCACGTTAAGTAGTAAAGTTTTTTAAATGTAGAACTCTTCAGCTCTTTTTTCGTCCGCCTTGATCTTTTGTTACTTTTGTATCAAGACAAAAGTTAAGAAGTATAGGCAATTAGACGAAGATAACGGATAAGTTAATCTGTCATCTCCGCAATGGTGTTTTCTCCTTGATGCGGTAAAAAATGACAGCTTCAAGAAAAGATGAAATTCAGTGAGCCTACATCGAATTCATGTCATTTAATAAACAAAAAAGTCCACATTGAAGACCATCCTTAATTACCTGCCCTTTACCGAAGAAGAGTTTAAAGATGTGGTCACCACCATGATCACATTTTTACTCGTTGGGTTTTTTATCAGGATACGATGAGATCCGTTCTCGATTTCGCGGAACTTTACCCTGCCCGATGGTTCATTCCTAATATATTTGAAAGCCCTTGTTCCCGATCTGTTCTTGTTTTCTTTTTGGGCTGTTGTGCTGATCGCCTTCTGGGCTTTACTTGCAAAAGTGATCCCTAATTACGCCTCAAAGAATGTCAAAGCATTCATTGTGCTCTTCTATCATGGCTTACATTACCTCTGATCCAATATTTTGGGGAGGTGTTGGTACTTCTGGGTGTGGACTTCTGGGCTTACAATTTCACTAGAAATAAGTGATACGGTCAGTACCTCGGTAAGCTTTGGATTCAAAGAAATAGCCCCCTTGATCGTCTTTCCCCTGATCTTCATTTACGGAAGCAAAGCTTTAAGAAAATTACAGGTCAGCGATGCTTTTCAAAACGGTTTCCTGATCGTACTTTCCCTTTGTGCCCTGTTGAGTTTTCTGACCTATCCATCTAAACAGAATCATGAACTTGAGCTGACCTACGCCTTGTCAGTTAATAAGGCCTCCTATTTTTTCGGTGAAACAGCCGGGTTCCTGCTTTCCAAATTGACTAAAGAAGACTATGCAGGGGAAGAATATCCTCTAATGAAGGAACCGGACACAGAAGATATTCTTGGTCCACTAATGAATAAACCTGACCGACTGCCAAATTTTGTCTTTATCATTGTTGAAGGCCTGGGAGGTACTGTCGTCAACCCGAATGCATCCTACGGTGGATTTACACCATTCCTTGATTCACTGTCTTCCGAAAGCTTATACTGGACGCATTTCCTAGCAACAAGTGGTCGATCTTTTAGTGCTCAGCCCTCCATTTTCGGCTCCCTGCCCTACGGCAATAGCGGTTTCATGGATCTCGGTTATCGCATGCCGGAACATCACTCACTCATTTCCATTCTGGATAACAGTGGATACCAAACCAGTTATTTTGGCGGGTATGATACCAGCTTTGACAATCTGGATATTTTCCTGGAACGACAGGAAATAGATCTCTTGATCAACTCGTCGCGATTTCCCAATTCTTATCAACGGATGGATGAGATCGAAGGCGGTTTTAGTTGGGGATATGCCGATCATGATCTGTATAATTTTGCTTTCACCTTTCTGGATGATTTCAATAACACAGAGCCACGCCTCGATATCTTCTTCAGCCTTAATTTTCATGAGCCGTTCATCATTCCAGACACTGAAAAATTTGACCGGCTTTACGAACAACAACTTAGTGCCCTCAAACTTCCTGAAGAAGACAAGCAAATGTATCGTGATCAACCGGAGCTTTTCAAGGCGCTTCTTTATACAGACGATTCCATTCGACAACTCATAGACCGCTACAAACAGCGCGAAGATTTTGACAACACCATCTTCATCATAACCGGAGATCATCGCATGGTCCCCATACCACATCGGGATCGTATTGACCGGTATTATGTACCTTTTATGATCTACTCCCCACTACTCAAAGAAAGCAAGCAAATAAAAGGAGTTTCATCCCATCTTGATATCGCACCAACGTTAACAGCTTACCTTTCGGCCAATTTTGGAAATGAGATCATGATCCCTGATCAAGTACATTGGCTTGGGAATGAACTAAGCACCAGCGAAGAGTTTGTTTCAAATAAGAAGATCCCATTCATGAGAACCAAGAATAACATGGCTGATTACTTGTCGGGCGAATATTTTGTTTCTGACAATCGCCTTTACAGGCTTCACGAGGGCATGCTGCTCGGTGAGATCAATGATAATGAGCTCAAAGACCGGGTCTACAAAGAGTTTGAGGACTTCAAACGCATCAATGACTATGTAACTGCCGATAATAGGCTCATAGAACTGAATGAAACTCAAAAGCGTGAATTTGAGAAGCTCAACAATGAGATTCAGTTTCTACGCGACAAAAATTTAACTGAATTGAACAACTCGGAATTATTTCAAATGGCACGGGATTCAGCCTTCAGTTCAAATTATGAATATTCACAGATCATGCTAAGACATGTACTGAGACGCTCACCTAACTATCATGATGCCCGGTTGCTTTACGGAAGAACCCTGGCCTGGAGTGGGGATTATGACAATGCTATTTCCAAATTCGAGGAGGTCGTGGAGAGAGCTCCCAATTATCAGGATACGTACAATGCCCTCAGCGATGTTTACTACTGGCAGGGAATGCACGAAAAAAGTCTGGAATATGCAGAATTAGGATTTAAAATCGATGAGTCCTATCTACCGCTGATCTTCAGAAAAGCACGAAGCTTTTACATGCTTGGCAGAACCGATAGAGCAAAATTCTGGATCAATTATGGACTGAAACTGGACCCTGATAACACCAACCTGCGTGACCTGCAGGTTCAGCTTTCCGAGAATTAGAATTTGTAGACTACTCCCCCATTCAAGGTAATAACATAGATAAAATTATCGGGATCGAAAGTAAGTTCCTGTCGGGTCATATCGAATGAGAGAAAAGCAGAAAGGTTATATCGCAGTTCTTTGTACCCATCTATTCCAATGAACTGAGATTCTGTGAAAAACACATCTCCCGAAACATCCTGAAAGCGTCGTTCTTCAGGATAAAATCCAAATCCACCGCGGAAGGTGATGTAATTTTCAGGTCCTGCAAGGTACTTCCGAGCCAGGAAACTAAGAGATCGAGAAACTCCAACAGAATTAGGGGTTACATAAGGCCTCACTGTAAGTAACCAGTTACCCTGATATTTTGAAACGGTTCCGGTAAAGATCCACACATCACTACTGAAGTTAAGGTATCTGAATCCGGCTGAAACTTCGAATGCGCCGGGCAAACTCTTAAACAACTCAGCGCCGGATCTGAATTCAGGAAACAGTGAACTTGAAGAATACCCGGCACTTACATAACCATACCATCCCTCTGCAATGGATGGATAGAAATCGAGTTCGGCCTGCAAGCCATCTGTTGAAAACCTGCGCTGATAATTTACTCGACCTATGATCGACCCATAATTGGTACGACGGGAAAGCTGAACATATCCTTTGTGGATATCATCAAATACATCTTCATAAGTGTCGTAGGTGTAAGCCGTAGTCAGCGTATAATCCTGACTGGAGGTTTTGATACTCTCCCTAAGCTGTTGAGCTTCATCATTAGATTTGTCGATCTGCTCAAGCTGATTGAGTACCTGTAACGCCTCTTTATCCTTACCTGCAGAATTCAACGATTCGGCCCGCTTCAGGAGTACATCCGTATCAATGGCGTGGTGTTTAACCGCCTGTTTTGAATAGTTGAGCATTGCTTCTTCATTGCCCGCCCATCGCTCATTATCAATAGCTGCAAAAAGGGCATCTTTATAATCCGGTCGGCGTTCAAGAACGTAATTCAATTCCTCCCGGGCCTTGTCGTAACTTCCATCCCATGCGTAGGTACGGGCAATCAAAATACGTACATCATGATAATCAGGGGATTTCTCAAGAATGGCGTAGGCTAATTTCCTTGCTTCCTCACGCTGACCGCCAAAGGCCAGTTCACGGGCTTCCGCAAAAGCCACATCCACATTCTCAACTGTTTGGGCAAATATTGTTTGTGAAAATAACATCACTGTTAAAAGCATCATCAACACTTTTAAGAAGCTAACCGCACTATTACTTTTATCAATTTGGTGTCTTTCCTGATGCTTCATAGTGTTTAACATTACTTCAGTTTTTATCAAATTCCAAGTTTTGACCTTATGATGGAATACACATCTGGGATTACTCCGTTATTGATCAGCACATGGAGGATCAGAGCCAAAATAATGATCATTGTACCGTAGATAACTGCCCAGTATTTAAGTGACCCAAAAAAGCTTGAAATCGATTCTTTCAGCTTTTTGAATCCCTTGTTCACCTTACTTTTAGAAGCCAGGCCGGTTCGTGTCATAACCCCCCATTCCTTATCACCTTTTATGTAGTCGATCAATCCCTTAAATCTCCACCAGGTATGGATCTGTCGGTAACCAATATTCTCCAGAAAAGCATAAAGGGTTAAGTTGGCAATATTACCCAAAGTCGGATAGCGACGGAAAGATAGTTCTTCACAAAGTACAGAAGTAACTGAAAGCACCATCCCCAGAAAGACAGAAGCCGTCAGAAACAGCAGCACAAACGTTGAGTTGAATCCTCCGAGAAACAGAACGATCAGAAAGTAAGCAAAACCAAATAATTCAACTACCGGCCCAAGCATTTCAATAAAGAAAAAATAAGGCATGGCCAGCATCCCCAGTCTTCCATACTTTGGATTCAGCAACATTTTTTTGTGGCGCATCATGGTATCAGCTAGTCCACGCTGCCAGCGGTTTCTCTGCCTTCCCAATACTGACCAGTCTTCCGGCACTTCGGTCCAGCAAACCGGCTCTGGCATGAAACGCACCCGGTATGGTACTCCTTTCTCTTTGAAATGCCGATGCAGTCGCACAACCAGCTCCATATCCTCTCCAACGGTATCATGTAAATAACCACCCACCTCAACTACTGCTTTTTTATCGAACACGCCAAAGGCGCCGGAAATGATCAACAGACTGTTGAGATAATCCCATCCAACCCGGCCAAATAAGAAAGACCTGAGATATTCCACAGTTTGGATGCGGCCAAGATAGCTTTTTGGCAGGTCCACCTTCTTGACAATATTATCCTCGATCGTGCATCCATTAGCGATCCTTACAATTCCCCCAACGGCAACCACGTTTTCTTCTTCCATGAATGCCTTCAACAGCTTAAGGAGTACATCCGGTTCCAGGATCGAATCGGCATCAATGGAACAAACAAGGTCTTTTGAAGCCACATTGATCCCGGCATTCAGTGCATCCGCTTTTCGGCCATTCTCTTTGTCCACTACCTTGAGCTCAGGGTATGTGGCTGATCGATAGACCTTTTTGATCGGTTTGTGGTCAATAGGAAGATCTACCGGTTTATCGATCTCATAAAGCTCAAAATAGTCAAGCAGAAGCTTTAGTGTGTTATCGGTGCTTCCATCATTTATAACAACCACTTCAAAATCTGAAAAATGCAGCTGCAGCAAAGCATCAACAGAGGCAATGATATTGACCTCTTCATTGTAAGCAGGTGAAAGAATACTGATCGGCTTGTAGAGGTTCGAGTTAAACAGGCCTTTTAAGTTGAATACCTGATAGTAGTTTTGCTGATGCCGTATATAGAAAAATGAAATAAGTACAAGCAGGATGTAAGTCAGATTGACTGCAAGGAAATACCCTATGAAAAGCCACTCAGCCGGTTCCATAAAATTCACAAATTGTTGCAGTATTTCTCTTATCTCAGCCATCAAGAATGTTTTCTATCACGGTTTTCATTCATATACATCATCACGTATTTAGTGATCGTTCTCATGTCACTTTCCGGAACTTCATGCACTATTTCCGTCTCCTTCACATTATTCTGAAGCAGGGCATACACTGCCGCTTTCTTTACTTTGTTATCGCTATGTCCTAACAAATACTTAAAATATGGCAGATCATCTTCACTGCCATAATCACTTAACTCACTTACTGCAGCAGAAACTACTTCAGGTGATTCGTCATCAAGATATGTACGTATTACTTTTACGCTCTTGATATTGTTGAACTCACCTTGTGCCTTTATATTCGCTATCAATATTTCCGGATGATCCCAATCTTTAGTCGGTTCTTTGAGTTTTTCCAGTAAATAGTCCACAAGGTTATAATATCCGATCTCAGTAATACTCTTTATGAACAAGGCACGGTTTTCAGAGGAGATATCCTGATTTTCCAGAACAGCTTTAAGAGCCTCTCCCTCAACTTCGTTTTGATCATCTTCGTCTGAGTGAAATTTATGGAACAGTTCGATCAGAGCCATGTCAGATATTTTGTTCTTCTTCGCTATACTGCAAAGTGCTTCAACCCTGAGGTTCACATCCTCACTGCCCATCAACGCCGTAGCTGCTGAAAAAACCAGCATTTGGTTCGGTGAATTCAGGTACTCCTTCAACTTTTTTATGATCTTAAAATTCACCAGACGAACATTACTAAAATAGTTACAGGCCTTTACCCTATCAACATCGTCGTTTGAGATAAGTAATTTATAATGGTGATCAAATATCGGATCAAGAAACAACAGTTCCTTCAATTTTTTAGCTTCGTTACCTTCAACCTGAGACAGCATTTCCGTAACGATCTTCTCAAACGCATAATACTCAAGTTTAGCCCCGGTGAACTGCTCCTCAACTTCTTTTTCATCCCCCTCTTCCAGATAATTTAGTACATGTGGGAGCATCTTTTTTCGATATTGATCAATATCGGCGGCCCACTTTCGGTGCCTCAGACGAATGAATATGGCGCTAACGAATAACAGTAAAGTAAGCCCCAACAGGACGAGGGAAACAATGACAAGCAAGTAAATGGAAATATCCATAGTCGGGAAGAATTAGATCTGCATTAACTTCCCAGGACTTCCTCTATCCTAAGCATTAGTATATTTGGTTTGAAGGGTTTTTCGATATACCGCTCAGCCCCAAGTTTATGCCCCTTCATGATATCTTCTTCCCGGTTCTTGCTGGTAAGCATGATCACCTTGATATCTTTGGTAGCCGTATCTTCCTTCATGTTTCTGAGCACCTCAAAACCATTCATGCTTGGCAGCATAACATCAAGTAATACCAGATCAGGTTGTAGTTCTTTCGCAGCTTCCAGTCCTTCTTTACCATTTGCACGATGTTCTACCCGATATCCGCTTTTCTTGAGCTTATATAGCAAAAGTTCATAAATAACTTCAGTGTCCTCAACTACAAGGATCAATGGGGAATCATCACTCACTTCTAACCTTCCTTTAATTATTTATTTGGTGCCGTCTAATGATAAAAAACGAATATACGGGCAACAAGTGTTAAAAGTATATTCAATTTTCCTTCCAAATAAGGCATTCTTTGATGAAGGTCTGATAAAGTTATGACCGTTATTTAAACAAGCTGATGACTTTGAGGTTGTATCACCATCTCATTTAATACGGAACCGGAAGGCTGATCAACCGCATAGAACACAGCATCGGCAACTTCTTCTGTGGTAAGCATCATCTCTTTTTTGACTCGCATGTTTACGCGTTCATCATCCCAAAATGGGGTATCAACGCCACCCAGATAAAGAAGAGAGAAATTGGTCTTACCTCTTCTCTGTTCTTCTATCAATGCTTTTGTGAAACCCTGAATGGCAAATTTTGATGCTGAGTAAACCGATGCATTTTTCATGACATACTTGCCCATTGTTCCCGGAAACATAACAATTGAGGTAGGCTCGTCTTCTTTCATATGTTTCATGACCGTTTGGGTCACAAGAAAAGTTCCGTAAACATTTACATCTATGACTTCCTTAGCATCTGCAGGATCTATATCCATGAATGGTTGAATGATGCCTTGTCCAAATGCATTGATGAGAACGTCTATTTTACCAAGCTGATTTTCGACTTCCGTGGCCATTCTTTCAACTGATTTGGGTATGGTCACATCAATTTCAATAGCATAGGCCTCTCCACCGGCGTCGTTTATCTCCTTAGCTATTTCTTCAGCTTTCGACTTATTTCGGGCAGCCAACACTACCTTTGCGCCGGCTTTACCGAATTTCTTTGCTGTTGCACTTCCAATTCCGCCGGATCCCCCGACGATCAATACGATCTTGTCTTCCATTATGTAACGTCTTTCTTGATGAATAGTCACACCAATAAATTCCGGATAAGGATTTTTCGTTCCGCTAATCTATTATTTTGTAGGTGATCCGCCAGTTCAGTTTCCACGTCTTTCCGGCATCCGTTGAGGATTCCCAGTCCCATTTCAGAGAATCTTGTGTAATGTCATAAAAAACCATCCGCTGGGTAAATAAACTCCCGTCTTTCCTCTCTATAACATCTGTTTGAAAGATGCGATCTGTACCATCTATCTTGCCGGTAAAGTCAAAATAACCACCGTTATTATCGGCCCAGGCTTGTTTCCAGATATCAGTTTTGGGATTATATACCGAAATGCTGGTTCCCATAAATCCTTCCATCTGCCCTTCATTTACCCTGAATTTTTCCTGGATCACTTTACCATTCAGGATTTTCTCAATGAAATTAGTGCCTCAGCCTGAGCTGCCACCAGCTTCCTGCCAAGTGACTTCCCATCCGCCTAGCCAGAAATCAAAATAAGCTTCCGGTTCAGCTCGAGTTGTTAACGGATTGTTCTTAAGTGGTTCTGGAATTCATTGCTCTTGACACCCTGTGATTAAAACCGAGATGAATAGAATAAACCCAGGCCATTTGTCTTCTTCGAGATGCTTAATGACTACACTTATCATTTCGGTAGAATCTACTTCAGAGCGCATTTTTTATCCCCGTAAACGATCAGATTCTTGAGATCTAGATTCTTCTTAGATCATGAGATAGTCTTTGATACAGTTCTCTTTCACAACTCCCAATTCATACAGCGGAACACCGGCTTCTTCGAAGTGATGCTTCACCGTTTGAAGTTCAGGTGCAGGAATAGTGATCACAACTCCGGATTGGGCCTCACTGTACAGAACTTCGTGGGTTGAACCGTTCAGAGTTTCAACTGAAAGCTCAGCACCTTTCTTGCCAAATATGGCCATTTCAGTCAGTGCCGTTGCGAGTCCGCCATCGGAAATGTCATGAGCGGCAGTGACAAGTCCCAGTTTGATCGCTGTAAGAAGAGTTTCCTGAAGTTTAACCTCAAAATCGAGATCGATCTCAGGAGCATCACCGGTTGTCAATCCGTGAACAGATTTTAGATATTCACTGCCACCCAACCCTTTTCTCTCGGCACCGATGTACAGTACAACATCACCGTTATTTTTGAATGCAGGTGTCGTTCTGTGTTTTTCAACATCCTCTATCACACCCAACATACCAATTATTGGTGAAGGGAAGATCGCACTGTTTGGATTCTCATTGTAGAAACTAACATTGCCTCCCGTTACCGGGGTATTCAAAGCGCGACAAGCATCACTCATTCCACCTAAAGCTTCCTTAAAGGTCCAATACACTTCAGGTTTATATGGATTCCCAAAATTCAGGCAGTTGGTGATAGCCATTGGCTTGCCCCCAGAACAAACCACATTACGTGCCGATTCAGCCACGGCGATCTGACCACCTTTACGTGGATTCAGGTACACATAACGACCATTACAATCCGTTTTCGCAACCAATCCCTTTTTGGTCCCTTTAATTCGGATCACACCCGAATCTGAGGCGCCGGGTCCGGTTACGGTATTGGTTCTCACCATGGTGTCATATTGCTCATGCACCCATTTCTTTGAAGCTATGTTTGGTGTACCCAATAATTTTTTAATGATCTCATTGTGATCCTCTGAATGTTCAAGGGTATTTGAATCAAACTTCTGAACTTCATCCAGATAATCAGGTTTTTTGGTTTCTCTCACATATTGAGGAGCACCGCCACCCAGTACCAAGTGCTCGGCTGGGATCTCAGCTTTGATCTCACCTTCTTTCCAATAGGTTACTTTATCGCCTTCAACCACTTCACCAATAACCACACCGTGCAGATCCCATTTTTCATACACGTCTATCACTTCCTGCTCCCGGCCTTTTTCAGCTACGATCAGCATGCGCTCCTGACTTTCGGATAGCAGCAATTCATAGGCCGTCATTCCATCTTCACGTGCCGGTACTTTATCGAGATCAACTTTCATGCCTTCGCCACCTTTGGCCGACATCTCAGAAGTGGAACACGCAATTCCGGCAGCTCCCATATCCTGCATCCCGATCACCGCTCCGGTCTTAAGAACTTCGAGACTTGCCTCAAGCAATAATTTCTCTGTAAACGGATCACCCACCTGAACACTCGGTCGCTTGGCTTCACTTTCCTCACTGATCTCCTCAGAAGCAAAGGTAGCACCGTGAATACCATCACGTCCCGTACTTGCTCCCACAATGATCACCGGGTTCCCAATGCCTTTTGAAATAGCAGAGGCCGTCTCACCCTCTTTTACCAATCCAATGCTCATGGCATTTACAAGGGGGTTGCCTTCATAACTTTCATCAAAAACGACTTCACCGGCTATCACAGGAACGCCGAATGAGTTTCCGTAATCACCGATTCCCCTTACAACACCATCCAACAGGTAACGCACACGCGGATTTTCCATGGAACCAAACCGCAGGGAGTTTAAACTTGCTACAGGTCGTGCACCCATTGTAAAAATATCCCGGTGGATTCCGCCTACACCTGTCGCTGCTCCCTGATAAGGCTCAATAGCTGAGGGATGATTGTGACTTTCGATCTTGAAAGCACAACCGAGTCCGTCTCCAAGATCAACCAAACCGGCATTTTCCTCACCGGCTCCAACCAAAAGATTTTCACCTTCAGAAGGGAGCTTTTTCAACTCAATGATGGAATTCTTATATGAACAATGCTCACTCCACATCACGGAATAAACGCCCAACTCAGTATAAGTTGGAGTACGTCCCAGGCGGGAAAGTATCATTTCATATTCTTCTTCAGTAAGTCCGTGATCTAAGGCGAGTTCCAGGTTTACTTGTGGTTCTTGAATAGTTTTTTTCGACATTCCGAGGGAGTGATTGAAGCGTTAATATTTCAGAAAGTACAAAGGTACGATTATTTGGGAAAAGCCTCTAACCAAAGAGCCGGAATTTACAGACAATTGTAATGAAAGCGGATGAGATGGATTGATCAGGAGATCACTTCTTCCTAAAAAAAATTAGATATAAAGGGAATAGATCGGTCCATCGTTCATCGGTCGTTCGGTGAATCGATAATCAAAAAGAACTGAATAACGAATCACCGATGGACCGAAAGACCGAATTGCGAATTTGGTAGAGATACTCAATGCTTATTTAATATATCCCGTCTATTCACCAAACCGCTCTGAAACCGCTTTATTTAATTCCTCCCTATGGTCAGGATGTGCAATATTTACAAGTGCCTCAGCACGTTGCCCCATGTTTTTGCCGTATAAATTGGCGATCCCATATTCCGTCACCACATAATGCACGTGAGCACGGGTTGTAACAACACCTGCTCCCTGTTTTAGATGAGGTACGATCCGGCTGATACCTTTTCTTGTAACTGAAGGCAGTGCAATGATAGGTTTACCACCGGGTGAAAGAGATGCTCCACGGATAAAGTCCATTTGACCGCCAACACCTGAGTACTGATAGGTCCCGATCGAATCTGCACAGATCTGTCCGGTCAGATCTACTTCTACAGCACTGTTAATGGCTGTCACTTTTGGATTTCGCCTGATCACGGCAGTATCGTTTATATAAGCAATATCAAGCATGGCCACGGCCGGATTATCATCAATAAAATCATAGGTCTTTCGGGTTCCCATAACAAAACCACTGACGATCTTACCCGGGTGTATTTTCTTTTTCTTCCCGGTTATCACGCCACTTTCCACAAGATCGATCACTCCGTCGGTAAACATCTCGGTATGAATTCCAAGGTTCTTGTGTCCGGTCAGGCTTTTCAATACCGCATTTGGAATAGCTCCGATACCCATTTGCAATGTTGCACCGTCATCTATCAGTTCAGCACAAAACTGACCTATTCGGAGTTCGGCTTCATCAGGTTCCGGTACTATTTGCTCCGGAAGATCGTCATCCACTTCAACCAAAGCATTTATCTGATTTACGTGAATCAGTCCGTCGCCGTGAGTTCTTGGCATGTTAGGGTTAACCTGAGCGATTACATATTTTGCTGTTTGAACCGCTGCAACCGTTACATCCACAGAAACTCCCAGTGAACAATAACCGTGTTTATCGGGAGGAGAAACGTGGATCAGAGCCACATCCAAAGGCATGATCTTATTTCGGAAGAGATTCGGTACTTCACTCAGGAACACAGGTACATAATCCCCCCTGCCCTCGTTTATAGCTTTCCGTACGTTTGCCCCTACAAATAGAGCATTCACAAAAAAGCTGTCTTTATATTCCGGATCAGCATAGGGTGCAGGCCCCTCTGTATGAAGATGTACAACCTCAACTTTCTTAAGCTCATTGTGTCTGCGGGTCATAGCTTCCACCAATTTAACAGGTGTGGCAGATACCCCATGCACAAACACCCTATCCCACGATTTTATGATCTTTACCGCCTCATCTGCAGTTTTGTATTTGCTCATTACTCTATTGTTTGAATTATAATTTTGTACTGATGATAAACAACCATTGTGAATTTTTCTTTAAGTACTGCCTTCTACTTCTCTAATTACTTGCATGGCAGCAGGTAACTAGCGTGATTTTTAATTAGAAATTTATTCTGTGTTTAATTGCTTCTACAGTACATTATTCTTAAAATCTAATATCATTATTAGATTTTAAATAACTGACCTAATTCATCTCTATGAGGCTCATTTCACAAGGCTCTCAGTATGCCATATCGGCAATTATTGCGATATCAAAACATTCCGGAGACGGAGCTGTTTCTGCTTCCAATTTATCTAAATCACTGAATTGCCCTACAGCCTACCTCTCTCAGGTTTTCGCAAAATTGAAGGAACCGGGAATTTTAAAATCCCAGCGGGGACTAAACGGTGGCGTCTATTTAGCCAAACCGATCGATCAAATTACCATGATGGATGTCATTGCAGCCATCGACGGCACCGAGTTCTTTGATAAATGTTTCATGGGAATTGAAGGTTGCGGACATATTGAACCTTGCCCTTTTCATGAATTCTGGTCTATTGAACGAAAGAAAATTGAGAAATGGCTACAGGAAACAACATTCGCCCAGGTAGATGAAAAAATGACACAAGCTTGGTTCGATCTGCGCTTGCAATTTTCAAGCGGGGTTCCTTCTTTCAAATAATGAATTCTGACAGTCGAAACCATATCATCCGAAATTTGCTACCACTGTGGTGAGGACTGCACTGATGAGACCATTCATTATGATGAAAAGGCCTTTTGTTGTAACGGCTGCAAGACGGCCTACCAAATTCTGGATGAAAGCGGACTTTGTAATTATTACGATCTGGACGCAAATCCCGGCATCAATTTAAAGAATACCAAGCATCGCGCCAAGATTCGATTATCTTGAAGATGAAGAAGTCATCGACCGCATCTCTGATTTTCAGGGATAATAGCAGACTGTCACTAAGTCTCTATATCCCAAATATCCACTGCACGTCTTGTGTATGGCTACTCGAAAATCTTCAGAAACTGGATTCAGGGGTACAGCAAAGCCACGTGAATTTTCTTAAGCGGGAATTATCACTGCTCATTGATACCGATGAAACTACACTTGCGTGATGTGGTTGAACAGCTGGTAACCATCGGCTATGAGCCGGAAATCCGGCTCGAAAAACTCGATTCCAAAACCCAGATAAATCTCACCAAAACCGATCTCTTTGGCTCAAAATGGGTGTGGCAGGATTTGCCTTTGGTAACATCATGCTGTTCAGCTTTCCGGATTATCTGGACACAACCGGTAGCGGACTCGGAGGCAATTTCCACATCTTTTTCGGCGCACTGAATATCATTCTCGCCCTGCCGGTCTTGCTCTACAGCAGCAGCGATTATCTGAAGATCAGCTTTTGCAGCTATGAGTCAGCGTGGTGTGAATCTGGATGTTCCCATTTCCATAGGTATCGTAGCACTGTTTAGTCGAAGCGTGTATGAGATCGTGACCATGACCGGCACCGGCTACATGGATTCGTTCACCGGACTCATTTTCTTTTTACTGATTGGGAAGCTGGTTCAGCAAAAAACCTTCCATCGCCTTTCTTTTGATCGCGATTATCGCTCCTATCTTCCCATCGCCGTAAATGTGCTGAGATGAACAAGGCCGAAGAATATTCCGTTTCGCTCGATAAACTTGAGACCGACCAGCAACATGCGTCTGCGTAATCAGGAATTAGTGCCCTGTGATTCTACTTTGCTTTCGGATGAGGCTTATTTGGATTACCATTTTATTACCGGAGAATCGGAACCGGTGACGGTGAGTAAATGGCGAACGTGTTTTTGCAGGCGGACGCTTAATCGGAAATGCTGCTCGTGTTGCGAACCGAGGAGAAAGTGGCCAACAGCTACCTAACCAAACTTTGGAATCACGAGGCTTTTCAGAATAATGAAAAAGAACTGAAACTCACTACCTTTGCTGATAAGATCAGTCCCATATTTTACCGTTGCAGTTTTGGGAATTGCCTTTATATCCGGATTATATTGGCTTCAAACCGCCGGACATGGAACCTGCCCTTTCGGTCTTTACAGCCGTACTTATCATAGCCTGTCCGTGTGCACTGGCGCTTTCAACTCCCTTTACTCTTGGTTCAGCCCTGAATGTCCTTTCACTCAACGGACTTTTTGTCAAAAATCACCTTTTGATCGAGAATCTATCCAAAGCTTCTGCTGTCGTTTTTGATAAAACCGGTACGCTCACCGAAATCTGAAGCTGCTGAGGTAGAATTTTTTGGAGATGAGCTTACACCCCAGGAAGAAATGTGGGTGAAATCGGCCTGTAGAAACTCCATTCATCCGCTGAGCCGGAAAGTGGCATACTATCTAACGTCCGTCATTGCGAGGGATTCCGTGAACGAAGTGAATAAACCTCGTGGCAATCTTCCTGCAATGGCAACTGAGCTTAGTCAGGGAGATTGCTGCGTCGAGATCACAATCAAATCTTGTTTCAACACTGGAAACTCCTAGCAATGACCGGGCTGAGATTACTTCTTTTCACGAATCACCCGGTAAAGGCATTTTTGCAGAAGTGAGTGGAATTAAGATCTACCTCGGTTCAAAATCATTCCTGACAGAAACAATCCGGCATTCATCCTGAAAATATTCAGGATCGGAAACTTCAGCGGATCGACCGTACACCTTGCTATTAACGGCAATATACAAAGGCTTTTTTGGCATTAAAGCCGGTGTTACGAGACTGGAATTTCAGATCTGCTTCAATCCAGTTGAAAGAGAAAGTTCAGCATGTATTCCTTGTTGTCCGGAGATAATGAGGCACAGAGATCAGAATTCGCGAATTATTTTGAAGCAAACGGCTCACTTCTGTTCAATCAAAAACCCGAAGAAAAGCTAGAGTTTATAACAAAACTGCAAAATGAAGATCAGAATGTTATTATGGTTGGTGATGGATTAAATGATGCCGGTGCACTTAAAAAATCAGATTTTGGTATTGCACTGGCTGATGATGTCAGTTCGTTTGCACCGGCCTGTGATGCTATCATGGAAGCGGATTCACTCAACAAACTTCAAAGTTTTATAAATTTTTCGCAAAGCAGCATGAATATCATTATCGCAAGCTTTATACTTTCACTGCTTTATAACACAGTCGGTTTGGGATTTGCCATCACCGGTCATCTCTCTCCTTTGATAGCTGCCATTCTAATGCCGCTTAGTTCTATAAGCGTAATGGTATTCACCTTTTTAACTACACGATATTTTGCACGCAAAGGAGGGCTGGTGATATGGAAGTGATCTATATGCTGATCGGATTCAGTTTACTGGTAGCTCTAATTTTTCTCGGCCTGTTTTTTTGGGCGGTTCGCTCCGGACAGTTCGATGATCAACATACCCCCTCTATGCGTGTGCTCTTTGATCAAAAATCTTCAGATAAAAAAACCAATAACCAAAAACATCGGGATGAGTAAATGTCATCATCAACGTTAGAAACCTTTCACTACGATAACGATATTGTCCGAAAATTCGGAGTCGCCTCGTTGGCGTGGGGCCTCATCGGCTTTATCGTTGGGCTAACCATCGCTCTAAAATTGATCTGGCCGGATTTTCTCGGCTTTATACCTGAACTGAGTTACGGTAGGCTTCGGCCACTGCATACCAATGCAGTGATCTTTGCCTTTGCCGGTAATGCCATATTCTATGGTGTGTATTACTCATTGCCACGGCTCACGAAAACTCCAATGTGGAGCCAAATGCTCAGTAAAATTCATTTCTGGGGCTGGCAGGCTATCATCGTCTCTGCCGTTTTAACGCTTCCTTTTGGATTCAACACCAGTAAGGAATATGCCGAACTGGAATGGCCCATCGATATCGCCATCACTATTATTTGGGTGATATTCGGTATCAATATGATCATGACGATCATGAAACGCCGCGAAAAGCATTTATATGTAGCCATATGGTTCTACATTGCAACCTTTGTAACCGTAGCGGTGCTTCACGTTGTGAATTCATTTGAAGTACCTGCTACACTACTTAAAAGTTACCCGATATACGCAGGTGTTCAGGATGCCCTTGTACAGTGGTGGTATGGTCACAATGCTGTGGCTTTTTTCCTGACCACTCCGTTCCTGGGAATCATGTACTACTTCATTCCGAAAGCGGCTAACCGGCCGATATTCTCTTACCGGTTGTCCATTGTTCACTTTTGGTCACTGATCTTTATTTACATCTGGGCCGGACCTCACCATTTGCTTTACACTGCATTACCGGGATGGGCTCAAGCTTTAGGTACAGTTTTCAGTTTGATGCTGATCGCACCGAGTTGGGGAGGTATGCTGAACGGTCTGCTAACTCTTCGTGGTGCCTGGGATCGCGTTCGGGAAGACCCGGTACTTAAATTCCTGGTAGTTGGTGTAACCGCCTACGGTATGGTAACATTTGAAGGACCTATGCTTTCCATAGCTAACGTAAATGCGATTGCTCATTATTCTGATTATATAATTGGTCACGTACACAATGGTGCCCTGCTTTGGAATGGTGGTCTTACCTTTGCGATGTTGTACTACATTACTCCTCGGATCTACAAGACCAAACTTTATTCTGTTAAGCTCGCGAACATTCACTTCTGGTTTGCCACACTTGGCGCCATCTTCTATGTGATACCAATGTACTGGGGTGGTATAACTCAAAGTTTAATGTGGAAAGAATTTACAAGTGAAGGTCTTCTACAGTATCCAAACTTCCTTGAGACGGTAACACAGATCATGCCAATGTACGGTTTACGTGCTATTGGCGGTACTCTGTTCATAATTGGTGCTTCCTTTGGCTCCTATAATCTTTGGAAAACTGCTCGTCAGGGTTCTTTTTTACCTGAAGAAGAGGACGAAGCACAACCAATTATCGATCCGGCTGCCGGAACTACTGAAAAATGGCACCGTCGTTTGGAAGGGCGTCCGCTACAATTCACAGCTCTTACATTAGTGGTGATACTAATTGGCGGTATCGTCGAGTATGTACCTACAGCATTAATTGATTCCAACGTGCCAACCATTGCAAGTGTAAAACCATACACCCCACTGGAGATTGAGGGTCGGGATATTTACATCGCTGAAGGTTGTAATAACTGTCACTCTCAAATGATACGTCCATTCCGTTCAGAGACCGAGCGCTATGGTGAGTATTCCAAAGCCGGTGAGTTTGTTTATGATCACCCATTCTTGTGGGGATCCAAGCGTACAGGTCCTGACTTGCACCGAATAGGCGGCAAGTACCCGGATAGCTGGCACGTACGGCACATGTATGATCCTACATCTACATCTCCTGGGTCTATCATGCCGGCTTACCCCTGGATGTTCACTCAGAAGGCTGACCTTGAAAGTATACCAAACCGAATCTCAGCATTGCGAACTGTTGGAGTTCCATATGCTGAAGGTTACGAAGAACTGGCCATGCGCGATTACAGGGCTCAGGCTGACGACATCGTAAACGGATTGAAACAAAATGGATTTGGTGAGATCGAAGGTATTGAGATCACATCCGATTCCAAGATCGTTGCGATGATCGCATACCTGCAGCGTATGGGAATCGATATTAAAGGCAATACGAATCCTTGGGATGACTTGCCTTCAAATGAGCGATTACGAGCAAACTTTAAACCTCAGGTTGAGGACTGATCGTCATGTATAAAAACGTGCTCCGCGCAATGGAAGACATCGGCATTTACCCAACTATTTCCCTGATCATATTCTTTGTGTTCTTTGTAGGGTTGATCATATATCTGGTTGTAAAAGGAAAAAAGCACTGGGAAGATGCCGCAAATCTTCCACTTGAAGATGACGACAACATGAACAATAAAAACTCTGAACAATGAAAGTATTTGACGACGAAAAAGATCTGTTGATGGATCACGAGTATGATGGAATCCGTGAACTGGACAATCACATGCCTGCTTGGTGGCTGTGGCTGTTTTACTTTACAATTGCATGGGGTGTGGGATACATGGCCTATTATTATATGCTTGGCGGACCTACCCAGGAAGAATTGTACGAGCAGGAAATTGCTGCTGCCGCCGAACAATACGGTCTGGAACCTCAGGGTGGGGGTGAAGATGGTGCAGCTCCGGTGCAATTTACGTGGGAATATCTTGAAGATCAGGATCGTATTGATGAAGGGCGTGAGATCTACATGAGTAACAATAATCTGTGTTTCACTTGTCATGGTGGAAACGGTGAAGGCCTGGTAGGTCCAAACCTTACCGACAATCTCTGGATTCACGGCTGCAGTGCGGAAGAATTAGCAAACAGTGTCATTCAGGGATATCCTGACCGCGGAATGATCGCATACGGTAGCGGTGCCAGAATGACAAACGAACAGGTTCAAAGTGTGATCAGTTACATTGCCTCCATTGAGGGTTCTGAGCCGGCGAACCCAAAAGCTCCGGATCCGCGAGCTACCGAATGTAGTTTATAGTATTTGATAAGTGACGGGGTAACGATCAAATAAAACTCCGTCGCTTTTTTTAATTCACAATATCATCAAGAACGAACAGTATTATCAAAAGAGAGTTAGAGGTTATAACAAGTATAAGTTATCAGCCTTTTTTAATAGTATTACTATGAGGTTTTACAATGGCTAAATTAGAAGAAGACCGTCGCATAGATCAACAAAACTTTCGTGATCACCTTGCTACGGTTAGTGAAGATGGTAAAAGAAACTGGATATTTGCCAAAAAACCCAGTGGCCGACATTATACTGCAAGAAATATTGTAGCTGTATTATTATTGGCTTTCTTTTTCAGTGGTCCATTTATCACTATAAATGGCAACCCTCTTCTTCTGCTGAATATCCTGGAGCGTAAGTTTGTGATCTTTGGTGTGGCATTCTGGCCACAGGATCTGCATCTGCTCCTCTTTGGGATGCTGACCTTTATACTCTTCATCGTCCTTTTTACGGCTGTTTTTGGCCGATTATTTTGTGGATGGGCTTGTCCACAAACCATATTCATGGAAATGGTTTTCAGACGTATCGAATACTGGATCGAAGGAGACGCTGCTGCCCAGATCCGACTCAATAAGCAAGACTGGACCTTTGAGAAGATCCGCAAGAAAATAAGCAAGCACACAGTTTTCTTTGGGATGGCCTTTTTGATTTCAAATATGTTTCTGGCATACATCATTGGTAAAGATCAGCTGTTTGAAATAATTACAGATCCGCCCTCAGAACATGCCGGTGGACTGGCAGCGATGATCATCTTCAGTGGTGTATTCTATGGTGTGTTTGCCTTTTTGCGCGAACAAGTTTGCCATTTTGTATGCCCTTATGGCCGAATGCAATCCGTGATGCTCGACAATAACTCCATTAACGTAATGTATGATTATGTTCGGGGTGAAGAACGTGCCAGCGTGAAAGACCGGTTTCAGCTTGAAAACAGAAAGGCAACACTTGCAGACCTAGGCTTCAGTGCCGATACCGAATTCGGGGATTGTATTGACTGCTATCAATGTGTTAAAGTCTGCCCGATGGGTATAGATATCAGAAACGGGACACAACTTGAGTGTGTGCACTGTACTGCCTGTATCGATGCCTGTGATTCTGTAATGGATAAGATCGATAAACCAAGAGGCCTGATCAGATATTCGTCAGAGCATGCGATCCGTGAAGGCAAACAGAAAGTTTTAACTCCTAGAGTGGCAGGTTATTCTGGAATCCTGCTGGTACTATTGGCCACATTTGTCACACTGTTGACTTTGCGTCCGGATACCGAAACTTCCATTTTACGTGAACCTGGAACTCTTTATCAGGAATTACCCGGTGATCGTTACAGTAATATTTATAACGTTAAGGTACTGAATAAAACCTTTGAGGATATACCTGTCGACATCAGATTGGTTGCCCCAGAAGGTAACATTGTTTCACTGGGAACCGTTGATCTTGTTGAATCTCAAAACTCTGCTGAAGGTCGTTTCATGGTACAGTTAAACAATGATCAATTGACCGGCTCTCAAACTGAACTTACTTTTGAGGTCTACTCAGGTGATAAAAAACTAGAAACTGTAACTTCCGGATTCTTAGGTCCGGCTAATAATATCAATGATTAATTTTATGAAAAAGAAGTTTAACTGGGGAAACGGTATAACCCTTGCTATCGTGGTTTTTGTTTTAGCAACACTGAGTACAGTAAGTTATATGATAAGTCTTGATTTCTATCTGGTCTCAGAAAATCACTACGAAGAAGGTGTCCAATATCAGGAAACCATTGATGGCATTCAGAGAGCCAAAAACCTTGATACACCGGTACTGATACTGTTTGACGAACCAACAGTTTCCATCAAGATAACTTTTCCCCGTGCATTAATAACAGATTCACTCTCGGGTCAGGTTACTTTCTACAGGCCAAATGATTCGGAACTGGATCGCCGATTCAAGCTTCAGCTGAATGAGGATGGAAGGCAATCTATTCCAGTCTCTGATTTCGAAGATGGCCGCTGGAAAATGACCCTGGAGTGGAAGTCGGATTCTCTTACCTACATAGATGAAAAAAACATTTTTATCTGATCCTTTCGGAATTTACTCGATGTTCAGTGAATTCATCAGATCTTTGAAGTCACTGAATATCAGGCTTGCCAGTTTATACCCCTGCTCAACAGGATTACGTGTGTACCAGGCAACCTGCCAGTTTGCTTTTGACCCACCTACCACGTCAGAAGTGAATGAATCCCCAATGTAAAGAATCTCTTGTCTCTCAAGACCGGTAAGATCTGTAGCATGATCGAATACTTTGGGATGCGGTTTCATCTCACCTATTTCCTCTGATATAACAATATGACGAGCCGTTTGTTTCAGATTAAATTGATCAATTTTTAGCCACTGAGTTTCCGCAAACCCATTGGTAATTATACCGACATCAAACCGTTCAGCAATCCGTTCATAGCAATCCTTTGCTCCATCTATCCACTCCCAGTGGTTCCTGTAGTAGCCCATGTATACCTGTCCCGCTTCCTCATGCATCGATTCATCCACACCAAGATCCCGAAATGTCTCCTGAAAACGGCGTTGGTGAAGTTCATGGCGATCAATTTTACCTTTCCCGTATTCCTCCCACAATCCTTTGTTGATATGATGGTAGGCATCCAAAAGATCCCTTTCCGGGATGCCTTTAAACATTTCGAAATGTTGATGTACGTCACTTAGTCCGGCTATTTCTGCCTTTTTGTGATCCAGTAACGTATCATCCAGGTCAAAATAAATGAATTTGGGATTGAGTTGTGACAATGGACTAGTTTTTGATTATTGTTTACAGTGTTATCAAACAGATAAAATTAACCAACAGATTCTTAAAACAATTAATTTATCTGCTCGTATAGGGGCATCAAATAAACCACAAATTAGAAACTCATGAAAGCAAAATTTTTGATCATTATCGGAGTGCTTGCACTCCTCGTTTTTTACGGTATTAGTGTAAACAATAGCCTTGTAACGGCCGAAGAAGAAGTCAATAGCGCCTGGGCTCAGGTTGAGAACCAATACCAGCGAAGGGCTGACCTGATTCCCAATTTAGTGAATACAGTGAGAGGTGCAGCAGATTTCGAATCTCAGACACTTCAGGATGTGATTGAAGCAAGAAGCCGGGCCACTTCCGTAAATATAGATGCAAACGACCTCAACAACCCAGAAGCTTTCCAGCAGTTTCAGGAAGCACAAAGTCAACTTAGCGGTGCTTTATCCAGATTGCTTGTTACCGTTGAAAGATATCCTGAATTGCAGGCTAATCAAAACTTCAGGGATCTTCAGGTACAGCTTGAAGGCACCGAAAACCGTATTGCCACAGAACGCATGCGATTCAATCAGGCGGCTCAGGGATTCAACACTGAGATTCGTCAGTTCCCAAAAAGTATGTTAGCTTCTATGTTCGGCTTTGAACAAAAAGAATACTTCCAGGCTGAACAAGGTGCGGAACAAGCTCCGGAAGTAGATTTTAGTAATTAAAATAATAGACAAAAGATGAAATACATGAGATTTAAGACATCATAAATCGGTCTTTTATCTTATGTCTAAAATCTTACGTCTCATATAAAACGTATGGCAAAATTTTTAACAAAGGAACAGGAAGAACACATTGTTGAAGCTATTCAACAGGCCGAAGAAGCTACCTCGGGTGAAATTCGTGTTCACGTCGAAAAAAAGTGTAAGGCTGAATCACCCATCGAAAGGGCAAAACAGGTCTTTGCCGAATTAAAAATGCACGAAACCGACCTGCGTAATGGTGTCATTGTTTACATAGCCTGGAAAGATCACAAAGTAGCGATCTGGGGGGATGAGGGTATTCATGAAAAACTCGGGCAATCATTCTGGCAAAGTGAAGTTGAACTACTTATCTCCTATTTCAAAAAAAATGATTATGAAACAGGGATCTCAGAAGTCGTACTTCAGATCGGCCAAAAACTGAAAGAGTTTTTCCCCAATCAGGATGGCGATATCAACGAGCTATCAAATACCATCAGTTATAACAAAGAAAAAGAGGATGATGCGTAAACTTCTGACTCTGCTATTTTTCGTAACCCTTTCATTACACGTGACGGCTCAGGATATCTATCCGAGTCAGCCAACCGGTATGGTCAATGATTTCGCCAACATGCTTTCCCAATCTGAGGAAAGGCAGCTTGAATCTAAACTAAGGGCCTATCGTGATTCCACAACCAATGCATTCGTCATTGCAACTATTGAAAGCCTGCAAGGTTACCCTATCGAAGAGGTTGCACTCAATATGCATAACGACTGGAATATTCAATATGAAGAACGTGGCAACGGGGTGTTGATCCTGATTTCTGAACAAGACCGAAAGATGCGTATTGAAGTCGGCTACGGACTGGAAGGAGCTATTCCGGATATTATTGCCGGACGCATCATCAATGAGATACTGACTCCTAGCTTTCGGGCCAATGATTTTTACGGCGGACTGGATCAGTCTATAAATGTACTGATAGATCTGGCAGCCGGAGAATTTGAGGGGTTTCCCGAGCAAAAATCATCCGGTGATGGGTTTCCTCTGGATGTTCTGATCATATTTATTATAATTATTTTCATTCTTATCTCCAGGGGCAAAGGAGGGCGCAGACATTCTATCGGTTCCGGTGGTATTATCTTTTACGGAGGTGGATTTGGTGGAAGAAGCCGAGGCGGCAGTAGCGGAGGTGGCAGCTTCGGTGGCTTTGGCGGAGGCGGCGGATTCAGCTCCGGCGGTGGCGGCGCCAGCGGTGGCTGGTAATATTAATTTTAAATTCTTGAATGCTAAATGTTAAATATCTTCAAATTTAACATTTAGCATTACTCCATTAAGAATTTCCCATGGCTTGCTCAAGATCGGCAATGATGTCTTCAACCCCTTCAATTCCAACTGATATACGAACCAAGCCATCCGTAATTCCTGCGGCTTTTTTGATCTCCTCATCCACAATAGAATGTGTCATGGATGCAGGATGCTGAATAAGCGTGTCTATGGCTCCCAGACTTACTGCCAGGGTGCAGAGTTCCACCTTGTTCATGAGTGAGACCCCTGCATCAAAACCACCCTTCAATTCAAATGTGATCATCCCTCCAAAACCATTCCTCATTATGTTTTTTGCAAGTTCATGCTGTGGATGTGATTCAAGCCCCGGATAAAACACATGATCTACTTTTGGATGATCTTCCAGCCATTTTGCAACCTTCATCGCATTTTCATTATGCTGCTTCATTCGTAGCGGTAATGTTTTGATGCCATTTGTTGCCAGCCAGGCATCCATAGGACCGGCTATTCCACCAAGATTTTTACGGAATAGAAAAGTATTGGCTTCCTCAAACAACTCTTTTTTAGCGACCATCGCACCGCCTATCAAAGTCCCATGACCTCCCAGATATTTGGTAGTTGAATGAACCACAATATCTGCGCCTAACTCAAGTGGTTGAATATGATATGGGGTTGCAAATGTGTTATCAACCATGAGCAGCACATCGAAAGATTCAGCAAGCTGAGAAATCGCTTTTATATCTGAGATACGAAGCGTTGGATTTGCAATGCTTTCCAGATAGATCAACTTGGTATCAGAATGTTTCTTTAGCAGCTCTTCAATATTTCTTACATCCGAGGTATCCGTAAAAGATACGTTCATGCCCATCCCCGGTGCTTCTTCTTTCAGAAACTGCGACGTACAGCCATATAGATCGTTTTGAGCTATAACATGCCCCCCAACTGCAAAACTGATAATACCGGTGGAGATGGCTGCCATCCCACTACCAAATGCCATACCCATATAACTATCCGGATCATTCAGACTATAGGTTTCCAAGGTGCAAATAGAACGCTCCAGTTCTTCCACAGTGGGATTTCCGAGACGCGAATAAACATGGCTTGCTCCCCCCTCCTCATGGCGAAATGCCTTTGCACCCGACTCTACGTCATCAAACACAAATGTTGAAGTTTGATAGATCGGAGATGTATGCGCTCCAAACTGATCTTTTTTTCCTTTTCCGCCATGAATGGCTGCCGATGCAAATGTTGGTTTAACTTTTGTCTTCATGATAAACTGGGATTGGAGATTGATCTTTGATAGTATTCAGTACGATGCTCGTGTAAAGCCGCTCAACATCAGGGAGAGTTGTCAGCTTGTTTCGCATCAGTTGCTCATAATCTTTGGTGTCTTTTGCTACAACATGCAGCAGAAAGTCACCATCTCCTGTGGTGTGATAACAGGCGAGGATCTCAGGTATTTCACGAATTGCTGATGTAAACTCTTCCATCAGATTCAATTGATGAACTTTTAGCGTTACTTTTACAAAGGCAGTGAACCCCCTGCCTACAGCATCTTTATTTACTTTTGCCGAGTAGCCGTCGATAACACCTTCACGCTCAAGTCGCCTTACCCTTTCAAGAGTTGGAGTTGTGGTCAGGCCAATTCTTTTGGCTAACTCATTATTGGCGATACGTCCTTCCTGCTGAAGGATCTGAATGATTTGTTTATCGGTTTGATCTAACTTTAGTAGTGCCATAGCAGGATAATTAGCTGATTATATGCTATAATTGTAATCAATTATTCTGCTAATATCTACTTTATAAGGTTATTAAACCTAATATAATTTTTATGAAGAATATAATTCTATTTAAATATTTTTAGCAGAATTTTATCCTTCTACTCAGGGTTATTTATCAAAATTACCTGAAGATCCATGGCATTTTTTCCTGTTCGGCCTGTTAGAATATGTGTACCCATCTGTTCATGAAATTCATAGGAATTATATGCCTGAAGGAAATCTTCGGGTTTTAACTTCTGCTTCCTCGCTTTTAGGGTAGTCATAGAATTGAGAATTGCTCCGGCAGAGTCAGTGGGGCCATCGATACCATCAGTTGCCAAGCTCATAACTGATATTGGGTGATGACCTTCAATAGTTATAGCTGCCATAAGAGCTAAATGTTGATTTCTCCCTCCTTTACCATCTCCTTTTACATTCACAGTGCTTTCACCAAAATAGATCAAGGCAGCAGGGGCTTTGAGGCTGCCTCTTTTACTTAAAATGGAAATCGCTTCACTGCATATTTTCTTGGATAATTTTGAGATCTCCAGGTCATACGCTTTTGAGGATACCTTGACGTTAAAACCTAACTTATCAAGTCTTTCTCCAGCATTCATTGCTAACAAATTAGCAGCTGAGATAACCTCCACATCATGATACTTCCATTTATTGCACTTGGGCTTTGGTGTTTCCGCAGCATCTCCATGCATACCCTTTGAGATATGTATTCTTACTGAATGAGGTAATTCAGCCCAAATTTTAAATTTCTTAACGATCGCAAAACACTCTTTAAATGTGGATGGATCCGGGACTGTAGGACCGCTTCCGATCACCGAAGGCTCATCACCCGGAACGTCTGATACTATGACAGAGATTAACCTGTGCTCACATAGAAGTTTTCCCAATCTCCCCCCTGCTGTTTCACTCAAGTGCTTTCGTACTTTATTGATATCATGTATTGAAGCACCGGAATTCAGCAGTATTTTATAAGTTCGACTCAACTCTTCTATTTCGATTTCTCCGGCAGGAATGCAAAATAATGAGGAGGCACCACCTGAAAGACAGAATAAAACCTGATCGGTTTCAGGTATCTTTGATGCAAAATCCATCAGCTCAAGAGATGCTGAAACAGAATCATCAGTTGGATAAGGATGTGAACCCGTAAAGGCCTGAGTATATTTTAATTTCTCAGGATTTGAATCGGTAATGATCAATCCATCTTTGATCCGATCTCCAAAGTAATCTTCAGCCTGACGAGCCATTGTCAGTGATGCTTTACCCGCTCCCAATAGCCAGATCGGGCGGTCATTATCTATCCGTGAATAGATATTCTTTAGATTAAGCACTCTCTCGCCACTCTCTGAAATCTCATTCACTAACTCGTTCAGGATCTCAGATTGCCGGTCTAACTTCTCTTTCATAAATATTTATTCCCTTTTCTCAAGTAAGGCAAATGCAACGGCACCGATCGATATGACAGGTATAAAATATCGGGTTAAGAGGTCGTTGATCACCAAAAGCCACGTATTCACATTAATTGACAGATAAAATACCAAACTGGCTAACAGCAGTACAACAAAATGTGCAGTTAGTAAAACGATATAATACCTGCGATCTGAACCGACGAGTATCATTCCAATAATCCCAAGCAAAAAAAAGAAACCGAATGGAATCTTATAGGTCCAGACTTTCTCAGCAGAATCAATTTTTTTCGGATAATCAAAATCTATGATCCGGGTATCTATCCTGTTGATCGTGAGTTCTGAATTACTATTAACAGCATATTCTCTGATTCCTCCTATTTGATACTTAAATAGGCTGGTTCGTGCCTCCGAAAGGATCAATAAGTGAAAAGCCAGGTAAAGACTGATCCAAATTATTTTCTTAAGTGAACTCATTTTATTTGGCTTCTGAAAATGAAATCTCACTGTAATTTACCCACACCATCCAGAGCACGAAAATGAACAGATAAAAAATAGTTGTAGTGGAGTAATCGTGCATAAAATCAAATAGTGAAGGGTAATAGGCCTGAGTTAGTGCCAATAATATTATTCTCAAAAGATTGACCAGATAAATGAGACTCACACCTACCACACTGAAACTCAACTTATTCTTCCAGTTACCCGGGTAGGCATATATAAAACCAAGAAATAACCCGATAGCAGTGATGCCATTACACCCATCCACGATCTCTACACCCGGAAATTCATTTAGCCCCATAACTCGTCCAAAGGCGTACACATCAAACCCAAAGAACTCCAGCAACCCGGCCCCAACCTTTACAATATTCAGAGACAGCCATCGATCCAGATCTCCCGCGGGCAGCAGCCATAGATCATATAATAGATACCAAATCACAAAGAATCCAAGAGCCTTGGCAATAAACTTGACTACCGGAGAGTTCATTTTAGTGCTTTAATTATTTGTTTCTTAACTTGCTGTACTAATTATTGAGTATAGCATATCGTACTTAAACTATCTAATTTCAAAATCTTTCGATACTGAATGCGACAAATTAAATACATTGTTTTCGGTTTACTATTTTCAGTTCTATCCCTTCCATTGCTGGCACAGGATGTTGGCATCGACTTTCAGAATATTAAAGTTGACCAACTTAGTGACTCACAAATAAGTCAGTTGTATCAACGTATGCAAGATCGAGGCTTGAGTATTTCTGAGGTCGAGCAGCTTGCATTGACACGAGGCATGGATCCAGCAGAAGTTAGTAAACTGCGTCGGAGAATTAATGACGTCAGGTCAAATTCAGGCGATACTTCCCAAACTTCAGGGGGGCAAAGTGGCCGAACTCAACAGGGGCAGCCGCAAGGACAGCTCCCACCGGGCATGCAACCCCCATATCAAAGTGTGAAAGTGGACACTATGGATATGCTCCTTGACAGACAAACTAAGGATTCATCCACTGTCTTTGGTGCTAACATTTTTACAAATCAGTATCTGACTTTTGAACCTTCTGTAAACATTCCTACTCCTGCTAATTACGTGTTGGGTCCAGGAGACGAGATCGTTATTGACATCTGGGGAGCTTCGGAAAATACGTATCAACTGCCTGTGAGTCCGGAGGGTGCTGTGCGAATCAGTAATCTAGGGCCTGTGTATGTAAGTGGGTTAAGCATTGAGGAAGCTCGTGCACGTTTAACAAACAAACTCTCAGAGATATACTCTGGTTTGAAGGGTGAAAATAAAAACACCTTTGTACAGATCTCACTTGGTGATGTTAGAAGTATTAAAGTGAATCTGGTAGGTGAAGTGAACGTACCCGGAACCTACACTCTATCATCTTTATCAACGGTATTTAATGCTCTTTACGCAGCCGGAGGTCCTAATGAGGATGGAACTTACAGATCTATCAAGGTACTGCGAGATGGTTCTGTTCACAAGGAAATAGACCTTTACGATTTTTTAATTAGTGGCGATCTATCCTCGAACATTACCCTGCGCGATCAGGATATTATTAAAATCGATCCATACATTAATCGTATTCAAGTCAAAGGAGAATTCAAGCAGAACGGATTATTTGAAACATTGGATGGGGAAACTTTTGGAGACTTGTTAAGTTACGTAAGCGGTTTTAATCAATTTGCCTATACCAAAGGCGTAAAGGTTGAGAGAAATACTGACACAGAAAAACGTGTTCTTGATATCACCTATCCGGATCAAGCCAACACAGTATTGCAGTCAGGTGATGTAATTACAGCCCAGCGCGTACTTGACAGATACGAGAATAAGATCGAGATCGAAGGTCCTGTTTTTCGTCCCGGTGTATATCAACTTGAAAAAAATCCAACCCTGCTTTCACTCATTAATAATGCCGAAGGCCTTATGGGCGATGCATTCATGGAGAGGGCCATTATTTACAGAACACAGCCTGACTACACCATAAAGGCTATTCCCGTAAACCTAAACAACCTGTTAGCTGATTCTGCATCATATGATGTTGAACTGATCAAAAATGATCGTATCAAAATATCTTCTATTTTTGATCTGAGGGAATTTCAGACTGTGCAGATCACAGGTTCCGTGTTAAGCCCCGGAAGCTATCCTTATGTGGATAACAGCTCATTGAAAGACTTGATCTTTGAAGCAGATGGATTCAAAGATGAAGCCGCTCCCTACAATATCGAGATTGCACGTAGGATAGAGGATGACTGGTCGGGTACGATCGATAACGAAATTGCAGAAATTATCACTGTCAATATCGAAAATGGTTTGACTTACTCATCTGAACTGGAAGAAATAGAACTCAAACCCTTTGATCAGGTCTTTGTTCGAAAATCACCATCTTACGAAACACAAAAAACAGTCAGAATTACCGGTGAAGTGTTGTTTCCCGGTGAATATGCCATTGCATCCCGAAATCTTAGGTTAGCTGATCTAATTGAGAAAAGTGGTGGCTTAACAGAGTTTGCCTATGCCGAGGGTGCTTCTTTAAGAAGAGACATTATTGATGAAGTTGATGTAAGAGAAATTAATCTGGCTGACTCGGTTACTAATCAAAATGTTCGCTCTCTTTCCAAGGTAGGCATTCGATTGCAAGACGCATTGGCGAATGAAAATTCCAACTATAACCTGTTATTGCAGCCTGGAGATGTGATCAAGGTTCCAAAACGACTTGAGACCGTTCAGGTGCGAGGAGAAGTACTGTATCCTATCAACGTTAGATTTGAGGATTCTAAGTCCTTTAAAAGTTATATCGGCTCTGCCGGTGGTTTTACAGAGCAAGCAAACACTAAAAGAGCTTATGTTGTTTACGCCAATGGTGAAGTGGACAGAACAAAAAAATTCCTTTTCTTTAGAAACTACCCTGATGTAGAACCGGGTTCTACTGTTATTATCCCTCCTAAAGAAGAGACACAAAAATTGAGTACCGCAGAACGCATCACCGTTCTTTCGACCATCGTTTCGCTTGCAGCTATTGTAACTAATACGATCTTTCAGATACGAAGAAACTAAAGTCCAAAAGAAAAGGGAATCCAAAACGGATTCCCTTTTTTATTTATTGAATAGTTAAAACTTTCGGCTTAGGAAACTAATTCAGATACCTTTCCCTTTCCTGCCGGTCTCGTTGGTGTTTCGTTGAGGTACTCGTCCAATGTGAATTCGTCCACCTGAATGGCATCATTTCTGGCGATCTCAGTTTTCTTAACAAGTTCTGCTTCCTCCTTACTGATAACTCCCTTTTCTGCAGCTAAGTCAGCTATTTCAAGATAAGGCTCTTTAGGAAGCTCTTTTGCTTTGATGGCTTTATAGAGTTTCTTGAAGACTGGCCATGCTTCTTCATTAAGCTGCATAGTGTATTCGTATCTGCCCAAAGCAGACTCTCTGTCTTTTGGCAAATACATGCCGTTTGTGATATGATCTCTATCTTCACCCTGTACCTGCATAGCCTGAGCAACTTGGTGCCCCAGTTTATCTGAAGGATAGGTTCCAATTGGATTCAATCTTCCCCAAACCCCAACTAGTCGGAATAACCAACTTAAACCCGGAACATTGATCTCTCTCAGTATTCCCTCAAATGCCTGCTGAATTTTAAAGAAACTGAACTCCATGGACCATTCAAAGTAAGCTCTGTCTGCTTCTCTCCTGCCTTCAGCCTCAAAACGTTTTAATGTACTTGAAGCCAGGTAGAGATAACTAAGAATATCGGCATATCGACCTGCAATCTTTCTCCTTCATTTTTAGAGCACCACCATAAGAACCCAGTGCAAGGTCTGCAAAGAATGCAAAGGAAGCAGATGCCCAGGATAGCTTCTTAAAGTATTTGGATGCAGGACCACTTACAGGTGAACCGGCCAGTTGTCCTCTAGTCACACTGAGTATGACTGATCTGAACATGTTCGTGATCACATGCCCAATGTGTTTCCAGAAGTTATCGTCAAATTTTTTGACGTCTTTGTTCATAAGGGCATCGATCTCATTGTAGGCATAGGGGTGACATCTGATGGCCCCCTGACCAAAGATCATGAGGGTTCTTGTGAGGATATTCGCCCCCTCTACCGTTATCGCAATTGGAAGAGCAGTATATGTGCTCGCAAAAATATTACGTGGACCTCTTGATATGCCGGCACCGCCAACAATATCCATCGCATCATTTGCGATCTCTCTTCCAAGTTCTGTAAAGTTATACTTTGCAATAGCTGTGACAACAGCAGGTTTTTGTCCTCTGTCAAGTCCACCGGTAGTATAACGCCTTGCAGCTTCGAGCAGGTAAGTATATCCACCAATTCTTGCCATTGGTTCTTCAACACCCTCAAATTTCCCAATATTGAGTCCGAATTGTTTACGGATGGCAGCATAAGCACCAATAGCTCTGGTTGCCACTTTAGAGCCACCTGCACTTTGAGCCGGTAATGAAATACCGCGGCCAACTGCCAGTGACTCCATTAACATTCTCCAGCCATTTCCGGCTCCATCCACTCCACCAATAATGGAATCAATTGGTATAATGACGTCCTTACCGTCAATTGGGCAATTATAGAATGGAATACCCAGCGGATCATGTCTTCTGCCAAGCACGACCCCTTCCATATCAGATGGGATAAGTGCACAGGTAATGCCGCGGTTTTCTTCTTCTCCGATCAGGTGATCAGGATCCTTGAGGTTAAATGCCAGCCCGATCACTGTTGATATGGCAGCAAGAGTGATATATCTCTTCTGGAAATTCATTCGGAGATACAGTTCTCCATCCTCTCCTTTAAACACTACGCCTTCTGAACGCATGCTTCCTGCATCAGAGCCGGCATTTGCCTCCGTAAGGCCAAAGCATGGCATTTCCTCACCGGTTGCCAGACGTGGCAGATAGTGATCTTTTTGCTCTTCTGTTCCGTAATGTAAAAGCAGTTCAGCAGGACCTAAGGAATTTGGAACCATAACGGTTGTTGCCAGTGGCCCACATCGTGATGCAAGTTTAGCCACGATAGCACTATGAGCAGTAGCTGAAAATTCAAGTCCACCATATTTTTTAGGGACTATCAGGCCAAAGAATTTCTCTTTTCGCATATACTCCCACACTTCATCCGTAAATCCTTTACGAACCATCACATCCCAGTCGGTAACCATTTCACACAACTGCTCAACGGGTCCATCCATATACGCCTGCTCTTTTTCGGTAAGCTCCGGGTAATCCTCATCCAGGATACGTTGCATGTCTGGCTTGCCGGAGAATAGCTCACCTTCCACCCAAACGTTACCGGCTTCGATAGCAGTTTGTTCTGTTTCTGAGATCTTTGGTAAAAAGTTAATGGCATCCAACAATTTCATAAGTGGGCCACTTAACACCAATCTGCGTAAAGCCTTCACATTGAAGACCAAGACAAATACAGTATAGGTTATAAATAACCATGCCGGGGCATTTAATCCTATCAGTCCTGCATATCCGGCAATTGCCCATAACCATAGTGGGGCACCAGTAAAACCCAATATCAATAGGATCAACACAGTTGAACCGATCGAAGCCCATAAGGGTACCTCTGCAAAAAATCCTAACAATTCAGTAACAGCTTCCATTTTTTCTCCTTTTTTAAGTGACCGCAGCACGAACCAGGAAACCCTGAATCACGTGATCGATCGAATCTTCAATAAATTGTTCTTTGTTTATACGACTGTCTAACCGGCCATTCAAGACCACTGATACTATTCCATGTAACTGAGCCCAAATTGAATACGCCACTAAAAGTGGTTTTTCCACGTCCATCTGACCTTTCTCTACACTTTCCTCAATAGTTTTAACTAAAAGTTCATAAGCACGCCTTGCCTTTCGGAATTTCTCCTTGGGATAACGTGCCATTGAATCAGGCCTTACTTTATAAATGATCTCATATTTCTCAGGATATTTTAAGCCAAACTCAGCATAACCGTGTATAATTACCTTTAAACGATCGATCGAGTTACCGACCGGTAAGGCTTTTTCTTCAATGTATCGGCTAAGGTCCTCCACTGATTCTTCTATCAAAGTGTGCAACAGGTGGTCTTTATTCTCAAAATAGAGATAGATACTTGTTGCCGACACCCCGGCTTTTTTTGCGATCTTCCGCATGGATAACGACTTATATCCATCCTTATATAGCATAGAACGACTAATTTCCAGTATTTGATCTCGCAGGGGGTTTTCTTCGCTCATTTCCTGATTTAGGTTAACAGTGTTAACTAATCTAATTTAACCAATCCAAAGCGAAAATCAAGAGCAGGTTCAAATTTTATAAATAGGTAAGCTTGAACCCTTCAGCTCCATCGTTTAAAGTTTGAAAGATAGGTATTTGATCGTCTTTCCATTTTGGAGGTGCATGTTCTCGTAATAGGTTATAATAGACAACTTTGGATCATCGGGACGATTTTTATGGACATCAGGTTCATCCGTGATTAGTTCCAGATCCTCTTTCTGAATGATCTCTTTCGTGTATTCGTAAAGTACATCACTGTCAGTTTTGAGATGAATAACTGAACCCGGCTTCATCACCTTTCTATATAGTTTCAAAAACTTTGGGTGAGTGAGACGTTTCCTCTTTTTCTTTAGGTAAGGATCGGAAAATACGATCCAGGCTTCATCAACTTCGTTTTCACCAAAATACAGATCCAAATGATCTATATAGCTGCGAAAATACCTTACGTTATCCAGGTCTTTTTCCAAAGCCTCAGTAGCCCCAACCCAAAGCCGGTTTCCCTTTACATCAAGGCCTACATAGTTTTTATCGGGCTCTACCTCGGCCAAACCAATAGAGTATTCTCCCTTGCCACACGCCAACTCTAATACGATCGGTTGTTCTTTATCAAAAACCTCTGAGTTCCATCTCCCCTTGGGTGGCGGATTTTCTTTGCTGAATTCTGTATACACCAATGTGTTATCCAGCTTGGGCAACTCTTCCATGCGTTGCTCTTTGATCTTGGGCATAGGTAAAGTGAGGTTATTTGATTTGAATTAAGTCAGATCAACTTAAGGAGATAATCGCTTGATATCCCACTTATCACCAACTTTTCCAAATTTGATTCGATCGTGAAGCCGACTTCTCCTGCCCTGCCAGAATTCAAAAACTTCCGGTTTGATCTTATATCCACCCCAGGATTCAGGCTTAGGTACATCCCCCTCTGAGTATTTTTCTTTAAGTTCTTCAAATCGCTTTTCAAGAAACTCTCTGTTAGGTACTACCGTACTTTGATTTGAAGCTAATGCACCGATCTGACTTTTATAAGGTCGCAGTTTAAAATATGCCTCACTTTCTTCCTGAGAAAGCTTCTCTGCTGTTCCCTCTATACGAACCTGTCTTTCCAGCTCCAACCATAGAAAACATAGGGCAACGTTTGGGTTCTGTTCCAATTCGCTCCCTTTATCACTTTGATGGTTGGTGTAAAACACAAACTCTCCATCCTCAATACCTTTCAAAAGCACCACTCTGGAATGGGGTTTATTTCCTGCATCCACGGTTGAAAGTGTCATGGCATTGGGCTCAGGTACCTTTGCCTTCATTGCTTCCTGCATCCAGGATTCAAATTGTTCGATAGGGTCATCACTCACATTAGGTTCGTCAAGTGAATGCTTGCTGTAGTCTTCTCTTAGCTTCTGAAGTTGTTCTTTATTCATTCTTTTCTAACCAAAATATTCAGGTTCATTACCCGGTTTCCATTTTATGTTACAACCAATACTTGGGATCTGCTCTTCCTCCGATATCGTTTTACCTTCCAAAACAGCATCCAATGCATTCCGCAGATCGTTGCCGGTTATGGGCTTGTCATTCTTGGGTCTGCTGCTATCAAATTGTCCGCGATATACCAATTTTTTACTCTCATCAAACACAAAGAAATCAGGAGTACATGCGGCTTTATATGCTTTAGCTACTTCCTGCGTTTCATCATACAGATAAGGAAACGGGTAATCTTTTTCCGCCATTTTCTCAGGGGAATCTTGTGGGTATTTTTCCACATCGTTTGAACTGATAGCTATAAACCCAATTCCTTTTGAAATATATTCATTGGCTAATTTTACCAGCCCATCCTCAATATGTAGCACATATGGACAGTGATTACATATAAACATGATCACAAATCCTTTACTTTGGTCTGTATAGGTAAGCGACAGATTCCCTCCATTTACGCTCTCAAGATTAAAATCTGGTGCCTTAGTTCCAATTTCCAGCATGGTTGAAGGTGTAGCAGACATTGTATTACAGAATTTTGTTGTGTTATAATTATAACTTCAAAACGTTAATACCTTTGTAAAGATATTGAATGATGCAGACAAAATTTTATTCGTAGTTCTACTTCACAACAAGATACCTGCGATCTTAATTCGTAAATAAATGAACACTTTGTAGTTCTATCACCAATCATACCACTAATTCATGAAGGAAATTTGAAGCATAAAAAACCCATTCAGTTAATAAACCGAAAGGGCTTTTATATACTTGATATCGTTTAGTTCAAATCTAAAACATCCGTACCCTGCTCAAAGGTAATATCCACAGGAATGTTCTGTTCAGTTAATTTTTGCAGTGATGATTTAAGCTGATCCGTTTCAACCGCATATTTTTTCACAAAAGCATCAACGGCATTGTAATCACCATTCCCCTGAAGAGTCAGGATCTTTTCTGACAAAGAAGCCACAGCAGCATCAACCCTATCGAAGTTTATACGATAGGTTTCAGTTTTCTCATCATAATCAAATGCTCCCATTTCCTGAAAATAGTTGAATCGAATTAGATTTGCACGTCCGTGGGCACTGGATGATCCAAATCGAATAGATCGGAATATACTGGCCAAAAAGGTTACGTAATCCTGTTCCGGGCTACCATCTTCTATCATTCCTTTTTCACGAAGGGCATCAACCATATAAAGTCCGAGTACGTCGGCTTTACCTTCTTCCAGGGCAGATGCATGGTTTCGAAGAGCTTCCCGAACAGTTCCGTTTCCATCAATGGTATTCTTGATACCCAAGCCATGAGCCACCTCATGAAACATGGTATTACCAAAAAACGCATCAAAACTGATATACTGCCTTTGATCTTCAGCGATCAAAACCTCTGAAATCGGTATCAGGATCTTATCATATTTTGCCCGCATTGAATTCTTAAGCTGCAAACGGCGTGTACCTTTAGCTAACTGGACCTCTTCATCATTCGGCAGGTTAATGGCGATGGTTTTTGAACCGGCATTGGCATCACCGGCATAATAAACGGCGTCATAGGCATTCAGATCAGAATCACTGCCTGGAGTTTCAGATTTATATTCCTCAGGTACCGGAAGACCTCGTTGTAGTTCAGGTAACACAGCAGCATATTTCGAAAGCCTGTCACTCCAAGCCTTATCCTTGATAAGAACAAAGGCCTCATGTGCCGCTTTGTATCCGAAAAGCTGATCTTCATAAGTCTCAATAGGTCCTATAACCAATTCAATGGAATTGTCTTTCATATCCATCCAGGCTAGATCACTTTCCTGATATTCATCGTTGAGAAGCGCTTTAGCTCTGAGTTCGAGGTAACTCTTAAATCCGGCATCCTCTGCCAATTCTGCTGCCTGTCTCAGTAAGTCAGCCGCTCTTTCATGCTCTGCGGCAAAAGCTTCGTGATATGGAATGGTGATCAGGTTTCCGTCGCCATCACGACGAACCAATGTGTACAGATCATCTTTGGTATCTGATTCCCATGCTTCAAACTCCGCTGTTAGCATATCTTCAGGATAAAAGTTTGCACCGGCCGGCTTACTTCCAACTCCGGATATAAATGGTTCATTGCCATTCAGCCGATCCCATGGACCATAATTGACTTCAGCAAATCGCTGCTCTTTCTCACCGAGACCGGATAGCAATTCATTTCTATCTCCATACGCTTGCAACCAGAATATTTTTTCCATCTCTTTTGAGGCTTCAATTAACAAAGGGATCATCTCTCGTTGATTGTCCGTTAGATCAGACAAATCAGCTTCTAACGTAAACGGTGTGTATTGGGCAAGCCTGTCATCAATATCCATGTTGGCATCGCCTTCCTGTGTGATGCATCCCGATATGGCCATTATCATTATAACTGCGATCGAGACATTTTTTAGCTTTGTCATTTTAACGTGGTTTGAAGATTAATTTGAAGATTCAATTTCTGAGTAATATCTCATTTCATCCCTGAGGATATTCCTTTTCTTAAGTTCTGTAAGTATCAGTTCCGTTACATCACTTTGAAACGGGAATTCGTACCTGATATCCAATACATAGGCCTTTACTTTCACTTTGAGAATAGACCGTCGTTCATGCATCTCATTTTCTGTAATAATGCTGATCGGCTTTTTCATGAAAACAAACCTTGAGGCAATAACCGCTTTATAAGCAATCTGCTTGACTTCTTCCACAGGACAATCGGCCGGTAAATAAATATTAGTGACAACCAGACAATCCAGAGCCCCGGTATTAGCATTAGAAACCGCTGTACGAATCAGCTCCCCGTTTGGTATGGTAACAACAGAATCATCAGGCGTTACAATTCGCGCTGAGCGTAAACCGATCTGCAATACTTCACCATAATGATCCTGAAACTGGATCTTATCCCCAACCTGAAATGGACGGTCTAAGATCAGCATTATGCCTCCAAAGAGATTCTTAAGTACATCCTGTGAAGCCAAACCAACGGCAATACCCACAGATGCCATAACGGTGATCACCGTTGCGTATGGTGGCTGTATAATTCCAGCAATAGCAATATAGATAGCCATCGTCCAGATAATCACACGGGCTATCGGCACCATCCGCTTGACCTTTAACCGATACCTGGATGCCCGCTCCGAGAAGTTGTCCAGTATTGCACTCAATAATGAGGTGAAGTAGTAGGTCAGAATAAAAAATAGAATAATGAAAATTATTTTTTCCCAGGAGATCACTTCCTCAAGTTGTGCAAGTGCCTGTTTACTCTCACCCTTTACCACAGAAGATGTATCAGATCCGGAGATATTTTGTTGCAAAACCCGAGCTAGAGAATCCAGTCGTGAGAGCTTGTCATCTACTAATGAGTCTACCTTTTGTGATAAAGAAAGTTCATCTTTCTGACCTACTTGCTTTACGGTATCTACTACGACTGAGGTATCTGCTTGTTGAAATGCGTATAAAGGCTCTACTGTGCCCAAGCTCGTAATAGCCAGAACAATGATGCCAACCGAAATAAGTAATCTGTTCATCTTCATAACCATCAGTGAATAAAATTAGCTTCTTTAAGAACCCTTATTATTTGTCTGTAGATAAGGTGATTGAGTATGTAACCCTCTTTACTTTCAACTAAAATTGAGCTTGTTGCAAGCCTCGAAACTATAAGTCTGCTTTCACTGCGAGGCTGATGTATAATTTTACTCAGGTCCTCTGGGTATAATGAGTCATGCAATACGAATGCAGTAAGAGCAAATAAGTCTGAACTGTCAAGATTTTCGATTCGGTCGATAGAACTGAAATTAAATGGGTTGATGTAGAAGTGTGTATCGTCATAATCTTTTATGGAACGGATCCAATAGATCATAGCAGTAGATGGATTTCCTTCAGACAACCTCGACAATTTTTCGAAATAAGTGTTACACAAATACTCCTGAGTCTTTTCTTCGTCATCCATATGCTTTTTAAAAGCCCTGCTCTTCTTAGATGATTCATCCGGAAGGAATTTCAGATCGTAACCACTTGCATTGTGTCTTCTCAGGATAAGGTCCTGAATTTGATCTGCACTGAGATTATCAGATTCTGCTGCATGTGTAAAGTAGTTCGATATATTGAGCACTTTATCCAAGAACAGCCAACCGTAACGGGTACAACTCACCATCCACAGTATTTCCTTATTGGTCTCAGAGATCAGGTATAAAAGCTCTTCTATTCCCTCAAATCCAGAGATACTTCTGATGTAACAATCCTGAATATTCTCAAGAATTACCACGACCCGTTTTTTCTTTCGCCTAATAGCCTCGATCAGGTCTTTTGTTTCTTTAACATCGCTGATCTTCAAAGCGGTTGCAATTTGTTCTATGATCTTATGCTTGTCAGCTATTGTGCCTTCAAACTTAATTTCGATGATATCATGCTTTTTTATGATCTCATCCTCAACCATGTTGATGAACAAACTCTTTCCACTTCCTTTTTCACCGACCACGGCAAATGAGGATGGAAAGTTATTTTGCCATAGTTCATATCCCCTTTTGAAATTTTCGAACTGGCTTGTACGCCGAATATAAAATCTGGAATCTACTTCTTTCTGAAAATCAAATAAGCGGCGGTAAATGAAAGGAAGCTTGGAGATCTTTTCGTCCGTCTCGGATAGGAATGTAGCCAGATCAACCTTTGTGCTTTCAAGATCTACTTTCTGAGCGAATCCCAAAAAGTCTCTGACGGTCACTACGTAGAAATTGATCTTCTTGTGACAAAACCGATACAGAAGCTCCAATTTATCTACAAAACGTGCCCATATCGCCTGCACTTTCGATTTCCAGTCAACAGCAGTCTCTTTTGCTTTATAATGCGCACCTGCCAGGAGGACATCACTTACATCCTGTTTATCTAGCAGGTTAGCTAGTTTAGTGAAGGCCTTATTGCGCTGATCGTTTAGTTTTTGGATCAATTCATTTTTGCGTCCTGAAACGCTATCGGCTAAATCTTTTAGCTTACTTCTGGCCCTGATCAAACCTTCTTTAGCAACCTCTATAGGATCTTCATCATCTGTCTTTTTAACCTCACCTGAGATCTCCAAATTGGTGATAATAATTTGTTGAATCTCATTGACCTCATCTGATACCCTAGCCAGGAATTCTTCCGGCTTAATTTCCTTTGGCACAAACTGATTTGCGATCTGATTGTTCAAAACACGTTTAACAAGCGATTTCCACTCAACTTCCTCGAATTCAAACTTTGGAGGAAACTCAGCCAGATCCAGTTTTTCCACCAAAACCGCTTTATCAGGTAACCCATTGGTCCATTCCTGAATAGCCGAGGTAAAGCGATCTAATTTCGTACTTAGTTCAGCCCCCTCTGTAAATTCGCCGATCGGTTTAATGAGTTTACTTTCAATAAACTCTTGTATCTGCGCCCCCTTTTCATTTCGGTTTTCTGGAGCATCTGTTGCCTTCTCCGACTCATCCTCTTTCTCCTCAAACAGCTGAATGGTCTCCTCAAGCATTGCGGACAGTTCACTGATAGGGTCTGAAATACCCTCCTTGAAAAACTCCGCAATAGTATCTGAAAACCCGGCTATCCTTTCTTTAACTTGTTCATATACCTTAACAAATTCCTTCGAAAGGGTCAGTTTATTGGCAAGGGCGATCTTGAGTTCTCGCCAATTTTCGGCCCGACTTTCATGATTTTGTTTATGCTGATTTTCTTTTCTATTAATATTTGCGGCTGAAAAGTCATTTCCACTCATTTCAACCGTTCCGGCAATAGAAAAAGCGTTTGTAATCTGATCCTTCTTTTCACTAACAATCTCTTTCAGCGATCTTTTATGATCATTCAGGATATTCTCGACTTCTTCAATCGCCTTCTCAAAGAAGATCTCTATGTCTTCATCGTTGGGAACCGGGATCTTGTGATCATCAACTTTTAGTGACTGCTTATCCTCTTCACCTTCTTCGTCTTTCTTTTCCCTGATCATTTGAAAAAGATCGTTTGAGTGTAAGACCTTCGCTTCCACTTCAAGCAGAATGTTACATTCCACCCGTCTGAATTCATTATCCCAGCTTTTTACCCAATCACCAAGATCCAGAAAATGAAATTTCACAATGGACTGAACACGAACCGTTTGCTTCCAAACCTGAAAAGAATCTTTTTCGCCGGATGCAAAAAGCTTCGCAAGGCCAGACACATACCCCCTCCAAGCTCTTTTAAGGAACTTATGTGATCGAACAAGAAACGGGTCTTCTTGTTTTCCAATGAACCTTTCCTCCTCCTGTACAAGTTCTGCATTCTCGGGAAGATCATCGGTTATCTTATTAACTGACTCTAGCCACTCGATCTCAGATTTTGCTTCTGAGGATTTTTCCTCTTCTCCGTCATTTTCTTCTTCTTCATTTTCTTCAGATGGTTTTATCTTCTTCAGAAGATCATTGAAAGCCTTTTCTGACTCTCCTTTTTTCAACCTTTCCAAAGTTACTTCAAGAAGTTTTTTAAGTTGTTGAGCCTCTTTTCCAAGCTGTGAACTTAGATCATTCTCAATATTCTTGAGCCATTCCCCGTTAAGCTTTTTAAGTAAGGTATCTCTGGAGATATCAGGATCCATGCGTGTGATGCCCTGCTGAGTGATTAATAAAGATGAATTATGTGGTCAAATATAGCTCATATTATCAAACTATCATATGCTGCCATGTTGTAGTCACTTATGTGTACTTTATCCTTTTTTCTGAACTCTTTCAATGGTTTAAAGAATATCTTACATTAAGAGTATCATCTATTTAGGCTATAAACATTTCAACCATTTAATCTTGGCATTAAAATGCGCTTAAAATATACTTCTCACGCGCTTGCTTTGTTACTCATTTCGTTGGTAAGCACTAATATTTTTGCTCAGAATGTACTTGAAAGGGTATCTAACACTGGTCGCAGTGATGGTTTGGGATATGTTGTAAGATATCACCTAAAGGCCCCGGTTGATTCATTCGAGATCATTCAACCCGCTAACGACCTTATTCAAATGGTTTTGTACGATCAGGATCTGGACACAACCGGACTCGAACTCCCGGAAAGAAGTGAAAAACTCAGAGAAGTTCGCTTGTATGACCTTGACTACGGTTTTGGCGTTGATATCTATCTGGATGAAAACGCTTACTATAAAGCCAATGCATACAATGATAAGAATGGAAGTGATATACTGGTTGCACTGACCCGTTCCTCTGAAGAAGAAATTGACCGTTACTCCCAACAATTTATTGCAAGAAACTGGTATCAGGAGATCATTGGCGAAGATCCACTGGACATTTCCACCAATGTCATGGCTTCAAACGGTTCATCTTACACCAACGTTAAGGATAAGCTAAGGTTTGATAAGATAGTTATTGATCCCGGCCATGGAGGCCGAGATCCCGGATCTATTGGTTATAAAGGAGTTCAAGAAAAAGACATCACTCTGGCAGTGGGTAAAAAACTTGGTGAATACATTAAAGAAAATATGCCGGACGTGGAAGTAGTGTATACCCGCGAAGATGACAGCTACCTTGGTCTTGCAGAGCTTGGGCACTTCGCGAATCTTTCCGAAGCCGACCTTTATGTATCTATTCACTGTAATTCATTTCATAATAGACATGTAAGCGGTGCTGAAGTTTATTTCTTGGGACTTCACAAAAGTGATGCTGCCTTCGACGTAATGAAACGAGAAAACAGTGTTTTTAAGGAAGAGATCAATATGGATCTTTCTGAAGAAGATCTTTTGATCTACGAGCTGGCTCACAGTGGATTCATATCGACCAGTGAAAAGATCGCTTATATGATCGAAGACCAGTTCAAGAACAGGGCTCAACGAAAATCAAGAGGTGTAAAGCAGGCCGGTTTTCAGGTCTTGTTTGAAGCCTCCATGCCTGCCGTACTGGTTGAACTTGGTTTCATAACCAATCCGGCCGAACAGCGTTTCCTTACCAGTGATTATGGTCAGTCTATAATGGCTTCTGCACTTTTCAGAGCCATCAGAGACTACAAAGTTGAATATGAAAGTAAGCAGGCATATAACGCCGCTTCAAACTGATAATATAATACATGTCTAAACCTTTAGTGATCGGAGTTGCAGGTGGAAGTGGCTCAGGAAAAACCACTGTTGTCAATTACCTCTGCGACGAATTTTCTTCCGATAACATTTTGCGAGTTGAACACGACTCATACTACCGTGAATTGAGTCACCTTCCTTTTGAAAAGCGCGCTAAACAAAACTTTGACCATCCTGCATCTCTCGAAACTGAGCTGATGATCCGACATATAGAAGCCCTTTTGGAAGGATATCCGGTTGAAGTGCCTGTCTATGATTTTGAGCTGCATACCCGCAAGGAGGAAACCATTACCGCCACCCCTTCTGACGTTATCCTGATAGATGGCATTCTTATTTTTTCTGAGCCTGACCTTCTGGAGCTCATGGACGTCAAGATCTTTGTGGATACTGATGATGATGTTCGCCTTTTACGACGCCTCCAAAGGGATATCGAGGAAAGGGGACGAAGTTTGGAAAGTGTGTTAAGCCAGTACGAAAAATTTGTCCGCCCCATGCATCTGGAGTTTGTAGAGCCAAGCAAGCGATACGCCGATATCATTATTCCGCGTGGAGGCAAAAACAAAGTAGCTCTTGAGATGGTAACGGCTTTGATTCGGGGTAAAATGGGGTCGTGATCTGACTAACAGATTATAGGGAAACACGACTAGTTAGAAAATATCTTTTTAAAGAACTGTAAAACCCTGTGCTTTAGTCCTTTTTGTGCCTTATTTATAGCGTTATAATATCATTCCTCATAACATTAATAAGTCAACAAAATGAAGAAATCATCATCCTCTAGATTCCTATCTGCATTACTCCTGATGCTTTTTTCTTTCAGTTTTCAGGTTGAAATTTTTGCCCAAAATCCAACCGATCTGAGAGAGCATTATCTTACACCTCCTGATGAAATAGCTGAGGAAGTACTCGCTCCAAGGCATGAGAATGTCATTTTGAACGATCTTTCTCCCTCACTGGAACATTTTTTGAATACAACACAGACACGAACATTGTCTCCACTTTCAGCTTTTGCCAAATCATATTACAATCTCGGTGGCTTACAGTTCAATCCCCAGGCTAACCGTAATCGTAATTTTACTACAAGCACGACCAGTGGTTTGGAGCTGGTCGGGGCCCGAAACGGTGATCGCTCATCCATACAGACTCCTAAAGATGCTATCATCACAAATGCTACCTGGTCACCTGATGGCGACAAACTCGCATATTTTGCTCATTTTGACAATGAAACTCACATCTACATTGCTGATACAAAAAATGGAAGATCCAAACAACTCACAAGGCGCCCGGTCTTGGCAACTTTGAATACCTCATTTGTGTGGTCAGGTGACGGACAGTTTGTTTTCACCATTTTGGTACCTGATGACAGAGGTAACGAACCGGAAGAACCGGCAACACCAACAAGCCTTCAGGTAAAAATGACTACCGATAAGGAAAATCGGCTTCGCACCTACCCTGACCTTTTAAGCGGAAAATTTGAGGCTGAATTATTGAAATATCATACTACCGGACAACTAGTACGCATCAAGGCAGATAACCGCCGGGTTCAAGAAATTGGTGAACCTGCGATGTTCCGCGACATTGATCCTGACCCTCTAGGAGAACACATCATCGTGCAGATTATGGCTGAGCCATTTTCATACAATGTTCCGGTTTACAGTTTTGGCTGGACTGAAGAGATCTGGGATATTGACGGAAATAAGTTAATAGAGCTCAGAAACAGTGAAATTCGCGAAGGTTTAAGTGATTACGAAGAAGTAGAAAATTATGGTCGACGGGATATCAAATGGCGACCTGATGGCCATGGACTTAGTATCCTTGCCAAAGAGGGAGAAGGCATGAACGCCACTCGTGATAATGACGATACTAAGGATGCCGATGATTCTGATCAGGATACCGACTCTGAAGATGAAGACGAAGAAGAGGAAAAAATAAAGGATCGGGTGATTCAGTGGTTGCCCCCTTTTGGAGAAAATGATATGGTTACCATCTACGAATCGGAAAAAGAAATGGAATCGGTTTTTTATACGGAAGACACCAACCTGTTATTCATTGAAGAATCATCGAGTAAAAAAGAACATATTTACGCGGTCTATCTTGATGATACTGAGGAAACATATACCATCATTGATCATAAATCGGATGATTTCTATGAGGACCCGGGAAACCTCATGTACAAGAGCGGTTCGCTTGGTGAAAGAGTAGTTCGCTCAACTTCTGAAAGTAACTATGTATTTCTTGAGGGCACTCAGTATTATGAAGACTTTACCGAAAATGCTCCCCGACCATTTGTAGATAAATTTGAAATACGTACAGGCGAAAAAGAACGCATATTCCAAAGTTCTGAAGACCACTACGAAAATGTAACTGCTGTTTTGGATGAAGAAGTCTCCGAGATCGTAATATCCCGTGAATCACCGCAAATGCATCCCGATTCCTGGTTGATCAACCTTGAAACCGGAAATGAAACCAAGCTCACCTCAAATGTAGATCACAACGAGACTGTTACACAAGCACAGCGTGAACGATTTAAGGTAAAACGTGCAGATGGCTTCGAATTCTGGGTTGAAGTTACCCTGCCAAAGAATTGGGATGGCAGTCCTCTTCCCGGCATTATATGGCACTATCCCAGTGAGTTTGATGATCAGGAAGATTATGATGAACGTCAGCGTAGACATAACAAAAATGACTTCCCGGGTGTATATCCCCGTTCGATAGATATTTTAGTCAAGCAAGGTTATGCCGTGATCAATGCAGACTGGCCCATTTCAGCTGAAATGGGTGATCCAAACGATGGATTTGTCTGGAGTATAGTTCAGAACAGTACCGTTGTGATCGACAGCACTGCAAAACGAGGATACATAGACAGGGATAGAATGGCTATTGGTGGTCATAGTTACGGAGCTTTTGGCGCGGCAAACGCTATGATCCATACTTCCTTTTTTAAAGCAGGAATTGCCGGAGACGGTAACTATAACAGAACGCTTACTCCTTTAGGATTTCAGCGGGAGCCAAGAGATCTATGGAGAGGCCTTGAGCGACAGCACGTTCGAGCTGACCCCAATTTCCCGGGCTGACATACTTGATGGAGCCTCTTGTTAACGCAATCATGGCGCAGCCGATCAGAATGTTGGAAACGTGGCCTGTTCACCTCATAGATGTTTCATGGCGACCCGACGGCATTCCGAAAACGGCTGCTACGTACATGTATCCACATGAAGCACATGGGCCGGCTGCTGAAGAAACATTACTGGATCTTTGGACAAGATGGGTTCAATGGCTCGACCATTACGTTAAGAATGATGGCGAGCATATTCCAGAAGCTGAATTGGGTAAATAAAGATATTTAAACATGCATTGTATTTAAATGGGGATGATTTAGGTCATTCCCAATTTTATAAAAACCAATCTTCTTCAAAAATAGCTTTTATATAAATACATGAAAGATTTGGAAGTGATAACCCCTCTTTGTAGAGTAAAATAGTGCTGAAGAGAGACAAGCCTTACTTAATTCAAATTACTTCTTTGATTCCATCTGCGCTTCGCACCAACCTTTCTGATTTCCTTCAAGCACCGGATAAACGGCCCTGACCTTGGATTCCCTCTCAAGCATAGAATCAATAACTGATGCATCGCCTCCTGTGATGAACAATTCATAATCACCAAATTCTTCTTCATATTTATTTAGGAATCCATGTACACCCATTTTATAGAAACCGGCCTGACCCCATTGAACCGAATCGGAACATGCAACTCGCACCGGCCATGTCGTTCGGGATCTCGACAACTCACAACAAAAGGCAGAGCCGGTGCTTTTTGGGATAAGACCTCTGAAAAATCCCACAGCAACCCCGGCACCAGAACTCTGCGCCATGGAGACAATTCATCCTGATCCATGCAATGTCAATGGCGGTTGCTGTACCGCATTCGATTACGACAACAGATTCATTCGGTTTGCATCGTGCTGCTCCAAGATAGCAACAAAAATCCATCGATCCCAAGAGTTTTTGGAGTTGGCATTAAAACAAGCAGGCCTACGGCGAATATCTGATACAGAAACTTCCAGAATCTCGCGCTGGTCTAACTCCCTTGCAATTGCTTCAGACACATCATCACGCACGCTGGCTATTACGATCTTATCAAAAAAATCCGGGTGCTGATGAATCCAGTTAACCATCTCCAAGGCAGAAACTAACCGTTCATCAGTGAGAACCGTCCATTGAGTCCCCGCCTTATAGGCTCCTTTGATGGTTGAATTACCAATATCCAGGTAAAGCGTTTTTTTTGAGGTATCCGAATCGATTTTGCTCATCATTTTGTAGTACTTTTAAACAAACAATTTAAAATAAAATACAGTATTAATATGGAACTTAAGTCAAAAATTGCCATTGTCACAGGAGCAAGCAGCGGAATTGGTGCGGAATTTTGCAAAATGCTTGTGAAGAACGGATCAACAGTATATGGACTTGCGCGCAGTAAAGACAAACTCAAGAAACTCAGAAGTGATCTTGGTGATCAGTTCCATCCCGTACCAATGGATATAACTGATGCAGATGCATTGGAAAACTGGGTGGACGACACTTTTGACAAAAATCACCAACCGGATGCACTGATCAATAATGCCGGAGTTATGTATTCTGCCAACGTGGACGAAACCTCCATGGAACAATGGCATGCTATGATCAACGTGAACCTGAATGGAATTTTTTATCTTACACGACTCATAGTACCGTTAATGAAGGAAAATGAAAGTGTCTGTCATATCATAAATATTTCTTCAATTGCGGGAATAATGGGGAATCCGACTATTTCAGGATATAATGCCAGCAAATTTGGTGTTCGTGGTTTCAGCGAGGCTCTTTTCAAAGAGTTAAGATACGATGGTATTAAAGTAACCTGTGTATTCCCCGGCTCTATTGATACCAATTTGTTTGAAAAGATCGACGGAGTTGAAAATCATCCTAACATGATGACGACAACAGATATCTCAAATACTGTTAAATTTCTTCTGGAAACGGACGACAATTACCTGATCAACGAGATCACTATGCGCCCCCTCAACCCAAAAAATCCAGATGCTGAAGATTAGTAAACACTTTGATCTTTCAAGCGTGTTCGCATCATCCATCCTCGTTACACTGATGGTGGTGATGTTAACCGGTTGCTCGGGTCATCGTAAACCGAAAAAACCCCAAAATCTTATCCCTGAAGATCAGTATATCGATCTGTTGGTGGAAATGCAGCATATTCAGTCGTACAGAAATGCTGAACCTGACAGTATAAATGCAGACTCTTTAAAGGCTACTGCTCTGAGCAATTATAGTGTTACTGATTCACAATTCCTTGCTACGCATAAATACTATCAAATGCAGCCCAACCGACACCTTGAACAAATTGATTCAGTTTTGAACCGATTGGATAAAGAGGAACTCAGGATTCGTGCTTTCATCGATTCCGTTCAATCCCAACGGCAAAAAATGGATTCGCTTAAAACTGCAGATAACTCAGATCAGCAGGAACTATAAATATCAGATTACTTTATAGAAACCCGGTTTGGAAGAAACAGTCGTTGCCTTTTCTTCCTTGATCAGGTGGCGTAAAATCTGATCCGCTTTTGACCTCTTGTAACCCGTCTCAGTAACTATTTCCGAAATATTTTTCATTCCACTGCTTAACAGTTTCTGAATTTGAATATACTCCTCATCCGTTGGCTTAGGTTCTGCCGTATTTCGCCCTTTAAGGCAGTTATCACAATGCCCGCAAGGTTCAGCATTCAGATCACCGAAATAACTTCTTAGATATACCTCCCTGCACTGCGAAGTTTCTACATACCCTTGCATGTGTTCTAGCTTTCTAAGTATGTTATTTCTGTATGATTCCACATCCTTTTTGCTGACAGGGATTTTACGGGAACGGGCTTCCAACACCCTTACCCTGGTTCTCTCATTATGATACTGATACTTCAGAACCTGGTCATTTCGGCTTAATACATCCAACCCTTTGACCAAGGCATTATGCCTTATATTAAGTTTATCCAGAATCAGGTCTTCATCCAGAAACACGGTATCTCTGAATGATTCCGGACCAAATAGACGCTCCAATTTATCCACAAATTCTGCTTTCGCATCATTTTCAGTTCTTTGCTTGAAATCTTTTAACCCATCACTGCTGAATGCAAACTGCAGTTCCAAAGCCGGCTTCATTTCTTCCTGCATGCTGATCACATCAAACTGATCCATAAGATTCAGAGCAGATCTCAACTTGCCATAGGAGATCTTTCCTCTTTGTGAGATGGACTTGATCTCCAGGGTTTCGCTTTCCTCCATTTCCGATCCCACTGCCAAATTGAAGGAATCACATAAGATCTGATACACATGATCCAATTCATCATACTCTGGATACCTTTGTTCTATCCGGTCTGTGGCTTTAGTGTGATCTGATTTCCGATACAATAGTAGATTGCAAAGTCTTTCCCTTACCACCGCACCTGCCCGGCCGGCTTCCTGATAATAAGCTTCCAGAGAGTAAGGCATCTCTTCGTGAATTACATATCTGCAGTTAGGTTTATCAATTCCCATTCCAAACGCATTGGTTGCCACTACCAGTGGAGTTTCTCCGGTGATCCACCTTTGTTGAATGGCTTTCCGTTTTTCAGGATCAATACCGGCATGATAGGCTTCGGTCTTAATTCCGATACCTGAAAACTGCCTGAAGAAGCTCACCACTCTCTGCGCGTACCCCCTGAAGATCAATCCTGTCACCTTCTCGAGCTGCTTTTTTGGATCGAATTGCTTCAACACCTGTTCTCGGGAGCATGAGCTGACCCACCACTTAAGTATTCATTGCGTCCCAAACCCCTGAGAAACGACCTTTGGATCCTTAAACCCCAATGAATCAACAATATCTTTTTGAACCTCAGGTGTTGCCGTTGCAGTTAAAGCGATCCATCTGCAGGTATCGGCTATGCTTTCAAGTGAATCTCTTATTTCACGATACGATGGACGGAAATCGTGCCCCCATTCACTGATACAATGAGCTTCATCAATAGCGATGAGGTCAATATTTAGCTTTGGCAGTTCAGCCAGCCACAGATCAGTTTTGAGCCGTTCAGGAGCACAGATAAGAGCTTGTACATCCCGTTTCGTGCATTGACAAGCCTTTGTTCTACCTCAAATGATGGTATCGTACTATTGATAAACGTAGCGGAGATGCCTTTTTCTTTTAACTGCTGAACCTGATCCTGCATCAATGCCACCAAAGGAGAGATCACTATTGTCATTCCCGGAAAAACAGTAGCCGGTGCCTGATAGCACAACGACTTCCCTCCTCCTGTAGGAAACAAGACCAAAGTATCCGTACCCTCAATGACCGAGCGTACAACCTCATCCTGTCCTTCCCTGAAACTTTCAAAGCCCCAGTATCGCTTTAAACTGTCTTCTGTTTTTGTATAGAGATCTTCCAAAAGTACCTGATTAATTTCTGCGAAGCTTAAAATACAAAGCACACCCGAGACTTCTATACAATCCTCATTTATTCTCTCTAACTGAAAATAAAAAAGCCGTCCCCAATTAAATGGATACGGCTTTTAATAACTTAGTTAATGGCTTTTTTTACCAGTCACTTTTCTTTTGCTCTTTTTGATTTGCAGCTAAAGCTTCTTTGATGCTCGGCGGCAGAATAACAGTATCAATAACATGAACTACACCATTTGATGACATCAAGCTGCGTCAGCCATTACAACGTTAGCGTTGTCTACCATTACTTTTCCATATTTAATACTTATGGTTGCATTACTGCCTTCAACTGTACCTGCTTTCATACCATCCTTAAGATCACCTGACATAACTTCTGCTGGTATCACATGATATGTGAGAACAGCCGTTAGTTTATCTTTGTTTTCCGGTTTCAACAACATTTCTAGCACGCCTTCCGGGAGTGCTTCAAATGCAGCATTGGTTGGTGCAAATACGGTAAATGGACCGTCGCCTTGTAGCGTCTCAACCAATCCTGCAGCTTTAACCGCAGTAACTAAAGTTGAAAGGTCATCGGTTGCAACAGCGAGATCTACAATATCACTGTCTTGTGCTTTTAAATTTGTCGAAAGAAGTAGGGTTGCCACAATGGCAAATACTCCGGTTATTTTACTTAGTGTTTTCATGGTGTCTCTAATTTAATTGATGAATAGTTGCTGATATAATGCTATTTCAGGTATTTTCATTCCAAATTGAAAATAAAGATCACATGTATTTCACCAGCATAGAAACACTTTTTTGCCCCTTTTCAGTTACCTGTTCCGCTACCTTATTGAACCCCAGCTTGTTATGAAAAGCCAATGATGCTGGGTTAGGTGGTTTTATATTCACCTCACAAGTCACATATTTTTTATCTGTGTTCTCAAAAAGATGATTGTATAAAGAAGTTCCTAGTTTTTTTCCTCTAAATGCTTCAGCTATTACAATGCGATCTACATAATCAAAATTGTCAAAGTGATTATTGAAAAAAGCATAGTTTAAACTTGAATAATCCAAGCCCGACTGAAGTACGATCATAAAACCGGCGAGTTCACTATCACTTTCAATGACAAGAAAGGGATCAGCCTGTTCCAAAAAACGATCCATATCAGCAAGCTGAACCTTGCTTACATGAGGAAGAGCTGCCTCATTGAACTCTAGTATCTTAGGAAGATCGCTTTTTCGGGCTAATCTTATCTTCATCACAAAACAGTTGGTATTTGTTATACTAAATGATGAGATTTGAACTCATTTAAATGAATCAAGTATAATGAACTAATGGATTGCAAAAAATCACATTTTCAAATAAACCATTCCTTTACCTATCTGAACTGCGCGTATATGTCGCCTCTTATGAGACGAGTTGAAAAAGCCGGCTACTCTGGAGTTGAAAGAAAACGTAATCCATTTCAGATAACACCTGAGGAGTTTTTTGGTGAAACAGACACACTAAGAGAGGAATATGCGAAGCTTATCAATGCAAAAGATCCTAAACGGATCGTAACTATTCCTTCTGTTTCTTACGGCATGGCAAATGTTGCCAAAAACCTTCCGCTTTCTAAAGGTGACAATATTATCGTAGTAGGTGAACAATTTCCAAGCAACGTTTATCCGTGGAGAAAAGCAGCAGAGGAAAACAAAGCTGATATAATCACGATCACCCCTCCCAAAACAAAAGAAGACCGTGGGAAAAAGTGGAATCAGCAAATTCTAGATGCCATTGATTCCAAAACCAAACTCGTAGCTGTAGCGAACGTTCATTGGGCCGATGGCACATTATTTGATCTTAAGAAAATTAGAAAAAAAACAAACGAAGTTGGGGCATGGCTAGCGATAGACGGAACACAATCAGTCGGAGCCTTACCTTTTGATGTCAGTGAAATTAAGCCCGATGCCCTCATATGCGCCGGTTATAAATGGTTGATGGGGCCTTATAGTATTGGACTTGCCTACTACGGACCTGCTCTAGACAATGGAAACCCCATTGAGGAAAACTGGATCAATCGATACGAAAGTGAAGATTTCTCAAATCTGGTGAACTATAACGACCAGTATCAGCCCGGTGCTTTACGATATGAGGTAGGTGAACACAGTAACTTCATCCTCATCCCAATGATGCTGGCAGGCTGTCAGGCAACTCAATGAATGGGGACCTGAAAATATTCAGTCGTACTGCGGGGATATGATCTCAGATGGAATAAAGAAACTCAGGGAAGCAGGTTATTGGGTCGAAGACGAAAATTACCGCGGTTCTCACTTATTTGGAATACGTGTAGGTGAAAATCATAATATAGAGGCAATTAAAAAGTCATTCGACAAAGAGAATATTCTTGTTTCATTTCGAGGAGACTCTATCCGGGTATCACCTAATGTATACAACACCCAGGAAGATTTCGATAAACTTGTTCAGGTTTTAACGGCATAAAAAAAGGCACAATGAATAATATCATTGTGCCTATAGTTTTTGAGTCAATCTGTTAAGACAGATCAATCACCGCTCACAACTGCCCTCATGTAATCTTTTCGCATTTCTGCAATTGCAGAGATCGAAATTCCAACAGGACAAACCGCCTCACACTCTGCAAAGTTAGAGCAATCACCGAATCCTTCTTCTTCCATCTGTTCAACCATGGCCACCACACGGTTTGATCGTTCAATTTCACCCTGCGGTAATTTGTTCAGGTGAGCGATCTTAGCACCGGTAAACAGTGATGCAGATGCGTTGGGACAGGCAGCCACACAAGCTCCACAGCCTATGCAGGTTGCATAATCAAATGCTTCGTCTGATTTTTCTTTTTGAATGGGTATTGTATTTGATTCTATAGCTGACCCTGTTTTAATAGAAACATATCCACCGGCTTCAATAATACGGTCAAAGGCCGAACGATCTACCACCAGATCCTTGATCACCGGAAATGCTGTAGCTCTCGGTGGTTCAATGGTGACATGATCGCCATCATTATAGTTTCGCATGTGCAACTGACAAACTGCAACACGTTCTTTAGGTCCGTGTGCCTGTCCGTTGATCACAAGATTACAGGAACCACAAATACCTTCCCGGCAATCGTAATCAAATTCAACCGGTTCCTGTCCCTCAAGTATCAGCTCTTCGTTCAGAACATCCAACATCTCCAAAAAAGACATATGTTCGTTTACTGAATCCAGCGTGTACTCTTCAAAATGTCCCCTGTCATTAGGGCCATTTTGTTTCCAGTATTTCTAACGCACTGTGAATGAGTCATTGTACTTTGCTTCATAACTATTGTCTTGGCCATATCATTTGTAACTACGTTGTTTTAGCTCAACGAATTCAAATTCAAGATTTTCTTTGTGAAGGGTTTCTTCCAGCTTGCCATTCAAGCCTTTGAATTCCCAGGCAGATACGTAAGAATATTCTTCGTCATTACGCAGGGCTTCCCCTTCTTCGGTTTGATATTCTTCACGGAGGTGACATCCCGCAGATTCTTCTCTGTCAAGGGCATCAACAGCCATCAGTTCAGCTAATTCAAAGAAATCAGCAACTCTTCCGGCAAACTCCAGATATTTGTTGTAATTGTTTTTCTCACCCGGAACTTTAACATCCCTCCAGAATTCCTCACGCAAAGCCCGGATCTCTTCAATAGCTGCTTCAAGTCCCTCTTTGTTTCGTGCAATTCCGATCTTGTCCCAGACGATCTTACCTAATGATCGGTGGAAATCAATGATGGTTCGACTGCCGTCTATGTTCAGCAGTTTATCAATCTGAGCCTGAGCAGTGGATTCCGCTTCTTTAAAGGCATCATGATCAGTTCCGTATCGCTTGCCCGGCTTTTGTTTAGCCAGGTAATCACCAATGGTATAAGGCAGTACGAAATAACCGTCGGAAAGACCCTGCATCAGAGCACTCGCTCCCAAGCGGTTAGCACCGTGATCTGAGAAGTTAGCTTCACCGGTTGCGTACAGTCCCGGAACGGTAGTTTCAAGGTTGTAATCAACCCAAAGACCGCCCATCGTGTAATGAACTGCAGGATAGATCCTCATCGGACGCTCGTATGGATTTTCACCTGTAATGTTTTCATACATTTCAAACAGGTTACCATACTTCGATGAAATAGTATCCCTGCCATCACGTTCGATAGCATCACGGAAATCGAGATAAACTGCAAGACCTGTATCACCAACTCCGAGTCCATCATCACAAACCATCTTGGCATTTCTTGAAGCCACATCACGCGGCACCAGATTTCCAAAGCTTGGATAGCGCTCTTCCAGATAATAATAGCGCTCATCCTCAGGTATATCGTTTGGATGACGTTCATCACCTTTCTTGCGTGGTACCCAAACACGACCATCATTTCTCAAACTTTCTGACATCAGTGTCAGCTTGGATTGATAGTCTCCGGATACCGGAATGCATGTTGGATGAACCTGAACGTAACATGGATTAGCAAAAGCAGCACCACGTTTGTGCGCTCTCCATGCCGCCGTTACGTTTGAATTTTTTGCATTTGTTGATAGATAGAATACGTTTCCGTATCCACCGGTTGCCAATACCACGGCATCAGCCTCATACCGACATAATTCACCTGAAACCAGATCTCGGGTAATAATACCGCGAGCCTGTCCGTCGATCACTACTACATCCAGCATCTCATGGCGCGGATGGTATTTTATATTTCCGTTTTGAACCTGACGCATCATGGATTGATAAGCGCCTAGCAGCAACTGCTGTCCGGTTTGACCACGAGCGTAAAATGTTCTTGATACCTGAGCACCACCAAACGAACGGTTGGCCAGATTACCACCATACTCACGGGCAAATGGAACACCCTGTGCTACAGCCTGATCAATAATTTCGTTTGATACCTGAGAAAGTCTGTACACGTTTGCTTCCCGTGAGCGGTAGTCGCCACCTTTAATGGTATCATAAAAAAGCCTCCAGATGCTATCGCCATCATTTGGGTAATTCTTAGCGGCATTGATACCACCCTGAGCTGCAATACTGTGGGCACGGCGTGCAGAGTCCTGAATACAGAAACTTCTCACATTGTAACCAAGCTCAGCAAAACTGGCTGCTGCTGCTCCACCGGCCAATCCGGTTCCAACAACAATGATCTCATATTTTCTCTTGTTGTTGGGAGACACAAGATTGATGTCTTTGATATGCTTGTCCCACTTTTCTTCTAACGGTCCGCCGGGTACTTTTGAATCTAATTTCATAATTATAAATCTATATTCGTAATTCTCTTTATATCCTATTAATTCAAACTGATCCGCTAACCAGTATGTAAAGCGGAATTGAAATGAATCCGAGCATTAACACTATCGCAAAGACGTATGCTCCTATTTGAACCTTTTTGGATGTTTCACCATGCTTCATGCCAAGTGAGGTGAATGCACTCCAGGCACCGTGTGACAAATGCAGGATCGTGAGAGCCAATACTGCGATATAGCTCAATGAAATCAAAGGTTTGTTGAACTCTTCTACCACTAGTTTCTTGAGGTCCCTCATTTGAGTACCATCAATAGTGGTCATGTAAGTTGCCCCAAACTTGAAATGCCATATATGAAGCACCAGGAAGACCAGGATGATCACACCTGAAATAATCATACTTTTAGAAGCAAGAGTTTGATGACTAGGCCCGCCTTTGGTTTTATAGGTATCATATCCCTCAGAACGGGCTTTTCTGCGCTGTCTCCAGATCGAGATACCTAAAAAGGCATGGTACAGAAAGAAGAATGCCAATGCTGCCTCGATCACATAAAGCAGTGGTCCTAAACTTTCAAGAGTGTGAGTATAGAGATTAAATGCGTCAGACTCGCCAAAGAGCGAGAGGTTACCTGCCAGGTGACCAATCAGAAATAACATGAGACCAATACCGGTGATCCCAGTCATAACTTTTCGGCCTACCTGAGAATTCAAAGCTTTTATAAGTGAAGGCATGAAATAATTACTTAGATATTTTCAAATTGTGTTATTCAAACAGTAATGAGCTTTTTAAGGTTTCAATAAATTTTGAAACTTTATTAAATAACTAAACTGCGATGTGAAAATCGCTTTTTCCTCTTTGAATAACAAGGCAGAATAGGTCTAAATATGAGTGTGTTTTTTAGTGATTGTTCAGAATTGGCTGATGTTCATTGCATACACCCATCCAATCTCCTTATTTGTTTTCTCACAATACAATTTCCTAACTCCACACGCTCAACTTTGGAGAAAACCCCTTCTCTCCAAACCCTCAACTTTTAAGAATACCAACTCGGTCCATACGCTCTGCGTGGGAGCGGAATTTGAAATGACTTTAGGAATGTTGAACGTTACCTTAGTTTCGAATCAAATCCGTCACATTGAAAACCATAAACAAGACATATGAATCTTCTTTTCGTGAACGGGGCTCCAAATTCATGGGGTACCTGTTTCCGGCGGAGTCTGAGGAAGAATTTCAGGAAGAACTTGATCACCTGAGATCAAAATACCCTGATGCAACACACCACTGCTGGGCTTGGCGCTTGAATCCGGCTCAACCCAAAGAATTCAGTTCCGATGACGGTGAGCCTTCAGGTTCCGCCGGACTTCCGATCCTTAATCAACTTAAATCATTTGAGGTGGTAAATGCCGGTATTGTTGTGGTGAGATATTATGGAGGTACTAAATTGGGGAAGTCAGGACTGATAGAGGCTTATGGTCGTGGTGCAGAATTATGCCTGACCAAGGCAATGCTCTTGTCGATCAAACCGGTACAGATGTTTGAGGTCGTATATCCATATCCCGAGGAAAATACCGTTCAGAAATTAATAAACGACTACGACTTGAATGTTACCGATTCGGAATATTTAGAAAGGGTTAAATTAAATGTCGCATGCCCTAAAGAGAATGCTAAAGGATTTGAAAGAAGTATCAGCGGTATGGAGCATTTAGATATTCATTTTGAAACAAAGCAAGAACACTACATCAAAGTCTGACAGCAATAAATTTTGGATAAATAGATCTAAGGGAAACGAATTTCTAAGAAATGCAGCTTAGTGACCAAACCCTTATTTTTCATAAAAATTTAGGATCATGAAAATATATACTAAGAAAGGCGACAGCGGCAATACATCACTCTTTGGCGGACAGCGCGTATCAAAGAGTTCAAAACGTATTGACGCTTACGGTACGGTAGATGAACTAAATTCCATTTTAGGCATGGCTACATCTTTCGGCTTGTCGGATAAAGGATCTGAGTTTGTCGAAACTGTTCAACAACAATTGTTTGTATTGGGAGCCGACCTTGCCACTCCGGCATCAAAGGATATCAGGATCAACCGGATAAGTCATAGCGAAGTGGAATTCCTGGAGAAAGCCATCGACGAGATGGAAGAACAGCTGGAACCGCTTAAGAATTTTATTCTGCCAGGAGGAGCACATGCCGGGGCAACGCTTCATTTCGCACGCACCGTTTGTCGTCGAGCCGAACGCATCACAGTTGAATGTCGCCATGAAGAAGAGATCTCAGAAGTGGCGATCATGTATATAAACAGGCTTTCCGATTTTCTATTTGTTCTTGCACGCTACGAAAATAAAGAAGCCGGCGATCAGGAAACTACCTGGATTCCCGAGCGATCCAAATAAGAGAAATACTATTCATCAAATTCAAAACATTTAAACACCTATCATGGCATTAATGATATCCGTCTCCGGTATTCGGGGCATTTTCGGTACAGACCTTACACCTCAAAATCTTTCAAAATTTACGGCTGCTTATGGCACCTGGCTCAAGGGCGGCACTGTGGTTGTCGGCCGGGATTCCCGCGTTACCGGTCAATTGTGTGAGGATATCGTAGCTGCAACCCTGGCAAGTGTCGGTTGTGATGTTGTGAAGGTGGGCATTGTTCCAACCCCAACCGTTGCAATGGGAGTTTTAAAGCACAAAGCGGCCGGTGGCATCATCATATCAGCGAGTCACAATCCGGCTGAGTGGAACGCACTGAAACTACTGAACGAAAAAAGTGAATTCCTCGGATGCCGATCAGGGTAAAAAGGTGATCGAAATTTCAGAATCCGGTGAATTTGCCTATCAGCCATATGACAAGATCGGCTCCATCACCGAAGATCATGATATGCTTGATGATCACATCGAAAAGATCCTCGACCTACCCTACATCAATAAAGATGAGATCGCATCAAAGAACTTCTCCGTTGCCGTGGATGCGGTGAATGGAGCCGGTTCAGAAGCTATCCCAAGACTTCTCGAACGATTGGGCGTCAATACGGTGCACAAGATCCATTGCACGCCAAACGGACTTTTCCCCCATAATCCTGAACCGCTTCCTGAAAATCTAACCGAGATCTGTGAATTGGTTAAAGAGAAAAAGGTTGATCTGGGAGTGGTAACCGATCCCGATGGGGATCGTCTCGCCTTGGTTGATGATACCGGTAAATTGTTTGGTGAAGAATACACTCAGGCAGCGGCATTCGATTTCATTCTTTCTAAAAAGCCCGGAGCTTGCGCTACAAACCTTTCTTCCTCTCGCGTTTCGGATGATGTTGCCCGGGAACATGGACAGAAATGCTACCGCTCTGCTGTTGGTGAGATCAATGTGGTTAAAGTGATGCAGGAACAGGATGCTGTAATTGGCGGAGAAGGAAACGGCGGTGTGATTAGTCCGGACTTGCATTATGGCCGTGACGCCCTGGTTGGCATTGCAATGGTACTTCAACTGTTAGCTGAAAAGGGAATCAGTTCCTCTGAATACCGCGCTTCTCTGCCTGATTACTATATGAGTAAAAATAAAATTCAGCTCGACGAATTAGGCAAGGATGCTGATGACGTACTTGATATGGTCAAGGATCATTTCTCAAGCCTTGAACCTAATACCATTGACGGAGTAAAGATCAATTTTGCAGAAGGCTGGGTCCATCTTCGAAGATCAAATACAGAGCCAATTATCCGCATTTACTCAGAAGGACGTTCACCGGAAGCCGCAGAGGCTTTCGCGAATAAGATCTTTGATCTGCTTAAGTAATTCGCACCAAGTTTTCAGAACGCATCTATAAAACCGTGCGTTTAAATCATACAATTAAATTAAAAATAATTATGCATGCTTAACTGGAAAGACCTTAAAGATTTTGCAAAAAATGGAAACCCGGAACCTCCACGACGGGTAGAAAAATCCGCTGAGGAATGGAAAAAAGAACTTACCGATGAAGAATATGCTATAACTCGATTGAAGGGAACAGAACGTCCCGGCTCCAGCGATATGTGTCATCGTTTTGAACCCGGATTATATGCCTGCGTATGCTGCGGAACCAAACTTTTTGATGGAAACGAAAAATTCGAAAGCGGTTCCGGATGGCCTTCTTTCACACAACCGGTGAAAGAAATGCGGTTAAATATGGAAATGGATACGTCTTACGGGATGGTTCGCATTGAAGCATTATGCAATGTGTGTGATGCCCATTTGGGGCACGTTTTCCCTGACGGCCCCAAACCAAGCGGATTGCGCTACTGCTTGAATGCCGTTAGCCTCGAAAAAACCATGGATGCTTAATCTTTAACTATTGATATTTCTTATCCCCTGTATACTTTTGTATTTTCTCGCTCAAATTTTCATCAGTTTTATCTAAATGATCATATCTATGACCGGTTTCGGTCGTGGTGAAGCCACCGATCACGGCATCACTGCTACCGTAGAAATTAAATCCCTGAACAGCCGTTATCTCGACGTCAGTACCCGATTGCCACAAAGATTACAAGACAAAGAACTTGAAGTGAAAGAACTGGTTCAAAAGACCATTAATCGCGGAAAACTGAATATCACGGTATATGTTTCTGAAGCTGAATCCGCTGGCCTTTCTATTACGGTAGATACCGATAAGGTTATAGGTTATACAAAGCTCCTTGAAGAACTAAGAGAGGCTGCTGGTATTGATGATCCAATTTCAATTAGAGACATTACCCAGTTCAACGATGTCTTCATCAACAAAGAGGAAGATGAAGAAGTGCTGGAGAAAAAATGGGAAGTCACTGAAAAGGCTCTGGATGAAGCTGTGAGTTCACTGATGAAAATGAGGACACAGGAAGGTGATCAGCTCAAAAAAGATCTGATCGATCGAATAGATTTCATTGACGATAATATCGAAATAATTACGAAAGAGACCAACGGTCGGGCTGATGAAACCCGTGATAAACTTATGGAACGCATCAATAAAATCCTGATCGAATGAAGATAAGATCGATCCTGAGCGCCTGGAAATGGAAGTGGCCATTTTGGTTGATAAAATGGATGTAACTGAAGAGCTCGTGCGATTACAATCACATTTAAAATTTTTCAAGGAAGCGGTCGAGCAACCTGAACCGGCCGGAAGGCAACTGAATTTTCTCACTCAGGAGATCAACCGGGAACTGAATACCATCGGGTCAAAGGCAAACAATTCCGAGATCGCTCAGTACGTTGTTAAGTGCAAAGAAGCATTGGAGCAGATCCGCGAACAAGTCCAAAACGTCGAATAAATTAGGCATGAGATGTGAGACGTAAGATTTTAGATTATCTCACATCTCATATCTTACTACTATTATGAAAAAAGGCAAAGTAATCATATTGGTGGCACCCAGCGGAAGCGGTAAAACGACAATTGCACGCATGCTTTTTGAAGACTTTGACAACCTGAAATTTTCAGTATCAGCCACTACCCGTCCTCCCCGCAAAGGTGAGGAAAACGGAATACATTATCACTTTTTATCAGATCAGGAATTTGATAAAAAGATCAGCTTGGGTGACTTCCTTGAATGGGAAGAATTCTATGGTGGAAAAAAATACGGGACATTGCGTTCAGAAGTTGATAAACAACTAAATTCGGGTTATTTTGTGTTGCTTGATATTGAAGTAAAAGGTGCCGTTAATATTAAACAGATTTACGGTGATGAATGCCTGAGTTTATTCATCAAACCACCCTCAATTGATATTTTAAAGCAACGTCTGACTGACCGCGGTACTGAAGATGATGAAGACACTCACTCTGCGGCTGGAACGAGCAAAAGAAGAACTTACATACGCTGATCGTTTTGATCAGGTAATTATAAATGATGATCTTGAAACGGCCTATCAGGAAGTTAAGAAAGCCGTTATCAAATTCATGAATCAAAACTGATACCATCCATGGCAGTCAAAACATTAGACATTGAGAAACTAAAATTTAAAACAGGTAACAAATATGAGTTACTTGTGATCTTGTCCAAGAGAGCCCGTCAGATCGCTGCTCAGGAAAAACTGGAACTGGACGAAAAGCTGCAATATTTCGAGGGCTTCGAAGAAGAAGACGAGTTTTCTTTCAACGAAGAACAAGAAAATATTTCAAAGGCATTTGAAAAATTGCCTCATGCCACACAGCGTGCAATCACTGAAATGGAAGATGATCTGATATACTACCGTCATCCTGATAAGGAAGACTGATCATGCTCTCCGGTAAACGCATAATTCTTGGTGTAACCGGAGGTATTGCAGCATATAAAACTGTTTTTTTACTAAGAGAATTTCAAAAAGCGGGAGCTGAAGTCCGTGTCACCATGACACCCTCAGCCACCCGCTTCGTTGGTTTAATAACCTTTGCTTCCCTTTCAGGACACGATGTTGCCGTTGATATATTTCCGGAAGAAAGCGGTGCCAGTGAATGGACCCGGCATATTAACTGGGGCGAATGGGCTGATCTTTTCGTTATAGCGCCATGCACAGGAAACACCATTGCCAAAATATCGAACGGTATTTCTGATAACATGCTTACAAGTACCGTACTCGCCGCACGCTGCCCTATACTCATTTGTCCCACCATGGACGGTGAGATGTATGAATCTCCCGGGGTCTCGAAGAATCTGGAAACTTTGAGTGAAATGGGATATCACATCCTCGAACCTGAGAGTGGATTTTTAGCCAGCGGTTTAGAAGGTAAAGGTCGGCTTCCTGAGTTCGATACCATCCTTGAAAAAGCTTCTGATATCATAGGACGCATTGAAGGTCCTTTAACCGGTAAAAAAGTTATTGTCACAGCCGGTCCAACGCGGGAACACATCGATCCGGTTCGTTTCATATCAAACCCAAGCTCGGGCAAAATGGGGATTGCTATGGCTGAGGCTGCTAAAAATATGGGGGCTGATGTCACACTCATCCATGGACCTATCTCTGCTCCAAAACCTGATGACATTCATTGTATAAAGATCACCAGTGCTGCCAATCTTTTTAAAGCAATAAAAGATTATCAGGATGCAGATGTCATCATAATGTCTGCAGCGGTATCCGATTTCACTCCTGATCAGGTTCACAACCAAAAGATCAAAAAAACAGCAGCTGATGAAAATATTCAGCTTAAAAAGACACAGGATATTCTTGCCTGGCTTGGAGATCATAAAAAAGAGGAACAGGTTCTGATCGGATTCGCTATGGAAACCGAGGACTTGATTGAGAATGCTACCAAAAAGCTTCAGAACAAAAATGCAGATTACATTATTGCTAATTCGTTAACTGAAACAGGCGCGGGGTTTGAGTCCGATAGTAATTCCGTTCATTTATTAGGCAATGATTCCGACCGGCAATTTAAAGGCCTTAAAAAAGATATTGCCATCGAGATCCTGAATACGATTTTCAGAAAGTGATAGCGATTGTTTAGTTCAATATATCTCATGATCCAGTTCAAAATCGAGCAACGTGAACATAATGTAAAATGAGCTAATATTAGCTCTACTTTATCCTTTCTCACTTTATCACTAACACATCCACTTGTACACCCGGTAGGTTTTGGCAATCTTACAACCCAGCGCTTCTAAACTTCGCCGCATGATCCAGTTCTTTTCGCTTACAAAACCACCTTCCAGTGTTTTCAGGTTTGGGTAGTAACTGCTTTGTCCATCTAAAACCTTCCACTAAATACTAAAGCTTCCAATCCTCTCCCTCTGTATTTGGGATCTGTTCCAAAAGGCTAATGGGCGGAATCTTTTAGCACGTTTCTTAAATCCTATCAACCTTGGTAATTGCCACCATTTTAAATTGCCCCCGGTTTTTACAGATATTTCATTCAGGTCGGAGCACGCTTACAAGAAAAGGATGCAGGCTTTCCATCCACAAAAGCGATGGGTGAAGTTTCAGGCATCAATACAGGTTTTAGCTTTTTTATCATCTGATGAATGGTTTCTTCAGAGATACCAATAAACTCTTCCTCTCTTTGCTTACACCATCTGATCGTTAAAAGCCCGGTTATAAACCTTACGGATCAATTCACCATCGCGGTACAAGATTTTTCTCGTCAATAGGCCTGACCATCGACATTCTTCTTGAGACTTTCAACCGCTCTGTGATCCTGACCAGTCTTTCCGGAAATGGTTGCTCCATGAACAACTGGTACATATAGAGATCATCAAATTTTTCAGGGGCGGTTGCCTCTATAAGTCGTTCGTAATAATCGTGATGATAAAGCATGCCATATACGTTGTGGTCTTCAAATCCATCTATCAAAATCCCCCAATAAGTGTCATTCTCACCAAAATTTATCGGCCCCCGAAAGCCTGCGTTTCCTCTTTTCCTTGATGCCATTGTTTTAGCGAAATGCTATCATCTCGTTCAGAAATTTCAGGATTGTTTTCAAGATCAATAAACCCGATTCCACCTAATGGAGGATCGTAGACCTTATCTTTTTCAGGATCTGTAAAAAGCGCAAACCTGCCAGCAACACGGTTCTCATCCTTAATAGAAAACCGCTCACACTCACCTCTCTATTGAATCGCTCATTTGTATTTTGGATCAAAGACTGTTTTCAACTTCAAAGCGGAATGGCGGTCTGTACCATTTACTTCCTTTGTATAACCTGTCCGGCAGACTATGAAATTCCTCAACCTGTTCCTTTGAAGTAATTTTCTGGATCTGAATTGACATATCCTTTTTTAGCAGAAGTTTATAGATTTTGCGTAAGTTAAATTACTGAAATTTAGATACCAACAACGGTTCATGTTTAGTAAAGAAAACAGTAAAAAAATCATTACACTCCTGCTTTTCATTTCGTGTGTGATAAGCGGAATTATATTGGCTGCCTCACCTGAAAGAGCTGTGTTTAGATTAGAGACAGGAAATCAGCTCGATTCCCTGATAAACACACACTTCAATAACGCTCAAATACTACCGGTACAGGTACGTACATCCACTATTAGGATCGATACGAGTTTTATTAGGAAAGAGCACCGTGTACGGGTTCCAACCAGATTTTCTAAAACACTTTTTCATGTTGGCCTTCATAAAGATTTTCAGAAATATGATGTAGATGTTCCCGCGATCATAAAATTTCCATCACGCGATATGCACATTTATGTATATCACGAAGATACTATCATTCGTACATTAAGATTGACAACAGATTCAGAACTTGATTCTATCTACACTCAATAATCAGAAATGGCTGACCGAAATAATCTACTTAAAAGGTTTGAACTTCAAGAGTTTCCACAGCCTAAACTTTTGAAGCTGAAATATCCGATTTTTTTATGCCACGGATATGGTGCCATTGGATCGGTCATAAAAAAAGGACCTTTGCATGAACCCTGCATGGAATTAAGAGGACATGGAGTTGCTGCCATTGCACCTAACATTGTTCCCTATGCTACAATTGAGACTCGAGCTGAAAACTGGGTACAATTGATAAACGAATTTTGCAAAGACTTCAAGTGTGAAAAGATAAATGTGGTATCCCACAGTATGGGTGGACTGGATATGCGGTATGCTCTTTCGAATCTTGGCATAGCCGATAAAGTTGAAAGCCTTACTACCATTGCTACGCCCCATCACGGTTCTCCCCTTGCTGATCTTATTCTTAAAACGCCTGAGCTCGTTACCGAAAAGCTAAGTGTGATGTTTGACTGGTTTGGAGATAATATCTATCCAAAGACAAAGAGTGATGCCCTTGGCTCTCTGGAACAACTTACAGCCGATTACACAACCCAAATTTTTAACCCTGAAAACACTGACCAGGATGAAGTGTCATATTATTCCTACAGCGCAGCAGTTGGCAAAGGCACTAAACATTCCATAAATCCGGTTCTTAAATTCCAGAATAACCAGATCTTTGACAGAGAGGGGATTAATGACACCTTCGTTTCTGTAGAAAGTGCCAAATGGACTAACCATATAGAAACTATTCCACTTTCTCATATTTCACAGATGCATTTGCAGATGAATAAGGAGAGCCAAAAGGTGTATGAGAAATTTTGGTTTGATCTGCCTAAGCGACTAGCAGAAAACGGACATTGACCTATTCATTCAGGCTTCTCTCATCAACATTTTCAAGCAATCGATAGGCTGTCAAGGTCAGTAGTGGATCGGTGTAACCGAGGCCAACCCGCTGTTCAACACGTGGATATCTGAATCTTTCCCTTCATCCAGTAACTCGAATTTCCCTGTCAGCCAGTAGTATTTGCGGTCAGCGGGATCTATTCGACTTTCATATTCTTCCACATATCGGCTATCAGCCTGCCGTGTCCACTTAATATCCGTGAATTCTCCGGCCGGGGCGTTTACATTCAGCGTAATTCCACGTGGTAACCCATTCTTTAGAACAAACCCGATCACCCTCCTCGCTGCTTCCTGACACCCTCTCAAGTTAGCATCATCACTGAAATCAGTACAACTAACAGCAATGGATGGATATCCAAGAATAGTGCCTTCAGTTGCTGCGCTAACGGTACCTGAATACATGATATTAATACCGGCATTACTGCCATGATTAATACCACTCACAACTAGATCCGGTTTTCTGTCCAATAACTGACCATGAGCTAATTTTACACAATCTGCAGGGGTACCATTAACGGCTTCTCCATCAAACTTACCGGCTACAGTGAATTTACTTGATCTGAGAGGAACTTGAATGGTAATCGAATGTCCTACAGCACTTTGTTCCTTATCAGGTGCTACGATATAGACATCTCCGAATTCTGAAGCAACTTCAGCAAGTGCTTTGATTCCGGGTGAGAAAATACCGTCATCGTTACTAACTAAAATAAATGGTTTTTTTGGATCACTCATCCGCCGTATTGTTCGTCTTTATTTGGAAAATCTTTACTCTTAACATCCTTGATATAGTTCTGAACCGCATCGGTCATAACAGAGTTCATATCTGCATAGCGACGTAAAAATCTGGGGTTGAATTCTTTGTTGAGCCCCAGCATGTCATGAATCACTAAAACCTGACCGTCACAAGATGGACCCGCACCGATGCCGATGGTTGGAATGTTTAATTCCTCCGTTACACGAGCTGCAAGGTCTGCAGGTATCTTTTCAAGAACCAGGGAAAAACATCCTGCTTCTTCCAAAAGTTTTGCATCACGGATCAGATCATCGGCTTCTTCCGTTTCAGTTGCACGGACTTTGTATGTGCCAAATTTATAGATACTTTGAGGTGTGAGTCCTAAATGCCCCATCACAGGTATTCCTGCATCAACGATACGTTTAACGGTATCTACAATGTACTTACCTCCTTCTAGCTTAACAGCATGAGCACCGGCTTCTTTCATCATGCGTCCCGCACTGATCAAAGCCTCTTTGGTAGTAACCTGATAACTCATGAATGGCAGGTCTGCAATGACCAATGCCCGGTCCACTCCTCGAACCACACAAGATGTATGATATATCATATGATCGAGAGTCATAGGAATTGTTGTTTCATGGCCCGCCATAACGTTACTGGCAGAATCACCCACCAATATGATCTCAATACCGGCCTGATCGATGATCTGTGCCATAGTAAAATCATAGGCTGTAAGCATGGAGATCTTCTCACCTTTAGCTTTCATATCCACGACCGTTTGTGTCGTTATCTTAGCAGGCTTTTCTGAGGATTTTTGGGTACTCATACTTTCTCCCGTGAAACAAGTGCAGCCGAGGCTTCAAGTTCGCAAGCAACTTTACCATCAACGGTAGCTATACCGGTCATATTTACAAAATTTCTTTTTTTACTGCCTAATTCGACTTCAAGCATGAGCTGATCTCCCGGAACGACCTGTTTGCGAAATTTACACTTACTTATTCCGGTAAAAACCATTAGGGTCTCTTCGGGATCTTCTGACTGAGACATCAGCATAATAGCCCCGGCCTGAGCTAACGCCTCTACCTGCAACACACCCGGCATAATTGGTTGACCGGGGAAATGTCCGTTAAAGAACTCCTCATTTGCTGTTACATTTTTATAAGCCTTGATACTTTCTGCATCGACCTCAAGCACTCGATCCACCAATAAAAATGGGTAGCGGTGCGGAAGAATTTTTTTAATCTGTTCTATATCCATGAAACTATATTTTTTGTTCTGGTCAAGAATATACTATTTCTGAACCA
>JAXHNH010000015.1:0-134744 GCA_034520725.1 Gracilimonas sp. | reverse complement strand
GCTTGATACCAAGATGATCGAGATCCATAACTTTTTCATTCATGATCTCGCGCTTTCTCTTGAGAGAGCTCGAATCCTGGTTCTCGTCTGACATGGATGATTTCATTGTTTTAAGATAATTCTGATCTAAAAATAGGCAGTATTCTGTTTTCAAAACCTACTTCCCATTTATTGTATTTTTCGAACAGCCCCCATACCTCTTAAGTATCTTCTTATGCCTTCATGATCGAGAAGATTTCAAACAAAACGTCCTGGAACAAAAAAGAAGCTAAACACAAACTCGTCGTTATTGGTGACAGCCTCGAGTCAGGGCTTCAATAATGGAGGCGTCTATAGAACCCATATAAATTTTCCCTCTTTTATCCACAAGTGTTTTGAGCCAAAGCCCGATTTCCGACTCAGCCCAGCTTCACCGCACAGGCTGGGATACCTCTGAATATTGAGGTATTGGTGAGAGGGTTATCAGAAAAATATGGGGATGAGATCGAATTAACTGAATTTCTCTCTGCTTCCAAATACATGTTCACGACCTTTAAAAGGATCAAGAAATACTGGGAAGGTGGCATGAAGGATCTTTCGGTGGAACGCACGCTCCCCTATCACAATCAGTCTGTCTGGGGATTCAATATCAGCGATTCCTGGAAGGTCTCCGAAAAGAACAGTCGTGAATATATTCAAAACAATCCTGAATCGTTTACAGTTTTCAACATGCTGCCTGAGCATGCCAAATTTACCACGGCGCGCCTTGTTCTGAATCCATCCCTGAAGGAAGTATCACGAAATCGATCCCAGATCGATAATGCCAGGTTCTCGCCGACTATGGCGGACAGAAAACCTTAGACTTGCCATGGACACAAGATTTCTCGGCGACTGTAACAGACCTGAAAGTTATATGGACAGAAAGTAAGGATGACCTGGGAACCTTTCCTTGTTACTGAAGTACACCGTTTACCGCCCTGAGCATTTTGAACAGCAGTATCGAAAACTGGCTGAAAAAGTTTCCACACTTGGTGCCAGAAGAATCTTCGTGCCAACTATCCCTTACGTAACAATACCTCCTGTGATGCGCGGTGTCAATTCCGATCTCTCAAGTAAAAGACTGGGGTATTTTGATTATTACACCCGTTTCTGGATCTGGATGAGGATTTTCATCCTGACAAACATCCACACCTGACCAAAGATCAGGCCATACAAATGGATTTTACTATCGATGCTTATAATGAGATCATCAGGAAGGTTGCCGATGAATATGGATGGACCGTGATACCGATAGCGAGGGAATGTGGCCGGGCCCGCAAGGCGGCGACTTGGAGGAGAACCGGCAATGCGACCTTCCCACAGGACTCGGTGAAGCCCTTCAAAAAAGAGAATCCACCAGACACCTTGTAGATGAAACCGGTGATGTGAAACTAACCACTGACTTCATCAGACTTAATGATGAAGGCAAGATCTATAAAGGCGGAATTTTCAGCCTGGATGGTTTACACCCCACTACCATCGGCTATGGATTGATGGCCAATGTTTATATCAAAACCATGGCTCGTGCCGGAGTCAAATTTGAAAGAGGCATTGACTGGGATGAAGTAGTAGCAGAAGATACTCTTGTGGAGAATGATCGTCATTCTGATCTCGGCTGAGTTACGCATGGTGCTGCGAATGCTTGCTATGAATCATCAGGAAAGGATCTTCAGTATCAGTAAAAACATACTAAGCCAGGTTATGGAGATCGTCTCACCCCGTCATCACGACTGATCGACACCACTCTATTACCTTTTCCTACGCTCTTCTTATTTTAATTTACATCATCTACATAAGCTTTGATTCCGTCTCACAAAAAGCTTCTTAAATTAGAATTATTCTAAATAAGAATACTAACCTTAACCAAAACCCCAACCCAATGAGGCTTTCGAAATGTATTTTTACTTCCCTTTTTAACAATTGCATTTATTTCCTGCGATACTAATAACAGTGATGACAGCACGGACATCGAAGTCCCGCCATGATGAGTTCTAGCGAAATGGCGAATCCACCGTTTCTTTTTCAGGACAAACTACCCGTATTAAAATGGCTGACGAACTGTACGGAGCCATGCTTGATTTTGACAATACCACCGAAGAACTTCTGCTTCAGATGTACCTGATGTCAGGACGGAAATGGAAATGATGTAGATCCCTATTCTGACGAAGAACTTAATGCATCTACCAAAAGTATTAAAAAGTAAAGTAGCTGCTTCCCGCGATTATTTTGCCAACAATGCATCTCTGGGTGCTGAGATCAAGAATGACTTTGAGCCATGGCTGAGTGGTCAAGTCAATGAAGTGTTTCCAAACCGAAATGAGATTGCAGAGGCAGGCGTATCCTTGGCTCAGATCGCCGACGGCTCAGGAGAACGCTATATCAATGGTCAGGGTTTGGAGTACAATCAAATGGTTGCCAAGAGCCTGAATGGGGCAGATTATGGCCGATCAAATGCTGAATAATTACTCAGTCCTGCCGTACTGCACGGAAGGCAGCAACCGTGTAGACCACAGCGGTGTTATGCTGAAGGCTCCAACTATACAACAATGGAGCACAAATGGGATGAAGCATACGGTTACATTTTGGAACCTCAGCTGACCCTGCTAACCCTATTGCTACCATTGGAAGTGATGATATCTTCCTAACAAATATACCGGACAAGTTAGTGAAGACGAAGATTTTGCTACATTGGCAGAAGATATTTTTGAGGCTTTCAAATTAGGCCGGGCTGCAATAGAGTCAGGAGATTATGAGGTGGCTGATGAACAAGCTGCTATCATACAGGAAGCTATCTCAACCGTAATTGGTGTACGAGCAATTTATTATCTGCAAGCCGGTAAGCGCCAGATCGAAAGATAGCCAACTCGGGTCTGCTTTCCATTCTTTCAGAAGGATATGGATTTATTTATAGTCTGCAATTTAAATGTGAGTTCGGGGCACCAACCAGCCATACCTAAGTCACAGTGAAGTAGAAGCAATGTTAACCGATCTGCTTGATGATGGTCAAAACGGCCTATGGGATCTCGAGACTTCAACTCTTGATGCTCTATCGGAACAAATTGCAGATAAATTTGATTTTACGGTGGAACAAGCTGCTTCTAACTAATTCAATTTCCAAATAAAATTGCTGCAGTTATTTTTGGCTGCCGGCTTTTTGCTTTTAAAAATTATTATCATGAAGAAATTTGCTGCTTTAATTATTACTGTTTCTGTGTAGTTTTTGAATGACCAACTTACTTCGGGCCCTGACCCTGATGTATCGTACTCAGAGGCCATCTTGGGCTAATGGTATATAACCTCATCATACTTGCCTTTTTGTTTTTCCAAAAACCACAAGCGAAAGCCCACTTCAGCCTTGAAGCTTTTTGATAACCTTTTTCTGGAAAAATCTTGAAACACTGCGAGAAGATTTTTGTAACTGCCTATCTTGCTTTTCAACATGTCTTTCTATGTTTGAAATAAGTGAAGCTATGCAGATTCGTTTTCGGTAATAACCTGAACATCTACCCTACTGATACCGGGGAGATCGAAAATAATATTCAATCCGGTGATTATAACCTCGAACTGCCGTCATTAACGGATAGTCAGGGCTTTTTTGCCTGGATTATCTTCACGGTTTGGGTAGAGGACGATGCGGAGATTATCACTTATTATTCGTCTAATACCAATGCGGTAAGCTATTCGTAATTATCTAACCGACCTGACCGAACTGAATCCAGTAATGGTTCTGATCAGGTCCTTGATAATGGTACTTTTGCGTGATAGGGATGAATTTGTAAAGAATTCAGGCAACGGTGCCAACTCCTCGACATGATGGTGAATGACGAGCATCGATTGATTACGTAAGAACACACTGCGAGCTGGCAAGATTGGAATTCCGGCTCGTGCAGTCTTTCCGGTTCACCCTTAAGCAGTCATGTGGAAGCCTATTACAGTGAAGGCTTATCTAAGGCACTCTTCTTTGAAGCATTGACAGCGAGCATCAATTTCTTCAACGGTAGCACATTTCGAAGATGAAGTACGAATGGTCAAAGCCTGGACGATTACCTCGACTATCCGGACACCATGAAAGAAGGAGCATGACCTTACAACCATAATCAACGACCAATTTGAGGACGGTCCTGGACAGAAGCTGGAGCCGACTGAATCCATGACTTTGCCGCTCAGGTTGAAACCGATAATACCCTCATGCTTGCCACTCATGAATGCCGAACTCCAGCGCAATGTGGTCAACCTGAAAGTGGACATGCTGCAGGCACTGAATGTCAATGTGGATGAGGCGTGGATGCCGACGGTGATTAATTTTAAGCCTCTAAGTCGTGAATGGTTACATAATTGGTCGTACTACAAATAGCTGGTTGACCCATTATCCATACACCTAGCGTGAACTCACCTTCCATTCGCATAGTTACCGGTACAAAAAGAACGCTGCTCCACTAGCCGTTTTCCGGATCCTGTTCGGAATCCTCGATGCTGTGGAGCATCGTTCGTTTTGACGGCTAACGGGTGGATATCCAAACTGTACATTGAACCCCGACGTATTTTCTTTTCCTGATCTGGCATCTTGAGTGGGTTCCAGCCTCTTGGGCGAATGGACCTATCTTCTATTTGTGATCCGCGGATTATCAGCCTTTTTTGTGGCTCTGGGCTTTAAGTACCGCATTTCCATCATCGTCTTTTGCCTCAGCTTTACCTGACATCGAGCTGGACTGGACAAGACCACCTATCTGAACCACTATTACTTCATCAGCATCCTCAGCTTCCTGATGATTCACCTCCCGGCTCATGCCTACTATTCCATCGATGGCCTATGGACGTAGACGAAAACCTGACGGTCGCAGCAAGTCCCCACCTGGACCATTGACTCCATCAAACGTCACTATCTGGAGTCGTGTACCTCTATGCCGGACTTGCCAAGTTGAATTCTGATTGGCTGTTCGTAGGCCATGCCCTTGCAGAGATCTGGCTGCCGGGCGAAGTATTCCATACCGCTATTCTGGGCGACCTGCTGCAGCAAACCTGGGCTGCACTATGCTTTTGCCTGGGGCGGTGCAATTGTACGATCTGAACCTATCCCATTTCTTATTGCTCTGGAAAACGCACACGAACTTTTGCCTTTGTAATGGTGGTCGTCTTCCATGCTCTGACCCGCGTGCTATTCCTGATCGGCATGTTCCCTGATCCTCATGATAGCAAGTGCCCTCATCTTTCTTCGATGCCGGCCTTACACAATCAAGTATACTTATCCCATACTTTCCCGGATGGACTGAAGATCAGTAAATCGGTATTTCGATAATGGGAAAGCTGTACCGATTTCCCAAAAATATGGGTCCAGGAAATGCTTCCATGGGAATCGTGAGCCCTATTTCTTCATTGCTGCAGTACTGCAATTCCATATCCGATATGTGCTCTACCCCGTATGCAAGTTGTTCTGGACGGAGGAAGGGTATCGCTTTTCGTGGCGGGTAACGCCGTATGGAAAAGGCCGGATATGCCAATTTCAAAGTGGTTGATCCCTGAGACTGATCAGCGGTGTTTAATGTCGACAACGCAGCAATTCCTCAGACTGCGTTTCACGAAAAACAGATGGCATGCCCAACCGGATTTCATCCTGGAGTACGCCCACTACCTCGAAGAACTATTATCAGACAGCAGGGCATTCAGGACCCCAAAGATCTACGTGGTAGAAGTTCCTGTGGCACTGAATGGCCGCCTGAAGCCAGCCATATGTCAATCTCTAGGAAGTAGACCTCACAGAGACAGAACCCTCACTCAAACACCGAAACCTGGATACTCCCTTTCAACGATGAAATTAAAGGCCTTTAGTTTATTACTGCTTTTTGGATTGCTGCTCATTGACAAGCCAAGGCCCAGCATCAAATCATCTGCGTTATGTGATCGATGCGGAGATCCAAGGAACCGCTCGAGTCAAGTTGAGATCTACGACAATGAAAGCAGGTACATCATACCGCACGAATGAAGAAGGGCTACTTTGAGATCAACAGATCAACCTTACACGGTAACCTATTTTCTGTACTTCTACAAATTGGGTATGAGGTTGAGCAGCGCCCGATTGCGCTGGACATCTCAAAATGCGGACTATCTACGTCGAGCTTCGAAAGCTTATCGCGGGAGATGCCAGAAGTGGCCATAACAGAACAGAGCGGGAAGCAAGTATATTTGCCATGCAGCGGCTCCGGGAGGTAGAAGGCACATCCATCTATGCGGGCAAGAAAGAATGAGGTGATCAACCTGGAACAGCATGGTGGTGACGACTTCAGCTCGAATAACGCCCGGCAGATCTACAGTCAGATATCCGGACTCGAATAATATTTATGAATCCATGCGATGCCGGATTACAGCTTAACATCGGTGGACGGGGACTCTGAACCCAAATCGTTCCTCGAACTTCAACACGCGCCAGAATGGCTACGATATCAGTGCAGATGTACTTGGCTGTACCCTGAGAGTTACTACACCCCTCCTGCCGAAGGCATCAGCATGGAATACAGGTGATTCGTGGGGCTGCCTCACTACAGTATGGAACACAGTTTGGCGGACTTGTTAATTTCAAAATGAAGAAACCAGTCAGCGATAAAAATATTGAATTAATTACACGGCAATCTGTCGGCTCAAACGCACTTTTTACATCCTTCAACAGTCTGAGCGGTACCACCGGAGATATTGGCTACTATGGATATTTCAACCATAAAAACGGGGATGGTTTCCGCCCAAACTCCAACTTTGACTCCCAGAATATCTACCTCTATACTGATTATGAACTTGGGGATAATACGACCCTTAGCACGGATTTCACCTATTTGTATTATCTGGCTCAACAACCCGGCGGATTACATGATTCAATTCTATCGTGATCCTTCTTCAAGTAATCGCACCCGTAATTGGTTTGAGGTGAATTGGAAGCTGGCCTCTTTGAAACTTGAACACCGTTTTTCTTATAAAACAAGGCTAAGCGTGTTGGCTTATGGCTTAGACGCATCCAGAAAATCGATCGGATTTCGGACCAACAGGGTTTCACAGGAAGATGACCTGAATGCCCCCCGTGATCTCATTCTTGGAGATTTCAACAATTGGGGTACTGAAATTCGTTTTTTGAATCGCTATACCCTCGGGGAAATAAATTCTGTTTTTCTGATCGGATCAAAATATTACCGATCTAAAAATGAATCGATACAGGGACCCGGCTCAGCCAATTCAGAAGCTGACTTTACCCTTGCGGATCAACAATTTCCTAACTACCCGAATCAATCCGATTTCACATTCCCCAACAAAAATCTGGCCTTTTTTGGAGAGAATATCTTTTACCTGAAGGCAGAATTCTCCATTACATTGGGTTTTGATTCGAATACATCAATACTCAAAGTGAGGGCACCTTTCGCCGCGTAAATTTTGATCTGGCCGGTAATCCGATTCAGAATGAGATATTTGAGGATAACCGTGAGTTCGAACGGAGTTTTCTTCTGCTCGGCGCCGGTATCAGTTATCTTCCAAATTCCAGAACCGAACTCTATGGAAACTTTTCCCAGAATTATCGTTCTGTTACCTTTAATGATATTCGAATTGTAAATCCAACTTTCCAGGTCGACCCTAACATCACGGACGAAAGTGGATATACGACTGACCTCGGTGCACTAGGGAGTGCGATTGGCGAAGACTCTCTCCTGACGACATCGGTGGCTTTGGACTCTGATTGTACGATAACCGGCTCGGTGAAAAGTGCTCCAGAGCCGAAACGCGCGTCAATGCTGAGGGTGATATCGGAAGAAACCGGGCGGGTCGTTCGCTTCCGCGGAAATATCGGACAGGCATTTCATGTACGGCATCTGAAAGCCCTAGTCGAAGTGAGCGATATGCCGTCTATTATTGGGAAAGGACACCCAGGTATCTTCAAATTCAGCATTTATTTCGCCAACACCGCACTGACTCAAGTCGCAGTATCTTGGACTCAGACATTCCCGGTGTGGATGGATAACAACGTAGAGTTCGTGCCATTGGTAAATATGAAAACCGGCATCAACTTTGGCTTTAATAGATCTGATTGGGAAGTCTTCACAATACACGCTACCGTTCCCGAGTCAGTTTACCGATGCCTCCAATGCCGAGCAAAATGTCCTTTCGATAACCAAAGTGGAATCCGCGGTGAAATTCCTGCTTATGATGTATTGGATCTTTCATTTTCCTACACCTGGGAGAATTTTACGCTTGAATCGGGGATCAATAACGTTTTGGATAATTGGTATTTCACACGCCGTGCCACCGGCTTATCCCGGACGCGGAATCATTCCATCCCCACCGCCGACACACTTGATTATATGACCCTCTAGTTTAAGATTGGCACCGATCGGAAATACCGTGATCTGGCATTCCAATTCACTGGATTCATACTAATGTAGCGCCGGATAGTATGTTCAACGACTCCGGGTAATTGCGGATGATGTGATCATAAGATCCGGGTTGCCGATCCAAATTCGTAATTTTTTTCGTTGCACCATCGGGTAACCGCACCTTCATATCGACCGAATAATTACTGATATGATCCCGGCTTTGGCACACGACCGACATACGGCCATCCATATCACCCTGTAGGGATGTTGCATGCAACGTCCCTACAGGATCGGGGGAATATCTACCATTTTCATCCGGGATGATTTGAATGATACCATGCATATGATCGGGCATCACCACAAACGCATCCAATTTCACATTATCAAAATGATCGGGGATTTGATCCCAAAAATACCATGCCGCACAACCCCGTTCACGGTTAATCCCATCATCCCACTCTGGATCTGCACCAAATAATGCTAGCCGGTCTTTGGTACATATCGTTATAAAATAAAACTATGGAAACCTGTAATCCCAACCATCCAAACGGTATGGATTTTATCCATACCCCATAAATTATTCTCTGTTCAACAGTCAGAGCAATTTCAAACCCACTCCTTACAAAATAATTTTCGTTTGGCCTTTACCATTTTCCTTATCTTCACTCCGACTAAAAAAAACAAATTCATCTATTCATGAAATACCTGGCTGTACCTCTTCTTCTACTAATTGCGATCTCCTGTAGTTCCAAACCAGAAAAAAACACTTACAATCCTGAAGCAGACACCCTCAAATATGAGCAGGAAGTGCACCTGCTAAATGTGCGTCAGCTTACTTTTGGCGGAGATAACGCCGAAGCCTACTGGAGCTATGACAGTGAAAAACTGATCTTCCAATCTAATAATCCGGAATGGGGCGTTAAATGTGATCAGATCTTTACCATGGATATCTCTGAAAAAGAGCCCGGTTTTAAACCGACTATGATCAGTACCGGAAACGGCCGCACGACTTGTGCCTACTTTCTTCCCGGTGATTCCACCTTTGTTTATTCGTCTACCCATGAGGCCGGAATGGAATGTCCGCTACCGCCGGAACGCGGTGAAGCCGGTGCTTATGTATGGCCTATCTATGATACCTATGATATCTATATAGCAGATATGAACGGTAATATCATCGCCAAACTTACTGATGAACCCGGTTATGATGCCGAACCCACCGTTTCCCCAACAGGAGACAAGATCGTATTTACATCTGACCGATCCGGTGACCTGGAACTTTATATCATGGATACCGATGGTTCAAATGTCGTTCAAATAACCGATGAATTGGGTTACGACGGTGGGGCCTTCTTCTCCCCAGATGGTACACAACTAATATTCAGGGCATCACGACCTGAGACCGATGATGAGATCACCAAGTATAAATCTCTGTTAGGTGAAGGCTTGGTTGAACCCACTAATATGGAACTCTTCATTATAAATGTGGATGGAACCGGACTTCGACAGATCACTGACCTCGGCAATGCCAACTGGGCACCTTACTTTCATCCATCCGGTGAAAAAGTTGTATTCTCCTCAAATCATCAGTCTCAGCGTGGCTTTCCATTCAACATCTTCATGATCAACGTGGATGGTACGGATCTTGAACAGATCACCTTTGATGAACAGTTTCGATTCCTTCCCCATGTCACCGATGGAAAGAAGATCGTATTCTCTTCCAATCGGAATAACGGCGGAGACCGATCAACTAACGTTTTCGTGGCGGATTGGGCAGAATAATATTCGAGTCTTCTCAAATTAATTACCCTTTGCTTTATTGAATCTCTTACCGTAAAGTTTGTTATGATAGTACACTAAGTTAAAATAAAACAACAACTACTATGGGATTAATAAGAGTGATTTACAGCTTGATTACAATTGGAGTTCTCAACCTGGAAACAGTCCTATCGAAAAAGAACAAGTAGGAAGTGCCATGTTTAACAGCCAAAGTGGAGACGATGTACTTTCGCTGTTAAATGACTATGCAGAAAAAACGAAAACCGATGATAAACAGGAAATATTAAAGGCTGAAAATTTGCTTGATACCGAGCTTCCGAAAAATCTGAATACTGAAAAAGATGTATTCGATTGGCTATGGACAAAATGGGAAATACAGAAAAAACAGTCTGACTGACAGTCCCTGCAGATAAATAGTAACCATGCCGCAATTATTTATTCCAACACCCATATCGCAGTTTGAACGATTCGGTCAATCGGTGAATCGCAGTTCAGCTCTTCTTGATTTTCGATCCATCGAACGACCGATTAACGATGAACAAATTGATCTAAGCCACCGCAGATTTAAATCCTCGAACCAACTAGCATATGGAGTTACAGGGAAGAGATTTTCTCGAAATTCTAAAATGCAGCACTAAAGGTGCAAGATATTAAACCCTGGATTTGGTCCAATATACTGACTGTCACAAAAAAATAACCTTGATCAAGTAAGGTATTACCTCAACTTAACACTCAATAAGAATACTTCAACCTGAAGTAGATCATATTTGGGGTTTCAATAAGATCTGTAAATACGGATCCTTTGAGTAACTGTGAAAGAATAAGCAGATCAATATTCTCAGAGAGGGAACGGGTGACCTGAGGTATCAAGATGATCATTTTTCTATCAAAGCTGCCCATCACCCCGCCTGAAATACTCGTTAATGGATCTACCTGAAAAGCTGCATTCAGGAAATAACCTGTTTCAGCAATAAATAGATCTGAAGCACTGGGTGGCCTTGTAAGTTGGGCAACCGGATTCACCGACCGGTTCCAGCCCCCATTGTATAATAACTCTGCTGAGCCGTACACTCCGTTTTTGAACATGTGATCGGCACCAATTGTCGAAGTAAGATGTCCGGTTTCATCAAAGAAGTTCTTTCTGGGATGAAAGTAACTTAACTCTCCCCTGAAGCCTGTATTTTTGAGATACCCGCTCCAACCGACTCCAAATGCCAGATCTTCAGCGTAATTTCCAGCAATAAGTTGAAGATCGTATTCACCTATATTACCACGTAACATCCCAGCAATCACTGATTCATCAATACTATTTCCAATCCGATAACCCGCCTCCACACTTGAAGCATAACTCCATGAGTAGGAAGCATACATGGCATCCGTTCCGGGGCGTTCTTCGTAATCAAAATCCAAGTAAGCATAGGCGTTAAAGAGGTCGTTGGGATTCCATACCAGAGTCTTCATAAATCCCGAGTTAATGCGCTGACGGCCGGCGTGTATTTCCCAGGGGCCATTCATATAAGATACCTGCAACCTGTCCCCAGAGCTGGTATTCAGGAGACAGTATGATCCTGAATCGATCCAGGTATGACTCAGATCAAAATACCCGGTATCGCCGGGAAGAAAATCACCATAACCGGGAGTACGTACAACCGTCCACCCATTAAATAATCGCGTTCTCGGCATCTGCTCTGATCTCAAATTGTTCACCAAGGTCAAAACGACTCCGATACGGGTGATGCAATATATTATCATACCTGAGTGTCCCAAGATCATCACTCAAACTAAATGCTCCCAGCTCCTTCACATACCCCCGGAAATCAGCCTCAAAACCGGACTGAGCAAAAACGATTAAAGGGGTCATTAAATAAAAAGCCCAGAATAATAATGCCCGATATTGTAAGCTTATTACTTATCACTGTTTATTGTTTTGTTTTCACTGTGCCCTGTTTCTCTGACTTCATCTGTACGGGAGATCTTTCCATCAACCAGTGTAATCACTCTCCTTGCCCGATCTATCACCCGTTGATCGTGGGTGGAAAAAATAAAAGTCAGATTTTCCACCGCCATTCAGCCCTGCCATCATATCCAGCAACTCTGTCGTGGGATACAGAATCGAGATCTGGCAGTGGGTTCGTCGGCAAGTACAAAATCAGGCTTTGAGGCCAGGGCCCTCGCCACCGCAACCCTTTGCTGCTGACCACCCGATAATTCAAAAGGCCGTTTGTTGACCTTATCCTCTAATCCAACTTCTTCCAACAGTTCTATACTTTTATCACGACACTCATTGACAGACCTGCCCTGCATTTGCATGATAAAGGACACATTTTCCAGGGCAGTTAGAACAGGGATAAGATTGTAGGATTGGGAAGACAAATCCAATGTGATTCAGCCTGAACTTGATCAGCTCCCCATCAGAAAGCGTACTTATGTCAGTTCCTTTAATAAATGCTTTCCCTCGGTAGGTTCATCCAATCCACCTATTATATTAAGAAGTGTGGTTTTACCTGAGCCTGATGGACCCACTATAGCCGTAAACTCCCCTTTTTCTATCGTCAGATCAACACCATTCAGGCGCTAACCGGAACCTGATCCGGATTATAAACTTTGGTCAACCTCTTTGTCTTATTACGGACATGGTATTAATGGTACGTTTTAGGGTTAAAATTCATTGTTATCTTTGATGTAAATATCATTCAGTTAAACTTTCTGATGGCTTCAACCGGTTCGCAGCTTAAGTGCCCGCCAGGCTGGGTATAGAGCTGAGATCAACGCTGCAGCTGCTACCAGTAACACAATATTCAGATAATACTTTAGCGCTAAAGAGGGATAGATCATTGTCGTAATCCCGATTCCTTCAAGTCCCTCTGAAAAGGCACTAAGATCTATGCCATTCATTCCAAAATAGGAGATGGTTAACCATCCAAGCAGCAAGCCGGCCGGTGAACCGACCATAGTCAGGAAAACAGTTTCAAGCATGACCATGCTGAAGGTCCGGCTTTTATTCATACCTATAGCGCGCAGCATTCCAAGTTCACGGGTACGTTCCATCACGGCCATCAGCATGGTGTTTATGATGCTAAAGATCAGGCCGATAATTATGATAATCATAACCATATACAGTGAGATATCCTGCATATCAAACACATAACGCAGATCAGGAGCGATCTCTCTCCAGCTTTTGACTTCAAGATCCGGGTGATCTTTCTGCAATTGCTCAGCAAGAGTACCGGCTATCATCAGGTCATCCGTATAGATTCGGATGTTATGCGTTAAATTATCCTTGCCGAGTAAGCGGTTAAGGTCGGCCTTATTTACCACTACATAATTCTCATCAAAGCGACTGTCAAAACTGTCGAAGATACCCGCAACCCTGAATGCACCGGCTGTGATATCCCCATTTATATCCTGAAACTCAGAACCATTCGGGATCTCAACTCAAGTCCAAGCCTGGATCGGACAGATCATCCCCAATAAGTATCTGATTTCGACTTTCAGATTCCGGAAAATGGCCTTCATCCGAATATCCCTGTATAGACCGAACTGAAATAGACGTGTCTTGTGCGGTATCCATTCCCCAAATTGTCACACCAAAACTACTTCGGGCACTTTGAGCCAGCCCTGAAGCCACGCTTTTTGCTGATATCTTTAACTGAGGCATTTTCTTTCAGGCGTTGTACTATAACCTCAACCTCAGGTATCGAATAATCAGGATTATATAGATCTTCAAATTCCGGATGCATGATCTGAATGTGGCCGACCGTTAAATTGATCTGCCCTTTCAAATAATCATCCAGCATCCCATTAAAAAACCCTGCTGCAAAAATACCTGCCCAGGTCCCAAGTAATACGGTTATGATTACGACTCCGCTTCTTGTGGGGTTTCTCCACACGTTTTTCCAGCCAAGTTTTAGAATATATTTCAGCATATCAGGACCTCATGGCTTTAACAGGATCCAACTGACTTGCTTTAAGTATCGGATAAAGGCAAAACACCAATGTGATCACAAAAATGATAATTGCCTGTGAATAGAAAAGTGAAGGTTCCAGGGAAAACTTCAGAACCGGTTCCATTCCAAATGTTTCAATGACTTCCGCCATATCGCTGCTACTTGACAACCTGATGGGGTTAACGTGGAAATAATACGAAATGGGAAAAGACACTACTATTCCGATCATGGAACCTGCCATTGCAACTAATAATACCTCAAATGCCAGAATAATAGCAATAGCCACCCTGGGTGTGCCCACTGAGATCATCACCCCAAATTCATACGTTCTTTCGGTTATCATCATTAAGACCGTTCCAAGGATCCCCAAAACCTACTACAACATAAAGGATCATGATTATAATAAATCCGCTTCCGCGATCAGATTCAATGGCTTGTACCAGCTCCGGCATCAGCTCCTTCCAATCCATTACCTCATACTCTTCATTTGATAATTTTCCGGACAGATATTTCACTATTTGAGCGGCATCATCCGGGTCTTCCATGATCAGTGAAATTCCGGTCAGCCTTTCCGGTGCTGCCAGAAAATACTGTGCGGTTTCAAGAGGCAACATCACCAAACTCTTATTCAGCTCGGGATTGGGGAATCGCACTGTTCCTTTTATCTCATAGAGTCCGGCCGCACTTTGTCCCCTGAAGCCCTGCCCGATCATGACCAGGCTGTCCCCAACCTGCAGTTTCAGCCGCTGCATCAGGTCAGTTCCAAGCAATACGGAGCGTTCATCAATGTCTTCAAAATAGGAACCTGATATTATTCTGCTTTGCGGATCACTCAGTGACTTTTCTTTTTCGGGATCTATGCCGATGACCATAGCTGCCCGGCTTTGTTTCTCTCCCGCCACCAATGCATATGATTCTAGTCTTGGAACAGCTTCAGATATACCTGAGGTCTGATCTATAATTCTGAACAGTGAATCTTCTGAGGTCAGGGTGTATTCAAGTGTTTTGTCATCCCAGTACCCTTTTTGGTGAATTTGTGCATAACCCGTAAATAAACCTACCGTGTTATCGATCATCTGCTCATACGACCCCTCATTCATGGTCCGCATCGCCGAAGAAAGCATGACCGCCACAATAACTGATAGCATCGTGATGAACGTGCGCCTCTTATTCCGCCAGATATTCCGCCATGCGAGTTTTAAATAGAGCATTTTTTCATTTAGCAGTTAGCAGAATAATTTTTGTAAGGAATTAACTTTTGATGACTCTAACTAATGAACCACAAATAATATATTTAAAATGAAAAAGAACAACCTTTATGAAAAATCATATGCTTTCGCAGTTCGAACAGTTAGGGGATTTCAATTTCTGAGTAAAGAGAAACGAGAATTCATCATTTCAAAACAATTACTCCGAATCGGAACCAGTATTGGAGCGAATATTGCCGAAGCAAATGGAGCAATCTCAAAGGCCGATTTTTCCGCTAAAATATCTATCGCATACAAAGAAGCACTTGAAACCAAGTATTGGCTAAATCTCTTACATGATACCAAGTTCATCGAGACCAAAACGTTTAAAAGCATGCTAAATGATGCAGATGAACTATGTAGAATTTTATTTTCCATACTTAAAAGCACAAGAATTAGCAATAAATAGTAACCAAACAAAACACTGTTTACTGTTAATTGTTAACTGATCATTGAATTCGTCTCATGTTTTGAACACTAAAAAAGCTTTCCGGAATACCTTCATTGAACTTCATAGACTCATACTCAAGTACAGTCATTTGACCTTCCTTATCCATAGGAATCATTTCCATGCGTGAGGGTATCATTCGGCCATCGAATTCTTTTACATTCATGCCATTCATTACGTTTATCAGGTCCCCAAACTCGTCATAGAACTCGGCTTTTAACTCTATGTATTCTTCCTTTGAGATCCACACATCCACTTTGGTCCAGACTACCGGGGCATTTGGTTTTGGAGTCATTTCGATCTTATAACATTCGAACCCCTGAATCGTCTCCTCACCAACCAGTTCATGATCATAATCGGTAACAGCGGAGGATTCACGCACCAGGTCATCGTTGGTGAAATCTGAACCCATCCATGACTGCATCATCATAGACGGCGGCATTTTGATGGTTCTGCCTACACTTGGCACCCAGTTCCATATCTCGTTTCCACGTTTCAGAAAAGCTGTACCTCGATCTCGTGCCGGATAGGTTATCAGGATCAGAGAATATTCTGTGCCACGACTCCAGCTTTTCATGGAAACCTCCCGACTCCAGTCGGGCCGAACAATGGTCATGGTTATTCTCAGCTTCAAGCGACTCACCCCTCATTTTCTCGTCCATTCTTTGAACGATCTCAGTCGCATTTTGTGCCTGTAAGTCCCCGCAAGGAACAAAGAAATGGTAATCACAAGAAATAATGTCGATCTCATCAGCATGCATTTAACCTCCTCAGGTATTTAACCAAAAGAAAAGTTAAAAGAAAATAGGACTATCTGATAAATTTAAGGTGAAGAGCTGCTTATCTGTTATTTCTGAGCTGTATCGACTTTCTCAGGTGAATATACCATATCCAGAAAATTTTGCAGGATCATAGACCCAACACTTCCCGATTTCTCAGGGTGAAATTGAACGCCAATGAAATTGTCTTTGGCAACAATGGCAGAAAAGTCATTGATATAGTTGCATGTTGCCAACGTGTGTTCGCTCACCGGAGCATAGTAACTGTGAACAAAATAGAGGTAATTCTTTTCGATCAGATTTTTGAGGATAGGATGTGCTTTTGTACCCTTTAGTTTGTTCCAACCCATATGTGGGACTTTGGCTTTTGAATCATCAAATTTTTTCAGGGAACCCGGTATGATACTTAGTCCGGCCGTATCCCCCTCTGAAGAATTTTCATATAAGAGTTGCATGCCTACACAAATACCCAGAACGGGTTTTGTAGTTTGTTTCAACCATTCGTCCACTCCATTATCTTTAAGTGATTCCATGGCCGCACTGGCGTGGCCAACCCCGGGAAAGATAACTGCCTTTGCACTTTCCAATTCTTCGGGGGTTTCCGCGAAAAAATATTTGGCTTCCAGGCGTTCCAAGGCATTTGCCACAGAAGCTGTGTTTCCGGCTTTATACTTGATGATAGCTATCATATGTAATCTACAACGTCCCTTTTGAACTTGGGACTAGATTTTTTATGCGCCCGTTCTGTTCTATAGCCATCTTCAAAGACCGGGCGAGACCTTTAAAGCAGGCTTCAACTTTATGATGATCGTTCTTACCTGAGAAGCTAACATGTAAAGTTGCTTTCAAGTTCATTGCCAGGCTATAAAAAAAATGTTCTGTCATCTCTGTGGGAAAGTCTTCCAACATATTCTCTCTTGAAGTCGCCTTCAAAAACCAGGTATGGCCTGCCTGACAGATCGATCGCTACCGTAGCTTGTGTTTCATCCATTGGCAACACGAATCCATAGCGCTCAATTCCCATTTTGTTACCCAGGGCTTTGGTGATCACTTCCCCCAGGGCAATGGCCACATCTTCAATGGTATGGTGCTCGTCAACCTCAAGATCTCCCTTACATGTCAACGTCATATCTATTAAACCGTGCCGGGCTATCTGGTCCAGCATATGGTCAAAGAAATTTAAGCCGGTTGAAATCTCAGCTTTACCTGTACCGTCAAGGTTGACCTCAATGGAAATATCCGTTTCGTTTGTCTTTCGCTTAATGGATGCTTTCCTGGCTTCTGCTATTATATAATTCACCAGCCCATCCCAGTTTTGGCCTGCAATAAGCTGATCTTTATCTCGCTTTATAACCAGCTTCCCATCTTCCTCATCTATGAAAAAGTCTGCTTCTCCATCTTCGACATACTCAATACCTTCCTGTTCCAGGATCAACCTTTGTTGGGATGATATGGAATCTTTAGTGATTAGCAGGTCACGCCCTCCCTCCACAATTTGTTTCAGGGAAGAAATAGTTTTTGGCCGTAGTATGAATGTTCCGGAAGGATCATTCAGTACTTTTTTAGTAATAGAAATCAACATGGTTAAGCCTCGTAGGGCGGACAAGTTGTCCGTTGTTGTTATTTATAGCTAGTGTTATCTAATTAACGTGAGTTCGAGATAAAATGTTAATAGATAGGTTTAAAAAGACCGTTTTTGGTCATTCCCGTGTAGACGGGAATCTAATACCTGCTATTGATTCACCTTCAGAATCCTATCAACCTATTAGATTTCGGGCATACGCCGCGAAATGACTCTAAAATTTAATAAATGAATGATTCTTATATCGAACTGACGTTAATTAAATTATCAAATTAAACGCTGATGAAACGGATGAAGTGGATTTTCGCTGCTTTATTTAATTCAATCTGTGATCATCCGCGTTCTATTCCTTAAATAATAGTTAATCTATAACATTCTCGAGAGCTGCAAAGAACCGGTCATTTTCCACGGACGTTCCAACCGTTAGTCGAAGGCAATCTTCGCAATGTGGTTCATTCCCGCGATACCGTATGATAACTCCCTCATCTGCCAGTTTTCTATAGACTTCCTGTGCATTTTCGATCCCTGAACATCACAAAATTAGCATCGGTTGGATACACTCGTTTTACATTCAGGTATGTAATCAGTTTTCCTATCACCCTATCCCGTTCTTTTAAGATGGCTTCAATATTCTTCTTCACATTATCAAGATTCGAAAAAGCCTGGGTTGCCTTTTGGGAAGTCAGTTTATTGACGTTATACGGAGCTTTCACTTTTAGCATATAGGATATGATCCCGGCATCAGCCAAGGCAATACCCAATCGAATTCCGGCCAGTCCAAACGATTTTGACATGGTCTGAAGTACAACCAGGTTGTTATATTCGGTAAGGTTTCCTGCCAGGCTCGCCTGTTTACTGAAATCAATATAGGCTTCATCAATTACCACTATGCCATCAAATTCATTCATAACCCGCATAATATCATCAATATCCAGGCTATTGGCGGTTGGATTATTTGGTGAACAGATAAAGATCATTTTAGTTTCAGGGCGCACCGCCTCAAGGATCTTATCCGTCTGTAGCTGAAAGTTTTCCGTTAGCAGCACCTCATCCACCGCCACATCATTGATGGCGGCTGAAACTTTATACATCCCGTAGGTAGGTGGATTGATGATCACCCGGTCTTTACCAGGCTCACAGAATATCCTAAATAACAGATCAATAGCTTCATCACTGCCTACACCCACAAACACATTCTCAGTATCTACTCCCCTGAAAGCAGCTATCTTTCCCCTCAATTCATTTTGATAGGGCATTGGATATCGATTCAGTTCCAGGTCATCAGCAAAAGGCGCCCCAAAACTGTTTTCATTGGCATCCAGCAAAATACCGGAATCAAAGTCATCTCTGGCACTGCGATAGGGTTTCAGGTTTTTGATGTTTTCCCTTACCAGGGCATTGATATCTGATTTTTTTCATTTAAACCGCTTTTGGTGTACTGCTTTATTCTGATTCTTCATTTGATATGGAATGCGGAAAACATCAAAGTAGCGGATATCCGCATATTCCCCTTCATCCGTGTTCTATTCCGAACTGAATACCATTTCAAAATTCACTGTTCCTTGTTCGCTATTCAATATTCTTCAGCCGCAGGCTGACAGCATTTTTATGAGCCTGAAGTTCTTCCAATTCGGCCAGTATTTCCACTGCTGGACCCACATTTCTTAACCCTTCCTCTGTCAGCGACTGCATGGTTATGGATTTTTGAAATGCCGCCAGATTCACTCCGCTGTACATGCGCGCATACCCGTATGTTGGCAGCGTGTGATTGGTTCCTGACGCATAATCTCCCACGCTTTCCGGTGTGAGCTGGCCGAGAAATACAGAACCGGCATTCATGATACTGCCGGTATATGATTCAGCATCCTGCACGTTTACGATCAAATGCTCAGGTGCATATTTATTTGAAAATTCAAACGCATCGTCAATAGATTCCGTGATCACAATAAAACTGTTTTCTAATGACCCGTTGGCCATTTTCTTTGCGAGGCAGTTCCCTAAGTTGACTCTCAAGTTCCGTCTCCAATTTATCTAGGTCAAAAGATTTTGTAGCAACAAGAACAACCTGACTGTCACTGCCATGTTCTGCCTGTGAAAGCAGATCGGCTGCCACATATGCGGGATTCGCATCCTTATCTGCAATCACCAGAACTTCCGACGGACCTGCCGGCATATCAATACTGATCTGTGCTTCAGAATTTTGAAGGATCATTTTGGCGGCCGTTACGTACTGATTACCCGGCCCTGAAGATCTTATCTACCTTTGGCACCGTTTCCGTCCCAATAGCCATTGCTGCCACAGCCTGAGCACCGCCCGCCAATAGGATCTTGTCGACACCTGCTCTTTGAGCAATATAGATGATCTCGGAGGCAACAGATCCATCTTTGCGGGGTGGGGTGGCAAGCACCTTGGTGGTACACCCAGCAATCATAGCCGGTATGGAGAGCATCATGGCTGTTGAAGGCAGTATTGCGGTTCCACCGGGCACATATAGCCCGACCCTTTCAACGGGGCGAGTCACCTTCAAACATCGAACCCCAGGCATGGTTTCGACCTCAAGATCAGCTACCTGCTGGGCCTTATGAAATTCAACAATATTCTGAAAGGCAATATCAATAGCCTCCTTTGTGGATTCATCAATTTTGACTTCAAGATCTTGTGGATCGATGGACACCGACGACAACACTACCTTATCAAACTTTTCAGTATATCGTTTTACGGCCTCATCACCTTCTTTCTCTACAGCATCTATGATAGGTTGAACCGTTTGGAAGATAGAAGTAAAATCGATCTTTGGTTGTTTCAACAGTGTTCCGATCTTTTCAGAAGATAAGTCAGAGTAATTGTAAGTCTTCATCTTATTGCCTTTAGTTTGAGGCCTGGCCTCAGGTTTATATTCCGCACCATAGCTCTGGAATGCGTTTTAGTTCAATATTGGATGTTCTACAGGATCATACTCTCGATCGGCAGCATCACAATATCAGACGCGCCGGCTTCCTTAAGCTCCTCCATTACCGTCCAGAATTTCTCCAGAGGTATAACAGTATGAATAGCCACCATATTTTCTTCAGCCAGCGGCATTACAGTTGGACTTTTCATTGAAGGGATGATATCTTTGATTTTTTCCACGGCAGAGGTTGGCGCATTCATCATGATATAGCGACTCTTGGCTGCTTGCTGATATCCATCCATTCGCACCAAAAAGCGGTCGATCAGTCCTTTTTTACCCGGTGACAGCTCCTTGTTGGTTCTGATCAACTGCGTTTGCGATTCAAGAATGGTATCCAGTTCTACCAATCCATTCGCACGCAGAGTTCCACCGGAAGATACAAGATCCACTATGGCATCAGCGACTTCAAGCTGGGGAGCGTATCTCAACAGCTCCTGAGATCTCAATGACCTGAATATCAATTCCCCTCTCCTCAAAAAACGTTCGGGTGAGATTCGGATAGCTTGTGGCCACCTTTTTTCCCGCAAAATCTTCAGGTTTCCGGATGTCTCCGTTTTTAGGAGCTGCCAGCGAAAGCCGGCATTCTCCATACCCCAGGTCACGAATCGGTGTCACGTCAGCTCCGGTTTCCTGAGTTTCATTTGCGCCCACAAAACCAAGATCGCATACGCCATCCTGCACATATTCAGGAATATCATCATCGCGAAGAAGTAATAATTCTACATCAAAATTCCGTGTCTTGACGATGAGGTTGCGTTTGTAGTTATCAAATTGTATTCCAATGCCTTCAAGTAGCGCAATGGTCTTGTCGGTCAAACGGCCACTTTTTTGAATAGCAATACGCAGTGAAGTTGAAGAATCCTTTCGTTCGGTTCATAATATCAGTAAGTAATTGGTTGATTTAAAAATTGGGTGAAGGTAGAGATAGTCGTGAAATGGGGTGCTATGTTAATGCACATAATTATAATGGTGTCCCTGATGGGCATGATGAACACCACGATGTACCTGATTAGAAATATGTAAGTAGATATTTTTCACGAGTCAAAAATAGGGATAGTTTAAATTAGGTACAATTTGTTAACACACTTTTAACGAATCTTTTGACTGATACCGTTTCAATGCGCAGTAAACTTTTTAAACTCTCTATATGTAGTTTCACAGAACCTATAAATCAATCTGAAATATGAAATCGCTTATTTTAATTTTGATGGCAGTCTCTTTAATGTCCGGAAACCTCTCAGCCCAGATGGAACAAGATTTCGATCTTGAGGATCATCGTTGGAATGACAGAGTATTGCTAATTTTCTCTCCCAATAACACATATACTGACCTAACTACAACCTGCATATGATACAGGAAAACATGAAGGGTTTTACAGAAAGAGATGTGAAGGTTTTTCAGGTATTGAGTAACATCGGCAGTGCTTCAGGTGATAACGTCTTGAATAGAAACGATGCAAAGAAATTAAGGGAACGATTTGATATCGACCCATCCAGCTTCATGGTCATTCTTATAGGCAAGGATGGCTCTGAAAAAATTGCGTTCAGGGGAAACCATAACACAGGAAAAACTTTTCGAGGTCATTGATGCCATGCCAATGCGCCGGCTCGAAATGAAAGAAGATGGTTAAGGCGACACTATTTCATTATCTTTTATCTATCAAATTTTAAAATTTAACAACAGGTTAATAGCAGATGAAAATTAACGTGAACTGGCTGGGAAATGACTTTCATTTTGAAGCAGAAAATGAGACCAATGGCAAGATCCGGATTGATGGAAATAATGAAATTGGTGGGTTGGAAGGGGGACTTGCCCCGATGCAATTACTACTGGCCGGTGTTGGAGGATGTAGCGCGATCGATGTGTTGCATATACTTGAAAAACAACAACAACAAGTGGATTCACTAAAGGTAGAAGTTGACGGTGACCGACAGGAAGTTGAGGGTGCCTCACATACTGAATACCGATCCATTCACCTTCACTTTATACTTTCAGGCAAGTTGGACCCAAAAAAAGTAGAACGGGCACTTAAGCTTTCCATTACAAAATACTGCTCGGCTTCCAAAGCCTTAGAGAAAGGATCTGACATCACTTACGACTACAAAATTGCATGACAAAAGCCCCTCAAAATTGCTTATGAAGCATATTTTAGGTATTTTATAATGTTTAAAATATAATAAATCAATTACTTATCTATGGCTAAATGTGAGTTATACAAAGACGTAAAAGGCGAATGGAGATGGAGACGTGTTTCCAAAAATGGTGATATTGAGGCCTTTTCCAGTCAGGGTTTTGAAAAAGAAGAAGATGCACGAAAAGACGGAAAAGAATGTAAGGAGTGCACCAGTTACCTTCGCAAGTTCTAACTGAGACTGACCATTTTATTATTAAAGCCTCTCTACACTGAGAGGCTTTTTTAATTTAAAGTATCCATTCCCCTGACTCACATCCCTCTGCTTTCGAGCTGAAGCTCTCACCCGGTCTCCCTTCTAAGGGAGAATCCTCTTTATTGACCAAAAATACTTTACTCCAGTTACTCCGGTAACAAAACTCTACCACACTTCCTAAAAACCTAAAAGGAGAATTCCCTCTTTGAAGAGGGACCGTAAATGATCCCCGATCATTTACAGGGGGATGTAAAGTGTTTTCCAAAGGCTACTCAATCTTAAGACGCCTAACAAAATTATCCAGGTATCGTACAACATCTGGCAGTTTATTTTTCACATCTGCATCACCTATTCTCACAAAAGTGACACCTAATTTCTCTATTCTTTTCTGACGAATTTCATCATGTTTAAACTTCTCAGGGTGATCGTGACTAATCCCATCTATCTCGATTGCTACCATGATCTCGTGACAATAAAAATCTACTATGTATTTCAATATTGGCACTTGCCTGTGAAACTCAACACCCAATGCTTTTCCTTTAATTTGTTCCCACAGTAAAACCTCACTTAATGTGCTATTTTTTCTTAGTTCCCGTGCTAAGTATTTCAAATTCCGATTATATGGAAGGATCTTATTCGGCATAGTGCACCCCTTGTCTATTTATTCACCCACACTCACATCCCTCTGCTTTTGAGCCGAGGCTCTCAACCGGTCTCCCTTCTAAGGGAGAATTCTCTTTATTGACTAAAATACTTTACTCCAGTAACAAAACTCTACCACACTACCCAAAACCTAAAAGGCGAATTCCCTCTTTGAAGAGGGATCGTAAATGATCGTCAGATCATTTACAGGGGGATGTACGTGGTTGACTTAGGCTCATATACTTCTATCAAACGCCTTGATCGCATTCAGGATCATTTGAACCGACTTCTTATGAAACTCCTGCGGGATGGTTTCGAAATCATCCGTATGCTGGTGATAGTGCTCGTGATCAGACACACCAAAATAAATAAACGGAACACCGGCCTGATGAAGCGGGCCATGATCTGAAGCATACGTCCAGTCATCCAGGTCACTGCTAGGATCATCATGGCCATACAGTACGTTCACACCGGCTTTATCAATTCCATCCAGGACAGGCATGAACTCCGGATAATGATAGGTGCCAACTGCATAGATCTCACCCTTGTCATTTTGAGCGATCATGTCAAGGTTGATATTCATTTTTACTTTGTCCAGAAATACCGAGTCCTGAACGAATGCTCTTGCTCCCTGAAGTCCCATTTCCTCGGCATCAAAAGCAGCAAATACAAGAGTGTGATTGGGTTTTACGTTACTTGAAATAGTCAATGTATGGCAAGTAAAGCTGCCGTTCCTGAAGCGTCATCATCTGCTCCGTTGAAGATCAGAGAATCTCTCATCCCAATATGATCATAATGAGCTGTGATCACGATCACCGAATCTGAATCACCTGAGATCTGTCCGATCACATTAACACCGGTCATTTCCTCACCCTGCCGGCTGTTAAAAACGAATTCGTGAGTGTTTGAACCCTGAAATGGCTCTGCCCCTTCTTCCACAAATCGGTTTACCAAATATTCCCGGGCAATCTGATTACCTTCGGTTCCGGTGCGGCGTCCTTCCGTAGAATCCGACGAGATCACCCGGAGATCCTCTATCAGCTGATCCGTATCAAGGGCATAATTAGAATTGGTATCCCGATCAGTTGAGCAGGAAACAAAGAGGAATGCAAAAATTGAAACTATCAGGTAATGTTTTAACTGTTTCATGTAATAATCAGAATTTATTTTAATTGGCTTGAAAGATGTTCTGTTTACTTGAAAATATCTTTGGGTAAATGCATGGAAACCAGCATGTGAGGCACGTCCACAACCTCAGCGATCTTAAGGTCACCGGCTAAAGATAACAAGGCATAGGCATCATTTCGGCTAATTCCTTTTTCTTCCTCCAGGTAATCGATTCATAAATCGCGTGGCTTTCTTTGAGGCCTCGTCAATGGTTTCTGCAAATGCAGTCACAGCATAATACTCGTCTGTTTCATATTGGGGCTCGGTAATGGTTCTGCCATCTTTTATGACTTCCACCTCATAGATAATATTCATGGGAGCCTCTATGGCCGTACCGCACACTTCGCCATGACCCTGAGCTGCATGAGTATCTCCGATGGAAAACAGGGCTCCTTCCACAAAAACAGGGAAATAGATAGTAGACACCTTCCGTCATGTTGGGATCATCCATATTACCACCATTAGCACGCGGGAATGGTGGAAAGCATCTCATCGGTATCAGGTGCCACTCCCATTACACCGGGAAATGGTTTTAGCGGGATTTCAATATTATCGGAGAATTTGGCCGTTTTGCGGTCTTTGCCCAACGCAAAGGTTTTCAGATACGGTTCGTTAAATTCATCGGCGAGAAAACCAAATCCGGGAATGATGGCCGTCCAGCCCCAGTCTCCCATTTCAACTTTATGGAGGGTCACTTTCAAGACATCTCCCGGTTCCGCTCCTTCTACATAAACGGGGCCGGTTAGCGGATGAATCGGATCAAAACTCAGATCACCGAGATCCCCCACCGTCGAGTTTAAAGTAAGTTGTTTGGCTGAAGCTTCCTGAGTAGCCACTTTGACAACAGATCCGGATGGGACTGTAAGTACCGGTTCAATGGTCCGGCTCCATCGCGCATGAGTCTGAGCATCCGTTAGCTCATAGTCATACTCAATTTCTTTTGTTATGGGCTTCTCAGATTCAGTAATACAGCCGGATATTGCCATCCCGACAAAGACCATCGCAAAAATTATTGACCGATTCATAGTGTCTCCTTCATATTTATTTGATACAGTTTTATTTGTCACACCACTCACATCCCTCTGCTTTCGAGCTTAAGCTCACAAGCTGTCTCCCTTCAAAGGGAGAATTTCTTAAAATAGTCTATAATTTATTTCAAACCCAGAAATCAAACATAACCCAAAAACTTGCTAAAGAAAATTCCCTCTTTGAAGAGGGACCGTAAATGATCGCCAGATCATTTACAGGGGGATGTGAGTCAGTTCAAAATGCTCATCTTGCTTTTAATCGACTGACAAAATCATCTAAGTAAAGCATAACATTCGGTAAGTTTTTCTTCACCTCTACATCGTTAACTCTGACAAACCTCACCCCTAATTCTTCTATTCTTTCCTACGCACTTTATCATCTGTAAACTTTTCTGGATAGTCGTGACTAACCCCATCTATTTCTATGGCCATCAATATCTCATGACAGTAAAAGTCTACGATGTAATCCAGAATTGGTACCTGTCTGTGAAACTCAACACCTAATGACTTACCCTTTATTTGTTCCCATAGTAATACCTCACTCAGTGTACTGTTTTATTTGGTAGTTCCCGTGCTAAATATTTCAGTTTCCGGTTATATGGAAGGATCTTATTCGGCATTGTGTACTCCCGATTTTTTCTTGACCTAAATTACCCACGCACATCCCTCTGGTTTCGAGCCGAGGCTCTCAACCTGTCTCCCTTCAAAGGGAGAATTCTCTTAACTCAACTTTGAAAGTTAATATAAAACTGCAAGCCCTTAATTACCTTCCATATCTCTTTGAGGAGAAATTCCCTCTTTGAAGAGGGACGGTAAAGGTTCGCCAGATCATTTGCAGGGGGATGTTACTCCTGAGGAAATGTGAGGAGATACGACCAGTTATACAAGTAAACAGATATAAAAAAGCTCCTGCCCTCTTCGAGAGCAGGAGCTTATATCATTTTAACTTATCTGAACCTAATTAAACGACTTTTGCAATTAGATCGGCTGTACGAGCAGAGTATCCTGCTTCATTATCATACCAGCCAATGATCTTGACAAGATTACCGTCTGACTTTGGTACTCAGGCTATCAAAGATATTGGAGTGAGGATTTCCGATGATATCACTGGAAACAAGTGGTTCCTCAGAATACTCGAGAATTCCTTTCATAGGACCCTCAGAAGCAGCTTTGAATGCAGCATTCACTTCTTCTTCGGTTGTCTCTTTTTCAAGAACAACAGTAAAATCTGTCAATGACCCTGTAACAGTAGGAACCCGAACAGCTCCACCGTCAAGCTTGCCATCAAGATGCGGAAGTACCAACCCAACAGCTTTGGCAGCACCGGTAGTTGTAGGTACAATGTTTACCGCTGCAGCACGTGCTCTGCGAAGATCCTTGTGGGGCCCGTCAACTAATGCCTGATCACCGGTATATGAGTGAATAGTTGTCATAAATCCTTTCACCATTCCGAATTTATCGTCCAGAACTTTCGCCATTGGTGCAAGACAGTTGGTTGTACAACTGGCATTAGAATAGATCTCAACGTCTTTATCTATTTTTTCATCATTTACGCCTAATACAACAGTCTGCACACCTTCGCCTGAGGCAGGAGCTGATATAATTACCTTCTTGGCACCGGCTTCAATATGTTTTCCTGCACTTTTTGCATCACGGAAAAATCCTGTTGATTCAACAATTACTTCTGCACCAAGCTCGCTCCACTTCAGATTAGCCGGATCTCTCTCGGCAGAAACCTTAAAACTTTGTCCGTCTATGGTAAGTGTGTCACCATCTACAGAAACGTCTCCGGGGTATGTACCCTGAGCTGAGTCATATTTGAAAAGGTGGGCCAGAGTTTTGGTATCTGTGAGGTCGTTGACACCTACAATCTCAATAGTGTCTTTATGTTCCGCGAGGATAAAACGAGCAACCATTCTTCCTATTCGTCCAAACCCGTTAATTCCTACTTTTATTTTTGACATATTTAATCCTTGTTTAATGTTAAATATTAATGCTCTTCATTCACATAACTACAATGTAAAAAGCACTTATAAAGTTCTTATGAATTGCCCTGAAAATACCACTATAACGCCCGATTTTCAATGTTTTACCTCACACAGACACAGATAAAATATGGTCTTTGAAATGGGAGCGCTTTTCTGTGTATCTTACAGTGATAATCATAAAACAAAACAAAAATTAAACAGCTATGCCTGACCAAACACTGAAGAAATTCCGAAATGAGACCTACCTGGATTTTTCAGATCCTACAAACGATAAAGCCCAAAAAGACGCACTTAAAGAAGTCCGTTCTAACTTTGGCAAAGAATATGACCTGTACATCAACGGAGAATTCGTAAAGGGAGATGCCGGTACTTTTGTCAGTATAAATCCCGGTAACCTTTCAGAGACCATCGGTACTTTTCAGATGGCAAGTAAAGACCAGGCATTTGATGCGTTGGATAAAGCATGGGATGCATTTGAGAACTGGCAGTATATTTCTGCTCAAAAACGTGCTGACTACCTTTTCAAAGCAGCCGATATTGCCCGACGACGGCGACTCGAAATTAACGCATGGATGGTAAGTGAAGCCGGCAAGAATTACCTGGAAGCTGACGCTGACACATGCGAAGCCATCGATTTTATCGAGTACTACGCACATGAAGCCCTTCGCATTGATGACGGAATGGACGTACTCGAAGAAACCTGGGGCGATCATAACCGCACGATCTACATGCCGATCGGTGCCGGAGTATCCATCTCACCATGGAACTTCCCGTTTGCGATCTTCGTGGGAATGGCTATTGCCCCAATTGCTGTAGGAAACACCGTTGTTGCCAAGCCTGCCCCGGATACTCCCAAAATGGGACATCTTCTGGCTGAGATACTCGATGAAGCGGGACTGCCTGCCGGTGTATTCAATTACGTGACCGGTGGAGATATTGAAGTTGGTGAGAATCTCGCCAAGAATCCAAAGACACGTTTCATATCTTTTACCGGATCCAAAGGAGTGGGCCTTCACCTCAATAAGATAGCAGCTGAAGTTGCAGAAGGACAGACATTCCTCAAGCGTATGGTTTGCGAGCTCGGTGGCAAGAATGCAACGGTTGTGGATGAAGATGCAGATATCGACGCAGCAGCAGATGAGATCATCAAGGGAGCTTTCGGGTTCCAGGGACAAAAATGCTCTGCCGGCTCCCGTGTAGTTGCTCATCAGGCTATCTATGATGAATTGCTTGAAAAAGTGACTGAAGAAAGCCAAAGGCACTAAATGTTGGCAATCCAAAAGACAATAATATTTCCGGACCCGTTATCAACAAAAAAGCCGTGGACAAGATCATGAGCTACATCGAGATCGGGAAAGAAGAAGGCCGACTTGATGGCAGGCGGTAAAATGGCTGAAACAGAAGAGGAAGGTTACTATATCGAGCCGACTGTTTTTGCTGATATTGATGAAAATGCCCGTATTGCACAAGAAGAGATCTTTGGCCCGGTTACAGCATTCATCAAAGCCGAGGATACCGATGACGCCCTGCGTATAGCAAACGGCGTGGATTACGCCCTGACCGGTGCTTACTTCTCAAACGATCCTAAGAAACTGGATCGTGCCCTGAGAGAATTCAGAGTCGGTAACCTGTACATCAACAGAAAATGTACCGGGGCCCTTGTAGGAGCACAACCATTCGGAGGCTTCAAATTGAGCGGAACCGATGCCAAAGCCGGCGGTTCGTGATTATCTCAAGTATTTCCTTGAGCCGAAGTCAACGACTCTCCGTCCAAAGGATAGCGTGGATTATGACCTTCAAAAATTCGAATTCTCTAACAAGTAACTGAGAGTTTCGATTTAAAAATTATCAAAGCCCTGTATATGAAAATATGCAGGGCTTTTATTCTTTAATAAAGGCAGGGTCATTGCGAGGCCTTCCGCGAAGCAAATACCGTGGCAATCTGCCTGACTTAGTTGGGAGGTGGCTATCAAGAGATTGCTTCGTCGTTCAACATGCTACCCCAATTTTATACATCACTGCCTCCTCGCAATGACTCGTAGTAAAGGCAGGGTCTTTGCGAGGGTTGCTGTGAACAACGTGAACACAACCCGCGGCAATCTGCCTGACCTTCTTGGGAGGTTGCTTCGTCGTTCAACTTGCTACCACAACAAACCCCGGCTCATTCATCCAGGTCAACATCATCGGGGGCTTCATCTTCATCAACGAGTTCATCAACATCAGGGGTATCTTCCATATCATCGTCGTCCTCGTCATCCTCAGAAATAGGAACCACTTCTTTTTTAGGCTTGGTCTCGGGTTTCGCCCCTGCCCGTTTCAGGATCAGGGCAATATCTTCCTGCTCATTATCCAAAGCGACGAGCATCGCCGTATCCCCGTTTTTATCCCGGAGTTTTACATTGGCACCCTGATCTATCAAATATTTTATCACGTCAGTATTTCCGGCTTTGGCGGCAACCATAAGGGCGGTATGCCCCCATCTTTGCTGAGCATCTACATCAGCACCGGCATCTACCAATTGTTTCACAGCCTCTAAATTCCCGGTGCGGGCTGCGGCTATCAGAGCCAGGTCACCGATCTCAACTCCTTTATCTACAAAAAGTTTGATCAGCTCAACATTACCATTCTCAGCAGCTCTGTTCAGGGCGGTCCCTCCCATTTTGGTAGTAATATTAAGGTCCGCTCCTTCTGAAACCAGATATTTGACCACATCGGTATGATCCTTCTCTGAAGCAACGATCAGAGCAGAAGCTCCGCTTTTATTCGTTTCATTGATCTCTGTTTTGCCTTTAAGAAGCTTCTTTATCTCTTCAAGATCTCCTGCTTTTGCAGCTTCTAATAATGCTGGTTGCTCCATGATGCTAAATGTGATTTTACCGTTATAGTTGGCGTGATGATAAAAAACGGTACGTATATTCTCAAACTAATTCTTCAATAAATTTTTTAAACTTACTCCGATAAATGCGATGAATTAACTAAGTAACTCTGTATAAGCCTACGAACACCCCTCGGTCACATCAGCAAGCTGATATGCCCTCTCCCCTCAAGGGGAGACTCTCTGTTGCTGGATATTACTAATCAGGCATAAGTGGGCAACCAAACTAAAAAAACTCGGTCATCCGTCCACGGTCTTCGGTCATATCCCCATTCGAAACTCAACACTCAAAACTAATATAGTATCCCCTCAGCCGAATGCCCATGAATGAACTCCTTACTGGTCATTCGTTTTGTGCCGGGTAGCTGAACTTCTTTCAAAACCACCGTTCCGGATTTACATCCGGCTAATAGTTTCTCATCGTACTCCATAAGTTCACCCGGTTTCAGGTCTATATCAGGACCCACCTCAGATGCATACATATTGAACTTCTCTCCGTCCAAAAAAGCCCATGCGGTCGGAAAAGGACTCAGTCCCCTGATCTTATTATGCACTTCACCGGCAGGTGTATTGAAATCAACATGACAATCGTCTTTAAAAAGTTTTGGAGCAGGACTTGCTTTCTTATCATCCTGAGGCTTCAACTCATACTTTCCCGAATCGATCAGGTCGAGCGCTTCTATAACCAGCTCACTCCCCATGTCCCGAAGTCTGCCATATAATTCACCCGTGGTTTCATTCGGTTTAATGCCTGTTTTTTCCTGAAGCAGGATATTACCCGTATCCACTTTTTCATCCAGAAAAAAGATTGTACATCCGGTTTCCTTCTCACCCGACATGATGGCCCAATGGATGGGTGCCGCTCCTCTGAATTTCGGGAGAAGTGAGGCATGTAGATTCACGGAGCCGATCTTAGGTATTTCAAGTACTGAAACCGGAAGGATTCGGAAAGCCACTACAACGAAGAGGTCGGCTTCCAATGCTTTCAGCTCTTCAGCAAACTCAGGGGAATGCAGATCACTGACCTCAATAACGGGAATACCCAATTCAAGGGCCCTCGCTTTGACGGGTGTTGGTGACGTCTTTGAAGCCGCGCCCCCTGGCGCTTGTCAATATTGCTGACCACGGCTTTAACGGTATGATTTTCGGACTGATGTATCTTTTCTAAACTTGGGATCGCAAATTCCGGTGATCCCATAAACACGATATCCATTGGTCTAATCTTCTCGTTTCGGAACTACGGGATATTTCACTTTTTTATTTCCGGAATCGATCTCTTCAAGCTCTTTTTTGTGAAGACGTTTTTTGAATGTGCTCAGGTAATCTATGAAGAGGGTTCCCTCCAGATGATCATACTCATGCTGTATAACGCGGGAGGTCCAGCCATTTGCTTCCAGTCGATGCTTATTGAATTCCCTGTCAAAGAATTCGATCACAACTGATTCGGGTCCGAAAACTTTATCATTAACATCTGGAATACTCAGGCATCCTTCCTCCAACGGTACTTTGTTGCCACGTTTTTCAAGGATAAGCGGATTGATGATGACCATAGGTCCATAGGGAACTTCCCCTTCCTCGATCATCGCATCGGTGTCCATCACAAATAATTTTAGAGAGCGACCGATCTGTGGAGCGGCAAGGCCAACACCGTCAGCATTATACATGGTCTCCAGCATGTTATCGATCAGTGTTTGCAGTTCCGGGCTGTCTTCTTCAACCTCCTCTGCTTTTTTCAGTAAAACAGGGTCATTATAGGTTACAATAGGTAATATGGGCATAATATATTATGTATTGGTATCTAAGTAATTTTGCAAAATAATAGCTGCAGCAATTCGGTCAACGCGTCCCTTTTCTTGCCGTTTCTTTTTAGGCACACCGGCTTCTATCATAAGTATCACGGGCACTGGGTTGAGGTGTAACGTTCATCAACTTTAACTAATTTCAATATCAGGAAATATTATTTTGAAGCTTCCTGATAAATTTATCAACCATTTGCGTGGCTGAACCTTCCTCTCCGCCAGGAGATAAAGGCCAGCCTATCACAAATTTTTCTACAGGGGCGTGATCAATGATATTCCTCGATCTCTGTAAATACATTCTCAGGTGAAAATGTTCCAACCGGGTTCGCAATAGTTTGCAACAGATCGGTTTGAGCAATTCCTACTCGCTTTTTACCAACATCAATTCCTATAAGGCGAGCATAATCCTGCAAAGAATCGATAGTCCTTATTTTTTTGCCTTTTTACGTCTTCTAAAGGCTGGCGCAAAAACTTCTTCATCAATTTACTTGGCTTAAAGTGTGTTTTACGGTGCGCGGGAACATAGATAACTTCATTCGTTTTTGGATTACGAGCCTTGGGTTTTGCCTTTGTTTCTTTCACTTCAAATACTCCAAAATCACGTATTTCGATACGGCACTCTGTATCTGCCGACATCATGATCTCTCTTAAAGCTACAATTACGGCATCTACCCATGGTTCTGCCTGAATCATAGGTTCATCCATTGATTCTGCCACCCGACGCACAACATCTCGTTTCGTGTATGTCATCATAGTATTATTATTTAGTTATTTGCTAACCTTGTCGTTCGCAATGTTTCTGGTGTCCTTCCAATTATTAGCATCTGCACTTTTGTTAGTACTTTTTAGCTAAAACGAATAAATATTATCCATTGTAAAGATAAGTTATATAAAAATCTACCTTAACTGCATTATAAACTATAAGCTTAGGTTAACAGTGTTATTCGGTTTGGGGTTTTGACGGGCGACCGTGGACCGAGGGGGTGAACATCCAACAAGGAACATTGAACACTCAACTTTTAACTTAATAGAAATCCTGAAAATCCCGGTTCAAAAACCAGACATTAACTATAGACTGTGCAGTGCTAAATACTTTCAAACTATAAAAGGCGTCCTTCTCCTTGTAGAAGGAGAAGACAGATGAGGTCCGAAGATACGGGCTACCAGCTATGAATAGGCAAGATCCTTCGAGCACTCAGGAGGACGTTTTGTCGTGTTTGGGATGTCGCCTTAGGGAGATTGCTTCGTTGTTTATCTTACCAAATCAACATTATACCTCCGGGCGCCTCACATTGACCGGGCTTTAGAGGGTTCCCAAATTTAACACTAACACACTTCAACCTTGAGTGTTGAATGTTGAGTGGGGATGTTGGATGTTCAATTATTACTCATACCGCAGTACATTTTTAACACCCTCTGATCTTTTCCAGGCGCTTCATGATGCGCTCCAGGTGGTCGATGCCATCCACATATAAGGTAATGATCCCCTCGAACATCCCGCTGTCACTGTTTACATTGATGCTCTTCATATTCGTCTCAAGCGACTTCGACAACACATCCGTAATGTCGTTGATCATACCCACGCGATCGCCCCCAATGACCTTGATCGCACCCAGAAATTTAGTGTCCAGGTTCTTGGCCCAGCTCACATCCACAATGCGTTCCGCCTCCGTCTTAAGCAAATGCTGAGCATTATTACACATCGCGCGGTGGATCTTGATATCACCGGTACGACTAATGAAACCGATCACATCATCCCCTGGAATGGGGTTACAGCAGTTGGCATAGGAGTATTTGATATTGCTCAGTTCACCATTGATGTACAATGATTTTCCGTCACCATAAGAACGAGCCTCACTCAGGTATTTATCCTGAATTTCATTCTCTGTGACCTGCTTGCTTTCGGAATCTTCAGCCTCAGAATCATCATAACGACCAGTGCTCTTGTATTTCTTAACGGCTTTGAACAGATCATTGACATCAAACACACCGGACCCGATATCAAAGAAAAGGTCCTGCGTAGATTCATAATTGAATCGCTTGGTAAATTTATTCAGTTCCTGCTCAGAGATCTCAATACTGCCTTTTTTGGATCGCTTATCCCAGATCTCACGCCCTTCCTCCGATACTTTTCGCTGCTTCTGCTTGATGAACTGACGGATTCGTGACTTCGCCTTGTGCGTCACCACATCATCTATCCAATCGGGATTCAGGTTGATCTTATTACTCGTGATGATCTCAACCTGATCCCCATTATGCAATTTCTGCCGAAGGGGCACCATCTTACCATTTACTTTGGCTGCCATGGCCCGCTCCCCGATCTCGCTGTGGATCTCAAAAGCAAAGTCAATGGGTGTCGCATTTCTGGGCAGGGTCTTCAATTCCCCATTCGGGGTGAACACATAGATCTCATCTTTATACAGGTTCAGCTGAAAGTCCTTCACGAAATCTGTAGCCGCATCCGGACGTGGATTATCAAGCACATCCCGAACCCAACTCACAAATTTATCAAGGGTATCGGAGCCCTGCTGAGCGCCTTCCTTATATTTCCAGTGCGCAGCCAGACCTTTTTCGGCAATATCATCCATGCGGCGGGTCCGGATCTGTACTTCAACCTTACGTCCTTTATTGGTGATCACCGTGGTGTGCAGTGACTGATATCCGTTAGCCTTGGGAACCGAAATAAAATCCCGGAAACGTTCGGGGATCGGAGTGTACCAGTCCGTGATGATGGAATACACTCTCCAGCAGTCTTCCTTGGTATGTGGATCTTCAAGTATGATCCGGATGGCAAACAGGTCGTATATCTCCTCGAAAGGTTTCTGCTGTCGCTGCATCTTCCGGTAGATCGAAAAGATATGCTTAGGCCGACCTTTGATCTCGAAATTCAATTTCATCTTACCGAGCTCATTCTTGATCGGCTCCATGAACTCATTGATGAATTCTTCCCTGTCCTCTTTTTCTCCCGAAGCTTTCGAGCTACGAATTTATAGGAAGTCGGATCGATAGTCTTAAAACAGAGATCCTCTAATTCATTCTTGATCCGGAATAACCCAAAACGGTGAGCCAGTGGAGCATATAAGTCCATCGTCTCTGAAGCGATCTTAACCTGTTTCTCCCGCTTCAGATGCTGAATGGTCCGCATGTTATGCAGGCGATCTGCAAATTTGATGAGCACCACGCGAATATCCTCAGCCATCGTAAGCAGCAGCTTCATAAAGGCTTCGGCCTGCTTGCTGTCGCGGCTCTTGAATACCCCTGTTATCTTTGTCACCCCGTCAATAATGACCGCCACCTCTTCCCCGAACCAATAGCGGATATCATCCAGGTTCACGTCGGTGTCTTCCACGGTATCATGTAGCAGAGAAGCTATGACCGAGACATCATCAATATTGATCTCACTGGCAACGATCTTAGCCACTTCCACCGGATGGAAATAGTACGGTTCCCCCGAAGCACGCGTTGTTTCTTTATGGGAAAGGTAACAAAGCTTGAACGCCTTGGTGATCGCCTCCTCATCAACATTCTGAATGTGCTCACGGCATACCTCTAACAGGTTCTGCAGATCGTCTGCCTGAACTTTATCCGGGATATAGCCCTCAAGGTCATATTTATCGATGGAAGCAACTCGGCTCATATACTCTTTTTCTACCCTTAAAAGTAGGTATTAACTTGCTCTAAAACATTATGTATAATGAATTCAGTAAAATGATCATAAAACTACAGTGACTCAAGATATGCATTTAGATCCTTCGCGATCATCACAAAGCTCTGTTTTAGCCTCATAAGCGCTCTGGATGACAACCAATATAGTTAGTTTTAAAGTATACACTCATCATAGAGTCATGCTGAGGGTACCCCCGAAGCATCTTCAAAGGTGTTATTCGTTTCACTATTTTTCCAACTCTTCGTGGGTACCCTCAGAATGACAACCTAAGAGACTTTATCTCGAAATCACTTTAAGTTATATAATTTCATACAAAAAAAGCGGATGTGGCATTCACATCCGCTTTAGTTCCTGAATGTATATTTAGAAACTGATCGAAACTCCAAACATTATTCTGCCTGTCTGTGAATTCACATCATCCAACTCAGGTTTTTCCAGTTCAGAAACTGAATAACGATATTCCACAAACGGCTTGATCATTGGAATAATAGTAACTTTGGCTCCCGCCAACATATTCCAGTACAAGCTGTTTTCTTCGCCGCTTTCAGGTGCCGCTGAATTTGGATCGTTTTGAATATCACTTATTGCTCTTTCGTAGTTTTCAGTACCAAGTCCCAATCCTACATAAGGCTCCAGCAGTCCCAAGAAACTCCGCCAATTGCGGCAACTCCAAGGTCGTAATTGGTCAGATCACGGGAGTAGGTCACGCCATCTTCACTCACACTATTCTCATCACTGAAATAACTGGCGTGCAGGCGCAATCCCAAATTCACGATCGGCAACTGTGATAAAATGCCTTTCTGAACTCTAATACCAAACCCATTCTTGGGATCTTCATCGCGTATCTCATACGAGGCTCCGATCTCAAATTGAGCAAATGTACTGGCCGAAAACAAGGCTGTAATGATAACTATCAGGGGTAATATGCGTTTCATAGGAACTCTCCGTTTATTTTTTGGTTGCCTAAAGTTACAAAACACAAATGGGGAATCAATGGGGAGATAGTTTTGAGTTCATTTCGAAGTAGAAGATCAGAAGCTAGAATAGCTCAGTGATCTATAAAACTCATCTAAATTCTATTTATACTTTTACATTATAAACTGAGACACTAATTACTTTAGTCATTGGAAAGTAAATAAATCAGATAAAAAATTTTGTGCATTTACCCTCAATGGACTTCCTATATTTTACCTCTTAATCTTCTATTAGCTCCAACACCTTCTCCACTGCTTCGTCAATGGAAAGTTCATCCGTGTTGATAACCAGTGCGGGATTTTCGGGAGCTTCATGATCGGCATCGTAGCCGGTGAGACCGGAGATCTCTCCTTTTTCAGCTTTTGCATAGAGTCCTTTGGGGTCTCGTTTCTGAGCCGTTTTAGGATCACACGTTATATGAACCACCTTGAAATCTCCTTCAGGGAATAGGGCTTTTACGCCTCTCACGATCTGAATCAAATGGAGAAACAAACGTGCAGATCACGATATTGCCATGTTCAAAGAATAATCTGGACAGGTGGCCTACCCTGCGGATGTTCTCACTGCGGTCGGCGGCACTGAAGCCGAGATCACCGTTCAATCCGTGGCGCACCTGATCACCATCCAGCAGCATAGTTTGTTTACCGGAGTCAAACAGTCTGCTTCTCTACTTCTTTAGCAATGGTACTTTTTCCGGCTCCGGAAATTCCTGTCAGCCACAGCACCTGTGCTTTATGGCCATTTCGTTTCTCTCTTTCTTCCCTCGGAATATTCCAGGGTTCCCAAGACACGTTTGGGGAGATGCTTGAGTTTTCGAGTTCTGAGTTTTCAGTGTCTCTTCGACACCGTCGAGCCTGCTCGCATCATTCCGGCTCCAACCGTTACATTGGTAGCCTTGTCGATGATGATAAAACTTCCGGTCCTTTTGTTGATCTGATAGGCATCAAAGAAAAGGGGGTGACTGCTGACCAGTTTCACCCGGCCGATCTCATTCAGTTCAAGCTTGTCGGCATCCTCACGGTTCATGCTGTCTACATTCATGCGATATACGATATCATCCGCATAAACCTGTGTTCTGCGCGTATTATGCTGCAGCACATACTGCTTGCCCTGCTCAAGGGGCTTACTGTCCATCCAGCACACATAGGCTTCAAAATCATTTCTGACGGTAGGTACATTATCTTTTCGGACGATCATATCACCGCGGGAAATATCGATCTCGTCTTCTGTAGTCAACGTCACTGAATCACCGGGATAGGCAATATCCAGGTTTTTACCCCGCGTCACGATCTCTTTGATCTTCGTGTTTAAACCGGATGGCAAGACTTTGACTTCATCACCGGGACGAACATGACCTGAAGCTACACGGCCTGAAAATCCTCTGAAATTCTGATTGGGTCGGATCACATACTGAACGGGAAACCGGAAATCGATGATATTCTCATCGGCATCCACCTTCACATTCTCCAGGTGATGCAATAGGGTTGAACCTTTATACCATTCGGTATTTTCACTCTTATCAACCACATTATCCCCTTTCAGAGCGGAGATCGGGATGTAAGTCACATCAGTCACGTTCAACTTCTTGGCAAAAGCACTGAATTCCGAAACGATCTCGTCATATACCTCTTCAGAATAATCCACGAGGTCCATCTTGTTGATGGCTACCACCAAATGAGGAATTCTCAACAGAGATGAGATGAATGCATGTCGGCGTGATTGTGTCAATAGTCCCTTGGAGGCATCCACCAGAATAACGGCAAGATCGGCTGTGGAAGCACCGGTCACCATATTTCGGGTGTATTGGGTGTGACCCGGAGTATCAGCTATAATGAACTTCCGTTTTGGGGTCGCAAAATAGCGGTAGGCTACATCGATGGTGATCTTCTGCTCGCGTTCGGCCTTAAGTCCGTCCGTCAAAAGCGCCAGGTTCACTTCTTCTTCTCCACTGCTCTTACTCGATTTCTCAATCGCTTCCATCTGATCCTCAAAAATAGACTTGGAATCATAAAACAAGCCGCCCGATCAGCGTACTTTTTCCGTCGTCCACACTACCGGCCGTAGTAAACCGCAGGAGATCCATGTTGAGGTATTTGTTGCCTTCAGCATCAGTAGTTTTGAGTTTTGAGTTTTGAGTTTTGAGTTGTCCTTTTTTATTCGTCATTTTTTGATTCGTAGTACTGTGTTGCTGAATGCGTGTAATTTCATAAATAATGCCTGAATAATTTGTTCAGTGTCACTCATTTCACCATCCCTTTCAATGTATTTTCTTTTTTCAATGATCCTTAAACAGGCCACAACCTCTATAAGTGATCGAAGCGAATAACTTAGAAATCTATTTTGCTCACTATCTGATTGTGATGTAGATCCTTCGGCTATATTCAGTGATACCGATGTAATAGCTCGGTTGACTGCGTTCTAAGATTAAATTTTTCTGTTTCAGGTAATTTTGAAGATATCTGATATATCATATCATTCAGCTCCAGTGATAATTGCCATACCTCCAATTCTTCAAACTTGTATTTCATAGCTCTTAATTATTGTTAGTGATCATAACGTAAGAGCTATCTCATCCTAATTCCTTACAATTAATTTCAAGTAAAGCCATCAACAAACGATTCCTTACGCTCAAACTCGGTACTTCCGTCTGCTAAAACTAAAAGTACCCTTGCCTCTTCCTATCCTCCATCGCCGTTTCGCTGCGCTTATCATCGTGGCGGTTGCCGCGTTCGGTTTGTCGGGCGGAGGCCACTTCCTGAATGATCTCTTCCATGTTGGAGGCCGTTGATTCTACGGCTCCGGTACAGGTTGCATCACCAATGGTTCTGAATCGAACCGTTTTGGTGACCACTTCCTCATCATCCATTTTATTCACAAAATCGGTATCTGCCAGCCATACACCACGTCGATTGAATACCTCGCGTTCGTGGGCAAAATACAGAGATGGAATATCGATCTCTTCCTGGGCAATATATTGCCACACGTCCATTTCCGTCCAGTTACTGATCGGAAATACGCGAAAATTCTCACCGGGTTTTTTCATCCCGTTATATAAGTTCCATAATTCAGGTCGCTGGTTCTTTGGATCCCATTGCCCAAATACATCCCGGTGTGAGAAAAATCGTTCTTTGGCGCGGGCTTTTTCCTCATCACGTCTACCACCACCTAATGCGGCATCCACCTCATACTTTTTCAGGGTGTCCAAAAGCGTTACGGTTTGAAGGGCATTACGACTGGCATCAGGACCGGTCTCTTCTTCTACATCTCCTTTATCAATGGATTCCTGTACGCTTCCTACTAAAAGTTCCACTCCATACTCCTCAACCAGTTTATCACGAAATTCAATGGTCTCAGGGAAGTTATGCCCGGTATCCACATGCATTAATGGAAATGGGACTTTCCCCGGATGGAAGGCTTTCAGTGCCAGATGAAACATGACGATGGAATCTTTTCCACCTGAGAAAAGCAGTACCGGCCGGTCGAATTGGGCGGCTACCTCTCTCATTACGTAGATCCCTTCGTCTTCAAGTTCTTTTAAATGCGATTGTTTTTTTCGTTCGCTCATTGACGTTGTCTTTTGACGGAGTGACGGGTAAGACCGGACGACCGTTTTGAGTTTTGTCTTAGTTTTGAGTCTCGTCGTTCCTGTTGGATCGATTATTTGAACCATATGTCTGTTTAGTTGCCATGAACTTCCATCTCCCTCGCTGATGAACAAGTTCATTTGCATCCCTCTCCAGAGGGACTTCGGGTTCATAAGTTTTCATGTCACATATTCATTCGGCCGAGTAGAAAATATGGGTTTTTAAAAGATTCCTTGTTGTACTTCAGTGGGGAATATTTTTCTCCGGATTTAATGGAATACCGATATACGGCATCGGCGGCAGCGGTGTCCCATTCCATGGTTGGTCCCAGGCGCGGATAAAGATCTGCTTTCCCTTCAGCCACCAGACAAAATTTAATGGAGCTTCCGGATGGCACTTCTTCACTGACCTCAATGTCTAATTCGGCTAATTTCTTTTGGGTGGAATCATCCCCGTGTGAGCGGCTAACCACTATCCTGGCTGGTCCGATTATTTTTAAAGGTATCTGGATTTCCAGCTTCACGGCTTTTTTTTCACCTTCCCTTTTGTAGGAACCGATAGTATCATCACCATAGTACATAACATCAAAGGCAGGCACATAAACTACCCCAAGTACCGGCTTATCACCTTTTATCAAAGCAATATTGACAGTGAACTCCCCATTTTTCTTAATGAACTCCTTAGTTCCATCCAATGGATCTACTAACCAGAATTCATCCCAATTCTTTCTTTCCTCATAATCGGGAATACCGGATTCTTCTGAAATGACAGGGGTATCGGGATCGATCTCTTTTAACGCGTCAACTATGATGTGATGGGCGGCGAGATCTGCCTTGGTGAGCGGAGAGTCGTCTTCTTTTTTGATGACTTCAACGTCCGTCTCGTAAAATTCCAGTATTTTTTGCCCCGCCTCTTTTGCAGTCTTAATGATCTGATTCAGCATTTACCTCTTTTAAAAATTCCAAATATAGGGTATCAAAGATACGGCAATCGCACCGACTATCAAATTCAAAGGAAGACCGATCTTAGTGAAATCGGTAAACTGATACCCCCCGGGACCCATCACCATTAAATTAGTCTGATAGCCGATCGGGGAAGAAAAACTGGCCGAAGCCGCCACGATCATCACCATGACAAAGGGCATAAATTCCACCCCAAGCGTTGCAGCCAGGGAAAGGGCTACAGGGAACACTAAGACCGCTGCGGCATTATTGGTGATCATTTCCGTTAATAGCCAGGTAGCTAGGTAGGTCAAGGCTAATGCAAGCGTTGGATTATCTCCTGCCAGTGATAGTAAACTTGTAGCAAGGTACTCGGCCGTTCCGGTGTACTCCAGGGCACTTCCCAATCCAAGGGCAGAGGCAATGGCGATCAATACGCGCCAGTCCACACTTTCAAGGGCACTGGAGTATCTGAAGCTTTTGGTCACCAAAAGGAATCCACCGGCCACAATAGCGGCTTGCAGCATACTTAAGATCCCGGTCGCTGCCAGTACTACCATTACCACCAGTGAAAGACCTGCTACCCAGGCTTTTTCGTACGTGACGGGCGAAGAATCTTCGATAGAACTCACCAGATAGAATTCATTGGAGTTACGGTATTTATTTACAAAGTTAGGGTGAGCCTCCAGCAGTAATACATCCCCCATTTTAAGCGTGATGTCCCCGATCTTTTCATCGATCCGCTCCCCACTTCTCGATACAGCGATGACCACAGCATCATACCGATCCCTGAAACTTCCTGCTCGAATGGTTCTTCCCAACAAAGGATTTGAGCGTGAAACAACCGCTTCGATCATCTCCCGTTCATTGCGTGGCGCATTCAACTTGAACACTTGATCCGTTGCCGGTTTAAGTCCCGATATCTGTCGCAGGTCAATGATGGAATCTACGATACCCGTAAAGATCAACCGATCGTTGCCCTTCAGCAACTCGTAGGGTCCTACTGCCGGAATGGTTCTGTCATTGCGCTGGATCTCGATCAGGTATAATCCCGGCAAATTTCGCAGCCCGGCATCCTCAATGGTTTTCTCAGTCAGTGTACTTTCTGCTTCCACGATCATCTCAATGGTGTATTCCCTCGGATCCTGAAAGGTATCTAAACTTGAGCCTCGTTCAGGTAACAGGCTATCTCCAAATAGCATCAGATAAATAAATCCCACAATAGCTACCGGAATTCCGATCAGGGCCGGTTCAAAAATACCAATGGTATCAAGTGAACCCTGTTGTATCATCAGTCCGTTGATGATCAGGTTGGTACTTGTCCCGATCAGGGTACAGGTTCCCCCTAAAATAGCGGAATAACTTAAAGGGATAAGGATCTTGGATACGGGTATCTGTGAGATCCGGCTCCAGCGCTCAAGTGCCGGAATAAATGAGGCCACGATAGGCGTGTTGTTTAGAAAGGCGCTCATAACCATGACGGGACTCATAATTCGTAACTGCGCCTTTTTTACGGTTTTGGCATTGCCCATCACCTTCTTTACAATGTAGTGGATAGCCCCCGTCTCCTTGAGACCAGCCGCCACAATATATAATGCTGCCACCGTCAGCATCCCCTCGTTTGAGAATCCTGATAACGCTTGTTCAGCGGGTAAAATGCCGGATATAAAGATCACAGCCAAACCGGCAAACAAGATAATATCGACCGAAATGGAAGTCCCTACCAATAGGATCAAACAGATCAGGATCACCCCTAAAACAAACCAGCCTTCAAGTGTCATGTAATGTTAATTCGGTAAGTATTTAATGCATGCGGAATATATCATCAGGCAGGCAGACGAAAAAATCGAAAAATATAAAAAGAACTTTGAAGATGTAATCAACAAACCCGTATATTTGGCGCCTACTAAAACGTTGCCGCTGTGGTGGAATTGGTAGACACGTTGGACTTAAAATCCAATGGACATCAAAATGTCCGTATCGGTTCGAGTCCGATCAGCGGTACTGAAAGCCTGCTAAAATACTTAGCAGGCTTTTATTTTATGCTTACAGTCCTTTTTGCCTAACCTTTTGTAAATTAAGCATTAAATTTTCACGTATTTTTATTCCTACAAAATTTCCTTTAATATCTTTTCATGTTATTATTAGGGAATTAAATGCTTACAGCTTTTGAATTAATCGGATAAGATGGATAATAAACAGAATAAAACAGTGATGATCGTGGAAGACGATCTAATTCTGAATCTTCTGTATGAGAGCTATTTGGAAAAATTGGGTTATGATGCTGAAGGGGAACTCGTTTATGGAAAAACGGCCATTGAAGTTGCTCAAAAGATCAAACCGGATCTTATTCTGATGGATATCTCACTTGAAGGTGAAATTGACGGTATCACTGCAATGGAAGAGATCCGAAAGTTTTCGGACGTTCCGGTCATTTACATAACCGGTAATTCTGATCCTCATCACGTGCAGCGGGCTAAAGAGACCGGATATCTGGATTACCTAGTCAAGCCTATTGAATTCAATGACCTGAAAGAGTCTATTGAAAGAAATATTGATAAGATCGAAAAGTAGGTCATTGCTTATTCAGGTAATGAATCTTAACCCTTCTATTGAAGGGTTTTTTTGTGCACGGTATTTTACCATTTTTGAGTTCATTCAATGAACCATCTTGGTATATTCAGGGGCAGTATTTTGCGACATAAACTTTGACAAATATGAAAATTTTAGGAAACAGGGCATTTCGGTGGGCACTGCTTATGACCGGCTTATTCGCCATCATAGCACTGACAACCATGAATGTACTATCCCTCTACGATCTTAGAACACGTATGGTTGAAGGAGAGGAAGAGAGAAGAGTTGATCAGCTTGATGAGATCAACGATACCATCCGTAATCAGATCATCGACCCGCTCAGAGGCATTTCCTCTATTGAACTCGAAGGCATTGAAAATTCCATTCAGCACTCAGGTCAGCTTCCTGATAATATTAACGAAGTTTTGACCCGTTCAGCTGCCAGCCCTTTCTTTACCGATATTTATTTCACTCCTGACGGCACAGATCCCTGCATTGAAAACTCTCAGATCTACCGGTATGACCCCATCAATAATCAGATCGTTCTAACCGACCAATACCCAAAGTTGGTTTGTGACGGAGTGGGTATTGCACGTACCAAAACTAAGATCCAGCTCAATGATTTCAATTACCGGTGGAATAATAATTTTGAATTCGATACGCACAGAAGCCTGAATCTCGGGTTGATCAATCTGAATGAGAACAGCCTGATCGGCACTCTTACATTGATCCTGAATGAACAATATATCATCAATGAGGTTTTCCCTCCTTTCCTTAATAATTATTTTGGTGACAGTGAGGAAACAGGCGTCGTAGTTTGGGTTCGTGATTGGGCCGATGACAAAATCCTGGCAACCAATGATTCCACCGTTACCTTTAACTTAGATATTGTCGATCACAGAATGCGCTTTTCAGGTTCCGGTTTTTTTGATAACTGGTCCTTGAATCTGGCATTTCTGGAATCACCCGTTTCCAATGCTTACAACGCAACGCTGGTTAAAAACTTGTTCGTACTTGGTTTTGCCATGCTGTTCCTGACCGGTTCACTAATATTTATGTTCGTAACTGCTCAGCGGGAGCGGCAACTCGCTCAGACTCAGGCAAACTTCCTGGCTAACGTGACCCATGAACTCAAAACCCCATTAGCCGTCATGCAGGCAGCGGGTGAGAATATTTCAGATGGAAGGGTTACTGAGCCAAAACGACTCAAACAGTACGGCGATCATATTTATAATGAATCCATCCGGCTAAAAGGCATGATCGAAAAATTGTTGGATGTGGCGCGCGTCGACGCCGGTCAAAGCCTCATTAAGGCTGCCCCCTATCGTATGCAGGAATTGATAATGTCATACCTCGAGGAAAACAGGCAGTATATTCAGAAAAAAGGATTTGAGGTGAAATTCACGTCCAGCGATGAAAAAGCTTTTGCTTTGGTTGATAAGGATAATATAGAAACCATTCTAAGTAACCTGACCGAAAATGCTATCAAATACAGCAAGGATGATAAATACATTGAGTATCAGATCTCATCCAATGACAAATATGTATTTCTCAGTATCACCGATCATGGAGTGGGTATTCCGAAGAAAGAGCAAAAGAACATTTTCAAGAAATTTTACCGGGTTGAAAACTCAGATACCACCAGCTCAAAAATCAAAGGTCACGGATTAGGCCTCAGTATAGTGAAAAATATGGTAGAGCTTAATGATGGTACTATAAATGTAAAAAGTAATCCCGGGCAGGGAACAACATTTGTCGTCAGATTTCCTAAATTAAGTCACGAAACCGGTCAGGCTCCTACACCATTAGATGACAATGACCAGGCTTCAGATAATGATAACTTAAAACAGCACACTGAATATGTCGGATAAACGAATGAAAATTCTTGTAGTTGAGGACGAACCAAGCCTCATTTTCACCCTTCGCGATACTCTTGAAAGTGAAGGTTATGATGTTGTAGTCAGTGAAGAAGGTACTCAGGCTATTGAAATGGCTAAAGAGCACAAACCTGACCTTATGCTTCTCGATATCATGCTGCCCGGCAAAAGTGGGTATGACATCATGGAAGAGCTCCGAAAGGAAAAATACACCTTCCCTGTTATCATGCTGACGGCCAAGGATCAGGAACCTGACAAAGTAAAAGGACTGAGCCTGGGTGCCGATGATTATCTGACCAAACCATTTGGTGTGAAAGAGCTGCTTGCTCGTATTGAAGCCCGACTCAGACGTGCCGGCACTTATTCCACTTCCGGTGAAGTTGATATCCTCCAGCTCGGAGACATAAAGATCGACCTGATGGAAAGTATGGTCTATCGCCCGGACGGTGAAGAGGTTGAACTTACTTCAAGAGAAGTAGAATTGATCCGATACTTACTGAAAAGTGCAAACGAACCTGTTTCCCGTGATGAATTGCTTGAAAAAGTATGGAGATACGAATTTAGCACCAACACACGTACGGTCGATGTTCACATATCCAAACTAAGAGCTAAAATTGAAGTCCATCCCGATGACCCTCGCTACCTCATTACATTACACGGCGTTGGATATATGCTTAGGAATAACTAAAGGATCAAAATTCAGATCAGACCAGCTGATCCATTTCTTTTTTGGTAGAAGCATCCACAAACTTGACAAAATTACGCACCTGTGATTCCAGCAGGCTTTGGGTAAATTCATCTTTTATTCCGGTTTCTTCATCAAATTCATTATTGACTCTAGCAATGAAAACACGCTCAGGGAATTGCAGTGCATTTCTATAATTAGCGATCATCTGAAACTGCTCAACGGATCGCAGAGCACCAAAACCTCCGGCAGCTTCACCAATAAATGCCATCGGCATTTTTTCAAAGGCTTTGGGAAACGGCAGATAATCGATAAACAATTTGAGGATACCCGGAAAGCTCCCGTTGTATTCAGGGATCACAAAAACCAAACCATCAGCTTCTACAATAGGGTCCCGGAACGCATTAACCTCAGGAATTTCCTTTCCATATTTTCCACCAACCACCTTCTCTAACGGAAAGTCCTCCAAACTGATCACTTCCACATCTGCACCCTCCTGCTCATATAAGTTTCTTACATAGTTAGATACTTTGAGAGCATTTGAATTCGGCCTGTCTGTACTGCTTATTACTTTTAGATCCATCAACTGTGTCTTTCTGTTTTCTTATTTGTTTCAAAATACCAATTCTTGCACAGAATCATTCCAAATAAGATCGATACATTGGTTTTAATTATGAAAGCGCTTTCATAAAATTACTGTGTTTTTAGACGCTTTTATGATTAAATAATTTAATTATTAAAGTCACTTACCTATCTTAGGAATAAGATTTAGATGCATCACAGATTATTAGATCTTTTTATTTCAATATTATTCCAATCGGTACCATACAGAAAGTTGGTTAGGCTGCTTATTCTGTTGGTATCGGTAACTCCAAAACAACGGGCGAAGGGCTGATCCTCTTCGCCTGTTTTGTTTCCGAATGTTTTATTGCCTTCTTTCATCAAATGAACACACTTATTCACTTTTTTGTATACTATTAATACATAATTAACAGATATTTCCAACCTGAATAGATAAACATGATTTCATTCGTTTATTACCATATAGCCTCCATAATAACTTTCTTACTCTTACAAAGTCCACGAAACATACCCAGTCCGTCAAATAACGAACCATTAGTACTGGAAACACCGTTTGATTATTTCCTGGTTATAGGCATGCCTATCATTAATAATTATAGGGTATTTGTTTTGGAGAAAAAGAAAGAAGGAAGAAGAGAATAATTCATGAATGAGTAAGAAAACATTAATAAAGCTTTTGTTCCTTCAGTAAAATTGCTAATGGTTAAAGTTGCAACCATATGAACACCACGAATAACATTAAGTTGAAGTGCTTGAAAGGAGATATTTCACAACAAGAGGATATTTCTGCAATCGTTAATGCAGCTAACGCACAGCTCAGGATTGGTGGAGGAGTGGCAGGAGCCATTCACCGCACAGCAGGGCCGGGATTGGCTAAAGAATGTCGCCCCATGGCGCCTATCAATCCGGGCGAGGCCGTAATATCGGGAGCTCATAATTTGCCCAACGACTACGTAATCCATTGCTTGGGTCCTGTGTATGGCAGGGATGAACCTTCTGATCAACTCCTTGCTGATTGTTACAGAAATGCTCTTGAGGTCGCTGAAGAACATCAAATTGAAACTATTGCTTTCCCCGCTATTTCAACCGGGGCATTTGGATATCCTATGAGGGAAGCGGCGGAAATCGCCTTCAGCACAATGAGAAATATGATTCCTGAATTGGAATCAGTTAAAGAGATCCGGTTTGTTCTTTATAGTGATGGTGATTTGGATCTGCATCAAGAGATTATGAACAAAATTTTTGATCAGGATTAAACATTTACTTTCGCTCAGACGCAGAGCGCCTGAGCGAGGCAGGTATTGTTTAATTTTTTACGATAAAACAGAATGATTCTATAAACTCGCTCAGACGCTCTGCGTCGGAGCGAAACCGTCGACATAATTCCAATTTTACTTATCTCCTTTCTTTATCTCCTGCCATTTCTTCCACAACAACGCCTCTCTGCCCTGATTTCCGGCTTTATACCACTGCTTATTCTTTAATGCATCCGGCAAGTATTGCTGATCGACCCAGTTATTTATATGATCATGAGGATACTGATAATCGTCTGATGCATTTTCAACACCAAGATGTTTGGATCCCAGTTTATTGGCGGTTTTATCTTTCAGATAGGGTGGAATATCCTTCACCCCTCGCTCACTGATCTCCCGGTTCACTTCAAAGATAGCCTTGGTACTGTTGCTCTTCGGGCACTGACTCAGATACAGGCACGCATGCGACAGAAAGTACATCCCTTCCGGCATGCCGCATTTGGTAAAAGCATCCTGACAGGAATTCACTATGGTGATGGCATTCGGTTCGGCCAGCCCCACATCCTCACTGGCAAAGATCAGCATGCGCCGGAAAATAAAGATCGGATCATCCCCTCCTTCCAGCATGGCATTCATCCAGTATAAAGCTGCATCGGGATCTGACCCCCGCATGGATTTTATAAATGCTGAGGCATAATGATAATGTTCATCTCCGGTTCGGTCATAGCGCACGTTCCGTCTCTGAATGCTTTCCTTGGCGATCCCCAGGTCAATGGTGACCTTTCCGTCTTCATCAGGTTTACTTGACAGTACCGCCACTTCGAGGGCGTTGAGGGCATTGCGAATATCGCCGCCTGCCATTTCTGCCAGATGATCAAAACCACCCTCCGTTATCTCTATCTCTTTCTTGCCAAGTCCACGTTCTTCATCCTCCAATGCACGATTCAACATCAACCTCACTTCATCCATGGTCAAGGGATGAAGTTCAAATAGCTGACAGCGAGATAGCAATGGATTTACCAAAGAGTAAAATGGATTTTCGGTAGTAGCACCGACCAGCGTGATGATTCCCGATTCCAGGTGAGGCAGCAAGGCATCCTGCTGTGCTTTATTCCACCGGTGGATCTCATCCACAAACAGGATGGTTTTACGCCCATTTAGTTTTCGAAACTTTTCAGCTTTATCCACCACCTTCCGCAGTTCCTTGATGCCATCCAACACGGCATTGATCACCTCAAACTGAGCTTTTATTTCCCTGGAAATGACATGCGCCAGCGTCGTTTTGCCGGAACTTGGAGGGCCGTAAAAAATAAGGGAGCCTATCACCCCGCTTTCGATCATTCGCCGAAGCATTTTACCTTCGCCCACCAAATGCTCCTGCCCCGCAAATTCATCCAGCGACTGCGGCCGCATACGTGTTGCCAACGGCTCGCTATACTGTGGATTTTCTTTTTGAGATGAGAAAGTAGAGCTACCGGATTTTTTTTCTTCGAAGAGATCCATGAATGAATTTCGAGGTGATTTTAAAGTATATGTAAGATATGTGGTTTAAAGGAAAGAAGTGGTCTGTAATCAGGTGTTCCTTTATTCAAAATACACCGTAGGGACAATTCATGAATTTCCCTTGCGGTGTATTATAAATGGTATTTAATCCTGCAACTGGTTCAGGCGTCTCGCTTGGACCATTGTTTGGCTTGTATTTAATCTGCCATCTTATAAGACTCTTACGCTAGTAACTAGAGATACAACTTCAAAGATATTTCGCTTTAAAACTATCTAGCCCAATTTTCGAAAAGCTTACTTCCCATTTTAAAATATCGGACGAAAATTCTTTGCTATTTATCTAACATTTTAATTACCAATATGTGGCTCCGATGGAGCCGATGTACATGGCTTAGTTATCGGTACGTTGAAATACTGATGCCTAACAAGTCACAAACTTCCGTTATTATGCCACAACTGCTCCGTTAGGAGCAACATATTGGTAAACAATACTCCACCCTACAAATAAAACCTCCGCCCACATGTTTGCAGAAGCTACATAAGTTACCGAAGGTTGGGCTTGGTCTTTTTAATGAAGAGAACTTTTGGTTCCTACCACATATGATTTATGTGATTAAGGTACATCAGGGAGATAGCGACGTGTCCCTACCAGACATCATAATAGAGACGACTGACTCCATACTTATCCAAATACTCATTACCAATCTACCACATATGATTTATGTGATTAAGGTACATCAGGGAGATAGCGACGTGTCCCTACCAGACATCACAATAGAGATGACTGACTCCATACTTATCCAAATACTCATTACCAATACCTGGCTCTAATGGAGCCGATATCCGGTAGCAGATTATTGGCTCATTGAAAGAACTAATGCATTTAAATTCACAAAACTCCATTAGGCCGCCACTGCTCCGTTAGGAGCAACATATTGGTAAACAATACTCCACCCTACAAATAAAACCTCCGCCCGTTTGGTCGCAGAAGCTACACAAGCCACCGGAGGTTGGGCTTATGGTTTTTATAGAAAAGAACTTTTGATTACAACCACCGTTGATTCATATGATACCTGTACAATATCCAGGCGCATTTCGATGCGCCCTTAATGATACTTAAAGAAGAGACTTCTGATTCCCATACATATTCAAATACCGATCCAGCTTCACCTTCTTCCGCGTAGAGTCACTCGTCATGTACCTTAATTTTCCAAAGATAGGACGTTCCTGCCAGGCACGGTCAAACCTGCCAAAGCACCAAAAGATACCGGAGTAGCTGTTCGGGTCTCGCCCGTCCAGGGCATATTTATTATTCAACTCTATCATATAATCCAGTGCAGTGCGATAATCAGGCGTCCACTCGATGATCTTTTTCCCCCATAGCATCCTGAGGTAATTGTGCATCACGCCCGTCTGTCTTAACTCAGTTTGTGCCGCATTCCAGATCTCGTCGTGTGTTTTGGACTGCTCAAATTCCTCCAGGCTATATATATATTCTCTTTCATCATCCTCATGCTCACCCATGGTTTTCAAAGCCCAATCCGGCAGGCTTTCAAACTGATCATAATCGGGTCGGTGGTGTGCAAAATGGAATCCTACCTCCCGCCAGGTGATCACTTCATCCAGAAAACTCTCCACGTTCGGATCTCCGTTAAAGAAACCTGAATTTTTCCCATTATTTGGAGTGATGTCATCCAGGTCCCAACCCTCCGGCTGATGATCAAATACGGTCTTCACGATCTCGTACTCACTGATCTTGCCAAAGTGCAGCCACGGGCTCAATCCACTCGAGGCCCTGGCATCCGGGTCGTTGCGCTTGTCATCGTATTGATGCAGGTTATGAGCTATAAAATGTCCAAGTTTTCCCAAAGCCGCCTGACGGGTTCCGGTCAGCTCAGCTGTTTTCACATCATGATCGATCGGTAAGCTTGAAACTGTTTCTTCAATGTCATTCAGATATTCATCAGATCGGGGATACTTTTCGGTGAATGAGTCCGGCAGCTCTACAATTGCTCTATTCTTTAGTTCGTCGAGCGGGTCTTTCTTGGGGGGATGAGTGAACGCTTCCAGAAAATGCTTTTGCATCACCTTGCGAAACAGATACGCTGAATACGGATCTTTGTCCGTAACCCCAAGCGGTATGATCCCATTGGAGTCGATCGTGGTATATGGCACATCCAGTTTATCACCCACGTTCTCGTTATGGGTTTTGATAATGAAAACCGGATACTCATCTGAAACTACGGATACGGCATTTTCAGCCAGTTCGTAGATCAGGCCTTTCCCGGCCTTTGGCTCAGGCTCCAGGTAGGAATAGAAATTCAGGGATTGCTCTTTGGCGTAATCCAGATTCTCTTTCATCCCTTGCATCATAAAAGTATGAATGCGATCACTGGCCCAGGGATAGCTGACGTTCAGTCCCTCATAGATCAGCAGGGGCTTATCGAACTTATTGGCCAGGGCCACGGCATATTCCAGGGCATAGTTATACTGAAAGCGCCGGTTGATCTGCATCCAGTACAGGACATAATCACCTTCGGGATTTGGCTCGGTCTCGTTTCTATTGAATTTTCGGTAACTGTTGATATTCTTCATTCTGTTCGGGCAAACCAATTTGAGGCATAACTAATTCCGAATACGGAGTACACTTTCACTATATGGTCTGACTTCCATTACATGACCAAGGTCTGGCTGCTCCGGGTTGGAAACTGAGATCACCAAAAGGGTATCAGACTCAATGCTTACCACTGAATGATCATATTTCAGATCGTGCAGATTCAGATCCTCAATTTCAAACGATTCATTAACTCCGTCTTCTAAGATCTCATGTTGGGCAGCCGCAAAACCAACTTCAGCCAGCTCAGTTCTCATCAGGTCCGATTCTCTGCTTTTATCTACATTTTCCATGTTACTATTATAGACCTCACTATAATAGGAATGTAGGTGCCTGATCTCTACCGGTATGATCATAAACGACCCTATACAGATCGCTCCACCAATGTACCAATACCAGGGCTTGGCATTGTCTTGATTGCTCTTTGCCTTCTTGAAGCCTTTAAAAAAGAGGTAGGGACCCAACATCAGGTATATCAGAACGTTAAAGTAAATGGAAGCAGCACGCCATGTAATCGAAAATCCCTTGGCTCTTTCACCACTAAAAACATCAATGGCATCAATCGTTGCCAAACTAATAATAAGGGTGGACGGATGAATATTAAACAAGTAATTAATTTCGTTCGGAATAAGTTTCCAGTCGTCTTGGATAAAACTAAAACCAACCGTTACCAATACCACGATCATAAAAAGAATGAGCCATTCGTTAATTCTTCTAATTGAGAACTTCATAACTGACCCCCTCCTCATTTAAAGTGAACACCATTTCGAACCGACCTTTTTGCCCGTCATAATTTTCAAATTCCGGATCTGACCCCAACGAAATATCAGTGACTACGATAACTTTTATCTCATCCGCTTCCGCATCAATTTCGTAAAAGTGATTTATGTGGTCATCGTCGATGTTAGCCATCGAACTGTCCCCACCGGCCTTTCTCAGATCGAAATCTGATAAATAGACTCCATCATCACCCAGGTGTTCAGGCATCTGGTCCCGAAACGTGGCAACAATAGATTCCCTGTCATTTTGATGATACTGCCCCAACACATAGATAAGTTTTTCACGAACATCGGCCTGCGTAATTCCTGAATCGATGGTCTTCCGGATCTCCAGAAGAAGATCTTTTTGGTAATCCTTCCTTCCATAATCATGCGCAAAAGCGATCGCGTGAAATAGAACCACTAATACAACCAATCCATAGACTATTCGGTACGCTACTTTCGATTCAAATTCCTTTTCACTCAGGCTTAACAACCTGCCCAGAAATATCACAGCTATAAGTATAGCCAGAAATAAACCTAACCAGATCTTACCGAAGTAAAGCGGTATGAAAAAGCCTAAAGCGGCAAGTATCATCCCCCCGAAGAATAGTTTTGTTTCTCTTTCCATAAAACAACAGTTATTAGTGTTTTACGGAATAAGCAGAGAAATACATAATAATGCAAGGCTCCAAAACTAATCCAATGAATTTCAGAAATTCCTACTCGGGTGGCGCCATAAAAGCGGGACTTACGGGATCATCGACCACATTTTCGACGATCTCTTCGATCTCTTTTACTTGCTCATCCGTCATTTCCCAACCGAATACATCTTCAAAAGTCACCTGCTCCGGCCTGCGGGCACCCCAGATCGCAGCATCAACCCCTTTGTCAAGGATCCATCGTACCGCCAGTGGCAGCACCTCTTTATCGAAGGTTTCGGAGGCATATTCCTTCAACTCATTAACTGCCTTAAGATGCTTTTTAAACGTCTCTCCCTGAAATTTAGGATCTGCATTTTTCCTCATGTCTCCCTTATTAAATGTCGTGTTTTCATCCATTTTACCGGAAAGAAGTCCCCTGCACAGAGCCCCATAAGTAAGCAATGTGATATTGTTTTCCTTGCAGTAAGGGAGCACATCCTTTTCAATGCCTCGCTCAAACAGATTATAGGGAGGCTGACAAACATGGATCGGTGCGGTTTGTCGGAATTCGTCCATTTGTTCCGGACTGAAGTTAGAGACCCCTATGGCCCTTATTGTACCCTCTTCCAATAGTTTTTTCATTGTTGAGGCAGTCTCTTCGAAATCGGTTTTCAGATCCGGCCAGTGAATTTGGTAGATGTCAACATGATCGGTCTGTAAACGCTCCAGGGAATCATCGATCTCTTTCAGGATCCGATCCCTTGTTGAATTTCGAGTAACCTCTCCTTCATCATTCCATTGTAATCCAACTTTGGTGGCTATCTGAATGTCATCGCGATGGCCATACTCTTTCACAGCCTTGCCCACCAGTTCTTCACTTTTTCCAAAGCCATAAACAGGTGCCGTATCAATGGTGGTCACCCCCTTTTCCAAAGCTGTTATAACCGTATCAATTGCTTCTTGATCGTTTGAGCCACCCCACATCCAGCCCCCAATTGCCCAGGTACCTAAAGTTACTCTTGATATTTTTAATTCCAGATCACTTACTTGTATAAAATTCATTACTTGGGTTTTCTCTTGCTAATTCATGTACCCTAACGATTTAGAGACTCAATGAATTTCATGGAGGAATCTTTGATCGCCTTTTGGTCATCCTCACTCTTCTTATCAAACATATTTACCATAAAATTGGCGCGACCATTCTGGGAAAAGGTTTCCCTTTGCTTGTCGATAAAATTCCAGTACAGGTAGTTAAACGGACAGGCATCCTCGCCCGTTTTTTTACTGATCTTATATTCACAATGTTTACAGTAATCACTCATCTTGTTGATATAGTTTCCGCTGCTAACATATGGCTTGGAAGCCAATACACCGCCATCCGCAAAAGTTGACATTCCCAGTACATTGGGCAGAACCACCCACTCGTACGCATCAACATACGACAAGTGGAACCAGTGGTTTAATTCGCGGGGATCTGTCTCAGTCAGGTTACTGAAGTTGCTCAGAACCATCAGACGTGGGATATGATGGGAATACCCCTCCTCGATCACCGGCTTCAGGCATTCACTCATGCAGTTCATTTTCGTTTCACCCGACCAATATAATTCCGGCAGTTTATGTGTAAATCCAAAGTGATTGGCATCCCGCACCTCCGGCATCATGGCCTCATAATACACACGCACGTATTCTCTCCAACCAATGATCTGCCTGATGAATCCTTCCACGGAATTCAACCTTGCTTTTCCTTCCTTGAAAGCTTCCTCCGCCTTTTCACAAACTTCTGTAGGAAGTAATAAGCCATTGTTCAGATACACTGATAACTGGGAATGAAACAGATCATATTTACCCTGAGCCATGGCATCCTCATACGGACCAAATTCATCCAGTCTTTCATCAATAAACTCATTCAGTCGATATAAAGCCTGCCTGCGGGTGACAGCATAGGTGAAGTTCCCACTTTTACCAAAATGATCCGGGAACCACTTCTCCACCATTTCAACGACTTCCTGTGTCACCTCATCAATCTCAGTTTCTGCGATCTCAGGCACCGGGTGATCTTTCGGCAGCTTTTCCCGGTTCTGGTCATCGTAGTTCCATTCACCGCCTTCAGGTTGTTCTCCATTCATCAAATAGCCGGTCTTTCGTCGCATTTCGCGATAAAAATACTCCATCAGCCAGCCATCTTTAACACGGTCTTTGTATTCATCAGCATCCGCCAAAAAGAAATTGTTTGGGATCTCCTCAACCCGATCACTGAATGCAGTATATATTTTTCTCAGTCTCTCCCTTGAATCCCACTCAGAAGGAGTCATATAAATAAGGCTAAGGGCCTCAAACTTGTTAAGTATTTCCTTCAAGCCATCATTATAGTGATTCTTTATTGAATGATAGTAAACAGGGAACCCCGCTTCAGCGCATTCAAGAGCGAAATGCCGCATGCTGCTCAAAAGATAGGTCAGCTTTTTTTTGTGATAGGGAAGTGAACGGCCTTTCTCAGCAGATTCTATGAAGATCAGCAGTGGTTTTTCATCTCTGACCCAGCTTGGCCACGCATCCAGGTTCAGCTGATCATGTAATATGAACACAGCTTTTTCATGTTTTCCGGGCTCAGCCCTGGGAATGTTACCATCAATTTGGGATAAAAAATCTCTTTTATTCATGTCCTTACAATATCATTTTTAGATAAATGCGTTCCAAATCACACATTCAAAACTTTTTTTCTTGAATTTTAACCTATTACTATTATATTAGTACTAACTTAAATAATTACTGCCATGCGAAAATCACTGACACCTCTTGGAGAATCGGAAATGGAAATCCTGCACCACGTGTGGGCACTGGGTGAAGCAACGGTTGCCCAGGTTAGGGAACGTATCCTGAAAGAGCGAAAAGTAGCCTATACTACGGTCATGACCATCATGAAGAATTTGAACGACAAAGGTTTCCTTAAGTACTACAAGGATGGTAACACGTATGTGTACAGTGCCAGAATTGAACCGCAGCAAGTACAGTCGAATCTGGTAACCGGTTTAATAGACAAGGTTTTTAAGGGATCTACATCGGCCCTGGTACAAACATTGGTCAAAGGAGAAAACCTGAATGAAAAAGAACTCAGGGAACTCAAAGACCTGATCGATAACATGGAGGATCAGTGATGTTTGAACTTATTTACTATCTAAAAGAAATTGGAAATTTTAGCCTGGATGCCATCTGGTTTCCACTTGGTGTCTGGACAGTTTGTTGCGGATTGGCATTCATTGCCTTGCGCAACCGTGAAAGCCTGAATCCCCTTTTTCATTATCATTTGAGAAGTGCTGCCCTGCTTTCCTTACCCTTTGGTATCGGAGTCGCAGCGCTCATGAATCGCATTCCTGCCTGGTTTGCTGATTCCAACATCGAAACGGCTTTTTTTGTGATTCAGAATCCTATTGAGTTAGTACCATCAGCAAATAATACTAATGCCGACATATCTATCAATTGGTTTGAGCCCTCTTTACTGATAGGATTAGGAACGGTAATACTGGGTTTTATATCATTATATATGGTGATCCGACTCATTAGTAATTACCTGGCTCTCAAATCTCTCTATAGGAACCTGACCATTACGGAACTGCAGGATGTCATCTCAGGAGAATACAATAGCAGCAGTACCATCAAGCTTGCCTTTCATGATCATCCGCTGGTTCCATTCACTTTTGGATGGAAGCAGCCGGTGATCGTGCTTCCCAAATTATTACAGCACGAACCGGAAAAACTGGAGATGGCCCTTCAGCATGAACTCACCCACATCAAACGGGGCGATTACCTGCTGCAGCTGGCCTTGTCCATGATCGAATCGATCTTTTGGTTTCATCCGCTCATACGGTATGGAAATCAGGAGATCGACACCTATCGGGAAATTTCCTGTGATCAGGAAGTTCTTTCCAGATCCGATTTCTCCATTAAATCCTATGCCAGCCTTCTTTATGAGTTAGTTCCATTAAGCAGTGGCGCAGGACGGTTGTCAGTAAGCATGGCAGTGAAGAACTCAACCCTAAAGAAACGGATCAAAACCATGAAATATCACAAATTACATAAAGCTTCCTTTCGTCAAAGCATTGCCTTTTTGATGCTTATGATCGTTGGGATCACACTTCCAATTGCCTGCTCAGATCTAAGAGGACCTCAAACGCTTATCTGAGGAAGAATTAGAGAACACTAAATTTCAGGTTTCTGGACTGGAAGTTGAAATCAATGGTCATAATATTATTGAAACCGAACCCGGAGTCGGATTTACCAGCACAGGTGTATCCGCGTTTTTCTTAAATGCTAAAGACTACGGTGTTTTTAAAATTTCACCTGTTCAATTCAATGAAGGAATCAAAGCAGGTAAAATAGATGGCGATAACATCTCATTTACTATTAACGAATTAAATGTAGTCGTTAAATCTTCAGAAGATGTACTTCCTGAAATAAACAGTCATGTCGATGTTTGGGTAGATCATATTCCTGAAAGGATAAATGGTTTTTCTCACGGTGTAAGTAGTCCATTCAGATCTCTTGAAATGACTATTTATCTCTGAGCACATTCTCATCCAACTGATCAAATAAAAAGAAGATTACTTCGTAGTTGTAGAAGAAATGCCAAAATTGATCGATGGCATGAAATCAATTCAAAGTAAGATCCAATATCCAACTATGGCTCGTCGCGCAGGTATTGAAGGTCGCGTGACCGTTCAGTTCATAGTAAATGAGAATGGAGATGTAGAGAATGCCCAAGTGGTTCGCGGCATTGGTGGCGGTGCCGATGAAGAAGCACTACGAGTGGTAAAGCAAGCCAAGTTTGAGCCGGGTATGCAGCGTGGTCAACCCGTCCGAGTTCAATATGCTATGTCAATTAATTTCAGGCTAGAAGATTCCGGCTTTTCATCGGATGAAAATAGTCTCCAAAAGGAACAAGGCAGTGGTCTAAACTAACCTGAAAATAAATACAGACTTTAAAAAAAAGCGAAGCCGGGTAAGCTTCGCTTTTTTTATTGAATTTTTTGCAACATCTTTTTTGAGTGGACGTAACAAAGGCTAGATTATAATCTAAAAACAAATTCATCATGCCAGCTAAACTCAGAAAATCACGCACCGACAAAATGCTTGCAGGCGTTTGCGGTGGCTTCGCAGAATATCTTGGATGGGACTCAACCCTGATCCGTGTTCTTTTCATTTTATTGATCTTTCTCGGTTGGGGATCACCTATACTGTTGTATTTCATTCTTGCCATTGTAATGCCCGATTAACCCTTCTTGTAAAAGTCGTACCGGCTTAGCATCTTGAGCTCCAACTTAACGTGGAGAGTTTATGAAAGTTGGAATTATAGGAGATGCCAAACGGGCTGTTGCCTGGGAGCGACATTTACGTCCCCATCAGATCGTGCAGGAAGTGGAACTTTGCCCAAGCATATCTGAATTGGGAAACGTAGATGCCTGTTTTTTGGTGGATGAAACTGACCAAAATCTGGATCTGCTTCTAGAAGGTATTTATCAGGGATTGAACTGTTTCCTGATCGCATTGCAACCTACCGATACTAAAAAGCTCGAAACCATTTACCGGGCTTCTATGGAAGCAGGGGTCCACGTACAGTTTTCTCACTGGCCAACTCTTGCCCCCGCCACACAATGGATGATGGACCGCATGGCACGCCCTTCTTATCTCAGTATTTCCCGTAATGTTCAATACACCCAGTTCATGAATGCCAAAAACGAATTCAGACATTTCTGGATCGATGAACTTGGTCTCTGTATGAAATGGATCGATAGCGGCATCCATCATATTGAGGCGAAACAGGTATTGTTGAACGATACGCACCCCTCAGCTTTACACCTCTTCATACGTTTCGATAACGGTTCAACGGCTGACATTAATATCTACACCGGTGCTTCCAAAAACCAACATAAACGGATCTCGGGCAACAGACATGAGATCTTGGAATGTGATGCTCCTGAACAGGAAGTCCGTATTGGCAGGTTAAGTTCAGGTGACCACCTCTATTTTGAGAAACAAACCTTCGATCCTGCAAAAGCGGCAGAGAAGGCTGCTCTCATGTTTCTGAAGTCCGTACAGATGAGACGGGATACTTCCTACACTCCATACGATGCTTACCAACTTGCACTTCAAGTTAAGCAGGTAGAAAAACGCCTTTCACAGTATCGCTGAACCCTATGTTAACTTAATGTTAAATTTTCGTTAACAAATCATTTACATTGAGTTAACAATTCCTTAACATTGGGGTAGAAACAAGAGGAGAAACACTATGAAGAAACTAATTTCGGCGTTTTTATTTTTACTGATTTTTTCTACCGGCCTTTTTGCACAACAAACGATCAAGAATGTTGAACACGAATATGTGATCACACATGTTGAAAACAATATTTATGACGTTAAGTTTTTTGATAATGAAGGAAATATCCTTCAAGAGGGTCAGTATTGGAAAGAAGGTAACAAGGTAAAACCACACGGAACCTGGGTTTTATACGGCTTTAATTCTGACAAGGTAATAACCAAAGCAGTTTATGATAAAGGCGAAAAACTCAGTATCGAAACAATTATTGACGGAAAAGTAGTACAGGCCAAAAAAGAGCTTATAGCTACCAAAAATTAGTAGCAACTACGCTTCCGCTATTCAACAACAATTATCTAAAAATACAGCACCAAATATTAAGAGGAGGTGCCACTATGAGAGCTAAATTATACGAGAAATATTACAAACTAGGATTTGATCACTACATTTTTAAAAATATCTTTGGGCTACACAAGCCGGATAAAAATGTTAAACGATTTTACTACCTGGTCATCGCATCTGTGTTGATGATCGGCATGGTCATTTAATTATACTTTGATCACTTTTTAGGCTTCATTGCCTTGAACATCTGTTTCAGTTTACTGCGAGGCATTAAACCGTCTATAAAGTTAAACTGCCCTGCCTGAAGCCTTTCTCCTCCATCTATGACCACACATTCACCGGTCATATAAGATGAGAGGTCTGACATTAAGAATACTGCCAGATTGGCGAGCTCTTCGGGCTTGCCATATCTTTTTAAAGGAATTTTTCCTAAAAATTCCTTTTCCATAGCTTCTTCAGGAACCAAACGTGACCATGCCCCTTCAGTTGGAAATGGTCCCGGCGCGATAGCATTCAATCTGATACCATATTCAGCCCATTCAAACGCCAGTGACCTTGTCATTGCCAGTACTCCTGCCTTGCTACAAGCTGATGGCAACACAAAGGCACAACCCGTTCCTTCAGCATACGTTGTGACCATATTAAGAATATTTCCTTCCTTTTTATTATCGATCAGGTAATTCCCGAACACGTGAGTACAGTTGAAGCTACCGTGTAAGACGATATCAACTATAGTTTTAAAACCACCGGGCGTCAGATCTTCAGAGGCAGAGAGAAAGTTTCCGGCTGCATTGTTTACCAATCCCTCGATTGAGCCAAAATCAACAACGATCTGTTCAAACATTGACGATACACGCTCATAGTCCCGAACGTCACACTGATAATACCTGGCAACAGCTCCATCCCTTTCTTTCTCGATTTCTTTGACTGCCTTTTTGAGTTTTTCCTCTGTTCTGCCGCAAATGGCTACGTTGGCACCGGTCTCGGCAAAAGCTTTTGCCATAGCTAGCCCCAAACCACTGCCGCCACCTGTTATCAAAATTGTTTTATCTGAAAGCGTGTCTGATGTATACATAAAGTTGAAATAATTATTGTTTCATTGTACAGGTAGGGGCAATTCATGAATTGCCCCTACCTGTACATCATTTATATTTTGGAACAGAACCGACCTGATGGTTCATTAACTCAAATTCTCAAAAATACCTGCGGCACCCATTCCCCCACCAATACACATTGTGACCAATCCATATTTGGAGTTTCGGGCTTTCATTTCGTGGAGGATCTGGGTAGTCAATTTTGCCCCGGTACAACCAAGTGGGTGCCCCATGGCTATAGCTCCACCATTTACATTGGTGATCTCTTCATCCAATCCTAGATTTCGAATTACTGCCAGTGATTGAGATGCAAAGGCCTCATTCAATTCTATCAGATCGATATCGGATAACTTTAACCCCGTTTTATTTAAAACTTTTGGTACTGCTTCAATAGGCCCAATTCCCATGATCTCGGGAGCTACTCCCGCCACTTGAAATCCTACGTAACGTGCCATCGGTTCCAAGCCAAGTTTCTTGACCATTTCTCCGCTCATCACTACCACCCCGGCTGCAGCATCATTCATCTGAGATGAGTTACCTGCTGTTACGCTTCCACCTTGCTTAAAAACAGGTCGTAATCCGGAAAGAGCCTCAACTGATGTATCCGCCCGTGGGCCTTCATCCTGTTTAAAGGTGAAGGTTTCTTCCACAACCTCACCGTCTGCAGTAACTTTCTTTTCCCTTACTTCAATTGGTGTGATCTGCTCATCAAATTTCCCTTCTTCCCAGGCATTGATAGCCCTTTGGTGACTTCTGTATGCAAATTCATCCTGATTCTGCCGGCTGACTTCATATTTATCAGCTACATTTTCGGCAGTGATACCCATGCTCACATAAACACCCGGTTTATCATCCACCAACTCAGGATTAGGTTGAACCGACATACCTCCCATGGGCACCAGGCTCATCGACTCAACACCACCTGCTATGATCACATCAGCTCCTCCTGCCATAATCCTTTCTGCTGCCATCGCAATAGTCTGAAGGCCAGAAGAGCAAAACCGATTGACTGTCACACCAGGTACTGAGTCAGGTAATCCACCTAAAATTGCTATCTGTCGCGCTACGTTGAGTCCCTGTGAGGCTTCCGGAAATGCACATCCCATGATGACATCTTCAATCTGTTCCGGCTCCAGACCCTTAGTTCGTTTTAATAGATCTTCAACAACGGCTGCCCCCATAGAATCGGGTCGCGTAAAACGTAATGATCCTTTATTCGCCTTTCCACAAGGTGTTCGTGCTGCTGCTACGATGTATGCTTCATTTGTATTTATAGTCATGAGTTTTGAGTAGTGGGTTCTGAGTTTTGAGCCTATAATTTTTTACTGAATGAGTAGATCATTTTCTGAATTTGGTCTATTTCTTTTGATAACTCTTCATGTATTTCTGTTTTTAAATATCCAAGATTAATTGAGATTAATAATTGGGTTTCAAGTTCATAAATTGATCCATAAGCAATATTCAAAAATCGTTTAAATTCTTTTTTACTACCCCTACCAGCTCCTTCAGCAATATTCGATGGAACTGAAACAGAACATCTTCTAATTTGAGATGTGATTCCATATTTCTCTTCATTTGGGAACGATTTTGTGACATTATATACATCAGTAGCCAAAGCCACCGACCTTTTCCAGATCTCCAAATTCTTATATTTATTCATAACATCTCATTACTCAGACCTCACTACTCATAACTAATTCCTTAACGGTTTACCTTTTTTGAGCATGTGTTCCATTCTTGCCAGGGTGCGGTCATCTTGAAGGCATTCGAGGATAGCTTCTCTTTCCAGTTTTAACAAATAGGACTCAGGTACTTCCTGTGGTTCACTCAGATCTCCACCCGAAAGCACATAAGCAACTCTTTCCGCAACCACCTGATCATAATCGGTTATGAATTTCCCTTCATGCATCACATGCAGCATTAACTTCATGGCTGCAAGAGCTGTCTTACCTAACACCTTAACAGGAGTTTCTGCCGGTGAATGATATCCGGTTTTAACCAGATTCAACGCTTCTTCTTTCGCTGTTTTAATGAGCAGATCTCGGTTCATAACTATAGTATCAGACGGTCGTAAATAGCCTAATTCTTTCGCCATATGCACACTTTCAGAGACCTTTGCCATTCCGATAGTTTTAAAAACCTCGCGAATAAAAGGCAGAGGATCTGCTTCTCCTTCCAGTTTATTCATTGCTCTTCGGAGCAACTCAGTGGTACCCCCTCCGGCCGGGATCAAACCAACCCCGACTTCAACCAAACCCATGTAGGTTTCGTGGTGTGCCACTACTTTATCGGAGTAGAGACAGAACTCCACTCCTCCACCCAGTGTTTTCCCAAAAGGAGCTGCAATAACGGGAAATGGAGCATACTTTAAAGCAACCGCTGTATTCTGAAAGTTATTGACGGCATCAACTACACTCTCCCAATCACCACTTTGTTTTGCTGTAAGTGCTTCTTTCAGGTTTGCACCAAAGGCAAAATTATCGCCATCGTGACTGATCACCAAAGCATCAAAATCATCCTTAACCAAACTCAATGAACTATGCAGTGATTGAACCAGCTCTGCTCCAAGTGTCGAATGGGGCGTTCTAAATTCAAATAATGCAACACCATCCCCCATATCGTGGAGTGCAGCACTTTCATTTTCCATCACAGGAACATCCTCTTTTCTAAGATGAGCAACCTTGATCTCTCCTTTTGCTTCGGGAGAAAGATCGACCATAGCTTTAGTTTGAGGATCATACACTTTACCATCAGAGTAGAATTGAGTGAAGCCTTCATTCAACATATTTGAGATCAACTCCGGTACATCATTTCCCTCCTTTTCAATACGATCAGCTGTTTCCTGCATGCCTAAGGCATCCCATCGTTGAAACGGACCCATTTCCCAGTTGAAGCCCCACTGCATGGCACGGTCTATGGACAACGGTGATTCCGTAATTTCAGGAATACGATTGGCAGCATACATCAGTAGGTCACGATGAACATTCCACAGAAAATCTCCAATCTTACCTTCTGAGTTCACTAAAAATTTAAGTCGTTCTGCGGTATCCTTGATCTTATTAGCCTTATCAAGGATTTCATCTTCCATTTTAATCTGGGATTCATACTCAAACGTATCAGGATTCAGTACGAGGTATTCTCCATCTTTCTTGGTATAAAACCCTTTTCCGGCCTTGTTGCCGATCATCCCCTTATCAACCATCTTCTGGAATTCATCCGGTAAATTGAAAGTCTCCTGCATCTCATCATCAGGAATTGATGGATACAAATTATTAGCGACATGATTGGTAATATCGTTGCCGGCCATATCAGCTGTTCTAAATGTAGCCGCTTTTGAATAACCGGTGAGCGTGCCGGTCAACAGATCGATCTCCTCCGCTCTAAAATCACCGTTAAAGAAGTACGGCATAATGTTGGCGATGGAAAATATGCCCACTCGATTGGCAATAAAATTTGGAGTGTCTTTACAAATCACAACCCCTTTTCCAAGCGTCTTTTCACAAAAACTGTGCATGTACTCAGTTATCTGATCAGAAGTTGATTTAGTTGGGATCACCTCCAGCAGCTTCATATACCTCGGTGGATTAAAGAAGTGCGTTCCCAAAAAGTGAGCCTTCAGATCATCAGAACAGTCCTCTCCAATTTCAGATATCGGCAAACCGGACGTATTGGAACTCACAATGGCATCCTTCTTTCTGATGTCATCAATACGGGACATCATATCTTTTTTGATATCCATTTTTTCAATAATGACCTCACAGATCCAATCCGCATCTTTAAGCAGATCAAAGTCATCTTCGAAGTTGCCAACCTGAACACGTTTTGCAAACTCCGGTTTGCCAAATGGAGCCGGTTTTATTTTGGAAGCTTTTTGGAGGCTTTCCTCTGCCATTTTATTGGGGCGACCGGGTTCATCACTTTTCAGATCCAGTAATACGACATTCAGCCCTGCATTTACGCAATGGGCAGCGATCTGACTTCCCATCACACCTGACCCTAAAACCGCTACTTTCTTGATTCGATATTTCTTTGTACTCATATATTCAATACTCTTTTATTATTACAATTACCCTTCAGATTCCTCCTCCACAAAAATAGAATCGATAACGTCTTTATATTTTTTATTAATCACATTTCGCTTCACTTTCAGCGTAGGCGTGATCTCACCTTCCTCTATTGTGAACTGATCTTTCAGGATCTTGAATCTCTTCACCTTTTCCCATTTTGAAAGTTCGGCATTCACTTTATCCACTTCTTTCTGAATGCGCTTTATGACATACTCATTCTCAGTGACATTCTCTTCTGGAAATTTGTGATGAGTGGTCTCAAACCTCTTTTTCATATTTTCCCAATTCGGTACGATCAATGCAGCACAAAACTTGTGCTCACTACCCACAACCACGGCCTGTTCAATGAATCCACTGTTAACCAATGCATTCTCTATAGGCTGAGGAGCTACATATTTTCCTGTTGAAAGTTTGAACAGGGATTTCTTACGATCTGTGACGAATAACCAGCCATCCTCATCCATATGACCAATGTCACCTGTATGGAACCAGCCTTCATCATCGATCACTTCATCTGTTTTTTCCGGCATTTTGAAGTATCCCTTCATGATATAAGGTCCTTTAGCCAGAATCTCGCCATCCTCTGCGATCTTGATCTCAACGTCTGCAATTGGTTTACCTGATGAGCCGATCCTAAGTTTGCCTTTTGGAGGTCCGGATAATACCGGTGAGGTTTCCGTGAGACCATATCCCAATCCACAGAAAATGCCAATTCCATTAATAAACCGAGCTATATTTGGTGAGAGGGCGGCTCCACCTACATTAAAACCCACCATATTACCGCCAAACAACTCCCTGATCTTAGCATAAACCAACTTATCCGCTATTTTCATTTTCCATGAAGAAGGAGGGTTATCCGGTTCATAATTTTCAGCAAGATTTACAGCCCAGTAATACAATCTCTTTTTGATTCCACTAAATTCTTGCCCTTTTACTTTGATACCTGTCACTATTTTTTCTAACAACCTTGGAACCGTGACCAGGTAGATCGGTTTTACTGTCGCAAAATCATCTTTGATATCCTCCACATTTTCGATGTAATAGGATGGAACACCACAGTAGGCATATATATATGAAGCCGTTCGCTCAAACATATGTGCTAATGGAAGATACGATAACACCTTTGGTTCATCGTACTCATCAGGATCGAAGGGGAATAATTCATAAGCTGCTAAAGCATTTCGCGCAATGTTATCGTGGGTCAGCATAACTCCTTTTGGGACCCCTGTTGTGCCTGAGGTGTAGATCAATGTAGCCAGATCATCAGGTTCAACATCACTCCTGAGTTTTTCAAATAAGCTGGGATCTTCTTCTCCTTTTTTGTGCCCAAGTTCCAGGATCTTATCAAAGGTCTTCAGTTTCTTATGCTTCGACTCCATTACGGATACGATCGCCTTAACGTTATTGATCCCTTTGATCAGTGGTTTTGTCTCAGCAAAGACCTCATCATTAGACACAAAATGCACCTTGGATTCCGAGTTTTCCAGAATGTACTTGATCTGTTCACCGGGCTGAGTGGTATAGATAGGTACAAGTGCAGCTCCAATTGAAAGAACAGCCTGATCAATGATCAGCCACTCTGTAGAATTTTCTGCATGCAAAGAAACCTTATCCCCCTTGCGCACGCCAAGTTCGTACAGCCCCAGTGCCAGGTCTTTAACCATCACCTTAAAATCACTTATGGATGTTTCTATCCATTCTCCATTTCTTTTGACAGCTGAGTAAATTCCCGTTTTATTTTTCTCATAGCCTTGTTCGACTATTGACAAAATAGTAGTTGGATCGTATTTCATTTTATTTCCATATCATATTCCCGGATAATGATTAAGATACACTTTCAATATTCTTATGAAAGCGTTTTCATACATTTACTGAAATAACTTAACACCGTTAATCAAAAGCAAATTTTATGTTCATTGAAGATAGTCTGAAAGAAAAAGCTGATATCTACTTCAATTTTAAACACAAGCATATGGGACATGCCCTTGGCATTGAATTTGAACACGTGGCAAAAGACATGCTGATTGCAACCATGCCGGTAAATGAAAACTCGGTTCAGCCTTTCGGGATACTTCACGGCGGTGCTTCGGTAGCGTTAGCCGAAACTTTATGCTCGGTAGGCGGTTGGTTTCAACTGGATGATATTGGAAAAGCGGTAGTTGGAGTTGAAATCAACGCTAATCATATTCGGTCGGTAAAATTAGGAGGTAATGTTACCGGAACGGCCAAACCGATTCATACAGGGAGAAAGATACAAGTTTGGGAGTGTGAGATTCGGGATGAGCGAGAAAAGCTGGTTAGTACTTCGCGGTGTACGCTGGCTGTGGTGAAGAGGTGATTTTGAGTGCTCAATGTTAAATAAGGGAACCATTTAACATTCAACATATAATTAATCATTGGTTAAAGTGTCCAGCTTCAAATGATGTGCCCCCTATGTTATATGGAGAATATTTTACACAGATCACCGGTTGTGAGTATATTTTACTTGCATATTATTGGATAAATATTTCTTCTCTTTATACCCTGAATACCTCTTTTTGTGCTCCAAAACCCTATTTTTTAGTTACAATCCATATTGGCATCCTTTTTGAAAGGTGTTAGTCATAAGACTGATTCAAGAAACATCAAGAGGTCATGACAATATGAATATCTTCCGCCATCCGTCATTCTTTACCAGGAATGGTATGGTTCACCACATGAAAAAATTGTGGATACTGATAATTATTTTCTCATTTTTTGCAGTGGCCTCCGGCTGTAATGAATCGGGGCTAACAAGTGCAGGTTTATCTCCAGAAGTTATATCTACAATACCCGCTGCCAATGCGGATAATGTACCTGTCAACACGTCTATTTCCGTGACATTTAGTGACGCTATGGATTCAACCACAATTCATGAGGGTACATTTATTGTCAAAATTGATACTGTCAACATATCCGGTACTGTTAGGTATTCAGATCTCACAGCTGTTTTCACACCCTCTATCCCCTTGGGTTATGGAATAACATATTCCGTTTTGATTAACTCTTCAGTAAAAAGCGTATCAGGAACAACTATGGAAGATAGCCATGAATGGAGCTTTTCAACAGAAGAGGGATTGAATGCTGATACTCCTCAAGTAATATCTACCAATCCTGCTCACAATGCAGACGATGTACAAACGAATTCAGACATTAAGGTTTCCTTCAACAAACCAATGAACTCAAACAGCTTGAATACAACCACATTTACTGTCTATCAGGGGAGCACCCCCATATCGGGTATTGTCACTTCGACCAGCAGTACCGCGACATTTTCTCCGATCAATGTTTTAAGTAAAGGCAGTACCTATCGTGCAGTTATCTCATCTGACGTAGAAGATACTCTTGGTAACAAACTTGGAAATGATTTTGCGTGGTCATTTACTACACTTGATGACCAGGAAGGCTCCACTTTTCAAATAGAATCAGTAAGTCCAACTGATGGGGAACAAGACGTTCGTGCTGATGTGGTGATCTCAGCTTCCTTTAATAATGCTTTAGACAATGCGACTGTGAATTCTTCTACATTCAAAGTAGCTCAAAATGGTAATTCGATTTCTGGAAGTATCGATTTATCGGGCTCAACTCTTTCATTTACTCCCAACACGGCTCTACCGTATGAAGCTGAGGTTACGGCTGTAGTAACTACCGGTGTCAAGGATGAACCCGGTAATAGCCTCCCGGCTGATTACGAGTGGAGCTTTGTGATTATGGATGAACCGGATACCACCCCTCCACAAATACAGTCAGTGAGTCCATCTGATGGGGAACAAAACGTTCCTGTTGATGTAGTGATTTCAGCTTCCTTTAGCGAAGCTTTAGATCCTGCCTCTGTGAATTCTTCTACATTCAGAATAAAGCAAAATGGTAAATCGGTTAATGGAAGTATTCATTTATCAGGTTCAACTCTTTCATTTACTCCCCACAAGCATTTACCATATGAAGCAGTGATTACTGCCATTTTAACGACTGATATTAAAGATAAAGCCGGTAATAGTCTCTCTGCTGATTATGAATGGAATTTTATGGTCATGGATAAACCGGATAACTCATCCCCAAAGGTTGTTTCAACCATTCCTGCTGCCAATGCCAAAGATGTTGATGTGAATTCAGTCATTACGGCAACATTTAGTGAACCTATGAATGAATCTACTATCAATAACTCAACCATTCATTGTAAGCAGACAAGGGCGCAGAAGTATCCGCGAGTCTTAGTTATTCTGACAATACGATTACATTTACTCCAAGCAGAGATCTTCGAGAAAAAAGAACCTATAAGGTTACCATTAAAGATAGTGTTGAAGATTTAGCCGGAAATACACTCAAAAGTGATGTGGTTTGGACTTTCCGAACAGAGAGAGATGATGATGACGATGATGACTAGTAGCTAACGGTAGCTTTGAATCAGCTTAGCATTTGATAATTATATATCAAGAAAATTAAAAACCCGGACTTTGGTTGAAGGGTAATTTTAAATGCTTTGGGATGATAAAAATAAGCTCAATATTTCTTAAGATATGCATTGTCAGTCGTAAACAAGCCTTGAACCCTACATCAATCAAGAACCTTATCTAATGTTTTGTACACCTTTTCTTTTTGATCGGATCTAAATCCTTCCATCGATTGTATACAAATAAATTTAGTTTTGTTATCTCTGATCTTTTTTAATTTTTGATCCAACAAAAAAGAAGGATCCATTTCCCCGTGCACCATCAAATAGTCGGATTTCTTTCTTAAGACAGCCTTACTGTTTTTTATATCCAGATGATTAGCTAAAATGATCGATGAAAACTGATCAATACTTCGAAATGGATATTTGATATTATCCTCAAAAATTTCCGGATTTTTATTGAAAAATGTGGCTAGCGTATTTTTTTTAATAGGATGAGGGACATGGGGTACATAAAAGTATCTATCTGAATATCCTGCTATCTGAGCTGACCTTACCTGAAGAAGGGTGTGCATTGACCGCGTAATCCCAAATAATTTCTTAGTTAGCCTGCTAAGAAATTTATTCCATCTTAATCTAATTGCCCCGTAATTCTTAATTCTATGCCAAGACCCTTGTAACACTATTTTATCTTCGATAAAAAAATCTTTCACTTCTACTTTCCTCGTCAGAACAAAGTCATCGTCAAAATTTATAAAACGTGGTGCCAGACCGGGTATTCGCCACATCGCAGAAACAATAGTGCGCGTGTTAAATGTAGGGAGTGCCCACTCATATCCACTAAAGATCTCTTTGTGATCTATAATGAATATGTTATTTCTCTCCATGTACTCATCCGTCAGAAAATTGGGCTTCTGGTCATCGGTTATGATGTAAATATTTCTGATCCATGGAGCAAACTTGATGATAGACCTAATGCAATATTTTACCTCGTTATTGTTGGAAAAACGGGTTTTATCGGCACCACTTGGCAACGTATTGATCTCATCATCGTCAGAATCCTTTAATGCATTCAACCTTTTTTTTCTGTGGTCCGGATCTTCACCGTCAACCCATGTAATAACTGCGTCAATATTTTCGTCTTTTGATATCATTTAATGTGCTGAAAATTGTTAGCCGGAAAAATAGCCCTTTAGGTATTTAATATTTTTAAGTTCTCTTAATGCGTTCCTTTACAAACTGAAGCCTTCCTTTTTTCACCTAATCATGATAAATGGCATATTTTTTTGCATGATTCATGAACTACTTTTTAAACTGGGTTTCTTTCCAATCCGAAAATAGGTGAGTTACTTTTAAACGCTGATATTTACCTGTAGAAGTTACCGGAAGGTTGTCCCCAATAACAACTACTTTTGGAGCTTTAGAATATGGCAGATGACTTTGGCAATGTTGCAGAATGGATTCCTTATCAGGTTTAACTCTATCTTTTAGTTGGACATAGGCTCCAACTTCTTCTCCATACCAATCATTCTCAAATCCAACTGCAATGCCTGCTTGCACACCGGGCGCCTTATTGATCACCTCATCTATCTCTAGAGGAGATAGATTAATACCACCACGAATGATCAGTTCTTTTAGCCTTCCCGTTATGAAGAAGTATGGATTACCCTGCTTATCTTTTTTAACAAACCCTTCGTCACCGCTTCTGAACCAGCCGTTTTTGAAAGCAGATTCGTTTGCCTTCCGGTTATTGAAGTATCCCTTCATTACATTTACACCGCGAATGACAATCTCACCTCTTTCCCCTTCAGTAACAGATTTACCTGACTCATCCTGGATATCCATCTCGTTGGAGGGAACCGGTTGACCAATGCTGGGATACCCAAAATCGCGCATCCACCTTTCATGCTCCTCTCTAGATTGATCAACCGGCAGAAAGCAAGAGTAACAAGTGGTTTCTGAGAGTCCATAGCCATGTATAATGGGTATGTTAAACTTCTCCTCAAAGTTTTGTGCTACCTTAACTGTTAAAGGACCTGCACCACATATCAAATGATGAAGTGAATTTATTGCCGGTTTGTCCCTTTCTTCGTAATGGCTTGTGAGATACTGAAGCAGGGTAGGAACCACACTTACGACATGAACCTTCTCTTTTTCTATAATTTCAAAGAAATGCCCTGCACTGAACTTTTGATTTAGAACGGTAGCTCCTTCAACAAAAAACGGAGTTATCATTGTTACAACCGTACCATTGACATGATGGATCGGAAGTACACACATCATTTTCGTTTGACCATCAATGTTATGCCATTGAGAAATGGCTTGGGCATCTTCAAGTAGATTGCGTTGTGTAAGAACCACTCCTTTTGGGTTACCGGTTGTACCTGAGGTAAATACAATCAAAGCTTCTGACTCAATATCTGAAACCCTCTCAGGAAACGTATTGTCATATTTTTGAAAACATTCAGCATCATCATTACACTTGACTAAAGTAACATCAGTTAACGTTGCGCTTCCATTAACTATCCTTTGAATACGGTCAATATATTCAGACCTGACCAATGCAAGCTTTACCCCTGCATTTTTCAGGATATAGGCGACCCTATTGTCGTCTTCTCCAAGATTTACAGGTACAACCACCAATCCACAATACCACGCTGCAAAGTATTGAACTACGGTGTGCCAGTGATTATGGGAGATCGTAGCGATCTTATCCCCCTTTTTAAGACCATTAGATTGATAAAATCTGGCGGTCTTTAATACATGGACATAAAAATCAGAATAGGATATCTCTACTCTGTTTTGTTCATCATCCCAATAACTTAAAAATAACTTGTCACATTCTTTACTTCTTTCAAGTAGTTTACAGAAGTCAGTATTTAAGTTTTTGGGTTTATTCCCATGACTTCTGGCATGACTTATCTTATCATCTAAGCTGTTGAACTCCATATCCTTCTAATTAATTAATGTTTGCACATCATTGTTTAGCCGGTATTCTTGGAATTGTCATTATCTCCTTTTGCCGGCCGTCAATATACCAGACTCCGGTACTATCAAAAAAGGCATCTTCCTCCAACATGATCCGTATTTCTTTACCCCACTCCTCGATTTGTGTGGCGTTATTTAGCTCAATGGAGTAAGCAGTATTTAATTGCAGTGGGTAATCACCATCACCTGGCACACCATCCTGTGCATCCCACATTCCCAGTGTAGTTCCTGCCGCATGACCATGATAACCTAAGGGATGAGTATAGATACTTGGTTTAAGGCCCTCATCAATAGCCTGCTGCCTCGACATTGCTAATACTTCGTTCCCTGTTCTGCCTTCTCTGAAGTTATTTGTGAAGATATCCTGCAAACGGTTAGCATTATCGAAGGCTTTTATCAGGTACTCAGGTACGTCAGTCTCCCCCGGTTTGAGTATATAGGCATGTTGTTGCGTATCGGTATTAAGTCTCAGATACTTGATCCCGAAGTCAACATGGATGAGGTCTCCAGGCAAGATCACATTCTCTTCCGGACGACTGTCAAAGGTTCTGAGATGATCAAATGATTCAGGATCAGCCCGTTGTATAGATACACTTGGGTGGAACCATGTAATCAGATTAAGGTCTCTGATCTTTTGCCGGAACCACCATACCACATCATCCGTGGTAGTCACACCCGGTTGAATTACATTATCAGAAAAACCCTCAGCAATGATCTCATGTGCAATTCTTACAATTTGAGGATAGATCTGCATTTCTCGCGGAGTTCGCGTTTCAAGCCATCCAACGGCAAGTTTCTCAGCAGAAACCAATCTGTTGGTATATTTTCTACCGATAGCCTCTTTCATCTCCTCATGATCGGTAACTACCAAACCGTCAGCATGTCCCCAAATCTCTGAAATATTTATACCGATCTTTTTCGGATCACGTTCCTCAATGACCTCAGCCAGTCTCTTCCACTGGTCAGGCTCTTCTTCCGGGTTCCATGCTTTCTTAAACATGTCACCAACATCATACCGGGCAACTGCTAAAGTCTCAACGGTTCCATCCCCTTGATTATGCATTACCAGTATCGTTCGCCTGCGTGCAGCATGCCATGTAGCAGGTAAAAATGTTTCGATAACCGGATCTTCATTATACTCACGTGATACGATCACCCACATATCAATACCAGTTCTTTCCATGAGTTCAGGCAGTACGCTTTTAACTTTGTCCTTCAACAAGTCATCGATCACTTCGGCCCGTTCTTTCATCGATAAGATCTTCGGATAATCTTGTGCCGAAATAGGCAATGCAATCACGAATAGTAAGAGGACAAGTATCAATTTTTTCATAGTATAGTCTGTTTGATTAGTTCTTTCGGCTGAATATGAAGAGTAAAATCTATAGGTGCAATTAATTATCAGCCTTTAACATAGCGCAAAAAAAATCCCGCACAAAAATGAATCTTGTGCGGGATTAAGATCTAATCAATTAAAAAATCTCGCTTACATAGTAGCCAGATCTCTAAGTGTTTGGGCAAGTGCTCTCACTTTCTCTGACTGAGAAGAAGAACTAGCTTTGCCTTCAATATTACCGGCTAATTCAGTCAACACTCTTGTGTTTCTTGAATTCTCAGCACTATAGATACCGGATCTCAGTGATGCAATATCTGCGTTACTCAATCCATTATTTCTGTCCAGCTGATCAACATAAGCTTTAGCTAAAGCATAAGTCGTTGGCCATTCAAACTTAGGCTGACCCTGAGCATTAAGGTACTCGAAAGTAACCGTGTTGGCTGCATCTATCTCATTCTGAGTTATATATGGGCTTGCCTCCAATTCAAAAATATCAAGTCCACGTGCGATCTCTGAATTAATGATCATGCCATTATACCAGTATACTGACCAGCTACCACCCATGGCCATTTGTGTTGAATCAACAGGACCACGATCGTGGTAAGCTATTTCAACTGGATTACTGGATTTCGGTCCAGTCAAATATTGAAATACCACCCTGATACCATGACTGAACCATGATATCACGTCCGGGAACTGGAATCAATGAACCATTATGAGCTACACAGTTTTCATTAACAGTTTGTGGCGCAGGCAGTTTGTAATAGCTTTCGAAATTCATTTTACCATTGTTAATGGTAAAGATAGCATTAGCTCCCCATTCCTTTGGATCTGTTTCACGACACTTAGGCTGACCACCGCCACCCCACTCATCAGTGAAAAGCACTTTTGAACCATCGTTACTGAAAGTAGCAGAGTGCCAGTAAGAAAAGTTGGAATCAGCTACAGCGTCAATACGCTTAGGGTTTACAGGATCAGATATATCCAAAAGCAAGCCATAACCTTCGCAGGCACCGCCGGCTAAACCGATCTCAGGATAAAGGGTGATATCGTGACACTGATTTGGACCCCTGTTGTCCATATCATCACCACCGCCACCAAACATTTGAGCGATCATATCCGGAAGTTGCTCTCTTAGAGCAGCACTGTCAGCTGCAGTATGGAGTACCAGTGTCATTACCTCGTTGTTCCATTATGTTACCCATTAACTGGTTTACAAAACGGTTTGGAAGTACACGTGGCTGACCACCTAACTCAACTACAAAAGCACCCGCCTTACGAGCTTCTTCGATTGCAGCAAGGTCAGCAGGAGCAAGTCCGTGAGTTGGGGCAGCTTCAAGGTCTTCAAAGATCCTTGGTGAGTTTACAATTGCTGCTTCTTCAGGATTGTTAAGAGGGACTTTAATGACCTCAATTCTGAATAAGGCAGAATTTGGATCATCATCAGGCAGTGTATTCACACAACCCGGTAATTCTTCTTCAGGACGAACCGGAGCGGAACCGGAGATGTACACAAATACATTCTCGTCATCATTTGGATCCTTAAGTACAGAGTGAGTATGTGAACCACGGCATGTTTGTACGTTTGCAATATACTCAGGCTCTTCAACATTAGAGATGTCAAAGATACGCAGTCCTCTGAGGCGCTCTTCACTTACGCGCTCATCAACCCCTTCAGTACCACAGTCAATACGACCGCCGAAACCTTCACCGGAAATGAAAAGCAGGTTTCCGTAAACAGAAACATCACTTTGCGAAGCAGGACATAAATAGTCAACTACCAGTTCAGGAGATCTTGGATTGGAAACGTCCCATACGATTACTCCATTGTAATTACCCTGGAATGCATAATTGTCTTTGAATGCAAGGTCAGAGTTGGTTACACCAAGAAAATCAGCCGGTGGTCTTTCCTGAGCTATCAGGCTTAAATTCCAGATGGCTTCCTCGGCATCAAATAAACCTGCTCCCAAACCAACACGTGGATCGGGGGTTGGTGGTGTTACCTCTGTCATTGCTTTTGGCTGAATAGCCGGCTCTACAACTTTGTTATCTTCTACCATAGACGAAGATGAACAAGCGTAGAAACCAAAAATCATACTAACTAAAAAGGCCAGTATTACATTAGATTTCCTCATCACTCCGGATGAGGTTAAGTTTGTAATGGTTTTCTTCATACTTTAATTGTGTGTGTTGTTGTTATTGTGAAATAAGGGTGAAAAACCTTTAGTTGGAAGCAGTCATTTTATCCAGCATCAGCTGCATTCTGGCGATCTCTGTTCTTTGATCGACCTGAATATCACTTGCAACTCTGAAAGCTGCCTCATCACGGGTTGCCCCATCGGTGTTAAATAATTCTGTAACCATGTGAACCGCACCTTTGTGATGTTCAATCATATATTTCAGAAACAATTGGTCAAATTCTTTTCCTTGCGCTTCGCTGAGTTCCTGTAGCTGTTGCGGTGAAAGCATTCCCATCATATTGGTATGATCCATATGCATGTGATCTTCACCCAAACCGTGGATCATCATTTTCAGCCCATCAATGTGAACTTCCGGAACCGGCTGTTCCCTATCTCTTAGCCAGGTTTGCATTAATCGGATCTCATCTTTTTGAGAATTTATGATCCGTGCGGCCAAAGTTTGGATCTCGGAACTTGCTCCATTTTCAGGTGCCAGGCGAGACATGATCAACGCCTGAGAATGGTGAGCGATCATTCCCGTCATAAATTTAACGTCATCCTCGGTAAAATTCATCCTTGCACTATCCTGACGAGCCCAGAATATTTCCTCCATTTCAGCTTCACTCATCCCTGCCGATTCTGATGTTTCTGCTGAAGTTGTTTGTGAATTTGTACCCTCAGTGCTTTTACAAGCTACACTCCCATGTACAATAAATAATAATACCGTGATCTTTGTGATCACTGAAAATTGATCGCTTCTCATCTTCACTAAGTCCATAACTATGTTTTGTTGCGCTAACTATTAACAGATTAACATTATAAGGTCATTCCTGATGAAAAACCATTTCGAAAGTATCCGGGTAAATTTCATTTAAGTTTCCCAATCAAGAACTCCTACGCATAAAGTAATTTATTTTGTTTTAATCGAGCCAGGCTGCCCGTTTCTGCCTTTGGGATGAATTGATATCGTTTAAATAATTAGTTTGAAATGCAGGATCCTCTGAAAGAGTAATGGTAGCTGACATTTCCTGCCCCCACCTGTTAAAAATAACTTCAACCGTATCGCCGGGCTCAAATTCCTTTAATATCATATCCACATCATTTACACTGCTCAAACGTATACCTGCTATGGAAAGGATCTCATCCGTTGCTTCAATTCCAGCTTCATAGACCGGTGACCCTTTTATCGCATTGCTTCTCAAATTACCTATCCCATTTTCTATGCGAATATTGGTTCCCAGACTTACCTGGCCCGGATTAGCTTTGCCAAATTCAACTCCAACGGCAGCAAGTAGGGATTCATAATCAGGCATCTGACTATCAAAGATATATTTACTGAAGAAACCTGAAGCAAATTCTTCACCGGCATACTCAGCCAGTGTGGCTTCAATATCTCGATTAGTATATGGAACTTCAGTATTTCCGAACTTCTTCCACATCAGTTTCATAAAGTCATCAAGGTTCTTATCTCCATCTAAATTCCTCAGTGATAGATCAAGAGCCAAACCGAGTACACTGCCATAGGTGTAGTATGAGATAAAGGTATTTTCACGGATTTACCGGGATCTAACAGATTGGGCTGCATCTACAAATGGGGCCTGATAGCTCATTTCAACCGGATTGTAAAATTGCGTACCAGGGTGATTGAAAACATAGTTAATACCACCGGCCAGGCCTTCTACATACTCTTTCTGAGTTCTGATACCCGCCCTTGCAAGGATCAGGTTAGTGTAGTAACTGGTAAAACCCTCTGCAAACCATAGTTCGCCACTCATATTGGCTTCTTCAAAATCAAAGGGTTCCAGGCTAGCGGGACGAATACGCTCTACATTCCAGGTATGTAAAAACTCATGTGAGATCGTCCCGATACTGGTTTCACCAAGCGGTTCATCAAGCGGTTTAGAGTTTGTCACCACCGTGGAATTTCGATGTTCCATACCGTCTCCACTAGCGTTTGGCATAAAGCAATTCAGGAATACATATTCACCATAATCCAATTTCGGAAGTTCACCAAATACCTCCACCTGCTCATTCACAATAGCCATCACTTTTTCAAAATACGTGTCAACTTCACGATCTGTAGATTTAGTATGCAATGCCATCTTCACAGTTTGATCTTCTACTTCTTGAGACCGCTCATACAGATCAGCGATTTCTACCGGACTATCCAAAAAGTAATACAGATCGGGAGCATAGTAGGTTGTTTCACTCAAAGGCTTTAACTGCGTGGCGATCTTCCAGTTCAGGTCTTCCCGCACATCAAAATCGATCTCAATCGGCCGGTGTTCATAATCTCTGGCCCACGCAAAAGTTGCCGGCATGTTGAGGTGGGCATGCGTTTCATCCACTTGCGAATAAGTACCATCTCCCCGATTGGCAAACAGTGTATATTCAAAATTCACGGTACCATCGTGGCCACTTACATTCCACTGATGTGGATTAGGCCGTGTCACTTTCAGTTCATTCCCCTCACTGTCAGTTGCTCTCACTCCATACACATTTTTCGCAAACTCATGCAACGCATACCTACCCGGAGAAGTACGGCTCATTCTAACTTCAAGAACTTTATTTTCCAGATTTGAAAACTCGACCTGAATATCAGCTTCGTGATGTACGACGTTTTCAAATGAAATCTCGTATTTGGTAACTGTTTGAGCCTGCGCGAACAAAATGAATACAAGCGATAAAATAAATGTTGAAAATGCTTTTCTCATGACAAAAATTATTGAATTTTTTTCAAGGTAGGGAATATGAACAGAGTTTCTTTCAGACGCAAAAAAACAGCATGTTAAAACATTTATAAGTCTTAAAAACTAACTAACCCTTTAGATTTTCAAAAATTATCCAACGAAAAATTCCAGCAGGTAGTTATTGCAATAGACGCATAAAAATTGCTTTTTACATTATATGACATATAAATAGAAGGGAACTCAATTATGGTTAAAAGTTATCAGGCACCAAAACAGAAGAAACCCAAATTTAAGGGTCAGGCTATACAGGTCAAGGATTTTATGACCAAAAAACTGATCACGTTCTCTCCGGATGACTGTATGGGACAGGTATTAAGTATTTTAGTTAAGCATGGTTTCTCGGGAGGGCCGGTTGTCAATAATGAAGGAGAACTTGTTGGCATCGTATCTGAAGGTGATTGTGTTAAACAAGTGGTTCGGGGAAAATACACCAACACTCCCGAGCTGAATGGGATCGTTAGTGAATATATGACCCCGGCCCCTATAACTGTTGGCCCCAATGATAATATCATTGAAGTTGCTCAAAAATTTCTGAAACTTCGGCTCAGACGTTTTCCGGTAGTTGATAATGGAAAACTGGTTGGACAGATCAGTCAATATGATATTATGGTTGCAGTAGACTCACTAAGAAATGAAACCTGGAGCTGATCTTCTCATCTAAAAAGCTACCGGAATCAAAATAGCACCTTTACTCGTCATCTAACCAAGAGAACGGATAGCTTGGGTCATCCAATCGCATAGCTTCTTCAGTGACATACATCGGATGAAAGGTATCAATCATCACTGCGTATTCGTCAGTTTCTTCAGCCCCAATGCTTGCTTCTGCTTTTCCGGGTTGAGGTCCGTGTGGAATCCCACCGGGATGAAGCGTAATATCCGCGTACTCAATGCCTTTCCGACTCATGAAATCGCCTTCCACGTAATAGAGCATCTCGTCAGAATCTACATTGGAGTGATTATATGGCGCCGGAATTGATTCGGGATGATAATCGAATTTACGCGGACAGAAACTGCATACCACATAATTGTGCCCACGGAAAGTTTGATGCACCGGAGGCGGCTGGTGAATGCGGCCGGTAATTGGCTCAAAATCACGAATATTAAATATCCACGGATACAGGTAGCCATCCCATCCCACAACATCACATGGATGATGATCAAAAGTATAGTGATGAAAGCGACCACCTTTTTTTATACGTACCTCAAACTCTCCTTCTTCCGGAAAGAATAATTGCTCTGATGGCAGCCTGAAATCCCGTTCGCAAAATGGAGAATTTTCCATAAACTGTCCCATTTCAGATAGATAACGTTTTGGAAAATCAATGGGACCTGTAGAATCAGCAAACAGGTATCGAGCTTCTTCGGTTTCAAAGTTGATCTGATAGGTCGTTCCCCGAGGTATATAAATATAATCTCCCCAGCCAAAATCGAGTCGGCCGAATACCGATTGTATATGCCCTTCACCTTCATGAATGAACAGCAATTCATCATGCTCTCCATTACGATAGAAATAATCCATGTCACCAGTTGGGCGAGCCACGCCGATCTGAATGTCATTATTGAACATCAGCACTTTTCGCCCGGTGATAGGATCTCCACCGGCAGGAATATCTTTCGTTTTAAGGAGCCGATGCCTAAGTGTTTTCTCATCTGCTTTCTTAACCTCAAACTTTGCCCCTTCCTCGATCTTGATCACACGGGTTGGCATATTGTGATGATACAGCAGCGAACTGTTCCCATGAAATCCCTCTGCACCGAACAATTCTTCCGTATACAATTCACCATCCTCTCTTCGAAATATCGTGTGACGTTTATGCGGGATCTTCCCTAATGCGTGATAATACATGGTTGGAAATTTTAAATTTTGGATTAGAAATTTTGAATGGGCTCATCCAATTCAAAATTCAACATTTATAATTACAAATTGCCTCTAAGGTCTTGTTCGCGTTCGATGGCTTCGAAGAGGGCTTTGAAATTTCCTTTTCCGAAACCGCGGGCGCCTTTTCGCTGAATGATCTCATAAAATAAAGTTGGACGATCCACTACCGGCTTGGTGAAGATCTGCAGCAGATAGCCTTCGTCATCGCGATCCACCAAGATTCCAAGATCCTCCAGCTTCTCGAGGGGTTCGTCAATCTTGCCCACCCGTCCTTCCAGTTCCTCATAATAAGTGGTGGGAACCGAAAGAAACTCTACGCCTCGGTCACGAAGTTTAGTTACGGTATCAATGATATCACCTGTTAGCATCGCCACGTGCTGTACACCGGGGCCTTCAAAGAAATCGAGATATTCTTCGATCTGTGACTTCCTCTTTCCATCAGCCGGCTCGTTTATGGGGAATTTGATCATACCACGACCACCGGCCATCACACGGCTCATTAAAGCCGAATATTCAGTGGAAATATCTTTGTCATCAAAACTAATGTATTGCGTGAATCCAAGCACATCGCGGTAGAAATCTACCCAATCTTCCATCCGGCCCAATTCTACGTTTCCTACACAGTGATCAACAAATTGAAGGCCAACTGATTCAGTTTTGATCAGGCTTTCTTTGGGTTGAAATCCGGGCATGAACAAGCCTTCGTAGTTTGAGCGATCGATAAAGGAATGGATCACATCGCCGTAGGTTTTAATGGCAGCTATCCGGATGGCTCCATGCTCGTCTTTCATATCATAAGGTTCTTTGACCGCTTCAGCTCCACGTTTTACGGATTCATTGAATGCACGATCTACATCTTCCACATGCATGGCAATATCCTTAACTCCGTCTCCGTGCTTCTGAATGAATTTCGCAATGGGTGAATCACTGTTTAGAGGAGCCGAGAGCACAAACCGAATGTTTCCCTGCTCCAGGTAATAAGAAGCACGGTCCCGAACGCCGGTTTCCAAACCGGAGTACGCCTTCAACTCAAACCCAAAAGCGGTTATATAAAAATGAGCAGCCTGTTTAGCGTTGTTAACATAAAGCTCCACATAATCCACATCCTGAAGTCCAAGATGATCATCAAATTTCTCTTCTACGGGTCGTTCGAGGGTATCTTGCTTTCCAGCCATTTTACTCAATTCTCTTTAGTTTTAATTAGCTTAACGTACCTTTCCGTTTTTTAACGATTTTAAACTATCTTTCGAATGATTGTAAGGCTCGTATTGTTTAATTTACAAAATAAAAAAGCGCTTCCACATGGAGAATCAAGAAAAGTTAGACGAATTTCAAGCTCGCATTGATGCGGGAGAAAAAATTGAGCCCAAAGACTGGATGCCGGAACGGTATCGGCAGCAATTAATTAGGATGATGAGTCAGCACGCCCACTCCGAAATTGTTGGGATGCTTCCTGAAGGAAATTGGATCGAACGGGCTCCTTCCCTTAAAAGAAAATTGGTACTTCTGGCTAAAGTTCAGGATGAAGCCGGTCATGGCCTTTATTTATACAGTGCTACCGAAACACTGGGCATTGAAAGAGACGAACTTGTTGATCAGTATCTCTATGGAAGTGCCAAGTACTCAAGTATCTTCAATTACCCTACCATGACCTATGCTGATATCTGCGCGATCGGATGGCTGGTAGACGGTGCGGCTATCGTGAACCAAACCATGTTGGCACGTTCTTCATACGGACCATATTCACGAGCTAACGTTCGCATTTGCAAAGAGGAAAGTTTCCACAAAAAGCAGGGTTATGAAATGCTGGGCAAAATGGCATCCGGTACACCCGAGCAACAGAAAATGGCTCAGGATTCAGTAAACCGCTGGTGGTGGCCAAGTTTAATGATGTTCGGCCCGCACGATACCGATTCTCCAAACAGTGCTGAACTAATCAAGTGGCAGGTAAAACTGAAAACCAACGATGAACTTCGTCAGCACTACGTTGACCGCATGGTGATGGAAGCCGAAGCTATCGGTCTTGAAATTCCGGATCCGGACCTGAAATACAATGAGGAAACCGGCCACTGGGATTTCGGTGACATCCCCTGGGATGAATTCTGGGATGTTGTAAAGGGCAACGGTATCATGAACCGCGAACGAATAAAATCCAGGAGATCGGCTCATGAAAACGGCGAGTGGGTTCGTGAGGCAGCCAACGCGTATGCCCGGAAGAAAAAATTAAGTCAAGAAAAAGCCTCGTAAAAGAGAATTGAGGGCGCAGGGGTCAGAACTCAGCATGTTCTGAGTCCTGAGTCCTTTCTAACTGTTTAAACCAAGATTTTCATGTCAGACAATAATTCCAACAAAGATAAATGGCCTCTTTGGGAGGTTTTTACGCAGCCAAAATCAGGCAAACCCCATGAACATGCCGGCAGCCTGCATGCAGCAGACGAAGAAATGGCACTGCAAAATGCGCGAGATACGTATGCCCGTAGAAATGAGGGTGTGAGCATTTGGGTGGTGGAATCAAAACATATTACGGCCTCAACACCTGAAGATATGGGACCATTTTTTGATCCTGCTAATGACAAACCCTATCGTCATCCTCAATTTTATAGTGTGCCAAGAGCCGTTAAGAAGAGGTCTTAGTTCAATGGTTATTCGTTATTGGGAAGAGCCCAATTAACCATTACACCAATAACTATTATCTAAAAGAAATTGATTAAATATTTATGACTACTGAAACGAAAGAATTGACAAAAAAAGAAGCATTCCTCAGCTACTTACTCAGATTAGCAGATGACCGACTCATCTTGGGACAGCGAATGAGCGAATGGTGCGGTCACGGACCTCAGCTCGAGGAAGATCTGGCTATGGCAAATATGGCCCTGGATCTGATCGGTCATGCTACTGCTCTTTACGAATATGCAGCAGAAATTGAAGATGAAGGTCACGATGAAGACCACTTTGCTTATTTTCGCGACGACCGTGATTTCACTAACCTCCAGCTTTGCGAGCTACCAAAAGGCGATTTTGCATTTACCATTGCACGGCAATTCCTATTCAGCGCGTTTAGTTACTTTCAATATGAGCGACTAAAAGAAGCTAAAGACGAACAATTTTCCGGCATGGTCAACAAACACCTCAAAGAGATCAAATATCATCTACGTCACTCACGGGAGTGGGTATTAAGACTTGGTGACGGTACTGAAGAAAGCCATGAGCGCATACAGGGTGCTTTTGACGAAATGTGGATGTATACAGGTGAGTTATTTTACATGGATGAAGTAGATGAATTGGCCATCAACGAAAACTTTGGTGTTGATTCATCCGAATTCAAAGACGAATGGAAGAAATTAGTTGAAGATACTTTAATAGAAGCCACACTGACAGTACCGGATTGGGATCAATTCATGATGAGTGGCAGTCGCAAGGGAATTCATACTGAACATTTGGGTCATATATTGGCACAGATGCAGTTTTTGCGACGTTCGCATCCCGATGCTGAGTGGAAATAATTTTAGATGTTAGACGTAAGACATAAGACGTAAGATTTCATCTTGATTCAAAAACTTACATCTTACGACTAACATCTCACTACTAATAAATGCCAACCAAACAATTACATACTAAGCAGCAGATCTGGGATTTCCTGAGGGAAATAACCGATCCTGAAATCCCGGTGCTGAACATCGTGGAGATGGGAATCGCACGGAAGGTTGAGGTGGAGGATACTGGGAAAGTATTAGTTAAGATCACCCCCACCTATTCCGGTTGTCCGGCTATGAATGCCATAGAAAAATTGGTGAATGAGAAGTTAAAAGAGCGTGGCGTAGACAACTTCGTCGTTAAACTTGATTTCGCAGAGACCTGGACCACTGATTGGATGACCGAAGGAGCTAAAGCGAAACTAAAAGATTATGGCATCGCTCCTCCTGAAAAAAACGAAGAGGAAGACGACTTTCTGAAAAGCCTATCTAAAACCAAAGTCGTGCCCTGTCCTTTTTGTGACTCTTTTGAGACTAAATTAGTCAGTCAGTTCGGTTCAACCGCCTGCAAATCACAATACTACTGTAACGATTGTGAACAACCTTTTGAGCATTTTAAGTGTATTTAGGTAATTATTAGTTTCTGATAGCCAACTCTCATCCCCTTTATAGTCTGAATAGATCGTATACCTGAATTTTTTTCGTTCTATAAGAATAGAATTAGAAACAAAAATGAATCCGGCTGGTACATAAGAGTAAGTGTGAAATATTAGAATTTTCAGAAATGTTATAACATTTCTTCTGCTTTCACCTCTTGTAATAAAGCAATTAATGTACTCTACTCATGAAAAGCCCTGTTTTTTATCTACTTGCATTTATAATTACACTAAATCTAAATCCATCTACAGCTAAAGCTCAATCAGAACCCGATATATGGGTATCTGCATATATAGCCAGCTGGAACTACAATGTTGGAGGCCATGGCAATTGGGGGAATACCAGACGGTCTGACCTTAAATGGAATTCTTTTACTCATGCCATTTTCTTTGCCCAAACCATATCTGGGTCGACATGCAGGCCGAATGAACCTGCTGCCTGGGAAAATGTTTCACCAGACAGAATCAATGCGTTCGTTGAAGATGCCAACATACATGATGTACCTGCAATCATGTCCTTTGGAGGAGCCGGAAATGATGCCTTCATGAATTGTATTGAAGATCAGCCTGAAGTGATTGCTGATGGAATTGCTGATTTCGTAGAACAATGGAGGTTTGACGGTGCTGATATTGATGCTGAACCTGTCAGAGACCATCCAAATTATGATGTATTTATTACCCGTTTAAGAGATCACCTGCCAAATTCAATTTTGACGGCAGCAATCAATGGCGCCTCATCTTTGTTTGCAAGAGTGCATGACAAATTTGACCAGATAAATATGATGACTTACGACCTCTCAGGTGCCTGGCAGGGTTGGTATAGCTGGCATAATGCTGCTATATATAATCCATCTGGCGGCTCAGAACGAGTCACCATTCCCGGTTCCAGCACTGAATATCCAAATATTGAACAATGGGTAACCCGTTATAATGAAGCAGGTGTGCCATTAAATAAGCTAGGTTTTGGGATCGATCTGTATGGATATGTTTGGACAGGTGTAAATGCTCCTCAGCAAAATGCATCCGGGGCAAGCCGCAGATTTGGTGAAACTAGTTATGATAACCTTGTGGAAGAATTCCCGGGCATTGCTACTAATTCAGAATGGGATGAGAATGCTCAGGCAGCATGGTATGGTACAGATAACCAATTCGTTAGCTTTGATAACGAACGCACAATTGAAGCAAAATTCGAATATGCCAGAAATAAAGGTGTTGGGGGAATGATCATATGGGAATACACTGGTTCACCAAATGTTTTAATGTCTACAGTCAGGCAGCAAACTTTTGGAGACCTTCCACCCGTACCTACTTCTCCAGAATTAATCACTCCAAATGATGATGCCACTGAAGTGTCTACCTCACCAAGCCTTCAGTGGAATACTCCGGAATATACCAATACATTTGAGGTTCAGGTTTCTAAGAGTAGTAATTTTAACAGCCTTGTTATTAATGAAAATGGGTTGGAAACAAGTAAAATTGACCTTTCTGGGCTTGAACCCGGCACCACACATCATTGGAGAGTTCGAAGCAGAAACATTGCAGGAGTTAGTGGCTGGTCTGAAACGTACAGTTTTCAAACAGCAGGGATCGGAACTTCTGTAGATGATGAAACCGGTTTACCAAATTCATATAAACTCAAACAAAATTATCCGAATCCGTTCAACCCAACTACCAACATTTCTTTCAGTTTACCTGAATCAGGCACCACTACCCTGAAGATTTATAATATGTTGGGGTCTGAAGTAGCAACACTGGTTGATTCAGAATTACCGGCAGGCTCGTATGATGTCTCCTGGAATGCTTCTAATTTTTCAAGTGGTGTTTATATTTATAAACTAACATCAGAGAATTTCACGCAGACTAAAAAACTCACACTTATAAAATGAGGAGTACTCAACCGACCGCTCTTAATTGAATTTTACTATACAATGATTTAAGTCTTTGGTATCATTGTCAGAAACAAAATTGTATTCTGATAGCAACCAAAGCCTTAAATCCATGATCAAAACAAATCTCACAAACGGCGTTTACACCATTACACTAAATCGGCCGGACAAACTCAATAGCTTTAATTTTGAGATGGCCGACCAAATGAAAGAAGCGCTAATGGAGGCTGAGTCGAATGATGAGGTAAGATGTATTTTATTGACCGGAGCGGGCAGAGCGTTTTGTGCAGGGCAGGATCTGGCGGAAGCAACTGAAGTCTCTAATGATCCGGAGCGCGACCTTAGTGAGATCGTTAACCATACTTATATTCCTATCATTAAAGGTATTCGTCAACTTGAAAAACCTGTTGTGTGTGCGGTTAATGGAACCGCAGCAGGAGCAGGAGCAAACATTGCCCTTGCCTGTGATATTGTGATAGCCAGTGAAGAAGCAAAATTCATTCAATCCTTTTCTCAGATCGGCCTGATCCCTGACAGTGGCGGCACCTACATTTTACCACGGTTGATAGGGTTGGCACGGGCAACAGCTTTAACCTTCCTTGGTGAAAAAGTATCAGCACAAGAAGCTGTCGAAATGGGGATGATCTGGAAATCCTATCCGACCAGTGATTTCATGAAAGAAGCTCAGGCTGTAGCTTCAAAATTAGCCAAAATGCCTACCCGTGGTTTTGGACTTACCAAAAAGGGCTTTAATGCCGGGTTTTCCAACAATCTGGAAGAACAAATGAAACTGGAAGCAGATCTTCAAGCAGAAGCCGGAAAAACTCATGATTACAATGAGGGAGTTCAGGCCTTTTTAGAGAAACGAAAGCCGGAGTTCAAGGGTAAATAGGATCACGAATTACGCTGGATTTTGGGATTCTACAGATGTTATACGGCGCATAGGCCTTGATATACTTCTAGCACTCAACCTGTCAGCATAATTTGTGCATTAGCGAATCTTTGATCAGCTTTGCCATTCTTCGTACTCTGCGGTTAAACCAATTTATCCGGATCGCAATGAATTTTGAACTAAATAAAAGTCTGAAATTTCTTATCAACCTTGAAGAACTTGCCCTATTTATAGGATCCGCCATCCTTTTTGGATTAGCCTCATCATATAGCTGGTGGATATTTCCCTTGCTATTTTTTGTCCCAGACATATCCTTTGTCGCATACCTCATTAACACCAAAATCGGTTCCTGGATCTATAACCTTCTTCATCATAAAGGATTGATGATCTTTCTGGCCTTTATCGGATACTTTGTACAGATTGAATGGTTACTGACCGTTGGAATTGTATTTCTGGGGCATACCGCATTTGATCGAATGTTCGGCTATGGACTCAAATTCCCTGATGATTTTAAACACACGCATTTGGGTTGGATTGGAAATCGAATAGCCAGATAAATCAAAATTGCTACAACTTTAAAGACTACCCCTTCATATTGGTACATATTTTAAACAGTATTCCGCTATGGATTTGTTATCTTGGAAGCGATTTTTCAGACGTTAAACAAACAATTTTCTATGATACCAAAAGATACAAAGATCGGCGTTATTGGAGCCGGAACAATGGGAACCGGAATAGCGCAAGTAGCAGCAACTCAGGGACATCAAGTCTTTCTTTACGATGCCTATCCCAAACAACTTGAAAAATCTAAAGATGGATTGGAAAGTATATTGGCCCGACAGGTTGAAAAAGAACGAATGACGCAGGACGAAGTTGATGGTATCCTCGGACGAATTGAATTCGTTGATAACATCACAAATTTTGGTGAATGCGGTTTTGTGATCGAAGCCATTGTTGAAGATCTCGATATCAAAAAAGACACCTTTGCTCGACTTGAAGGCATTGTTTCCAGAGATTGTGTGCTGGCTTCCAATACTTCCTCACTATCTATAGCAGCCATATCATCGGCACTGAAACGTCCTGAGCGATTTTTAGGCGTTCATTTTTTCAATCCTGCCCCGCTGATGAAACTGGTTGAGGTCATTCCTGGAATTGCTACAGAAGATGATGTTTTTAACTCAACCAAAAAATTCATCAAAAGCTTGGGCAAGATCACTGTCTCCGGAAAAGATACCCCGGGTTTTATTGTGAACCGTGTGGCACGACCTTTCTATGGAGAAGCTCTTCGTATTTTTGAAGAAGGTATAGCAGATGCCGCTACCATCGATTGGGCCATGAAAGAGCTCGGTGGATTCCGAATGGGACCATTTGAATTCATGGATTTAATTGGTCATGATGTGAATTATGAAGTCACCAGCACAGTCTTCAAAGCTTTTTACTATGACCCAAGGTTTCGACCTTCTTTTGCACAGAAACGCATGGTGGAAGCCGGATGGCTTGGCAGGAAAACAGGTCGTGGATTTTATAATTACAAAGATGATTCTAAAAATCCTGCTCCTAAAAAAGACGAGAAACTTGGACAGGATATTTTTGATCGGATCCTAACGATGCTGATTAACGAAGCTTGTGATGCCGTTTTTATGAATATTGCCTCTATAGAAGATGTTGACTTAGCCATGCAAAATGGAGTTAACTATCCAAAAGGATTACTGAAATGGGGTGATGAAATTGGCCTCAAAAATGTTCTCGACAGAATGACTGCATTGCAGGTAGAGTATCGTGAAGACCGTTATCGACCAAATCCATTATTAAAGAAGATGGTGGCCGAGGGAAAGAATTTTTATGAGGAATAGCTGACAGCTTTCAGTTTTTATGCAAGAAGATGCTTTAACTCAACACCTATGAATAAAGAGATCCATTCCATAACAAACAACATGCTCCAACAGGATGCCTTCTCCCAATGGATGGGAATTGAGGTTTTGGAATCTGAGTCCGGGTACTGCAAAATTTCAATGAAGATCAGAGAGGAAATGACGAATGGATTTGGAGTTTGTCATGGAGGAATCACGTTTTCCTTAGCCGACAGTGCCTTAGCTTTCGCATCCAATTCAAGAGGGTCTCTCTCCCTTGCCTTAGAAAACAACATAAACTTTACCAAGAAAGTGAATACAGGAGATGTGCTGATCGCCGAAACTGAAGAGCTCCAAAATGGCAGAACCATTGGTGTTTACAAAGTTCGAATTTCAAATCAAAATGAAGAATTAGTCGCAGAGTTCAGAGGCACAGTGTATAGAACGGGCAAAAAGCATGAGTTGGGTAATTAAAAATTTAAAATTCAAAAATTTAAAATTATATGTCAGAAGCATATATCATAGACGGAATCAGAACTCCAATTGGAAAACTTAAAGGTTCGCTGTCTCCTATCCGGGCGGATGATCTCGCAGCAATTCCCATCAAAGAACTTATTAAACGAAATCCAGGTATCGATTTGGAAGCTATTGAGGATGTGATCCTTGGATGTGCCAATCAGGCCGGAGAAGACAACCGAAATGTGGCAAGAATGGCTTCTCTGTTAGCTGGAATTCCGGTTTCTGTACCGGGTGAAACGGTGAATCGATTGTGTGCCTCCGGGATGAGCGCTACGGTGAGAGCCTATCACGCCATCAAAGCCAGGTGAAGGTGATCTGTTTATTACAGGAGGCGTAGAACACATGACCCGCGGCCCTATCGTTATGGGAAAGGGATCATCCCCCTACTCCGGAACAACAGAAATGCATGACTCCACTTTTGGCTGGCGATTCATCAATCCAAAGATGAAAGAAATGTATGGCACCGATGGTATGGGAACAACGGCAGAGAATGTTGTAGAAATGCATAATATCAGCAGAGAAGATCAGGATAAATTTGCGGCCTGGAGCCAACAAAAAGCCGGAGCTGCACGTGATTCAGGCCGACTCGCAAAAGAAATTATTCCAGTAGAGATCCCCCGTAGAAAGCAGGATCCATATCTGTTTGAGCATGATGAATTCATGCGACCGGATACCACAGCTGAAATACTCGGTAAACTTCGTCCTGCATTCAAAAAAGACGGAAGCGTAACTGCCGGTAATGCCTCCGGGTTAAATGACGGCGCCGGTGCCTTATTAGTCGCATCCGATAAAGCCGTCAAAGATTTTGGATTGAAACCGAAAGCACGAATTGTGGCCCATGCCGTTTCCGGAATCGAGCCGAGAATTATGGGATTGGGTCCGGTGGAAGCAGCTCAAAAAGTATTAAAACGATCTGGAATGAAATTGGCCGACATGGATGTCATCGAATTGAATGAGGCTTTTGCCGGACAATCTCTCGGTGTAACCCGTATACTGGAAATGGATGACAACGACCCTCGGCTCAACCCAAACGGCGGAGCCATTGCACTAGGACATCCTCTTGGAATGACTGGGCAAAGATTGTTACATACAGCAATGGTTGAACTCCATGAAAAGGAATCACATAAATATGCTTTGTGTATGTTGTGTGTTGGCGTTGGTCAGGGAATGGCAGTGATTTTGGAGAAGGTGTAATGGTTATTGGTTAATGGGAAATGGTTAATTGGAGCTATTATGGATAATAAAAAACCTGATATTCAGACTTTTGAAGATTTAAGGGTCTGGCAACTTGCCCGTGAAATTCAAAATGTGATTTTTGTGTTGGTTAAAACATTTCCTTCAGAAGAAAAATACCGATTGACTGATCAAATGATTCGCTCCTCAAGATCCATTTCTGATAATATTGCTGAAGGGTATGGTCGATTTCACTATCAGGAAAATATTCAGTATTGCAGGCAAGGAAGAGGATCTGCTTATGAACTCAAAAATCAAATCATTACTGCTTTTGATTGTAAATACATAGATGAAACTGACTGATAAGCTATAAAGAAAATCAGATTACCGGATGTATTCAAATTCTACAATGGATATATCAGGTATTTGAAAAATGCAAAGACCAATTCTGTTAAGGAAGATAAAATTCTTTATATCTACGATGATTTTGATGAAGAATCCAAATAACCAATAACCATTACACCATTCCCATATAACCATGATCTACGAATTCAATGGATACAAACCGGTCGTTCACGAAACGGCATTTGTACACCCGCTGGCAGCAGTTACGGGTAATGTGATTATCGGCAAGGATGTATATATCGGTCCCAGGAGCGGCTATTCGTGGTGACTGGGGTAAGATCGTGATCAAGGACGGATGTAATGTGCAGGAAAACTGTACGATCCATATGTTCCCGGGAGTGACGGTGATTTTAGAAGAATCCGCCCATGTTGGACACGGGGCTATCATTCATGGAGCACATCTCGGTAAAAATTGTCTTATAGGGATGAATGCGGTAGTGATGGACAATGTGAAGGTTGGGAAGGAAAGTATTATTGGAGCTCAGTCATTTGTACCGGAAGGAATGGACATACCAAACCGAAAACTTGCCGTTGGAAATCCGGCTAAGATCGTGAAGGATGTTACCGATGAAATGGTATTGTGGAAAACCAAAGGCACGAAACTCTATCAACAACTTCCCAAAGAATTACATGAATCCTTGAAGGAATGTGAGCCGCTGCGTGAAGTCACGGAAGGGAGAAAAGATCAGAAGATGGGATATGAGACGTGGGGTAAGACGAAGTAATTTTGAATGTTGAATTTTAAATTTTGAATTGTACGGGATAAAATGAAAGTAACAAGCTACATAAAAAGCGAATGGTTAATAGAGGGCGAAGAAACGGATCTGCATCAGTGCGGTGACGAATGAACCGGTTGCGCAAATGTTGGAGGCGGATATTGATTATAGGTCTGCACTTGAATATGCCCGGGAGGTTGGAGGACCAAAGCTCCGCGAGATGACTATCCATGAGCGTGCTTTTAAAATTAAGTTTCTTGGGCAATACCTGATGGAGCGAAAGGAGAAGTATTATGAGATCTCCACGCACACCGGTGCTACCCGTGCTGATTCCTGGATCGATATTGAAGGTGGAATTCTAACCGCTTTCGGAATTTCCAGTAAATCGCGCCGCGAGCTTTCGGATCTCCCCTGGCATGTAGAAGGTGATACAGAACGACTTTCCCGCAAAGGCTCTTTTATGGGGCAGCATATTTGCGTACCCAAACACGGAGTCGCGGTTCACATCAATGCCTTCAACTTTCCAATTTGGGGCATGCTGGAGAAAATGGCTCCTGCTATCATCGCGGGATTGCCTGTGATGGTAAAACCCGCTCCAACCGGATCATACCTTTCCTGGGTAGTTTTCAAGGACATCATTGAGTCAGGAATTCTTCCTGAGGGATCTGTCCAATATATCGCCGCTGATAAACCCGGTGACCTGTTGGATCATTTGAGAAGTCAGGATTCTGTAGCCTTTACCGGCTCAGCCCTGACCGGAAAGAAACTTAAAGCTCATCCAAATATCATCGCCAATAGTGTGCAGTTCAATCTGGAAGCTGATTCACTGAATTGTTCTATTCTTGGAGAGGACGTTACACCTGATATGGAAGAATTTGACCTATTTATTAAAGAAGTCGCGCGCGAAATGACGGTCAAAACGGGACAAAAATGTACTGCTATTCGCCGCACTATTGTCCCGGAACATTTGGAAGATAAGGTCGTTGATGCGCTAAAAGGCCGATTGGATAAAACCACGATCGGTGATCCCGGGCAGAAGGAAACCCGAATGGGACCACTTGCAAGTTCATTGCAAGCCGAAAGATTTGAAGAACAGCTTCAGCAACTATCGGAGATCACTGATACAGTTTATGTTTCAAGCGGAGTTCAGAAAGATGCCTTTACAAATCCACGAGTTCTCGTTTGTCACCAGCCCATGCAGGTTGATGACGTTCACAGGCTTGAGGCCTTTGGTCCGATGACCACCGTCATGCCATACAAAAACACACAGGAAGCCATCGACATTGCTAACAAAGCTAACGGTTCATTGGTCGGTTCCCTTTTTACCGCTGATGATGAGCTGGCTCATAAAATTGCTTTGGGATGTGCCCCTTACCACGGACGATTTATGGTCATCAATAAAAACTCAGCCGGAGAATCTACGGGACATGGTTCACCAATAGCATCACTTGTTCATGGCGGACCCGGACATGCCGGCGGTGGAGAGGAGTTGGGAGGAGCACGTGCTGTTCTGCACAATATGCAGCGAATTGCCCTTCAGGGTTCACCCACTACTTTGAGAAACATTGTAAAGCAACACATAAAAGGAGCAGAGACAAGAGAATCCGAAAAGCATCCATTCCAAAAATATTTTGAAGAACTGGAGATCGGTGAAGCAATGACTACCGAAAATCGTACCGTCACCGATAAAGATGTGGAAGAATTTGCAGAGTTAAGTGGTGATCATTTTTATGCACATACTGATCCCAGAAGCAGCAGCCCGCTCATTATTTGGAAAGATAGTGGCACATGGATATTTCGTGCTTTCTGCTACGGCAGGATTGTTTGTGGATCCGGATGAAGGACCGGTCATGTTGAATTACGGATTAGAAAATCTGCGATTCGTCGCCCCGGTCTTCCCCGGCGATACCATTCAGGCCAAATTAATACTGAAGCGAAAGAACGTTCGACAGCAGAAGAAAGACGATAAGTTCCCCTTTGGCGTAGTGTACTGGGATGTGGAAGTAACCAATCAAGATAATGTGCTGGTTGCAGAATACACCATACTCACACTGATGAAGAGGAAGAATAAATTAGATATTGACGAGGTTTAGGAAATTTTAAATTTTAAATTTTGAATTAAATAATGAGTGAACAAAACGGAGCTGTAAACTTAACGATCGAGAATAACATTGGAACCATTGAGTTCTATCACCCCAAAGGAAATTCCTTGCCGGGTGCTATTCTAAGAAAACTGGCACAGACGATCACTGCGGCCGGAGAAAATGAAGAAATTCGTGTTTTAGTGATCACAAGCCGGGGCGATGGAGCCTTTTGCGCCGGTGCTTCATTCGATGAACTGATTGCTATTGAAGACTACGATACGGGTAAAGAGTTCTTTATGGGGTTTGCCCTTGTATTGAACGCCATGCGAACCTGCCCGAAACTTATCATTGTACGGGTGCATGGAAAAACCGTTGGTGGTGGTGTTGGAATTGCTGCCGCGGGAGATTATACCTTTGCGGAAGAAAAAGCCTCCATTAAGTTGAGTGAGTTGGCGCTGGGAATTGGACCTTTTGTTGTAGGGCCGGCCGTTGAACGGAAGATCGGGAAAAGTGCTTTTTCAGCACTTTCTATTGATGCTACCAATTGGTACGATGCTGATTGGGCCTTGCAAAAAGGATTGTACAACAAGATATTTGGATCCACTTTTGATCTTGATCAAGCTATCAGAGAACTGGCCGGTAAATTGGAAGATAGCAGTCCTGAAGCCATGCGAGATCTCAAAGCTGTTCTTTGGAAAGGAACTGAGGACTGGGACATGCTTTTAGAGCAAAGAGCCGAGATCAGTGGTCGACTGGTTCTTTCTGACTTCACCAAAAACTTCATCAATAAGTTTAAATCCAAATCATAGTCGCTAGCTGTGAGTAGATTTTACTATACTCTTACAAATTCAAATTAATACGACGTTATGAAATTTTACGCTATCCTGATCACTCTTTTATTATCCTGCTCGCCTCTCCTTGCACAGGAAGAATGGGATGTCACCAATCCGGACCTGGGTGCAACGACTGACACTACCTTCACTACAGATGAAGGAACCTGGATGAACCTCGACGTTAGTCCGGACGGATCTCAAATCGTTTTCGACCTGCTCGGTGACATTTATCTTCTACCTATTGACGGTGGCACAGCAACGCTCCTGCAAGGCGGACATGCTTATGAGATCCAGCCGCGCTTCAGCCCTGATGGGTCTCAGATACTTTTTACCAGTGATGCCGGAGGCGGAGATAATATCTGGGTCATGGATGCTGATGGAGACAATGCCAGGCAGATCACCGACGAAAATTTTAGATTATTGAACAACGCAGTTTGGACTCCGGATGGAGAATACATCATCGCGAAAAAGCACTTCTCCTCTACCCGTTCACTTGGAGCCGGCGAGATCTGGATGTATCACAGATCAGGCGGTGCAGGAGTTCAGTTAGTTGAAAAAGCTAACGAGCAGCAGGATATCGGTGAGCCGTGGGTTTCTCCGGATGGACAATATGTGTATTACAGTCAGGCCGTATACCCCGGTGGATATTTTCAGTATAACAAAGACCCAAACAGTCAGATCTACGTCATCAAACGATACGATCGTGAAGATGGTGAAATTGAAACGGTGACAGGTGGAAATGGAGGAGCGATCAGACCACAGATCTCTCCAGATGGTGAAACACTGGCCTTTGTACGCAGGGTAAGAACAAAAACAGTACTGTTTTTAAGGGATCTTGATACCGGTAGAGAGTATCCTGTGTATGAAAATCTAAGTAAAGACATGCAGGAAGCCTGGGCTATTTTTGGGCCTAACGCAAACTTCAATTGGATGCCTGACAACCAGCATATCATCATTTGGGCAAATGGAAAGATCAATAAGATCGACACAGAAACCGGAGACTCTGAAGTTATTCCATTTGAAGCAGAATCTTCTCACAGCATTGTGGAAGCCGTACGCTTTCAGCAGGATGTAGCCCCAGATAAGTTTAAGGTAAAAGCTGTTCGACAACTTAGGACTTCACCTGATGGAAATACCTTTGTTTGGAGTGCGGCAGGAAAACTATGGAGCAAGATGCTGCCTGATGGCACGCCTAAGCGTATTACCAACTCGACTGATTTTGAATTTGATCCGGTTTTTTCAGCTGATGGAAAATCGGTTACATACGTATCATGGAGTGATGAAGAAATGGGAGCCATAAAAACCGTTAGACTTAATCCAAGTCCGGAACCCGGCACTCCAACTAAATTAACAACGGAAAAAGGAATTTACAGAGAGCCGGAATTCAGTCCGGATGGAAGCACCATCGTCTTCCGAAAGGAAAGCGGAAATGGTCAGCTGGGATTCACGCATACTTTAAATCCCGGTATTTACACCATACCGGCCAGCGGCGGTTCTGAGACCATGATCACGGATGAAGGTGCTAAACCAAAATTCAGTCCTGATGGCCAACGTATTTGGTACCAGACAGGTGGTTACATTTTCGGATCAATCGATAAAGCATACAAAAGTGTTGACCTCTCCGGAAATGACGAGAAGACGATGTTTACCTCAAACTACGGCCATGAATTTGCTCCTAGTCCGGATGGTAAATGGATGGCTTTCTCAAATCTTCACAAAGTATATCTGGCGCCTATTCCTAAAACCGGTAAAACAATCGAGATCAATCCCAATACCAAGGCAATCCCGGTGAAGCAGATCTCCTCTGAAGCCGGATATCATATGCATTGGTCGACCGAAAGCGACAAGATCCACTGGACTCTTGGAAGTGAGTATTTCACCGTTGATTTAGTAAATACGTTTGAATTCGTTGAAGGTGCTCCTGATTCAATACCTGAGCCTCCTACCGAAGGCATTACACTTGATCTTGAACTTGATACTTACGTTCCCGAAGGGCAGATCGCTTTCACGAATGCTCGCATCATTACCATGAATGGAGATGAGGTTATTGAAAATGGCACCATCGTAGTTGATGGGAATAGAATTTCTGCGATCGGTACAAATATAACAGTACCTGGTGAGGCTAGAGTGATCGATGCATCAGGCAAAACGATCATACCAGGCATCGTGGATGCGCATGCACATATTGGAAACTTTCGGTTAGGAATTAGCCCTCAACAACAGTGGGAATATTACGCAAACCTTGCATATGGCGTAACCACAGTACACGATCCTTCTTCCAACTCAGAGATGATCTTTTCCAACTCCGAAGCGATCAAAGCCGGTAATATGGTTGGTCCACGATTGTACTCTACAGGCGTGATTTTGTACGGAGCCGATGGTTCTATTAAAACTGAGATCAACAGTTATGAAGATGCTCTGTTTGCATTGGAACGTACAAAAGCATGGGGAGCTTTCTCGGTAAAAAGTTACAATCAGCCCCGACGTGAACAACGACAGCAGATCATCAAGGCAGCCAGGGAGCTCGAAATGATGGTAATGCCTGAGGGTGGTTCAACCTTTACCCATAACATGAGTATGATATTGGATGGGCATACGGGAATTGAACACAACGTCCCGGTTGCACCGCTTTATAATGATGTGATCAATCTTTGGTCTGCCAGCAAAACCGGCTACACACCTACTCATGTGGTGAACTTTGGAAGCATGAGTGGCGAGTATTATTGGTATCAAAAGACTAATGTGTGGGAAAATGAAAGATTATTGACCTTCACTCCACGCAGCGTGATCGACCCACGCTCCAGACACAGAACGATGATACCCGATGAAGAATATGAAAATGGTCATATATTAACCGCAGAGTCGGACAAAAAACTGGCTGATGCAGGTGTTAAAGTTAATCTTGGAGCTCACGGTCAGTTACAGGGACTTGGTGCCCATTGGGAACTCTGGATGTTTGAGCAAGGTGGAATGAGCAATCACGAAGCGTTACAAGTGGCTACCATTAACGGTGCACATTATCTTGGAATGGATCACGAGATCGGTTCACTCGAAGTTGGGAAACTTGCTGACCTGGTTGTTCTTGAAGAGAATCCTTTGGAAAATATCCGAAATACGGATTCTGTGACACACACCATGGTGAACGGACGACTTTTCGATGCAGCTACCATGAATGAAGTCGGTAATCAGGAACAAGAACGACTCCCCTTCTGGTGGGAACGTGACGGTTATGACAAACGATTTGACTGGCATGCCATCACCATTGCACCGGCCGGTTTGCAATGCACATGTTTTGGAACTCACTAGCAGAACCAGTCAACTTAACTAATTCAAAAAGCTCCGACGCTAAGCATCGGAGCTTTTTTATATATATGGGGATGTTAAATTTTCAGTTTTATTACATTATCAACTAAAATTGTAACAAACCCTTTGTTTGATACTCTTGCCCATTAGTTGGCATAATTGGGCATTACGTATCAGCTTTTAAAAACTCCGGCAGGCTTACCAGCATATGGGAATGGATCGACAGATAGAAAAGAAAACATGGACACCTAAGCGCATATTCACAATTGTTGCCGTTTTGGCTGTCGTAATTTTTGGAATTTACGTGATCTGGTTCATGGATACCCGTTCAACCATGGATATTGAACAAAATAAGGTCACCATTTCGGAAGTTAGTGAGGATCCCTTTCAGGAATACCTTCAGATAAACGGAACGGTTCAACCCATACAAACTTCATACCTTGATGCCATCGAAGGCGGGGTTGTTCAGGACGTAATGTTGGAATCGGGCGCAATGATTGAAGCCGGGGACACTATTCTGACTCTGACCAATTCAGGGCTTCAACTTCAAGTCATGCAACAGACTTCTGGCTTGTACGATCAGATCAATAATGTGAGAAACTCAAGACTCAATCTGGAACAGAACACACTCAACCTTCAGGAACAACTGGCCAATGCAAAAGCCCAGATGGAAATTCTCAGAGCCAGATATGAACGTCAGCAGCAGTTATTCAAAAAAGAACATATCTCTGAAGAGGAATATCATAACACCAAAGAAAACTACGAATTCCAAAAACGACGGCACGAGCTGACCTATGAGTCATTTCGCAAGGACTCCATTCAATCGATCAATCAGCTCCGGCAACTTGATGATTCTGAAGAACGCATGTATCAAAATCTTGAAGCCGTTCAACAAATATTAGATAACCTGACAGTAACAGCTCCCATTTCCGGACAATTAAGCACCATTGAGTTGAATCAGGGGCAATCTATCTCATCCGGTGAACGATTGGGACAGATAGATATACTCGACGGTTATAAAGTCAGACTCGCGATCGATGAGTATTACTTAGCAGGTATTGCCACCGGATTGAGGGGAACGTTTACTTTTAATGAGCAGACTCATGAATTGGAGATCACCAAGATATATCCCGTTATAAATAATGGTCAGTTCGAGGTAGATATGGAATTCACAAGTCAGCCCCCCGGAAATCTACGCCGTGGGCAAACGGTGAGGATAAGGCTTGAACTTGGAGATTCCATACAAGCCATTCAGATTCCACGCGGAGGATTTTACCAGAAAACCGGTGGTAACTGGGTGTTCGTAGTGAATGAAACCGAAGGAAAAGCGTATAAAAGGGAGATCAGATTGGGCCGGCAAAATCCAAATTATTTTGAGGTGCAATCCGGACTGGATCCCGGTGAAAAAGTGATTACATCGAGTTATGACGCTTTTGGTGATAACGAAGTGTTAGTGCTTGAATAGCTGTCAGCTATCAGACTTCAGGTTTCAGTTCTTCCTAACCATACTGAAAGCTGACGGCTGATCGCTTAGTCACTACTTACTTTTTGGTGAAGTGAAGTCAACATCCGCTTTACTTCGGTAACTTGATTCGTTTGTTCTTTGAAAATTTGGTCGTTTATAAATCCTAAGTCTTTGGATAAGATTAGTTGATATTCTAATTCAGAAGCCGATCCCATTCCAATATTTAGAAAGTGTGCCAATTGGGATTGGCTGTTCCTTCCACAACCCTCAGCAATGTTTGCAGGAATCGAAGAAGCCGACCTTCGCATCTGACTGATCAGTCCATACATTTCTTCTTTTGGATATAGCACTGTTGATTTATAAACCGCCAAAGTTATTTCATGGCTTTTTTGCCAAACCTTTAGTTTTCTAAAATCTCTCATATGTACCCTTTGATAATTAAATGAAAATTAAAAAAGCTAATAGCTGATAGCTTTTATAGTAAGAGCACCTTAAGCCGAATTCCTTACAAAAAATTTTAAAAGACCACTAATTCAAATACTGAAACCATGATCGAGACTAAAAATCTAAAAAAGGTTTACACCACTGAAGAAGTTGAAACCACGGCTTTGAATGATGTAGATATTTCAATCAAGGAAGGGGAGTTTGTGGCTATCATGGGGCCATCAGGTTGTGGTAAATCAACCCTACTGAATATAATTGGGTTATTGGATAATCCTACTTCCGGCGACTATCATTTCATGGGGAAAGAGATCTCAGGCTATTCAGAGAAACAGCGTGCTCAATTACGCAAAGGCAATATTGGTTTCATCTTTCAAAGTTTTAATTTGATAGACGAACTCACAGTATTTGAAAATGTGGAACTTCCATTGCTCTATCTTGGAATTGATACTGCAGAACGAAAAGAAAAAGTAGAAATGGCATTGGAAAGAATGGGCATGATGCATCGCAGAAATCATTTTCCGCAGCAGCTCTCCGGTGGTCAGCAACAGCGCGTAGCTATTGCCCGAGCTGTTGTAGCTAACGCCAAACTCATCCTCGCTGACGAGCCCACAGGTAACCTTGATTCCGATCATGGTGATGAAGTGATGAAACTGCTATCAGAATTAAACGACTCAGGAACTACCATCGTCATGGTGACACACTCACCTTACGATGCAAAATATGCAGAACGACTCATCAATCTGTTTGATGGAAAAGTATTGACCGAAGAGATGAAAGAAGGCTTTCATATCTAGTGGCTGAAAGTTAGTATCTCTATATCACTTTCCAGTATCAAACTCCGGTTTATATATTATAAGAGATGAAGCTTTGAAAAACGAAAACCTTCCTTTGATTTAGGTATTCATTTTCACCACTGACAAGTTTTAACAAGCAAGCACTTGATTAAGTGTCTTCTTTGGGGTTACATGTTAGTTGATAAAAATATTCATTTAATCTCCACCTGATATGAAAAAAGCTGCTTCTACTACTCTCATGCTCGTTGTATTGCTCATCCTCAACAGCTCAGTATTAGCACAGGATAAAGTACTGACTGTAGACGATTATGACCGTTGGTCTCGAATAGTTGGTGCCGAAATTTCAAATAACGGAGATTGGATGGCTTATGGGCTTCGTCCTAACGGCGGTGATGACACCCTTCAAGTCATTTCATTGAGAAATAATTCTGAATACATCATTCCTCTTGCACAAAATGTCAGTTTTTCTGATGACAATAAATGGGCTGCCTATACCGTCGTGGTTGATGAAGAAACACGTAAAAAATTAACCAAGAGCGGTGACAAGATCTATAGTCAGGCTGAACTACTGAATCTTGAAACTGGAGAAAAATATTCGGTTGAGCGCTCTGCAGGTATGGTGTTTTCTGAGGATGGAAGTTATTGGGTCGTCCACCGCGAAAAACCCGAATCAGATAAAAGCGAGCATAAAGGCAGTGATCTGATAGTACGCAACCTCCAGGATGGAACCGTAATGAACATTGGAAATGTCTCAGAATTTGGATTCAATAAGAAAAGTACCATGCTTGCGTATTTGGTTGACGCCAGCGAAAAAGAAGGGAACGGAATATATCTCAAAAACCTGAATACAAATGCCCTCACTACCCTCGATTCCGATACCGTTTCTTACACAAATTTAAGCTGGGATGATGAAAATGCTCATCGTACCGAATGGAATAAAAAAGGAACCGGGCTTGCCGTATTAAAAGGAACTTCTATTGACAGCCTTGCTCATCCAAAAACCGAATTATTAGTATACCGCAACTTAGATACCAATTTAACTAAAACGCTTTTAGACCCCGACACCCAATCCGGTTTTCCGGATAATATGGTCATAAGCGGAAACAGAGACCTTTCATGGAGTACTAACGGTGAACTTGTTTTCCTGGGATTTCGTGAGCAAGAGCCTGAAGTAAAAATGGACAAAGACACCGTAGCCAATGTCGATGTTTTTCATTGGAAGGATGACCGCATTCAAACTGTACAGGAACGGCAGTCATCGAGAGATCTCAAGTTTACTTACGTGGCTTCATTTAACCCCAAAAACTCTACTCTTACACGCCTGACAGATGAAGACCTGCGCGAATTGAATTTCTCAGACCACAATCAGTACATGGTTGGCCGTAATGAAAAACCTTACATGGATGATATTAACTGGGGTGTTTCACCGGCAGATCTGTATCGGGTAAATATTCAAAACGGTGAGCGTACACTTTTTGCTGAAAATATAAAACGCACAAATGGATATTCTCCTGATGGACGGTATTACCTGTATCAGAAAATAGCAGAACAGGATACCATGTTATATGTCTATGATGTGGAGCGAAACACCAATACCAATTTATCTGAAGCCGCACCTATTCAGTTTACGAATACCGATCACATTTACCCCCACGAAAGCCCAACCTTTGGCGTAGCCGGTTGGACCAAAGACGGTGAGCATGTAATCCTGAATCACAAATACGATCTCTGGATGCTAAAGCTGGATGGTTCGCAGGCTCAGAATATTACTGAGGGTTTAGGTGAACAGGAGAAAATAATTTTCAGGTACGAAACGCTGGATGAAGACGAAGAATACATCGATACATCCGGGAAAGTATTGCTTTCTGCCTTTGGCGAATGGACCAAGAAAAACGGATTTTATGAACTGAGTATTGGTGATAAACCAAAGCCACTCATTTATAAGGATGCGAGTTTTGGTAACGTGGAAAAAGCCCGCGATGCGAACCGCGTCATACTTACCCGGCAGACTTTTGTTGACTTCCCAGATTATTATCAAACCAATTCAGGGTTTAAAAACCTCAAAAAAATTACGGATGCAAATCCCCAGCAAGAGGAATATGCCTGGGGTGAACGAGTATTGGTTGACTACGAAAACAGTCGTGGAATTAAACTGCAGGGTACACTTACATTACCTGCTAATTATGACCCGGATAAAAAATATCCGATGATCGTGTATTTCTACGAGAAAATGTCTGACCGTCATCATCAGTATTCCATGCCTGTTTATGATGACCGCCCGCATATGTCAACCTATGCCAGCAACGGATACCTCGTGTTTATGCCTGATATCGTATTCGAATTTGGCAAACCCGGAACGAGTTCTCTCGATTGCATCACGTCTGCTACTCAAAAAGTGATTGACCTTGGCTATGCTGATCCGGATCAATTAGGATTGCAAGGCCATAGCTGGGGAGGTTACCAATCTTCTTTTATTCTAACTCAAACCGATATGTTTGCAACTGTGGTTACAGGAGCGCCCCCTACCAACCTTACCAGCTTCTACAATAACATCTATGGAAGTACAGGTACCAATCATCATGGAATCATGGAAATAGGACAGGTACGAATGGGTCGCAATGTAACCCCATGGTCGCACCTCGAAGCCTATCAGCGCGAAAACCCCATGTTTCATGCCCCTGATATTGAAACACCATTTATGATCCTACACGGAACCGATGATGGAGCCGTAGACTGGATGCAAGGGCTGGAATTTTATAACGCCGCACGCCGCCTCGACAAAGAAGTTGTACTGCTATCTTACCCCGACGAAGGACACCATCTTAGGAAGGGAAGCCAACCAGATTGATTTCCAGATCAGAATGAAGCAGTGGTTCGATCACTATGTAAGAAAAATGCCTGCAGCCGAATGGATAACAGATGGAATTCCTTATATCGAAAAGAGATACAATAAAGCAGAATAAATACTGTAATACCGATCACAGGATTTGTATAAGATCTGATCTCTATTCTCAGAGATCAGATGATGGTCGATCAATCTGAGTGGGAACTTTGACATACCTGTACTCCTTTTAAAGACAAAATTCCCATAACTTTTAAGATCTAAACTGAAATCTATGATCTCTGTATTTAGTCGGACATCTCTTATTGTAATATTATTATCTGTCCTTTCACTTAGTTCGTCTGCACAGTCTATTGCTAACGAAGCAAATTTAGAACAGATATTTGAAGAAGCTGAATCTATTTCATCTCTAAGAAGTGTTCTTATTCAACAAAATGGTGAATTACTGGGTGAAGAATATTTTCGGCAATGCTTCCCCAGACTATCCCTACAACATCAAATCTGCTTCAAAGAGTATCATTACACTATTGGTTGGGATAGCTGTAGACAGAGGTGATATTTCAATTGATGAAACTTTGGGTGATCACTTCCCCGAATACTTTGCATCTGAACCGAATACCAGGAAGGAGTCCATAACGATTAGGAACATGTTATCCATGCAATCGGGCTTGGAGACTACCAGTTTCTATAATTACGGGCGCTGGGTGATAAGTGATGACTGGGTTGAATTCCAACTCGATCAGCCTCTAGAAGAAGAGCCCGGAGGCAAAATGGTATACAGCACAGGCATATCGCATTTACTTTCAGTGGTCATCACTAAAGCCACTGATATGAGTACAAAAGCGTTTGCTGAAAAATATTTATTCGGCCCGTTAAACATTCAGGTTGGAGGTTGGGATCGCGACCCACAAGGATATTACATGGGCGGTAATAATATGGCACTCACGCCTCTTGACCTGATGAAGATCGGTCAGCTTATGCTAAATGGTGGTTCATGGAATGATGAACAAATTGTTTCAAAAGAATGGGTTCGTGATTCTTTTCAGACTTACACCCGCAGTAACTTTAACCCCTACGATTATGGATATATGTGGTGGATCCGCTCTGTTGCCGGATATGATGTTTATTTTGCATGGGGTTTTGGGGGACAATACATATATATAATTCCGGAATTAAACAGTGTGGCAGTTATCACCTCATTCCTTGGAAATGCAACACAGAGAAGGACCTATAAAGAACCGATCTTTGAACTACTAGAAAAAAATATAATCCCGTATCTCGAGAATAATTAATACCTACCATTAATTATTTAAAAAAACTTTAACAATTTTGTAACAATAGCCTAGCTGACTCCTCTTTCAAAGTATAAGGTATAATTAGGGTATTTCACTTTTCTGTTGGTTGTTAAAGGATTCACTGATGCTAAAAAACTACATCAAGATTGCGATAAGAAATCTCCTTAAAAAAAAGGTGTATTCGCTTATTAATATTACAGGTTTAGCTATTGGGCTTGCAACCTGCATTCTTATCGTAACGTACGTTATAAATGAGAGGAGCTATGATTCTTTTCATGAAAGATCAGACCAAATTTACAGAATCGTTCAAACCACAATATCCGCTGACCGGAACGAGGATCAAGCTACAACTCCATTTGGACTTGCCCCGATCCTGGAGGAAGAATATCCCGAATCAGTTTTAAACACGGTTCGCTTTTTTGATATGCAGCAGGAGTCCCACACTTTTGTAAACCGTGAAGACCAAATCTCATTCCGGGAAGAACATTTCTATTTCACTGATTCTACATTTTTTGATGTCTTTTCAGCAGAACTGCTTCAGGGAGATCCGACGACTGCGCTACGGGATCCACTTTCACTTGTCCTATCAAAAGACCTTGCTGAAAAATACTTTGGAAATGAAAACCCTATCGGTAAATCACTCAATTATAAAGGCATTCGTGAAATGACCGTCACAGGTGTTATGAAAAACTGGCCTGAGGAGTCTCATATGAAGATCGATCTGCTTGCCTCCTTTACCAGCCTTGATGATATCTACGCAAGCAGCCCTGAGTACAACACTAGCTGGCTTTGGAATCCCATCTGGACATACGCGATCGTTGAAGAAAATACTAAACCCAATATTCTTGAAGAACAGATCCAAACACTTGCTGAAAAATACTATTACGCTTATTCGGGCTGGCCGGCTGATGAAACCGTAGATCTTGAACTACAACCCATCACCGACATCCACTTACACTCCAACCGAGATCAGGAGATGGAAGTCAACAGTTCCTCACTATACACAAATATCCTTTTGGCAGTCGCAATTTTTATTCTGATCATTGCCTGCATCAATTTCATGAACCTCTCAACAGCTCGATCGCTGGAACGAGGCCGTGAGGTTGGTCTAAGAAAAGTAATGGGTGGCTATAAAAAACAGCTTGTTCTTCAGTTTCTGGGGGAGTCACTCTTTATATCCCTTATTGCTATTATATTAGGGTGTGGTATCGTTTATCTTGCGCTGCCATTTTTTAATGAATTGACCGGCAAGGCTTTAAGTTTTGAGATATTTCAAAATGCCTACACCATTCCATCTCTTCTTGGACTCACCTTATTCGTTGCATTTATCTCAGGCTCCTATCCTGCTTTTTTCCTGTCATCATTCAATCCGGTACAGGTTTTAAAAGGAAACGGACTTAGTAAATCATCCGGTGTTCTTTTTCGAAAAGCCCTCGTTACCTTTCAGTTTTCACTCTCTGTGATCTTATTGATCGGTACAGCGGTTATTTTCCTTCAGCTAAATTATATACAGGAAAAAGACCTTGGCTTTGATAAGAATAACGTACTTCTGCTTCCTACCAAGCAAAATCTGATAAGCTGGGAATTCGATGCTTTCAAGGAACGCAGTTTAACTCATGCTCAAATCCAAAATATTACGGGTTTAGGAAAGATACCCGGAAGTGAGGTTCAGGAATTTTACCGATATGTACCTGCCGGAACCGGAGAAAGTGAAGACGCCACTAATCTCACTCTTCACGTCACGCACGACTTCATACAAACATTCGACCTAAACATTCTTGCAGGGCGGGGTTTTTCTCGTGACTTTCCCAGTGACTTTGACCAAAGTATCTTGATCAATGAATCCATGCTTTCAAAACTGGATACAGAAACTCCCAAAGAGGCTATCGGTTCCACCTTTTATTTTTATCCACCTGTAGGCGACCGTGAATCGTTTACCGTTGTTGGTGTGATCGAAGATTTCAACTACTCTTCCCTCAAAAAGGAGATCCAGCCATTGGTCATAAAGTTGGTACAGGGCACACGGCCTATTTTAGGTTATGTGGTACACACAGCAGTGGAACTTTCACCGGGTAATCCCTCTGAAGCCATAGAGCACCTGGAAAGTATCTGGAAGGAGATCAATCATATTGATCCATTTGAATACCGTTTTCTGGATGATCGTCTTAACGAAATATATGAGTCAGAACAGAAAATGAGCTCCCTTGCCACCATTTTTTCAATTCTATGTATCATCATTGCGTGCCTTGGTTTACTGGGGCTTTCATCCTACTCAGCTCACCTGAAACAAAAAGAAATTGGTATCAGAAAAAGTCTCGGTGCTTCCGTGATGAATATTGTAAATCTGCTTTCCAAAGAATTCCTTTTATTGGTGATTTTGGCCAATCTCATAGCCTGGCCTATTTCCTACTTTGGTGCCCAAAAGTGGCTTGAAAACTTCCCCTACCGGTTTGATCTCTTTAGTAACCTTCCGATCATTTTTGTTGCATCCGGACTAATAATTCTTGTCATCGCACTGGTAACAGTAAGCTATCACTCTGTTAAGGCTGCCATGATCAATCCCGTACAGGCTATACGTAACGAGTAGCGCATTTTTCTTTAAAAATTCACATGGTTTATGTACCATTATGGAACCTTTCATACAAGGCAATCATTGGGTTATTATGAGAAAAATCATTTACTCTTTACTTCTTCTTGCATTTATCCTTGCTCCTCTCAGTCAGGGTTATGCCAACATAATACAACAAGACACTACAGGTGAAAAAACCGTTACGGTCATTTCCATCAAGGGAGCTATTGGTCCAACTACCACTAACTATATTACACGCGGTCTTGAGACAGCCATCGAGCGAAATGCTGAAGCACTGATCATAGAGCTTGATACCCCTGGGGGACTTCTAAATTCCACCCAGGATATCGTTCAGAAAATGCTCGCTTCTGAAATGCCGATCGTTGTTTACGTGACACCATCCGGAGGTAACGCAGGTAGTGCCGGTACATTTATTACACTCGCCGCACATATTGCAGCCATGGCCCCAACAACTACCATTGGAGCTGCTTCACCAGTATCTATGGGTGGCGGACAGCAGGACACCGTGATGCAGAAAAAGATCTTTAACTACTCAGAAAGCTTTATTGAAAATATTGCCAAAGAACGCAATCGAAATGCCGAATGGGCAAAATCAGCCGTAAGAGACGGAGAGGCAATCACCGAAACTGAAGCACTTGAATTAAACGTCATCGACCTGATCGCATCTGACCTGAACGACCTGCTTGAACAAATAGACGGTAAAGAGGTTGAAGGCAGAGTTCTATATACTTCGAACGCAACTATTGAGCCGCTCGATGAAAGTTTTGCTGAAAAGTTCTTCAGTTTCGTCATGCGACCTGAGATCATGCTGATCCTGACTATGGTAGCGATATACGGCATTGTTGGTGAAGTCACCAACCCAGGTGCTATTGTTCCAGGTGTGGCCGGTGTCATTGCCTTGATTTTATTACTATACGGAACAGCCGCAATGCCAATAAACGTAGCCGGATTTATTTTGATTGGTTTAGCTATTGTCTTATTTATAACAGAAGCATTCACCCCAACCTTTGGAATTCTTATGACAGGAGGAGCCGTTTCATTTTTCCTGGGAGCTTTAATGTTGTTTCAGGATTTCCCGAAAGAAATGCAGCTGGATTGGTATTGGCTGGTCCCGGCAACCATATTAATGGTCATCTTTTTTGGCTGGATCGCGACCTCGGGTATAAAGGCGCAATTTACCGGGCACCGAACGGGACTTGAGTCACTTATTGGCAAAAAAGCCAAGGTCATTGACAGCGTTGACGAAAATTCCGGACGCGTAATGATCTCAGGTGAATATTGGAATGCCATTACTGAAGGAGAAGAAATTAAATCAAACGAATGGTGCGAGATCGTCCGGTTCGAAGGACTGACCGTTACCGTAAAACCTTACACCCCTAAAGAGGAGAGTCATCATGGAGCCGACTGAAGTATTTTCAGGATATTTAACATGGGTAATCACCCTTGTTGTTTTCTTTGTTTTATTAGCCCCACAAGTTTTCAAGATCTTACGCGAATATGAACGGGCCGTTGTATTTCGGCTCGGTAAATTTCAGAGCGTAAAGGGACCGGGGCTTATTATCCTGATCCCCTTCATCGATAAAATTGAGCGGGTCGATCTTCGTGTACTCACTATTAATGTGGATCGTCAGGAAGTGATCACCAAAGATAACGTAACCGTAAACGTGGATGCCATTACCTTCTTCCGTGTGGTTGATGCTGAAGCCGCTGTTATCCAGGTTGAGCGTTACATTCATGCTACATCCATGCTGGCTCAAACTACCCTTAGAAGTATTGTGGGACAGGTTGAACTCGATGAATTGCTTGCGAATCGTGAAAAAGTAAACAAACAGATCCAGCAGAACATTGATACCCAAACCGACCCATGGGGAATTAAGGTAGTTTCCGTGGAAGTTCGTGATGTGGTTCTTCCCGAGAATATGAAACGGGCAATGGCACGTCAGGCTGAGACCGAACGTGATCGTCGTGCGAAAGTCATTAATGCCGAAGGTGAATTCCAAGCTGCCCAACGGTTAGTAGATGCTGCCAAAATGATCGAAACAGCACCGGCTGCGTTACAACTCCGCTTCCTGCAAACCATGAACGAGATCAGCGAGGAGAATGCAACCTTTGCTTTCCTTCCACTACCAATGGATTTCTTTGAAGCTTTCAAAAAAATAAACCCTTCTGATCAGATCAAAAAGAAAGACAATGATGAATAATTAAACAGATTGTTCGTCAACTGTGAACTGAATTGGCAATGATGCCAAATTCCTAACTAGCTCCGACGCTCTGCGTCGGAGCCTTTTTTTATGCATGTTTGATTCCCCATCCCACCTATAGTTTTATTAATTTCGGACCTCATCAAAATCAAAGCAAAAATTTAAAATCTCGAAATGGTGCGCATTAAATTACTGACACTATTTTTATCAATCTTCATTATTCATTCCGGAACGGCCCTTGGATTTCAAGAGGTGCCCGAAATAACTCCGGAACCTCGCCAACAGAACCTATTGGCTAATCCCCAACGTACCGTTCATACCTTTTTGCACTGGCAGCAGGCCGGACATAAAAACCCGGAGTATGTGGTTACCACCATGAAACTGGCTGATGGCAACGAGGAGGAAAAAATGGAGCTGGCTGAACGACTTCTAAAAGTTTTAGATGCACGTGGATTGCTCATTGATTATGATGCGATCCCAAGTAATTCAAATTATACCGACAGCCTATCCGGACTTCAACAGTACATTTTATTTCAAAGCCTGCCAGAGGTATACCTTACCAGAACGGCACAAAATCAATGGGTCTTTTCCAGGTCAACCACTCAGGTCGTACCCGAATTGTATGCTAACACCTTTTCAGGCTGGTTTACATTCCTGATCGATCAACTACCGGACTGGTCCAATAATGAATGGTTTGGAATCAAGTTATGGCAATACATGGCTGTATTCTTTTGGATTCTCATCGGCCTTGTTTTGATGAGGGTTTTTCAATTCTTTCTGGACAATTACGTCAAACGGCTGGCTCTGAAAACAAAATTTACCTGGGATGATGAACTCATTGACGGAATCGAAAAACCTTCCGGTTACATTTTTGTAACTGCTTTTTACCTGCTAACTTATTCAAACCTTCAGTTCTCAGTTACAGTCAGCCATACTCTCTCTGTATTTCTTGAAGTTGCACTATCTGCTGCTGTTGTCTGGCTGTTTTATAATCTTGCTGATGCCTTTTCAAAGTACCTTACGGTATTTACTTCCAAAACAGAGACCGAACTGGATGATCATCTTGTACCACTCATCAGAAAAACGCTTAGATTCTTTGTGTTGATTATGGGTGTGATCGCGATTCTTCAAAACAACGGTATCAATGTGGCCTCACTCATTGCCGGTCTCGGAATTGGAGGTCTGGCAGTGGCTTTAGCTGCTCGGGAGACGCTTGCTAATTTTTTCGGATCTATTACCATATTTATGGACCGTCCATTTAAGATCGGTGACTGGATCAAAACCGGAGACGTGGAAGGAACGGTTGAGGAAGTTGGATTTCGTTCAACCCGTATCCGAACATTTTATAACTCTCTTGTGAGTGTTCCCAACTCTAATCTCGCCAATGAAGATATTGATAATCTTGGATTGAGAAGGTATCGGCGTCTCAAAACTGTTCTGAACCTGACCTATTCCACCACACCGGAACAGATGGAAGCATTCGTGGAGGGTATCAAAGCTATTGTAAAAGCCAACAAACATTTCAGGCAGGATGCATACGAGGTACACTTCAATTCTTTCGGTGCTCACTCCCTTGATGTACTGGTTTATGTATTTTTTGATGTACCTGACTGGAGTACTGAATTGCAGCAACGTCATAATTTCCTGCTGGAGATACTACGCCTGGCAAAAGAAATAGGTGTAGAATTCGCCTTCCCAACACAAACATTACATATGGATAGTTTCTACAAAGATCAGCCTCGCAAAGTAGGCGAAGAACGAACTGAAGAGGAATTGGCATCAACTGTCACTGAATTTGGCCCGGCAGGAAAAAAAGGAAACCCGGAAGGCATTCGTTTATACAGAGACGGTGAAGAAGTGGATTTTGGGGCAAACAAATAGTTTACCACGGAAGTCACAAAGAAGAGTTATGTGTAACTGTTTGCTTTTTGTATTTCACAAAAAAAGCCGCCTCTTATTGAGTCGGCTTTTTTAAACTTGTTATGTCAAAATCTACAGTTTCCGTGTAAGCCACGTTCTACTCTGCTGACTTTTCCTCTTCTTTCTTACCTGAAAATGCATCAAACACCATAACCAGATCATTGGCAACCTGTTCCTTGGTTCTACCTTCAATGCGGTGTCGCGGGATCAATGCTTTGATCTCTCCATCAACAAAATAAGCGAAAGATGGTGAGGATGGCGGATATTCACTGAAGTAAGCTCTGGCATGTGCCGTTGCCTCTTTATCCTGTCCGGCAAACACGGTTACCATATGGTCTGGCTTGATCTCTGAATTCTCAAGAGCAATTCCCAAACCGGGGCGTGCATTACCTGCTGCACAACCACATACCGAGTTCACGACCAGAAGCATGGTTCCTTTATATTCCTTCATTGCACGATCAACATCATCCGTTGTCTTTAGCTCCTCAACACCAAACTGAGTTAGTTCTTCTCTCATCCAGGACGTATCAGGTCCCATTCCAAATCCAAATTGCATAATAATCTCTTTGTTTTATTGATTGCTATATAAACTGTAAAATACAAAATATTTCAGCCAAAAATAGACGAGGCTTTCCACTTCTGGAAAGCCTCGAAATATCTTAAAGTATCCGGTTAACCGGATTTAACTTTATTATTCTCTTACTTAGCAGCTTTGTAGTTTTCTGCAACCTGATCCCAATTGATCACATTCCAGAATGCTGCTACATAATCAGGGCGACGATTTTGGTAGTGCAGATAGTATGCATGTTCCCAAACGTCAATACCCATGATTGGAGTATATCCTTCCATCAGTGGACTATCCTGATTTGGAGTAGAATGTACTACAAGATTTCCACTTCCATCTACTGACAACCATGCCCATCCGGAACCGAAACGGCTACCAGCTGCAGCTGAAAATTCTTCTTTGAATTTATCAAAACTTCCAAAAGTATCCTTAATATCTTTCGCTAGATCACCTTCAGGATTTCCACCACCATTAGGGGATAGAATGGTCCAAAAGAGATTATGATTTGCATATCCGCCACCACTGTTAATAACAGCTTGCTTGACATCAGATGGCACTTCATCAATTCTGCGAAGTACTTCTTCTATATCAAGATCAGCGAAATCATGACCCTCAAGAGCGGCATTTACTTTGTTCGTGTACCCTTGGTGGTGTTTGGTATGATGGATCTCCATCGTACGCGCATCAATATGAGGTTCAAGTGCATCGTAATCGTACGGCAGATCTGGTAGTGTATAAGCCATTGTTATCTCCTGTTTAATTTTCGTGTTACTTGACGCTTAAAACTTGTGCGCCTTTATTTTATCGTTCCTAAACATAAGCAAAACGACTATAAGATTCGTTCCTGCCGTCCATCAAAAGACTCTATCTTTTAGATTCATTAATACTATAAGGTAAATGTTACTCTGAAATCCATTCAGATTTAGAGTATCTTTGATGTTCACACTCACAATATTTTTACTCACTCAGATCATTTATGAAGTATAACTACGACGTCATAATTATTGGTAGCGGCCCTGCAGGTTTTTCGTGTGCCATGCAAAGTTCAAAGTTCGATAAAAAGGTTCTGGTTATCGAAGCCAACGAGGAATCCTTTGGTGGAACCTGGATCAACTCAGGTACTATACCGAGTAAAGCCCTTCGTGAAACGGCTCGTATAATACAGCGCTTTCAAAGTCAGTTTGAGCATCTCTCCGATGAAAAAGCCTATCAGCATCACCAGATGTCTGAGTTGTTGAAGTATAAAAATGAGATTCAACATAGCAAGAACACCAAGGTTGAAAATGATTTCAAGAAGAATGAGATCGATACGGTTCGTGGTTATGGGGTATTAAAAGACGACCACACCGTTGAGGTAACTGATAATAAAGGCAAAAAGAAATCCTATAAGGGTGAATTTATATTTCTATCACCGGGCAGTAAACCGATTCAGCCAAAAGGGTTTGATCTGGATCATAACAAGGTTCTGGATTACATTTCGATATTAGACCTGACTCACATTCCCCGAAAGTTATTAGTTATTGGAAGTGGAGTTCAGGCTTTGGAATATGCTACCACTTTTTCAAATCTGGGAAGTCGCGTTTCTATTTTGAATGAATCAGATTCTTTCCTCCCATTTCTGGATAATGAGATAAACGATCAGCTTATACAGCTTCTGGCAAAACAGAAAATCGAAGTTTTTTCTAATGCTGAGAAAATAAAGATCAATACTAACACTATCCGTAACACAACTGAAGTTAGATATAATCTAAGACAGGATAACGAAGGCAACCGAACACGCGTCATAGAAACTGAACATGTTCTCTTTCTGGGTGGGAAAGTACCTAATACTGAGGGCTTAGGACTTGAAAATATTGGAGTAGAAACTGATGAGAATGGCAATATATTAGTTAACGAAGATTACCAGACTAATATCGATTATGTCTACGCCGGTGGCGATGTGATCGGCTATCCAGCCCTTGCTTCTGCTTCCTTTTCTGAAGGTCGACTTGCCTCTTGCGATATGTTTGGAATTCAGGCTTTGGATGTTCCTCCGGAAATTCCATTTGCGATCTACTCCATCCCTGAAATAGCAAGTATTGGTTTGACTGAAAAAGAAGCGAAATCACGCGGCTATGATGTAACCATTGGACGTGCATACTACAAAAATATCACGCAGGGTGATATCAGTAATCAGCAGGATGGATTATTGAAGATAGTTTTTGAGACAGAATCACTGAAGATAGTTGGTGTCCACATCATTGGTGAACGTGCCAGTGACCTGATCCATCTTGGACAGGCAGTGATGTCGCTCGGTGGAGATATTCGATACTTCATTAACCATGTTTTGAACTACCCAACCTATAGCGAAGCATATCGAATAGCGGCCTTCAACGGCATCAATAGAGTCTACAAGGCAGGCGTGAAATACAAAAAGATCCTGAAGAGCAAAGAGTAGAACATCGAACAGGGAACTTTAAACGAAGTTTGCTCCAGCGCAGAACATCAGAGCAAGTCTAAAATCTTTCCTCTTTAGCACATCCCTTGTTCTACACGCTCTGCATCGGAGCGAATAACTTCTTCCTTCGATGTTCCTTGTTCAATGTTGGATGTTCATACGTAGTGAATGGCTTTACGCATGCCTTCTGAATCGTATTCAAATTCTTCAGGCAAAGTTTTGATGCCTTTTTCCTCAGAGATCTTAGCTGAATATGCCAGCACCATTGCATCTACTATATCATCTTCTTCAACTTCATTCCGCCGGAAGTCTTCCTTGATGTCCCGGAAGAAGTCGTCTGCTATAGGCTCTCTTGCCTTGATTAGCTCAAGGCGATGTTTGATCCCTTTCTTTAGATTCTTTTTCTGATAGATCATACCACCGTTGATGGTTTGGAAAAGCAATTCGGGATGAGATTCCAACACTTTGTCCTTCAGGCTTTCATCAGCCCGAAGCAGCTCATCTACCATCTGGATCTTAGGCGTGATATTCCATGATTGTAAAGTCAGTTTTTTCTCAGTGTACTCATGACTGATCATATTCGCTTCCACGTATGAGGGAGCCATGAGAGCAGGACGAATAGGTGGGCTAAATACACTTGAAGCATAATCTCCACCGACTTTTTTACGTAACAGTTCATCAGCCTTGCGGGTATAATCTTCATCCTCAAGTCCAATCGGCATGTCGATGAATATCCGGTCAAAAGCTTCAAAAGCTTCTTTCAAAGCCTCTTTGTCTCTGAGTACTTCATATTTTTCTTCTCCTTCATCAAAGGTGATGAGGATCCAACCTGCTTTACAACCGTCTATTCCTGCTGTTTTCACTATAGCTGATCTTTAATGGTTTTCTTTATCTGAATATGCAGTTCATCCAACTGATGTTCATCCACCACATCCGGTGAATTATCCATCATGCTTTGCGCTTTCTGATTTTTCGGGAATGCAATAACATCTCGAAGACTATTTGCGCCGGTTAATAACATTACAGCACGGTCAACCCCAAAGGCAATACCACCATGTGGAGGAGCACCATATTTGAAAGCATCCAGCAGGAAGCCGAATTTTTCTTCAGCTTCGCGTTCTCCAATACCTAACAATTCAAACACTCTACGCTGCATTTTCTGATCGTGAATACGTATGGAACCACCACCGAGCTCGTTTCCGTTCAGTACCAGATCGTAAGCACGGGCTTTAACCTTACCCGGATCCGAATCCATCAGTTCCACATCTTCTTCTCTTGGAGAGGTGAACGGATGATGCATGGCATGGTAGCGACGCGATTCTTCATCCCATTCAAGCAATGGAAATTCAGTGACCCATAAGAAATTGTAAGTTGATTCATCGATCAGATCGAATTCCTTACCCATCATCAATCTTAGCTGACCCAGTTGCTTCTGAACATCGGGTTTTGGACCGGCTAAAATTAGCACCAAGTCACCTTGTTCGGCATCTGACTTCTCTACCATCTGCTCAACAATCTCATCTGTAAGGAATTTTGCCACACTGCAAAGTGGTCCGTCTTCCTGCATCTTGATATAGATCAGACCACCTGCGCCGGTCTCCTGCTTAACGCGATCGGTAAGGCGGTCAATAGCGCCACGTCCCATATCACCCTGCCCCGTAACGGTAATTCCAACGACACCGCCACCTTTTTTAACGGTATCCGAAAATACTTTGAATTCTGCATCCTTAACGATGTCAGAAAAATCCTTGAACTCAAGACCAAAACGAATATCCGGCTTATCGGAGCCATAAGTATTCATGGCTTCTTCGTAAGTCATGCGAGGGAATGGTGTTTCCACCTCATACCCGATGGTATCTTTAAAAACTTTTTTCCAGAGTGATTCATGGGTTTCATACACATCTTCCTCATCTACAAAACTCATCTCAACATCTATCTGAGTAAACTCGGGCTGACGGTCAGCACGTAAATCCTCATCCCTGAAACACTTCACGATCTGAAAATATCGGTCATAACCTGAAACCATCAGAAGCTGTTTATATGTCTGTGGACTCTGAGGCAATGCAAAGAATTTCCCGGCATTCACCCGGCTTGGTACCAGGTAATCACGGGCTCCTTCAGGGGTACTGCGCATTAAAACGGGAGTTTCCACTTCCGCAAAATTGAGGTCGTGATAGAATTCACGGACCGATTGGTAGAACTTAGATCGCAGCATTAGTCTGTCCTGAACCTCAGGGCGGCGCAGATCCAAATATCTGTATTTCAGTCTTACATCTTCATTGGTTGAAATATCGTTCTTGATCTCAAACGGAGGAGTTTCCGCAGCAGAATAGATCACAAGATCTGTCGCCTCTATCTCGATCTCACCGGTTGGCATTTTTGTATTTATATTCTCCTCACCCCTCGTGATGACTTTACCTTTTACACCGATCACATATTCAGCGCGCAATTGTTCTGCTTTTTCATGCAGCTGATCATCTTCCTCAGTAAATACAACTTGAGTTACGCCGTAACGGTCTCGCAGATCTATGAATATTACTCCACCCAGATCACGACGGGGGCCAACCCATCCATTTAAAATTACTTCTTCGCCAATATTTTCTGCGGTAAGTTCTCCGCAGGTGTGTGTTCTTTTAAGGGTCATTCTTTTCGATGAATCGTAGAGTGAAAACTTTTGGTTATTAAGGCGCTGAAAATACGCATAATGTTAACGAATCGCTTAATCAATGTCGCAGGAACTTATTTTTCTGGTAAATACCTTTGCCTCTTTCTTCATGACCGGACTCATCTGGATCATTCAACTCGTTCACTACCCCTCATTTCACTATTTAGGCAGCGAAAACTTCAAAGCATTTCAACTTCATCATGTGAATAGTATTGATAAGATCGTTATTCCGGTAATGGTTGCCGAGCTTGCAACATCTTTTGGGCTGGCATGGACAGATGGGTTCCTCAGCTTAAATGCTGTCGGTTTCTATATCGTTATTCTGATTTGGATCTCAACAGGTCTTTTCTCGGTTCCGGCTCACACCAAACTTGAGTCGGCAAAAGATGACAATGCGATTAGAAACTTAGTTTCAACCAATTGGTTCAGGACTATTTTGTGGTCATTAAAATCAGGATTGAACTTTTATCTGTTATATAAGCTAATCTGATTCACGCAGTTTTGTTTCGAGTTCAAAACAGACACTGAAGAATGCGTAAAATCTTATCTAAAATAAAATTGGTGCAATTACCTCTTTTTTAACTACATTATATGTCCTTCTGCGAGTGGGTCGTAGAGGAAACCATTCTACCTGGGGAGGTAAAATGAATATCATCGACACAATTGTTGCTGACGGCAACGAAATTTTCAGGCACGGGCTAAGTGCGATCTTGCGCGATGAAGGAACATTTAAAATTCATAGTGAGGTTGATAACGGAGCCCTGGTTTTAACCGCTTATGAAAGCGTTAAGCCTGAACTGTGTATTCTCTCCTTTACTCTGCCAGAAATGGAAGGCATAATTATTGCCAAAAAGATAATTGACAGAGATCCGGATGCCAACATCCTGTTGCTTGCTGATGAAACAAACCGCAAAACACTGAACGAATTTCTGGACTCAGGGGCATACGGGCTCATCCATAAATCTGCTCACCGTTTGGAACTCATTGATGCCGCTGAAAAAGTAGCAAAAGGTGAACGGTATCTTGGCAAGCAATTCTCCAAAATGATGACAGAAGAGTACAAACGGCTCGCCCAAAAGAAAAAGCGCCCCGACCCTGTCAAGTCGATCACTAAAAGAGAGCGAGAGATCCTCGGTTTGCTCACAGAGGGACTCACCAGTACTGAGATAGCAGATAAACTTTATATCAGCCCGCGAACGGTAGAAAAGCACCGCACCAATCTGCTTAAAAAACTGGATCTCAGAAATACCGCTGCCCTGGTTCGTTTCGCCATGGAAAATGAGCAAGCCCTTCTCTAAAGACTTTCCTTACTTTACTATTTTTTAAGTGCATAAATTCTGAATTGTTATATATTCAAAAGGCTTTACTGGTTTAACTTTCTGCCTTTCAATATCTTACTAAAAAACTTACAGTTATGAAATTTAAGTACTTTCCTCTCTATCTGCTTCTCTTCTCCCTCATCATAGTAATCCCGGATCGATCTTTTGCTCAGTCGTCCAAAACTTCGTTCTCTATTGGTGATTATTTTGAACTAAAAAATGTAGGATCACCTGTCATCAGCCCTGATGGAGAGTGGATCGCCTACACTGTTACTGAAACTGATTACGAGGATGACAGCCGAGAAACCCGTATCTGGATGACTCCTGTTAATGGAGGTAAAGCCCTGCCGATGACAGCCGCCGGTTATTCAGCCAGCAGCCCAAAATGGAGTCCGGATGGGAAATATCTTTCATTCATGGCATCGAGAGGTGACGTTGAAAAAACTCAGGTTTGGACCTTGAATATGAAAGGCGGTGAGGCTGTACAGCTTACGGATATTAAGCAAGGCGTATCTGATTTTGAATGGTCACCAAAAAGTGACCGACTTTTACTTATGATCAAAGACAATAAAGAGGAATCGGAGCGACCTGAACCTTATGTCATTGACCGGCTACAGTTCAAACGCGATTATGCGGGATATCTCGACCGACGCAGAACACACATCTATACATTCACCCCTGGCGATACTGCTGCTGTTCAGCTAACAACCGGAGATTTTGATGATTCTCAGGCTGCCTGGAGTCCGGATGGAAGCAAGATCGCATTTGTCAGCAATCGAACTTCAAATCCTGACGGAAATGTAAACAGCGATATCTGGGTAGTTGATGCAAATGACCCCGACAAAGAACTTACTAAGATTACTGAAAATCCGGGGGGCGATTCTTCCCCGGCCTGGAGCCCTGATGGCAGATCTATTGTCCACACTTCCGTAATCGACACTAGTGCCATCTGGTATGCCACCAACAAACTGACTGTTACTAATGCAACCGGTAACGGAAATTCTCGCATCCTGCTTGATGATCTTGATCGTAATATCTCCTCACCAACCTATTCAGAAGACGGTAATAATATCTGGTTCCTTTTGGAAGACCGAGGTGAGACACAACTTGCATCCATTTCTCCAAATGGAAGAAATTTAAAAAGAGTCCTTTCGGGAGACCTGAGCGTGCGTAGTTTTAATATTGAAGATAATACGATCGCGACCTTACAAACTACTTTTGACAGACCACACGAAATTCACGTATGGAAAAATGATAAACTAAATCGTATTACACACGTTAACGATGAGCTAATTGATCAGAAAAAAATGGCTCAAATGGAAGAGATCCGGTTCAACAGTGAAGACGGAACTCCTATTGAGGGCTTTATGGTAACACCCGCTGAATATGAAAGGAATGAGAAGTTGCCGACCATTCTCTGGATCCATGGCGGTCCGGTGGCTCAGTATGAGCACAGCTTTAGTTTCATTCCACAGTTGTATGCAGCCAACGGTTATGCCGTATTATTGATAAATCCCCGAGGCTCCTCTGGCTATGGACAAGCATTTTCTGAGGTCCTGTTTGCCGACTGGGGAAATAAAGATTTTGAGGATGTCATGGCCGGAGTTGATCATGCCATCGAAAAAGGTGTAGCTGACCCCAATAAACTTGGTGTTGGCGGATGGTCGTATGGAGGAATTCTTACGAATTATGTGATCACCAAAACAGATCGTTTCAAAGGAGCCATTTCCGGAGCCAGTGAAACCTTATACCGGTCAAATTATGGACATGATCATTATCAACTTACCTGGGAAAAAGAGTTGGGACTTCCATGGGAAACACCGGAGAAATGGGAACGCATATCTCCATTCAACGATGTAGACAAGGTAACGACACCCACGCTTTGGATCGGTGGAGCTGAGGATTGGAACGTACCCGTATTAGGATCAGAGCAAATGTATCAGGCCATGAAACGACTTGGCGTTGAGACTCAGCTTGTGGTCTATCCGGGAGAACATCACGGAATTCGAAAACCTACGTTTCAAAAGGATCGCTTTGAGCGATTCCTCGGATGGTTTAACACCTATATTAAAGGCAATGAATAATGAATTACGTAAAAACACGTAGGTAAATTACGTAATTCTCACCATTGACGGCCACGCCCTATTAATGTAATTTAATTTTGCAAATGGGGTAATAGCCGTCTGTAGATGATATCTGCCGCCACTCATTGAATTGAGGGCGGTTTTCTTTATGCCCTTTATTTTTTAGAATTCAGTTGTTTCATCTTCACGGCCCTCAACTCATGATAATTGTTGTGCTCATCCACCATAGACGAAAGTGCGAACAAGTCATACAGTGCACCCAAACCCAATACACCTCCGCTCAATATCCACCCGATCCCTGTCCCTATCTTACCCAGGTAAAAACGGTGAAAGCCAAAGATCCCAAAAAAGGATATGAACCAGAACAAATAGGCTTTGGCCTTCGATTTTCTCTCAAAACCGGGAACGCTGGTTCCCTGAATAACCGATAGTTTTTTTGTACCGCCCACCTTTGCTATAAAATCCTCGTAACTGGACATCAGCTTTTTGGCAAACTTTCTTGGCTTAGCTGATTCGTTCTCCCGTATCTCCAACTCTCCTTCCAGCACCTGATACTCAAATATAAATTCCTCCACTACCCTCTCCATCAATAATTTATCATGAAGATAGGCCTCGATCTTTCTTCTCAGATTTCGAATGGAATCATGGATCGTGATCATAAGATCAGACCTGGAATCAATCTCACCTTCCTTAGAAATCTCTTCATATTTCTGAAGAGCTTTGGCAAGTGCCTGATCTGCCACTAGCGCCATCTCATATTCTTCTGCCTTTCTCATAGATCATTATCTTAAATTAACAGACAGTGTGAAGAAACGAATTTTTTTATTAGCAATCGATCTTTGTGAAACAAGGATTCTTATGATTTTGCACGTTCAAAATTTATCTTCTCATGATATCTGAACTTTATTATTTGGGACACCATGAAAAACACACTTCTAATCTCTATTCTATCAGTTTTTGGGTTTATGATATTTTCCTCTTCCCACCTCCAGGCTCAATCCGAGAACTCATCATTTGGTGTTGGAGTGATGATTGGCGAACCCAGTGGAATTTCGATTAAAAAATGGTTTAATAATCGAACCGCTGTGGATATTGGTGCGGCATGGTCTCTGGCCCAAAACGAATCACTTCATATGCACACCAACCTGCTTCTTCATAACGCTTTTTCAAACACCCCAAAACTCTCGTTTTACTACGGAATCGGTGGCCGAGTCATCTTTGCCAATACCGCGAAATTCGGTGTCCGGGTTCCACTGGGACTTACATATCTCTTTGATAACATCCCCTTTGACCTGTTTGTTGAAGCCGCCCCAATTTTAAATATTTCTCCAGACGTGAACCTGTCCGGAAATGGCGGGTTCGGTTTTCGGTATTATTTTTAGTTGAAATTTCCCTCAAAATAAAAGCCCAACTCATTTCTGAATCGGGCTTCATTTACTGTACCGTGGGACGGAATTGAACCGTCGACCTCACGATTATGAGTCGTGCGCTCTAACCATCTGAGCTACCACGGCATAAGTTTAAATCACTACTTTTCAGTGACTTACAGCAGTTTTCAATTTTCGCAATTAGAACGTAATTCGTACTAATTCACCCCTTTTTGACCAAGTTTTGGTAACTGTTTGGTAACTCCTTGGTAACTCCGAGGTAACGAATTGCACTGCTCATTATGTTAAAGAACGGTTTCGTTCTGCTGTTTTTAAAAACAGACTTAAATATAAGGTTTTACTTACTACTTCGTCAAAGTTCTTTTCCACTTTTCTCAGGTTTTGCCTATCATCCCCGACTTTATTTCAACCCCAGTAAATTCAGGGTTTTTGGTAACTAATTTGGTAACTATTCGCCCTATTTCACCTTCTAAATTCATTTGATGAGCAAAAAACAGGCTAAAAAATCTGAGCAGGCCGGACTTCATGAAAAAAGACTCGCTGATCTACTAAAATTTCTGAGCAATAACGAGACCACTATTAAATCTGAGGGCATCACCTACACCTCTAAACGGGGCGACGGCTACAACCACATAAAGGACGCACTACAACAAGTCACCGGTATGAGTGAAAAGGCTTACTACGCCTACTTTGAGGATATGGAACTTGGAAATAAGTTCTCAGAGATGCGAAAAGTGTATGATACCGTGGGCAAGGTTATACATTCTATTCGACCATACTTAAAATCGGATGGGCCGATTGACTCTCCTATCAACCGACTCGTACAAGAAGACGCTTTTACGGTAGATAATAATCCTATCATTTCCTCCGATAATCCTACAACCATGGGAGAAGTCTATGGCAATTTCAGTAAATATGTAGTTGAGTTAACGCATTCCTTCTCAATAAATCCGTACACAACTTTTGACCCTAATAATTTTGATAATGGACCATACAGGGCACTTCTTAAGCCTTTCATTATAGATCTAAATACAAGTACAGATGAAAATACCCTTGCGCAATTACAACAGGTAGCTACTACACTAAACTTCATCTACACAAATAAGTGGAGCTCGGGTAGAGAAAGCAGAAGAATGATGTATGGGTATAAAGACTTTGGTGCTCCTCATATGGAGGAGATTGAGTTGCATAGATTAGTGGATAGGTTCAAAGAATTGGGAAACAGAAAAAACACTCTCCGTTTAGCCCAAATGTATATGAAATACAGATATCATGTTATTCGAAGCTTCGTATCTGATCTAAATTATAAACAAAATGAACATATAGGCATACAATTATTCTGTATAGTTTATGCCTTTGAAGAAGAAGCGAAAAGAAGAGTACTTGATGATGCCATTAATTTTTTACTAAAAGATACCTTGTTTGGCATTTCTTCATCAAAGGACTCTTACAGATCTCATCATTTTCATTCTGACCTGAGCCTAGATTCTCTTTCTGAGTTATTGGCAGAGTACCAATTCAATAATCCAGCTTCAGATTTTGTCGAAAGTGAGTACAACCTTCTCAGAAACCCTATCTCAATTTATCCAGTGTATGATGTGGCAAAGGTTGGAGATAGCAAAGCAATCATTAAAAAAGAACTCACAAAAACTGTGAAGCAGTTATATCTGAAGAAAATTTCTAAAGATTTGGGTATGAGAGATAATTTTGAGGTTTTTGGAGCCTTAGATCCAAAAGTTAAAAATGTGTTAGTAAATGCATTTCAAGGCATGAAAATGTAGAATAAAGCTTCCCTATTCTTAGCCTTTCTCTCACTCCGCTAATGAAATAATCTCTCCAGCGGAAAATTCATTTCGGTTTCTCCTGAAGTTTGGTACAGCGATCAACGTGATTCTATTCACTTGGTCGCACCAAACTTTAATTAAACAAAAGAAACAAAATGAATATCCAAGATTATTTAACCTCAGGCGAAGCAGCCGAATACCTATCCCAACAACTTAAGCAGGAAGTCAACTACTACGACCTGGACAACCTGCTCCGGGCAAAAGCCATCCCCGTACCTGAAAAGATTGGAGGACGAAGACTGTGGTCTCATCAGGATCTGAAAAATGCCGCTAAAGCATTACGCATTCGTCGCGCTAAGCGACCTCAACTTACTCAGGAACGTTCACTCCTTACATTGGGAGAGTATTAAGATGAAGAATAATACCATAACAGATCATGAGCTCTGCAAAAAAATAATTAACACGTACGTTTTTGTATGGCCATTTCATGCTTCCATTGTTGATCAGAGATATATTTCTCTTGATGTAACGCTATTAGTAAAAAGAACTGAGGATATAAGAGTTCTAAAGAATGAATCAGATGTACAACTACTAGTTCGGCACATAGAAAGATTTATTACCGACAGTCCTCCGGAATTAGCTCCTCTTACTCGTCTTCATGTAGCAAGCCAAATTCACAACGATATCACCGTTTTAATTGGCGAAGAAGAAGCGAAGAAGGTCTTTGAGCTTACGGATTCTAATCTGGTATTACTTAGGAAGCTGCATGGTCTTTCCTATATCAAAACAAAGTATGGCTTTCAATACAGCTGGAAAGATCTTCAAGAAATCAGCCGAAAAATAAAAGCCTCAACCGAAATCTAATCTAAAGGGAGCTCCTCAATATGGCTCCCATTTCTTCAAACATTTTTAGATAATCATGGAAAAAGTATATCCAACAACCACTGAAAACCACCATTTAACCGATCTGAAAGAAGCCATTTACTACCTTCCGGCTCAATTTGATCAGGCTGTTCTTTGCAAAGCCCTAAAGACCATTTATAACGGAGAAGGAAAAGACCTGGCCAGAGAATGGCTCTTTAAAACCAAGAATAATCTTCCAAAAAACTTCGATGAATTCTGGGAAGAGTCCAACCTAACTTCCTACCAGCAGCAGTTTCCCGATAAATTTTTAAATGATTCGATCTATAGCACTGCTAAAGAAACCGGTTGGATTCCAAAAGCGCTCCGAAAAGGAAAACAAAACAAGAAACCACCCTCAAAACGAAAGCTAAAAGCCGTTGGTGAGGATTTACAGGCTTCCGAAAAACTGCACGAGCAACTCACGCAGATCAAAGAGGACCAGTTAGAGGAAGCGGAAAAGTCTTACATCTCTCCGTGTGTCATGAATTTGGATGGCGCTTGCTATGTGCACCCGTTTATGTACAAAAAAGACATTCCTGAAGACCGGGAGGAATACCTGAAATTACTGGTCAAGATTGTGGACTGCGAAGTAATCGTGCAGGAAGCGATAGAGCATTTGATCGACCAACCGGGACAGACCGAAGATGATAAAGAAGTCCGGTACCGGCTCCGGCTTACCAATCGCCTGGATAAAGATGTGATCACCATTGCTACCTTTGAAGAACTGACAACCAAAACCCGATTCTCCAGTTTTCTGGTTTCTAAAGGATTCGTCAAGTTTATTGGAAATAACGACGTGTTTGATCGCTTCCATGAGTTTGTGATCAACGATCAGACCTATCCAACGGTGAAGATGATCACCAGCTGGGGCGAATATAAACCGGGAGAGTTTCTGTTTGAAAACGGACTCTTTGACACCAATAAGCAAAAGTTTTATCCGGCAGATGAGGATAATAGGATTCAGAAAGGTAGGCAGCTTCTGGTTTGTCCAACTGGAAGTGAGCTGGTGCAGCCGCCCATTATATCCATGCCTACCGATGACCATTGCTTCAGCGCGATTCCTTGCAAAAAATTCACGATGTGGGAATCCTTTAATGGAAAATTGAATGTACGGGCTACCCTTGGCTATGCTGTGGCTTGCCTGTTCAGCAGAAACATCAAAGAACTTGATGGAGCCTTTCCACTCATGTTCAAGTTTGGCGAGCGGGGAACCGGAAAAAGCTCCAGTATGGATTGGTTTATGTCATTGTTTGGCTACCGCAACGGAAACCGGCAATCGGTATCCAAGCAAAACACCATCAAAGGACTGATCCGAAACATGACCCTCCCTACTTCCTTTCCTTTCTTTCTGGATGATTACCGCAATCACGAGACCAATAGTCAGGTTCCGGATCTCACCAGTCCGATCTTGAACTGGTATCACCGCATTGGAACCTCGATGGCCAAGAAGAGCACCGATAATCAAACCATTGATACGCGGATGAAAGCCTGTGTGGTCATGACCGGAAACGACAAACCCACCGATCCGGCGGTTTTATCCCGACTCATTGTGCTCAATTATTCAAAATTTTTGAAACGAAATGAGTTGGATATGATACCAAATGTCGTGCGCTCAACCCCCAGATTCTCTGAATTCACCGCTTTGGTGCTCAAAGATTACGAAAATGTGCGTGGTTTTTACATGGACTTCCTCGATGCCAACAAAAAAGCACTGGCCGATCAGGGGTTTCAGGGACGAACCGTCAACAACTGGAGCTATGTAATGGCCGGTATTCAATGTGTTCCCTACATTTTACCAGACCTGGAGCATTGGTCTGCTGAATTTGGGGCTCTTAAAACCGAAATTTATGAGGCCATCCATAAAGAAGAAGCACTCCAAAAGGAATCCAATCCCCTACACGAATTCTTTGACACGCTGGAACACTACGCCACGCAAAAAGTTGATCCCAACTCTGAGTTCAACCGACGGTTCTTTGTCCTCGACCACCGGCACTTCCGCTACAAACCTTTTGAAGCCTTTACCGATGCCAATGGAAAAGTGTATCAGGGCGAAGTTCTGTATCTCCATCCAAAACGAATTTGGTATTCGCTTCAGGATGCGAAATCAGATGTAACCCGACAAACCAATCTCAATACCCTGGAAGCCAAACTGCAAAACAGCAGCTACTTTCTGAATAACAGCGTGCAGGTCTTTCTAACTAAATCCATTGATGAGCCCAAGGAAAGTAACCTCAGATGCTATGTCCTTCGTGTGGACCAGCTCAACGAGAAAGGAATGCTTCAGGAGCTCATTGCCAAAGCCAAAGAGTATGAACAACAACGGGCGGGGAGATTAAGCGCCTAAAAGTTTAAACAAATTCATGGCTTTTTCTGCTAAACTGCTAAGAACCCTTCAAAATCATTCCAAACAATACTGAATTCATCATTTCATTAAAATAATCTTACTGCTAAGGTCTGCTAACAGGTGCTAAGAGCCGCTAAAATTTCTAGCACAGTTTAGCAGGTCTTAGCATTTTCTTTAAATCTTTGCTAAACCAAGTATCCCTTCTTAAATACAAAAGAACACTTCTTTTAAAAACCTTAGCAGTGTTTAGCAGCTTAGCAGTCGATTTTTGATCTCTTTTTTATAAGAAATGCCCATCAAATCTAGCCACCTAATCGTTATCTACTGATTCCTTAAAACAAATGACCCTAATTAGGCCACATTTAGGCTAAAACCGTTCGTTAATTACTGATTTATTGAAGCCACACTTATCAAAAGCCTTCATTTCACATCTTTGAGCATATTCTTATTCGTTAATTAACGATTCTTTCCCGATTTCTTTGAAAGAATAGAGTGAATAGTCGAAATAATTCGTGATTCACGAATTGCAAATCGATGTTTAATACATCAATAAGCCATCTTTTGGAATTGTTTTAAAAGAATTGGGCTATTTCGTAAATAGATAGGCGTTTTTGAGATAAATGGCCTGTCAGGAACTCCAGAGTATTCCAGATTACTCATATAGCTCCGTAGAATTCTTTTGGTTTAAAAAGTTTAACTCAAGATAATAAAAGAAAAACGCTATTTAATTTCCGGAACTCCCCCTATTCTGGAATCCGCAATCTTATACCATGATTATCAGCATAACTTGGATCTACAAATGCGTTTGACTCATTTAGCATATTTCGAGCAGTTTCATAATCAACCCAATCAATTGAGCTTGTATATTTTTGAGCAAAATCTAATGTACGTATTAATGGCTCAGGTCTGTTTGACTGAGTTAATGCCTTAAGAGCACTTAAATAATTGCTTCTGTAAATAGTGGGGATTATGATTTTCTGTTCTTTTACAGTCACAAGTTCTGCATTCATCATAATTCTGGCCACTCTGCCGTTTCCGTCCGAAAATGGATGAACTTCACTTACTAAGAACATCATAAAAACTGCTTTATGAAATGGCTCTTCAAGCCCTTTATAGATTTCGAAGCCTTTCTTTAATGTTCCTGTTACCAACTCTGGAAGAACAAACTGAGTAGTACCGGCAACATTAACTTTTTCTTTAAACTTCTCCTGGCTTTTTTTCGGGCCTCAACTCCATAATCATTGCATGTCGTTTCTTGAGTAACTGCTGAAATTGTTCAAAATCATCTGGTACTCTTGACATTTCATCATAATTAGAAACTATCCTGAACGTCCCAAGTATATCATGAGCATCTTCTGGGCGCTCCATAGGTATTGCATTGTTAAAAACAATATCAGCTGCTTCGCTAACTTCGAATTCAGTGCCTTCAATAAAATTGGAAAAATAAGCTTCAAAAAATGAAAGATTAGTTTTTTCCTTCTGGCTAATTTTTGATGTTGATCGAAGAACAGGTGCTGTTTCCTTTAACTTGGAAAATAAGTTGGTAAAAATCGGGATTCTCTCTGGATCATATGGTACGCCCTCTTTTCGAGCTTTTGCTGTATCGCTAACTAGATTTGAATCTCGGGTCCCAAAAAGACTGCCTATAATATCATTAAGCTTTTTAAACTCTTTCTCCATATCAAGAACTTTAGCCACTTCATAGCAATCGTCCCGAAGTTTATTTAGAGCTTTTTCGCCCCGTTGTCTTAAATATTTATCCAACCTTTCTTCTATTTCTTCGTCACTTAGAGTCCTTGCGACTCCTCCCCTTGCTCTTGAAGGCTTCATGTTCTCTAAATAAGCCCTCGCTGTAGAACTGAGTTTAATTCCTTCAATAAAATCACGATCACTTTTTAACGGAGGATGACCTTTCCTTGGATTAAATACGATTCCCGGAAGCTTTGTCTTTCTTTTTTTTGAAGAGATGATAAATACCGAACCATCTTCAGCAGGTTTATTTTCTAAAGCGGTTCTGTCAGCAATCAATGCATCAGGGTAATAATCTTTAAGAAGATTAAACCAATTTCTTTTTACTACAACCTCTGGAGAGTCCCGTAAATTTTTAGTGTATAATCTAGAACCGATCTTCTTCAGTTTTCCCTGTTCCATTGCTTGATGAACTGAAGCTGAGAGTTCGGTATTCCGATACAAATACCTCTGGTAAATCATTTAAAAAATCGGGCATTAACAATTAATTTTATATTGAAATATTTAATTTTCGGGGTTTAATATGAATATATATTTAATTTTCGGGGTTTAATAATATAATTATACATATAAAATCGTTTTATACTGAATTGCAATGGCTACAATGTACCAGTAAGCAAAAAAATGAGGTTTTAATACAAAATTGATAAGCCTTTATTTAATTTTCGGGATTTAATGAATGAATTTATTTAATTATTGGGTTTTAAGGGGTCGAAAGTCAGGTAAACAGTAGTGACTTCACTGATGAACAAATTCGAAAAATTCAACGAATGGAAAAAATGGGCTTTGGAACATGCGGATAGGCTGAACCCGGCTAATCAAAAAATTAGGTCTTTCTTGCAAACTGATCCTGAATCAAATGCAGAACCGGATGAATTTTAGTAACCTGATACTGAATCTTTCCGATTTTGCGGGTAAAATATGACCACTTAAATTCAATAAATACTTATTTATGCAACAATTAAATAAGACTTTTATGCGGGTTCTATTGCGGGTTAGATATGCGTTCAATTGAATTATCTCGACTGTTGTTCACTGAATCTCCCTGTTCACGAATCGTGAACAAGCAAAAAAAGTGAACAAAACCTTCCCAAACAAACCTCCTGTTGATGCCATTTCAGATAATCGGTTGTTGGTCGTTCTAAATTTTGTCAACCATGAGCAACGGTCTCCAGGTACGGTTTTATCACTCGTTCTACTTTGCACAGTTTCGCATACTTCACAATATCACCATAAGTAGCCTTATTTTCCTTGATTCCATTCTTCAGTGCCCCAATTGCTATATCAAGACCTATTTGATTACGGAATTTGAAACAATCGGCGATAGTTTTTGCAGGATTGAAAACCTTTACTTCTACACCGTCTATGGTTTGGGTTTGAAGCCCGCTGTTGATGGTTTCTTCTGAAAACCTGTAAACTTTTAGCGGAGGATAATTAAGTTCCGGCTGCCAACTTGAGCGGTGTAGGGCGATGTGTACCTTGTGAGGGATTTCTTCCGTCATATCATGGATGGACAGAGCTGAAATAAGGCAAATTCGCGCTTCCGGGATTTTCTTTGCCACGATCACCAGATCCGGATTACTCAGCGGTTCGCTTTCTGTTAGCTGATACACTCCTCGGTTAATGGCCGTCACTATGCCATCATCCCTCATATGATACAGCGTTCGGCGGTGTACTCCAGCATCCAGTATTGCAGAAGTGCGCATAACCCCATCATGCTCCTTAAAGAGTTTTACTGCTTCTTCTATTTTGGATTGGGACACATACATGATAAGGACAATATCCTATATAACTTTAAATAAGTGTATAGGTTTTTGTCCATATGTGCAATACATATTGTCCTAATTGTCTCCATTATGTCCCAATTGTCCCTATTCTGGCGCAACCATGGCGCAATTGGCGCAATCATGGCGCAATTCAAATTTCATAATAAGCCCCTGCCCCTTTCTCTCAGAAGAATTAAGAATTCCTTTCTCTACTAATTCTTTTAAGTCTCTGGTCGCGGTCCTTCTCGCTACATTAAACTTCTCCTGATATTCAGCATTGGTGATTTGCGCATGATTTTTCACAAATTTCACAGCCTCAATCTGTTGTTCATTTAGGCCCAGCTTCTTCAATTTCTTCTTTTATCAAAACCACCTATCAACTTTATCTGAAGTCAAATCAGCTTGTATCATAGCTTTGGCCATGCTTTTTTGCGTCCGGTCTTCCAATGATAGAATGTTTAATACCCTGATCCTTCAGCGTCTTGTTTTCAACCAGTATTTCGCTGATTTCACGTCCGATGACCCGGGCACCAATTTCATCCAGCTCAGAAGTATCATCAAATAGATCATGATGCTCTTCCCAGATCATTTCCTTTTCAACTTCAAAATAATTTTCAATGATTTGCGCAATGTCTTTGGGATCTTGAGTCCGATGTTCAGGGCGATCATCATAAGCAATCAGTTTCAATAATAGAATTGCAGGAAGCGTTGCAACCTTGAATTCCAATCCGTCACCTTCATCTTTAACCTGTATGGTTGCATTCCTGAATATCTCTTCAAAACCATTGATGAAAATAGGACGATCCCAGTTCTCATCGGGTATTACAGCCTCGTCTATGCTGATCTCACCAAAGGGAATTAGGTCGATAGTGTAAGTAAATGGTGTCTGCAAACGAAATGGCACATTGTTGATTTCAGAAAAACCATGATTATCGATAAGCTCAGATATTACCTGTTCATAGTGTTCTTCCCCGGATACATATATAGCGAAATCCACGTCGCGTGTAGCACGCGATTCAATTTGACCTTTTATATACCAGGTATCTCTCGCAATAGCCCCCAAAAGATAGAAGTCAACTTCACATTTATTGAACACCTTCTCAACGACAAGAAACAGTTCCTTAAGTTGATTTTGGCGCAGATCTTCAAGCTTTATTTTCAATGGCTTTCGCATATACTTCTTTTGCTACTTTGATATTTCTTGCATCCCCGGTCACTATTAGATCGGTATAAACAACGAGGCGGGGCGCTATATTTGGAAGGGCCCCTGCTATCGTCCAGTAAGGCTCCCGAATTTCTACTTTGCCGTTCTCATCGGGTATAAGTTTAAACTGCTTCATGAGTTCAGCCCGGTTTTTTTTGGTATAGATAATATATTCCAACGGCTTCAGATCATTTGTTAATAGATCAGCGGCTGGCTCACCACCCCACATATCGTCTTCATCCAGTGGTAGTTTCTTCCAATTTTGTTCAACCTCTTTATTCAAGAACGCATATTGAGCTTTTTGAATGCGAGGTTTAAGTTCATCCGCAAAGGCTGTAATCCATTGATCCAAAAGTTGACCCCTGTTTTTGAGTTTGAGTACATTCCTGTTTTTCGCATAAATGTATTCATGTTCTTTCAAGCCGTCTAATACATGTTTAATATTTCCAAGTGCTACATCCGCTGCCTCAGCTATTTCCCGATAGGTTCGATTTAGCCAAGCTTCATCATGAAGAAACAAAAACACCACTTTTAATCCGGTTTTGGTAAAGGCTCGGTTTTTCTTCTGCTGAATTGGGGTTGTGGTATGCTTATCGATCCATATGAGGGTCTCCTCATCTTTTAAATGGATATTCCCAGCTACATCAATCCAGTCAATACCTGCCTCATTCAGGAGTTTCTTTATGTTAGGGTATAATCTTTCGGCCACCAGCATTAAAGGACCAACTTTTTTGTCTAACTCCTTCAAAGGAGGAATATGATGCTTTCCGAATCTCCTTTTTGATCTCAGCATTTCTGGCAATGGCTCTTCTTTTCGTTTATGGGTTGAACGTCAGCTTGGCATCAACTCTATAGTTATTATCAGGGACATAGGTCTCCCATTCCGTCTTTTGACCGATCTCTGTTGGAAGATTCGCAAGTGCCTTTTCAAGGATAGCCTGCTTCATTTGTTCACTTTTTTATTATGTTCACGAATCGTGAACACGTTAAATTAATGAACAAAAATAATGAATAGCAACATATAAAGAACTTTCTGAATTTGATTTGAGGCAGAGCCTTCAAAGGATAGCCGGAGCAAAACTAATGACGAAAACTCCAATTCGCCTAACCGATTTTGGGACACCAAAATTCGGATAGAACTTCTTGTGGAAATGGTCAAACAGTTGAATTACTTCATCCGGGGCTTCAACATTGCCCTCTTTATA